>JAWXCB010000001.1:0-30341 GCA_034440455.1 Chitinophagales bacterium
ACCCAGGTTGACCCCGCCAGCCAAAACCCAAATTGGGAATTGCTTGGCTATTCTTCAAAGGCATCCTACAAAGCGGAAAACCTGCCAAACCACAACCAAAATTATTGGTTTTCAGTGGTGGCAATTAATTCTGCCGGACTGAGCGTAATGTCAGAACCTGCAAAAGCAAGAGTGCTGTAATGAAAGACGACAGTCGTCAGTCAACAGACCACAACTTGCTGAGCATGCAACTCGTTTTACCTGCCTAAGAGGGGGAGCGAGTAAATCACACAAATCAAAGCCTTTTAAAAAACCGCTTTGGACCGACCAAGCCCGCGCGTTGCTTAGGAAATGCAACAGGCTTATCAACAACAAAGCCCGTTTGTGAAAGCAGACGGGCTTTGTTGATTTTGTTATCGTGAAAGCCTCACCCCTGCCTGCGTTGACTTCGGCAGGTAAGCACGCCCTCCGCCTTAGGCGGAAGAGGGGAATCGGGGCAGTGTTCCATTTTTAAAATTCAAGGTATTATTTCACAATCACCCCGCTCGCCTCAAACGCCAGTTTGTGTTCCGGCTCTGTAATAGCTTCGATTTCTTCTTTTGATTTGCCTGCGTCTTCGGCATAATGGCGTAGCATATCAACTGAAGTGATTTTTTGAGAAGCGACTCCTTCCATCACCACTCTTTTGCCAGAGGCATCAAGCGGCACGAAAAATCCATAGTCTTTAAAGGTAACACGCATCAGTTCGCCATCACCCAAATCCACCTGCATCCAGCAGCCTTTCGCCTGACACACGGTAACAATGTCAGCAATCACTTTTACTTCGAGTTTTTCAGCGGTTTTCATTTTCTCCACCAATTCAGCCGTTGTGATAGCGCCTTCATCGGTGATTTTTTTTCCGCGATAAACGATGTGGCTGTTATCCTGCTCTGTGGCTTTCTTGCTTTGCTTGTCTGCCTTTTGCGCTTCACATGCAACCGTAGTTGTAAGGGCGATAACTGCGATGAATAGTGTTTTCATGGAAATGGTTTATTGAAAATTATTGACTGCTTCGGTTTTAAATTCTGAATTCTGATGGAATTTTATTTCGCGCCAATCTTCCTGAATGATTTTCAGCGTCCATGATGTTTCCGCCATAAATACAAGGTGTCCGTCTTTGTCGGTATAAACATAATCGTACTTCAGACGGCAAAATTCTTTCAGCCTCGCCTCATCATCAGATGTAATCCAACAGGCTTTGTACAGGCTCACCGGCTTGAACATACAGGATGCTTTATACTCGTGCAACAGGCGATACTGAATCACATCAAACTGCAATTCCCCCACCGTGCCGATAACAATTTTATGTCCCTGCTCGCGCTCAAACAACTGCGCAACTCCTTCTTCACTTAATTGGTGAACACCTTTTGCCAACTGCTTTGACTTCATCGGGTCGGTGTTTATCAACTCGCGGAAAATTTCAGGCGAAAAGCTTGGAATGCCTTTGAATTGTAAGTTCTCGCCTTCAGTGAGCGAATCGCCAATTTTAAAATTGCCCGTATCATACAAGCCAATCACATCACCGGGATAAGCTTCTTCGATAATGCTTTTATCACGCGCCATAAACGAAGCAGGGCTACTGAAGCGAAATTCTTTTTGCAAACGCACGTGATGAAAAAATTTATTGCGCTCAAATTTTCCCGAACACACACGCAGAAAGGCGATACGGTCGCGGTGACGCGGGTCAATGTTCGCGTGAATTTTAAATACAAAGCCTGTGAATTTTTCTTCTTCCGGCTCCACAATTCTTTCTGTTGCTTCGCGCAAACGCGGGGATGGAGCAATGTTCACGAATGTTTCCAGCAACTCGCGCACACCAAAATTGTTAATCGCGCTTCCGAAAAACACGGGCGCAATTTCAGCGCGTAAATATGCCTCCGTGTCAAACGTGTCATACACGCCTTCGATCAATTCCACATCTTCACGCAGTTGCTTTGCATCAGTTTCTCCTACCTGCTTGTCTAATTGACCGTCTTTTAAATCGCTGATGGACTGCACATCTTTCTCAATCTTTTGGCTTCCTGCGCGGAATAAATCCAAGGTCTTATCATAGAGATTGTAAACGCCTTTGAAATCCGTTCCCATGTTAATGGGCCAACTCAGCGGACGCACAGAAATTTTTAGTTTTTCTTCCAACTCATCGAGCAAATCAAACGGATCTTTTCCAACACGGTCAAGTTTGTTGATGAAAATAATCACGGGCGTGTCGCGCATACGGCACACTTCCATCAACTTTTCCGTGCGCTCTTCTACGCCCTTCACACAGTCAATCACGATGATTGCGCTGTCAACCGCAGTCAACGTGCGATACGTGTCTTCAGCAAAATCTTTGTGACCGGGCGTATCAAGCAGGTTCACCAATTTGCCTTCATATTCAAATGTCATTACTGAGGTAGCAACGGAGATTCCTCTTTGCCGCTCAATTTCCATAAAGTCGGAGGTGGCGCTCTTCTTAATCTTGTTTGATTTCACCGCGCCCGCAGTTTGAATGGCGCCTCCATAGAGCAGGAATTTTTCTGTGAGCGTAGTTTTCCCCGCATCCGGGTGGCTGATGATGGCAAAGGTGCGCCTGCGCTTTATTTCATCTTGAAACGACATAATAAGAGAATGGTGTTGACTCGGTTAAAGGAAGCGGTATGGCTTCATGTAAGCTAATTGCTGCACCGTGCAAAAGTATCAAAAATGCCTGTGAAATGCGCCACCCTTCATTTACAGGACTGTGAGAATGAACAGGGTAATTGTGTGCAAAAAAATGTTAAAAACTTGCTAAACCCGCAAAGTACCTCAATCTTTGCATAGCTTTGTACGTACAATTTTTCGAAAATTAAAACAACAACAATGAAAAATATTTTCTCGTTTTTAACGCTTTCCTTCCTTGTTTTCAATTTATATGCTCAGGATGGAACAACTCCTGTTGGTGATTTGCCTGTTCTCACATTTGAAACAGAAACAATTGACTATGGCACGATTGAACAGGATGCTGATGGAGCAAGAGAATTCGTATTCAAAAACACAGGCACTACTCCGCTCATCATCAACAATTGCGCTGGCACGTGCGGCTGCACTGTTCCTAATTGCCCGAAGGAGGCTATCCTGCCCGGTGAAACCGGAAAGATTGCTGTGAAATATGCTACGAACCGCTTGGGACAATTCAACAAAGGCGTAAAGATTTATTCAAACGCTACGCCTGCTGACCAGCCAATTACTGTTTACATCAAGGGCAATGTGCTTCCGAAACCAGGAACAGGCACTGAACCCGCTATTACACCTCAGGGCGACCCACATGCAGGGCATGACCATTAATCTCTGATGTTCTCCTAAAACAAAAATCCCGCTGACTCAGCGGGATTTTTTTTATCCGGTAATTGGCTGACATTGCTCATCCATCGCTGTAACTGATTCACGGTGGAATTCCGGATAAAATTGTTTTGCCCACTGGCGATATTTTCCCACAGGACCATCGCCCTTTGCAAAAGCGGGCGGAGCAATATATGTTTTGTTTTTCCAGATGTCGAAATCCTGCATCACATCATGGATATAACCTTTAAAGGTGGCGCGCTGAATGATGGCATTTACAATAGGTGATGGCAGCAAGGTAAGTGCGGGGTTCACCTTCCATTTATTCACCACTTTTTTCATGCTCAAACCCAGCCGAAGATTCACTTTGCCATTTTCAATCGGGGTGGATAGCACAAAGTATCTGTACTGCAAACCATATTTGGGCACTTCCGCCTCCACAAAAGAATAGCCCAGCCCATGCACATGCACTTCAAATTCAGCGCGAATTTTTTCTGTCTTACCAATAAAATTCGCTTTTCGGTGCATCACCTATTTAGCGGTAAGTTAAGGTCCCTCCGTTCTCAGGGGTTTTATCGTGTCCAAATCTGAATAGCCATGCACAACGCTGAAATGCCCGAAGTCAACGCTGTTTTCAGAAGTTTCCTGCGGATGACTTTTTATGTCAAACGAAGCGGACAGGAGTTGTGTCCATCCGGTGTAATCTTTTTCGGGAATTTCCCAATCAGGCTTGCGGTTTTCCGCATCATGATTCACCAGTAGGAATCCATTGATGTCACGCACCGTTGACGTTTTGGCGATAGCGGTGGGTGGTGGCTTCGTTCCGTAGGGCGTTGACACACACTCGCCCGATGTGTCAAAACAGAATCCGTGAAAGGGGCAACGGATAGTGTCCTTAACAACCGTTCCTCCGTATCGGAAGTGTCCGCCAAGATGCGGGCAATAGGCATCCATCACGCAAGCCTTTCCTGATGCAGTGCGAAACAATACCACATCTTCACCCATAAAACAAATCGTTCTTATCTGCCCCCCTTTCAGTTCGCGGGAAAGACCTACAGAATACCATCCGGTTGGATAAGGTGGAAGCACAATCTTATTTCCCATAAACGATTTATTCTGTTTGTTGCTACAAGTTGAATATAAAGATAAAATGGAGTTTTTTTTCGTTGCACGCGCCTCATAAAATGTTTTGCTTTCTTCAAATTCCGGCTGATTCATAAAGGCTATCTTAGCAATTGTGAAAAGCAATGTATCCGTGCGCCTGATTGGCAATTTTTTCTTTGCTGTTATCCTCCTCTCCTTATGCAGCAATTGCAGGGGAACTAATTACGAAAACATCGTTGACCTGCTCAGGGATTCGCGTCCATCCGTGCATCTTGACCTTGATGAAATCAAAAAGAAAGGCAAACTCACTGTTATCACCGGATTCAATCCCCTCAGCTATTTCATTTACAAAGGAAACCCGATGGGCTATGATTATGAATTGCTGAAAATGTTCGCAAATGAATTGGATGTTGAGTTAGAACTGTTTGTCGTGCATGATTTTGACAGTGTTTACCATTATCTCAACAGCGGCAAAGGCGATGTAATTGCCTTTGGGCTTACGGTGACTAAAGACGGGCGCAGGCGAGCCGCATTCACCCATCCGCACATGGAAGTGCATCAGGTGCTTGTGCAGCGCAAGCCCGATACGTGGAGAAAAATGAATTATGAGCAAGTACTTGACAGCCTCATTACCGAACCCTATCAGCTTGCCGGAAAAACCGTGCATGTGCGCGGCAATTCGCCTCACATGGACAGAATGTTTCAATTAGTGGAAGAAATCGGCTCTGAGATTGACCTTGTTCCCGTGAAGGGCGATGTGAGCGCAGATGAGTTGATTCGCATGGTAGCTGACAAAGAAATTAACTACACAATCACCGATGAAAATGTTGCGCTCCTCAGTAGCACCTACTTCTCAAATATTGATGTCCGCACCGCTATCAGCGAGCCACAGGGATTGGCGTGGGCAGTACGCAGGAATTCTCCCAATCTGCTTGCTGCGCTGAATGACTGGCTCAATAAGACGCGCAAGGGCGAGGAATACAATCTTATTTACAAGAAATATTTCACCAGCAAAAAGCAAATCGCAAAGTGGGCAAGCAGCGATTTCTTTTCACGGGGCGATACTGTGCGCCTCTCTCAATATGACGAACTCATCAGGCGCTATGCAAGGCGCATCGGGTGGGATTGGCGTTTGCTTGCATCGCTGATTTATGAAGAGTCGCATTTCAATCCGGAGTCGTGTTCATGGGCGGGCGCAGAGGGATTAATGCAACTCATGCCCGCTACCGGCTACCGCTTTGGCGCAGCGGAACTTTCAGACCCCGAACAAAGTCTGTATGCCGGCACTGCTTACCTGCGTTGGCTGGAAAAATTCTGGAATGATATTCCAAAAGAAGAACGCGCCTATTTCATTCTCGCCTCCTATAACGTGGGCGAAGGACATGTGCGCGATGCGATGAGACTTGCTGAGAAATATGGCGCAAACCGCTACCAGTGGACTGGCAATGTGGAAGAATACCTGCGCCTTAAATCAAAACCGAAATACTACAATGATTCTGTGGTGAAAAGTGGCTACTGTCGCGGTGAAACGACTGTTGCCTATGTAAAGGATATTATGAAACGCTACCATCATTATACTCAACACATCGCAGTTGAAGCAGATGTGCCTATAGAAGTGTTCATAAAATAAGAAGAAGATTTATCTGTTGGAGCAATCTATTAGCAAAGCGAACTATTCAACACAAACTACAAATTCAGTGTGGTAAGTGTCTTGTCCTTTTTATGAACGCACAAATTATTAAAATCCCGAGGCATCTTTCAATTACACCCTTACAAGATATAAACAGGGTTTCCTTGCCTTCATTCACTTTGAAAACAAACAAACTTTCAATAAAGAATTTTCAATTTTAATTCCTCATTCCCTATTCGCCTGCACTATTTTTGAACTATGCAATATTTCTATTTTCAAACGATTGAATCAACAGGCAGCATTATGTTGGATGCGGAAGAGTCGCGCCATTGCCTGCGCGTGTTAAGAATGCGCGTGGGCGACAGGGTGGAGATAGTGGATGGAAAGGGAAATCTCTATCATGCCGAAATCATCAGTGACAAAGACAAACTGTGCGAGTTGCGTGTGCATGAACACAAAAAGCATTTCGGTAAGCGCGATTTTAAAATTTCAATCGGCATTGCCCTGCCCAAAAATATTGACCGCTTTGAATGGTTTTTGGAAAAGGCAACTGAGATAGGCGTGGATGCTCTCTATCCCATGATTACCGAACACTCTGAGCGGACAAAACTCAACACCGACCGCCTGCGCAAAATTCTCGTGAGCGCAATGAAGCAATCCGGCAAAGCCTATCTGCCTGCGCTGCATGAGCCGCGCAAGTTTCAGGACATGCTGCTCACCGGCTTGATGACCGACCTGCAAAAATTCATAGCCGTGTGCGAAGACCATCACCCGCATTTGAAGGCGGTGTGCGAAATGAAAAAGGATGCGCTTGTGCTTATCGGACCTGAAGGGGATTTTTCGAAAGATGAATTGAAGCAGGCGGAAGCAAACGGCTTCAAGGCAATCAGCCTTGGTAAATCGCGTTTGCGTGTGGAAACAGCGGGCATTGTCGCGTGCCATGTGGTGAACCTCGTGAATGAATGAATTCGTTGATAGCGCTATCTGCACAAAAAAATCGCACAAAGGCGCAAAGTCCGCTAAGTTTTATAATTCGTTTTTTCTTCTTTACGCCTTTGCGTGAAATCAAACTAATTTTACCGCGATGAAAAAAATTATTCCTCTCTTTTTTGTTTTTCTCTCGTTGCAGCTTTCATCTTCTGCGCCCACGCTGAAAATCGCGCTGATGAAATATCGCGGTGGAGGTGACTGGTATGCGAATCCCACTGCGCTACCCAACCTCATCAAATTCTGCAATCAAAACATCAACACCAACATTACGCCCGAACCCGAAACGGTGGAAGCAGGCAGTCCCGATTTATTTAATTATCCGTTCATTCACATGACGGGGCATGGCAATGTAATCTTCAACGACCAGGAAGCCGAGAATCTGCGTAATTATTTGGTGGGCGGTGGTTTCCTGCATATTTCTGATAACTACGGTATGGATGTTTACGTCCGCAAGGCAATTAAAAAAATTTTCCCTGAGTTGGAATTAGTTGAGTTGCCGTTTCAGCATCCCGTGTATCATCAGAAATTCAACTTCAGCAACGGCTTGCCGAAGATTCACGAGCATGATAAAAAGCCTGCGCAAGGTTTTGGAATATTATATGAAGGCAGGCTTGTCGTGTTCTACGATTACGAATGCGATCTGGGCGATGGTTGGGAAAATCCCGAGGTGCATAAAGACCCTGAAGAAAAACGGCAACAAGCCTTGCAGATGGGCGCGAATCTATTGCAGTTTGCATTTACAAACTGATTTTCGTCATTCTGAGCGGAGGCTTTGCGGAGCGAAGAATCTCCTACTTTCTGAGCATGGAGATGTTTCGTTTCACTCAGCATGACGAAGCGCGTGGTCATCCAATACACTCAACGCCTCTTCCAAATTTTGACCAAAGCTGATAATACCATCCTGATGTCCTGCCATCACAAGCAATTTTTTCTCTTTCAAATCTGACGAGCTATAGAGCCGCTCCACTTCCTTGCACATTTCAATTGTACCGTAAGGCGTTGCCTCGCTTGTTGTCGGCACTTTATATTTTAACTTCTCCCACATTGCGTGATGGTGAATGTGAATCACACTCTGAATATTTTTATCCAGCGCATAAAAAATCGCGTGTGTTAGCGATTCAGCAGAAGCCTTTACGGGTCCATTGCATGCCACGCTGTTGTTTGCGAAATCAATTTTCGTCACCATCGTGAAGTGTCGCGCGGATAAGCGTTTCAGTCCTCCGGTTTGTGTGCCGCTGATGATAAATTGATTGCTGTTTTGATAACGTATGCTGATGTTCCCGTAACCTACGCCTTCCGTGATTCCGATATATTTTCTCTGAAAGCAGCTATTGCGGTAGCGCACAATCTCTGAGGTAGTTTCTTTAAGTAATAAAGCGGTTTGCTGCCAGCGCAGGTCAAATTTGATATAGCCTTCATCAAGCGCCATCTTTCTAATAGAATGTTTGAAGTTTAAAGTTGGTTAGAATTCAACAGTTGGACTCAATATTCAACATTACACTTGATAATTTGTGAAACTTCTTACAGCTTAAAACTTATAACTTAGAACTTAAAACTTTGCATGTCGCAACAAAAAGAAAAACTCACGCGCAAGGAAAAGGTCGCCCTGCATTCTCAGGAATTAAAAGAAGTAAAGAAACACAAGGTAACCACCACGCAGAATAAGCAGCATCGCTTCATGCTTGGAATCGCGCTAGCGGTGGTGGCTTTCCTGCTCTATGTAAATACACTCGGACATGAGTTTGTGCTTGATGATTCCAACGCGGTGACGGAAAATCATATCGTGAAGCAGGGCGTGAAGGGCATTGGCGAGTTGCTCTCTACCGATTATCGCGCGGGCTATTGGACAGCGAAAGGCACGCTCTATAGGCCGCTGTCATTGGTGATGTTTGCAATTGAGTGGGAGTTGTTTCCCAACAATCCGTTTCCGGGGCATTTGATGAACGTGCTGTTCTATGCGCTCACTGCGTATCTATTATTCATGCTGCTTTGTAGGCTGATGCCTGCGGTGTCGCTGATTGTTCCATTCCTTATCACGCTGCTGTTCACCGTGCATCCGATACATACGGAGGTGGTTGCAAACATTAAGAGCCGCGATGAAATTCTTTCGTTTCTGTTTGTGCTTGCTGGACTACATCTGGGGTTAAATTATTTGAAAAATGAAAAGATGAGCGCGCTGATTGGCGCGGCTGCTTGCTATTTTTTCTCGTTCATGGCGAAGGAGAGCTCTATCACGATGCTGGCTGCAATTCCGGTGATGTTGTATTTCTTTACGGATGTTCCATTGCGGAAAAATCTTTTGGTGACTGGATTTTTTGTTGGCGGGGCAGTGGTTTATTTAATGCTGAGGAAAATTGTGCTGGGTGAAATCAGCGATGTTTCGGATGTACTGCTGATTGATAATTTTCTGATTGCAGCAAAAGATTTCTCTGCGAAAACTGCAACAGCAGTGATGATACTTGGGAAATATCTTGGGCTGTTATTCTTCCCGCACCCGCTTTCGATTGATTACGCTTACAACCAAATTCCGATAGTAAGCTGGACAAATTTCAAACCGTTGCTTTCGCTTGCCGCATATCTTGTCTTAGCTGGTGTTGCATTGTGGAGATGGAAGAAAAAAGAGTTGTGGGTGTTCGGTATTTTGTTTTATCTCATTTCTATTTCGCTCTTTTCAAATATGCTTATCACGATTGGCTCCGGCTTTGGCGAACGGTTTTTGTATGTGCCCTCTCTTGGATTTTGTATCACTATTGTTGCATTGCTTGCCGTATTTCTGAAAACGAAAAGCACTGAAAAGTTATCGGGATTATTTACGGAGAATAAAATTCTTGTCGCCCTTGTCGCGCTGCTGAGTGTAGCAGGTTCCGCGCATACGATTGCAAGGAACAACGCATGGAAAGACCATTACGCCATTTATTCATCGGATGTAAAACATGCGCCAAACAGCGCGCGCCTGCATTATTGGTATGCGAACGAAATAATGAAAGTGAAAGCAGTACCCGCGCCCAGCGAACAGGAGAAATTAAAATATCTTGATGAATCAATTGCGGAATATAATGCCGCGCTGAAAATTTACCCTGATTATCCGGATGCCTTTGGGCAGCGCGGACTTGCTTATTATCGTAAGAAAAATTACGAACAGGCAATTGCAGATTACAAGCGCGCCATTGATTTAAAAGTCGGACAGTGGAAGGTTTATAATAATCTCGGTGTTATTTATGGCGAGCAGAACAATTTGCAGGAAGCGATGAAATATTTCAATCTCGCGCTGAAAATTGATACGCGCTTTCCCGACCCTTACACGAACATCGCCAAAACATACCTGATGATGGGCGATTATCAAAATGCAATGAAATATTGCTTTGAAACGCTGAAATACACTACCGAAGAAATGCTCGACATCAAGCAGGAAATGTATTCTTACCTCGCGCTGTGCTATGAAAAATTAGGCGACACTGCCAATCAGCAGAAATATGAGCAGATAGCGAAGCAGTTTGCTCCGAAGAAGTAAGTAAAAACGTCATTAGACTTCTACCGTGGACATCCGTCCGAACGCCAGCCGGACAAAAATCATTCCCGTCCGAATGTATCCATTCGATACGGGCAGGCTGACGGGGATTCATTAGTGCGGGCTACAAAAACATCAATACATCACTCAATCAACACCTTCTCCGTAGCGATTGCGATTCCGTCTGTAATCGTCAACAGGTAAATGCCCGGAGTATTTCCAACGTGCGCTGACTTATCAAGCATGATTGTTTGCGTTGCCCCAAACATGGAGCTATTGACTGATGAAATAGTTTTTCCGCCAAGGTCTTACACTGTCACGGTTAACATGCCGCCTGCCTGTTGCACATCAGCCTCAACGCGAATGCTGCCTGCGGAAACGGTGGGATATACTTTTACATGAAGTATTTCAGCCGCCTGCAAGATGCCGGTGGGTTCGGCTACTCTTTTTTGAGTGCAGTTCACATACACGTATTTCGTGCCGACTTTTTTCCAAATCATACACACTGCCCACACATCGGAACGTACCCAGCTTGCATCGAGATTGTAAGTGAATGTTTCATCCGCTTCGGTGTCCGAAGTGATGGAGCCATTGAATGCCTGCATGCCAAAGTTGCTGCCGGTAGTCATGGCGAATTGAATCACTTTGTTCTGCCACCTGTCAATGTATCCCTGTCCCTGCAAGTTTTGCTCTGCATAGAGATTATCAAGGCTGATGTAGGCGGCTACATAATATTCGCCAGTGGTGTCGGTGAAGAAGCGCGTCTTGCTATTCACCGTGAGACTGTTACCGCTCACAGTAAAATCAAAACCTACATTAGCGATAGGCTGTGATTGCCATGCCGCATTTACTGCATTGGCTCCATTTGTTTTCGATTGGGTGACATTGTCGCCCTGTGTTGAATATTCCATTTCGTTCACTCCGTTTATATAATACTCAGGAGTAGAAGTGCTGGATTCAAACTGTTCATAAATTGCTTTTGTGGTGGGCGTGTATAAATCGCTTGATGTGCTGAAATGCAACTGGAATAGGAGCGCCTTTGAATCATTTTACGTAATAATATCATCCCAATTGGTGGCGTCCCACGCGCCACAATACTGACACCAAGTGGCGGTCATTTTGCAGACAAGGGCTCGCTGTGTTTGCTATACCTGCTGTGCGGTTGCCGGAGCAAGAGAAGATAAAAATGCGATGATGAGGGTGGTGCAGTTTTTCAATTTTTAGGTTTTAGTTACTCTAATGTATAAAAATATCATAAAACCAAAAAATGCGCAGTATGTCAGCAAAATGGATAGTAGTGTTGAGAAGCAGTGATAACATCAATTTATCCATTAGCGCTTATCAATCAAAATAGTAACTTAGGCTTCACTTTTTAAAAGCTCTCTTGAACCTATGAAAAGAATACTATCTTCTTTCCTGCTCTTCATCCCTACCCTTCTTTTTTCACAACCCTGCTCCACAACCAATGCTACCGGTTGCGATTGCCCTGATGGCAGCGCGGTGTGCGAGTTGCAACCCGACATCACCATCTCATGGTATGCGCTGGAGAATTATGATAACGGACCTACCGAGTATTCACAAACCGGAAACGGACAAGAAAACGGCAGGCTGCGCCTCACCGGCTCTACTCCTAATATTGGCTGGGGTCCGCTTACTGTGCGCGGTGTGGATGCAAACGGCTATCGTTCGTTTGTGTGCGGCACCGATACATTC
The DNA here is from genome assembly GCA_034440455.1 of Chitinophagales bacterium. Lineage (GTDB taxonomy): Bacteria > Bacteroidota > Bacteroidia > Chitinophagales > CAIOSU01 > JAWXCB01. The sequence continues at coordinate 12,261 of JAWXCB010000001.1, forward strand.
AGTATAAATGATCCGGGTTCAAACGTAGAATTCACTTGTCCTAATGGAAATCCGGAACCAAAACAGATTATCTACCAGCGCGTGTACCAAAAGAATAATGGCGCAATGACTTACTATGAGCATGAAAGCGGCACAATGACATACCATCCAACGCATGGACACAACCATGTGGATGATTGGGCGGTGTTTACATTGCGCGTTCAAAACCCGAATGAACCGGACACGCTCAAGTGGCCTATCATTGGCACAGGCGCAAAGATTGGATTTTGTTTAATGGACTACGGCAGTTGTGATAACTACGTGGGGCATTGCAGGGATAACCAAACATATAGCGGTGGCACCGTGCTCACAAGCGGCAATTTTCCAAATTATGGATTGGGAGGCGGGCAATACAACTGCTCGCCAATCGAGCAAGGAATTTCTGTTGGTTATACAGACATCTATAGCGAAAACCTTGATGGCATGTGGATTGATATTCCGCCTTCTGTTTGCAATGGCGATTATTGGATTGTGATGGAAGTGGACCCGAATGATAATTTCATTGAGATGAATGATGGCAACAACTGGGCTGCCATTCCATTTGAACTTACTAAACAATTGCCTGTCGGTTCCGCTGTTGCTGAAATCACGCTGGATAAAAGCCCCTTTGTGTGCAGCGGCTCATCCGTAACACTTGAAGCAAATATCGCAACAAGCTACCTGTGGTCAACTGGCGACACGACTGCTTCTATTTCCATAAATACTCCGGGCGATTATTTTGTGGAAACAAGCTCGCTATGCGGGCAGGCTGTTTCTGATACGCTCACGATTGCCGAAATTAATTCAGCCATTACATTAACAGAAGAAGATACCACATGCGTTGGCGGCATTGCAACGCTCGTTGCAGAAGGCACAGGCGAAGTGACTTGGTTTGATGCTGCAACAGGCGGCAATTTTTTACAAAGCGGAACAAGCTTCGCCATTCCTGATTTACAAACAGCGCAAACATTCTATGCAGAAAATTATTCTGAAATTCCAGGCACGGTAGCTCACAGCCAGCCGACTAATCATTCGGGGGTAAGCAATTTCAGCGCAACACAATTCAGTTCCTATCTCATTTTTAATTGCTTCACAGCGTTCACGCTGAAGAGCGTGAAGGTTTACACCGACTTGGCGGGCGTTCGGTTGATTGAATGGAGAAGCAGCAACGGCACAGTGCTGGCAGATACAAGCGTCTATATCAGCGCGGGAACATCGCGCATCAATCTTGATTTCAATATTGTTCCCGGAACAAATTACCAGCTTGGAACAAACGCGAGCATGAACAATAGCAGCTTCGGCTACAACAGTCCCGCGCTCAAGCGCACAAGCAGCGGAGTGAACTATCCCTTCAATATCACCGATGTGCTTTCCATTTATAATTCAGATAACGGAACTACTTTCTATTATTATTTCTATGACTGGGAAATCGAGTATGGCGCGGCATCATGCGTTAGCGCACGTACGCCTGTGCAAGCGGTTGCTTCGCCTGCCCCTGCGGTTTCCATCACCGGACTTGATACCTCTTATCAAATCAGCGCAGACATTATCACAATGGATGGACAGCCCGCAGGCGGCTCATTCAGCGGTGATGGCGTTTCAGGAAATACATTTGACCCCGCGCAGGCTGGTCTTGGAATTCACAGCGTTACTTATTCATACACTGATACGCTGGGTTGTTCCGGCAGCGCAAGCATTGATGTGTATGTGCGCATCGGTCAAATTATAGCAAACGCGGGTGGCGATACAGAAATTTGTATTGGTGAAAATACCACGCTGACTGCAACAGGTGGCACCCAATTCAATTGGAATACGGGCGAGCAAACAGCAAGCATCACAGTAAGTCCGGTTGTGACAACAACATATACCGTTACGGTTTCGGATGATTTTGGAAGTTCAGATGTGGCGATTGCAGCCGTTACTGTAAACTCTTTGCCGGTGGTAAATATTTTAGGATTGGCTGCGGAATATTTTCAGAATGAAAATGCGGTTACGCTCACCGGCTCGCCTGCCGGAGGAACATTTGCAGGCGATGGAATTTCGGGAAATGATTTTGACCCTGCACAAGCAGGAATCGGCTTGCACGATATAACATACAGCTATGCAGATGCAAACAGTTGCGCGGCAGTTGACAGCGAGCAGGTGCTTGTAAAGCAGTCACAGGTTACGGCAAGCGCTGGCGATGATGAAGCAATTTGTTTGAATGAAAACGTAACGCTCACCGCATCAGGCGGAACGCAATATGAATGGAACACAGGCGAACAAAGCGCTGCAATAACAGTCAACCCCGCGCAAACCACTACCTACTCCGTTACCGTTTCAGATAATTTCGGCAGTTCGGATGCAGCGGATGTAACAGTAACTGTAAATCCATTGCCCATTGTTGACTTCACCGGATTGGCTGCGGAATATTTTGTGAATGATGCAGCAACAACATTAGTTGGCTCGCCTGCGGGAGGAACCTTTAGCGGATTGGGAGTTTCTGAAAATACATTCACTCCTGCCAATGCGGGAATCGGAGGTCCCTACCCTATCATCTATTCTTATGCTGATGCAAACAGTTGTGTAAATACTGAGGAGAAAACAGTTTTGGTGAAAGAAATAACAAGCGCGCATTCCCTGCTCACAGGCAACATTCGCGTTTATCCAAATCCAGCGCAGCATTGGGTGATGCTTGACTTTTCCGGATTGAAAGGAAAAGATGTTGTTGTGAAAATGTGGAACTCCATCGGAAAAGAACTGATTGTTTTTCCTTTATCGCTCATAGAAAATAATGTGCAATCAAAACTTGATTTGGCGACAATTCCAACAGGAATTTATTTTCTTGAGGTTGTAACTTCCGAAGGAACATTCATTCAAAAAGTGGTGCGCGAGTGAAGTTGCTCTTTGTTCAATCAATCCTCTTCCTCTCTTTTCACAGTTTTCTCTTTGCCCAGCAAATCATTTCTTACGATACTACGAATTCCGGCATTCCTGATAACACAGTGCGGGCGCTGACAAAAGCCGCTGACGGCTCGCTTTGGGTTGGCACCGATTTCGGACTCGCGCATTTAAAAAATTCCTTGTGGACGGTTTATCAAACCACTAATTCGCAACTGCCCGATGATTGCATCCGAAGTATCGCAGAAGATAACGAAGGAAATATCTGGATAGGCACATTTGTCGGAGGACTTGCTGTGCTGCGTGATACCGGAATTCATGTATTCAATACTTCCAATTCACCTTTGCCAAGCAATCATGTACGCGCCATCGCTTTTGATTCGGCAGGCGCATGGATTGGAACCACGTTTGGCTTGGCATATTTGAAAGACACCACATGGGAAGTTTTTAACACGACTAATTCCCCGCTTTTATCCAACAATATCACTTCTATTCATCTTGATACAATGAACAGAGTATGGGCGGGAACCATCAACGGAGGCTTGGCGCGTGTGGAGGAAAAGGGGTGGATTATTTATCGCAACAGCAACTCCGGTATTCCCGACAACAGCGTTCTTGATTTAGCGCATGATGCTGACAACAACCTCTGGATGGTGACGCCCACTGGCGGTGTTGCCGCATATAATGGCAACACGTGGCTCACCTTTAACATTGCAAACTCCAACAGTCCAACGAACAGTTACAACGGCATCGCGCTTGCGCCTGATGACAGAAAATATTTCTCCACCATTGCCAATGGCTTAGTGATTTACAACGGCAATAATAATTGGGAAAATTATACCGTTGCCAACTCCACGCTTCCGCAAGATGAATTGCTCTGCATTGAAATGGGCGATTCCACTTGCGTATGGATGGGAACGCAGAATAGCGGCTTGGTGCGCTTTTGCGAAACCGACACATCGGTAAATATTGCTGAAAGAAAAGATTGGAGTTACTTTATTTCAAATCCCGTTTCTTCAACATTGAACATCAACTTTTTGAGCTTATCCATCTCGCGCATTGAACTTAATCTCTATGACCTGAGCGGCAGAAACCGCATTACCTTCCATTCAACCGGCAACGCAATCGCTATTCCTCTTTCAGGAATTGAGCAGGGAATTTATTTGCTCGAAATCAAAGTCGAAGGAAAAAGAGAAATAGTGAAAGTGCTGGTTGTTAATTCAAAATAAGTATTACAACACCCTCCAACATAATTAGCTAACACCTCGTCCATTTCCTTTTCCCATCTATTCTTTTCATCTTTAACCTCTACAAAAATTCACATGCCTTACATGAATTTTATCAGCCTGGGCGGAATGCTTACGTTGCTCTTGTGCGCATGGCTGCTCTCCTTTCAAAAATCCAAAATCAATTTTCGGCAAATCGCATGGGGCATTGGCTTGCAATTTTTATTTGCCACCATCGTGCTGAAAAACAATTGGGTGAGCTTCGCGGGCATGTCCGTGTTAGGATGCCTGCTGGTAAACTTTTTTTTGAAAGATGAAAAGAGCTTCGCCTCGCTGCATGTTGCGCTTCGTTTTGTGCTCATCACGCTGGGCGCGGTTGCGGTGGGCGTTGTGTTCTTTTTTATCGGAAATCTTGCGGGAGCAGGAAATCTGCTTATCCCGATGCTGGTTGTTTTGCTGCTGCTCATCGCAAACAGCCTGTTGAAATTCAATGGAAAGCTGCAACCCTATTTTACGACATTGCTCGTGTTGCTTCTCATTCCCTTTCTCATCTTGAAAAACTGGTATGGGCAATCTCTTTTTTCCGCCTTCAGCGGGCAAGTGGCATATTTTCTCAGCATGTCTGATTTCGGAGCATCGTTTCTTTTTGGAAACCTTGCTGATGCGAAATATTATTTCCCCGCTGATTCCTATTGGCCCGGCTTCGGATTTCAATTCGCATTTAAAGTGCTCCCCACCATCATTTTTTTTGGTGGATTTATGAGCGTGCTGTATTACTACGGCATCATGCAGAAAGTGATTATCGGGCTGAGCAAATTCATGCGCTGGACCTTGGGCACGAGTGGGGCTGAAACGATGTCCTGCACTGCAAACATCTTTGTCGGACAAACAGAAGCGCCTTTACTCATCAAGCCGTTTCTCAACGAGATGACAAAGTCTGAACTGCTCACCGTAATGGTAGGAGGCTTTGCCACCATCGCAGGCGGTGTAATGGCAGGCTATATCGCTATGGGTATTCCGGCAAATCATCTCATTGCAGCGAGTGTGATGGGCGCGCCTGCCGCGCTGGTGTTGGGAAAAATGATTTTACCTGAAAATGAAAAGTCCATTACAGCAGGCGAAATCAAAATGCCCGACATCAACTCAGGAAGCAATGTGATTGAAGCCGCAAGCAATGGAATTATTGACGGATTAAAACTGGCGGCAAACGTGGGCGCGATGCTCATTGGCTTCATCGCGTTGATTGCCGTGTGCGACATGCTGCTGAACGGGCTTGACGCGCTCATTGACGGCAGGCTTTTGCAAGGCGCGCATTATGATTATGCCGTTGCCGGTTTATCACCCGCCAAAGGAGAATACGCGGGTTATTTTCCCGGCTCCATCAGAACATTTTTCGGAACAGTGCTACAGCCGATAGCTTTCCTGATGGGTGTGCCGTGGGAAGATGCCGCAAACGTAGGCAATCTGCTTGGCATCAAACTGTCGCTCAATGAATTTGTCGCTTACGGACAACTCATCAACTACGTGAAGGAAGGAGTGATAAGCGAGCGCTCGATGATTATTGCAACGTATGCGCTCTGCGGCTTTGCTAATTTTTCATCGGTGGGCATTCAGATTGGCGGCATCAGCGCCCTTGCCCCCTCGCGCAAAAGCGACCTTGCAAAATTAGGGTTACGCGCAATGTTTGGCGGTGCAATCGCCTCCTGCCTCAATGCAACTATTGCGGGGATATTGCTTTAGCAGATTTGAAGTTGGAGGTATCAATTCACCACTTCCCCATACAAATCAAACTCTTCTGCCCTTGTAATCTTCACGTTGGCAAAGTCGCCAATACGCACGTAATGCTTTGATGCATCCACCAGCACTTCGTTGTCCACTTCGGGGGAATCGCCTTCGGTTCTGCCAATGAAGTAATTGCCTTCCTTGCGGTCAAAGAGTGTTTTGTATGTCTTGCCGACTTTTGCTTGGTTAAGTTCTGTAGAGATACCTTCCTGCAATGCCATCAGTTCTTCCATCCTGCGTTTTTTTGTTTTGGCGGGAACAGAATCTTTCAGTTGATAAGCCGAAGTGCCTTCTTCATGCGAATAAGTGAACACGCCCAACCTGTCAAAGCGGGTTTGCTCAACGAATTGCATCACCTCCTCAAAGTCTTTTTCTGTTTCCCCCGGAAAGCCAACGAGCATCGTGGTTCGCAGAGTAATGCCCGGCACTTTTTCCCGAATCGTATTCACCAGTGCAATCGTTTCCTCTTTGGTGATTTGCCGTTTCATGCCCGCCAGCACGTTGTTGCTGATATGCTGCAACGGGATGTCAAGATAGTTGCAAACCTTCGGGCTGCGGTTCATCGCATCTAAAATTTCGAGTGGAAATTTATTTGGATAAGCATAGTGTAAGCGAACCCATTCAATGCCCTCTATTTCAGAGAGTTGTAAGAGCAATTCGGGCAGCATCCGCTTCTTGTAAATATCCAAACCGTAGTAGGTCAGTTCCTGTGCAATCAGCATCAACTCCTTCGTGCCGTGCGAGGCGAGATGTTTCGCTTCGGCAACAATCGCTTCCATCGTTTTGGAAACATGCTGTCCGCGCATGAGCGGTATCGCGCAAAAGGAACAGGTGCGGTTGCATCCTTCGGAAATTTTCAGATAGGCATAATGCTGGGGAGTGGAGATAATTCTTTCGCCAATCAACTCATGCTTATAGTCAGCGCCAAGCCGTTTCAGCAATCCCGGAAGCTCAAGCGTTCCAAAGTAGCCATCCACATCGGGAATTTCTTTCTCCAAATCGTCCTTGTAGCGATGCGAAAGGCAACCCGTCACAAACACTTTCTCTACCCTACCCGCTTTCTTTTCATCCACATATTGCAGAATGGTGTTGATGGATTCTTCCTTTGCCCGCTCGATGAAGCCGCAGGTATTAATAACGACAACCTCGCCCCTTGGCTTGTCATTGCGGACTTGTTCCGCAATACTCTTTCCAGACTTGTTTTTTTCCTCACCCCCCGCCCCCTCGCCTTTGGCTTGAAATTGAGATGTGTGCGAATGCTCGGACTCCCTCTCCTTTGGAGAGGGGCGGGGTGAGGCTTCATCCTGATGAAACGCTTCAATCTTGTTTCCCTTCAACTGCCTCAGCAGCACCTCGCTGTCCACCACGTTTTTGGAACAGCCAAGCGTGATGATATTTACTTTGTAATTGTGGGGTTTGGTTTTCATTCTAACGAATCACTCCTGCTTAAACAACGAATCCACAAACTCCATCCGGTTGAATAACTGCAAATCTTCCTTCTTCTCGCCCACACCGATATACTTCACCGGAATCTTAAACTGGTCAACAATACCAATTACAACACCGCCTTTAGCAGTACCATCTAATTTTGTGATTACCAACGCATTAACATCCGTAGCCGCAGTAAATTGTTTTGCTTGCTCAATCGCATTTTGCCCGGTGGAACCATCAAGCACCAGCAGAATTTCATGAGGCGCTTCGGGTATCAGCTTGTTCATCACGCGCCTCACTTTGCTCAGTTCATCCATCAGGTGCTTCTTGTTGTGCAGGCGACCAGCCGTGTCAATTATCACCACATCCATCCCCCTCGCGATGCCCGATTCAAGCGTATCGTATGCCACCGATGCAGGGTCAGAACCTTGCTCCTTTTTCACAATCGGCACATCCACCCGTTCAGCCCACACCGTTAGTTGGTCAACTGCTGCCGCGCGAAACGTATCCGCAGCGCCCAGCATCACACTTTTCCCCGCTTGCTTAAACTGCCAGGCGAGTTTGCCGATAGTCGTTGTCTTGCCCACCCCATTCACACCAACCACCATAATCACATAAGGCTTCGTAGTCAGGAAGTCCGTAAGCAGCTTAAAATCCTTCCCCGAATCGTCCGAAATAATACTTACAACCTCCTCTTTAAGAATCCTGTTTAAGTCGCTGGTATTTAAATACTTATCACGAGCCACCCTCTCCTCCAGTGCACGGATAATTTTCAGCGTAGTATCCACGCCCACGTCCGAAGCAATCAGCGCCTCCTCAATGTCATCAAGCGCCTCGTCATCTACTTTCGCCTTGCCCGCAACAGCCTTTGCAATTTTGGAAAAGAACCCTTCTTTGGTTTTTTCCAAGCCCTGGTCAAGCTGCTCTTTTTTGTCTTTTGAAAGAAAATCGAAAAATCCCATTTTTTAGTTTGGAGTTTGAAGTTGAGTTAAAAAGTTTACAAGCTCGTCTGAAAAAACTTCAAACCTCAAACTGTAAACATAAAAAAGGCTTCCCGTTTTTGGAGAAGCCTTTTTCATTTGAGCCGGAAACAGTGTTACATTTCGCCCAATGCCTTATCAACATTGTCCTTATGCACCACCCTCTCCTTAAAAGTGTAGGCGCCTGATTTCGGGCTTTTCACAGCCTTAATCACCTTCACCATGTCTTTGCCGCCACCGCCACCTCTGTTAACTCTTGCGTTCTTACTTACTTTAGCCATTTTCCGTTATTTTATTTCTTTATGAACAGTCACCTTTCTCAAAATCGGGTTGTACTTCTTCAGTTCAATCCTTTCCGTAGTGTTCTTTTTGTTCTTCTTCGTAATGTAACGCGAAGTGCCGGGCAAGCCGCTCGTCTTCATTTCCGTACATTCCAAAATCACCTGAATCCTGTTTTTATTCCTTGCCATTGCCTGTTAGTTTAGTTTGATTTCTCCCGCAGTTTCCAGCTCCTTCAGGCAGGTGTACAAGCCGCGTTTGTTAATATTCCGAAGCCCTGCTGAACTAACTTTCAGCGTAATCCACTTGTTCAATTCAGGCACAAAAAATCGTTTGTTCCACAAATTAGGAAGAAACCTTCTCTTGGTTTTCCTGTTTGATTTTGACACGTAAAACCCCGTAATCGGCTTCTTACCTGTTATCTGACATTCCCTCGACATTTTTCAAAATTTCTTTGGACGGCAAAAATCGCCTTTTTTCTCAAACAAACCAAAAAGGATTTGAAAGAATTTTCTAAATCACGCATCCAACTCGCCTGCAATCACATTCAGGCTGCTCATCGTAACAACGGCATCCGATAAAAGTGAACCCCTCACAATTTCAGGATAAGCCTGATAGAAGATAAAGCAAGGTCTGCGGAAATGCAGGCGGTAAGGCGTTCTGCCCCCATCGCTCACAATGTAAAAGCCAAGTTCACCGTTGCCCCCTTCCACGCTGAAATAAACCTCCCCCTTCGGCACAACTAATTCGCCCATCACAATCTTAAAGTGATAAATCAGTGCTTCCATGTTCGTATAAACATCTTCCTTGGGGGGCAGATAAACCCACGGCACATCCGCATGGAAGTTGCCCGCAGGCATTTTATCCATCGCCTGCTGGATGATGCGCAAACTTTGGCGCATCTCATTGTTGCGCACCATGAAGCGGTCATAGCAATCGCCCTTTTCGCCAATGGGAATATCAAATTCAAAATCCTCGTAGGAGGAATAGGGATTCATCACCCGCACATCATAATCAACCCCCGCAGCCCGCAAATTAGGACCCGTAAAGCCATAGTTCAAAGCGCGTTCCGCAGAAATGCCGCCAACGCCAATCGTTCTGTCTAAGAAAATTCGGTTGCGATTGAATAGTCCGTCAAACTCATCAAGCGTCTTGGGGAATTCCACTAAAAACTTCTTAATTTTCTGAATTGTCGTTTCGTTAAAATCCCGTTCAAACCCGCCTATTCTGCCAATATTAGTTGTTAAGCGCGCTCCGCACACCTCCTCGTAAATCTCATAAATGTCTTCACGCTTCTGAAACATATACAAAAAGCCCGTAAACGCGCCCGTGTCCACCCCAAGAATCGAGTTGCAAATAATGTGGTCGGCAATTCTGCCCAACTCCATCATAATCACGCGCATATAATCGACCCGCTTCGGCACTTCTATTCCAAGTAATCGCTCTACTGCTATATGCCAGCCGATATTGTTAATCGGGGCGGAGCAATAATTCAGGCGGTCAGTAATCGGAGTAATCTGGTAATAAGGTCTGCGCTCTCCAAGCTTTTCAAACGCACGATGAATGTATCCTATGGTCGGTTCCGTGTCAACAATCTTCTCCCCGTCAAGCTTCATCACGTTCTGCAACACCCCGTGCGTAGCCGGATGCGTAGGTCCCATGTTGATTGTTAACAAACCGTCATCGCCAATCGTCTTATCGGTGATGGGAAGTTTTTGTTCTGTTGTTTGTGCTTCCATTTAAAAGTTTGGAATTTTGAGTTTTGAGTTTACCGTCTCTTCTACCCTGTTTTTAAATTTAATTCCTTTCACCTCTGATTGGTTTAAGTAAGTGATAAAACCTTTCAGCATTTTGCTGATTTCATCACTGAGTTGGTATAACTCGTTAAACTTTTCTTTTGAAATATATCCTTTATCAAAAGCGCGATAGAGTTGTGACCTCGATTCTCCCCCTGAACCCTTCGCGATGCTTAAAAATTGAATGAACTCTTTTCTCCAGCCTCTTTCAAATCCCTCCGCAATATTATCCATGATTGAACCTGATGCGCTGTTAATCTGATCCTTTAGCTTAAAATCTTTCGAGAATTCAGCGCCTCTGGTTAGTTTATAAATTTCATTGCAATACGCTCTTACTTTCTGTCAGATTATTAAATCTTCAAATTTTGTCCGTGTAACCATCTCCAAACTCAAAAATTCCAAACTCCAAACTTTAATTCCCCTCAACCAACGATTCTCTGCCAAACATCGTATCATCTTTGTCTATGCGCGAGCCTTCTTCCAGCGGATATTCCTTGCGCATGGGAAAATAATCCATGCTGTCAACATTCAAAATACGCTTCAAATCAGGATGCCCCTTGAATTGCACTCCGAAGAAGTCGTATGTCTCACGCTCCATCCAATTCGCAGTAGAGAAAATGTTTGTCGCAGTATCAATCACCGGATTACTGATGGGAATGTTCGCCTTCAGCCGGATGCGCGTGTTCTTCCACAGGTTGTGCAGCAGATAAACGATTTCAAGCTCCTCGCCTTTCCGCTCGGGAAAATGCACCGCAAACAGCGAAGTGAGAAATTGAAACTGTAAATCCTTATCATCATAGAGATACTTCAAAACATCGGTAATCCTTTTTGGGTTCACCGTAATGACAAGCGCTTTGTAAAGCGGTTCTTCGACTACGGAAACAATGTCGCTTCCGTAGCGGTTAGTAAGTTTCTCCTGAATAAGTGCGTGTGGTATCTTTTCCATCAATGCTTAAATCTAAAGTCTGTTATCTCACATCTCACGTCTCAAGTCTAATATCTATCAATCAATTCCGTATTTAGCAAGACGTGCTTTGTATTCGGGTGAAGAACGTCTGCTCAACCCTTCGTTTTGCGCAAGTTGCTGCACACGCAGCAAGCCGTCAATCACCTGTTCCGGTCTTGGAGGGCAGCCCGGCACATACACATCCACCGGAATGATTTCATCAATGCCCTGCAACACGCTGTACGTATCAAAAATGCCACCGCTTGATGCGCATGCGCCCATCGCAAGCACCCATCTCGGTTCCGCCATTTGGATATACACCTGTTTCAGCGGAGGACCCATCTTCTTCGCAATGGTTCCCATCACCATCAGCAAGTCAGCCTGACGCGGAGAAAAGCTCGGACGCTCAGAGCCGAAGCGCGCGAAATCATAGTGCGCGCCCATCGTAGCCATAAATTCAATTCCACAACAGGAAGTCGCGAAAGGAAGCGGCCAAATGGAGTGTTTCCGCGCAAGACCTATCACTGCCTCTAACGAAGTCGCGAAAAAGCCGTGACCTTCTACCCCCGGAGGAGCTTGTACTAATGTTGGTGGTTTTGGATAACTCATTTTTTAAGTTTAGAATTTAAAGTTTGGAATTTGGAGATTTTGCGACTTTACAACTTCAAACTATTTATGCTTCCCAATTCAATGCGCCCTTCTTCACGATATACACAAAGCCCACAAGCAAGAAGCCGACAAACGTCATCATCTCAATAAACCCTAACATGCCAAGCGCTTTAAAGTTCACCACCCACGGATACATGAAAATCACTTCCACATCAAACAGCACAAAGAGAATCGCCACCAAAAAGTATTTCACATGAAAAGGCATCCGCGCATTGCCTACTGATTCGATGCCGCACTCGAATGCTTCGAGTTTGCGTTTGGAGTCACGCTTCGGCCCCAGCAGATGTGTGCCGAAAAGGTTAATCACTACAAAGCCGAAAACGACTAAAAACATCAGGAGAATCGGGAGGTAAGGTTGCAGGTATTCCATCTTCTATTTGAATGGCGGCAAAAATAGGCAAAAGCGCAAGATTCAAAACCGTGTTTTTACGCCCGGTGGATAAGTGGAAAGGCGGTGGCGCGTACGGACTTCATTTCGCTAGCGCATTGTCTTGTAGCGCCCATGTCACAAGGGTAACACAACCTGCAACAAACGCATCAGCAATCAGCAACACACAAAGGGAATTCATTACTTCTCATTCAATTTTAAAAACCCTTCCCTCAAAAGGCAGCAACTCTGCTTGCCGGTGTCGCGCATGAGTAGAAAGAATTTGCTCACCCGCTGCTGCAACAGCGCGCTTCTTCTTTGAAAAGTTGAGCGCCACCAAATACTTTTCCTCTCCTTCCCTGCGATAGAAAGCAAAAACATGTTTCGTGCAATACGCTGTGGCAACTGATAGTTTCCCGTTTTGCAAAGCAGGAGTTGCATTGCGCAGCGCAATTACTTGTTTGTAAAAATTCAACAACGAAGCTGAATCCAACTGTTGACGCGCAACATGAATCTCATTATAATTTTCAGAAACAGGCAACCAAGGTTGCGCAGTGCTGTCACAAAAACCTGCGTTTGCAGCTTCATTCCACAACATTGGTGTGCGGCACTCATCGCGGTTGAGCGATTCGCCCGAAAGGTTCACCAGAAACTGCGGCATCCAACTGTAACGCTCCGCCAACGGGTCTTTCCCTTCTTTCATCGGAATCTCCGTGCGCGGAATCCCCAACTCCTCGCCATAATAAGTAAATGGAATGCCGCGCACCGTGTATTGCAACAGCGCAAGCAATTTCGCTTTCTCCACGCTTCCGCCAAGCCGCGCAATACTACGGATGCGGTCGTGATTGCTGAACACATACGTGGGTTGAAATGGCTCGTGAAACGCAGCTTCAAACTTTTCAACAAGATGACGAAACAAGGTTGCATTGAAAGACGTGCCGAGCGTTTCAAATAAAAACACCGTATGCAATCCCTCCTTGCCGTTGTGCTTACAGTAGCTTTTCAATGTTGCAGAATCACCAAACACTTCACCTACAAGAAACCGTTTTGGGTTGTCGAATTCATCCACTACGCTGCGCAACTCAGTCGCGAATTGAAAACTCTCTTCCTGATTCAGCGTGTATTTTGTTTTCTGAAAAAAAACATCAGGATTTTCCTCGGAAGGCAACATGCGAAAGCTGAAAGGGTTGTCGCGCAGCGATGCGTCTTCATACAACGCATTAAAAATATCCAGCCTGAACCCGTCAACGCCTTTTGCAAGCCAATAGCGCGCCACGTCAAGCATCGCCTGTTTCACTTCAGGATTGCGATAATTCAAATCGGGCTGAAACGGCAGAAATGAAGCCCAATAATATTGTTGCCTCAGCGAATCATAATCCCAGCCATTGCCGCCAATCATTGCTTTCCAGTTGTTGGGAGGATTTTTATCGCCCCTACCCTTTCCATCGCGCCACACATACCAATCCGCTTTCGGATTATCGCGCGAACTACGTGATTCGAGAAACCAGTTGTGTTGCGCAGAAGTATGGTTCATCACAAGGTCAAACACTATCTTCATGTTTCTGCGATGCACTTCCTCAATCAATTTCTCACACAACTGCATATCGCCATATTCAGGCGCAATGGAATTATAATCGCTGATGTCGTAGCCGAAATCTTGTTGAGGACTTTGAAAGAAGGGCGAAATCCAAATCGTCTCAAACCCGAGTTGCTTGATGTAATCGAGCTTTTCGATGATTCCCTGCAAATCGCCTATGCCATCGCCATTGGTATCATAAAACGAGCGGGGATAAATCTGATAGATTGTTGTGGTGCGCCACCAATCGCTACTTTGATGCTGCGCAAATAAAGTAAAGGATACTGCACTGAACAAAACGATGAAGTGCAGTTTTTTCATGAAGAAATTTATTCAACAATAAACCAAGGATTCAATAAATCTTCTTTATTGTAAATAAGCGGCTGGCGCGTATTTGCATTCAGCACCTGCAAACCTGCTTCTGTAGCGACAATATGCGCTGCGGCTGTATCCCACTCCATCGTTGGTCCAAAGCGAGGATAGACATCCGCCTGTCCTTCTGCCACCAAACAAAACTTCAGCGAGCTTCCCGCTGAAATAAAATCTACTTCTTTGCCTTGCTGTTTAAGGTTTTCAATGAACTCTTTCACTTCATCGCTGAGATGCGAGCGGCTTGCAACAACTTTCACTTTTGATTTTTGCGAATAATGCTCACGCTTGTCATTGAGTCGTATTGTTATTTCGGATTGTGAAATCATAAAAGTGCCTTTTCCCATCACGGCATAATAAGTCACGCCCGTAGCGGGAATATAGACAACACCCAACTCGGGAACTCCCTCGTGAATCAACGCGATGTTCACGGTAAATTCACCGTTTTTATTAATGAATTCCTTTGTGCCATCAAGCGGGTCAACCATCCAGAGATACTTCCACTCTTTTCGATTCGCGTAAGGAACCTGTTTGCTCTCTTCAGAAATCACGGGGATTTCAGGATAAAACTCCTGCAAGCCTTGCGTGATGATATCATTGGAAGTTTTATCAGCGAGGGTTAAGGGCGAGTTGTCTGCTTTTTTTTCAACCGAAAAATCCTGCTGATAGATTTTCAAAATTGCTTCACCCGCGATTTTTGCAAGATCAATGATGTGTTGAATTTCAATTTTCTCAAGCATTCTTTTCTAAATTGTTTTCATTCGCTCAATGCACTTCCTCAAACTCTCGTGCCAGTGCGGAATTGAGATGGCGAATGTCTGTTTGATTTTTTTCTTGTTAAGCACGGTATAATGTCCACGTTTTGCCGGTGTGGGATATTCGCTCGTTTCAAGCGGCTTTACAGAACAGGTTAATCCGCTCAAATCCATGATTGCCACTGCGAAATCATACCAACTGGAAACGCCTTCATTGCTGAAGTGAAAAATTCCTCCTGCTTGTTTTTCCGGCTGTGCAATAATATGCATGATGCAGCGAGCTAAGTCAAGCGAATATGTTGGCGTTCCCACCTGGTCATAAATCACTCCTATTTCATTACGCTCGCTTCCAAGCCGCTGCATTGTTTTTAAAAAATTATTTCCAAAGGGCGAGTATAACCATGAAGTGCGCAGGATAATACTTTGAGGGTTTTCCTTCAGGCAGGCTTCTTCACTGCGCCACTTTGATTTTCCATAAATATTCATGGGAGATGGCGCATCTTCTTCCACGTAGGGTTTATGTTTTCTTCCATCAAAAACAAAATCAGTAGAGATATGAATCAACTTGACATTGTGTTCATTTGCCGCCCGCGCAAGATTAGCTGCCGCTTCTACATTGAGCTTAAAAGCGTTTTCCATGTCGCTCTCTGCTTTGTCAACTGCGGTGTAGGCAGCGCAGTTAATGAGGTAATCAAACTTCTGCGCAGCGAGAAAATTTTGAATGGCGGTTGGGTTCGTAATATCAAGCTCGGTGAAATCAGTAAACGTGAATTGATGCTGCGGAAATTCTTCGGCAAGTAAACTCAACTCTGTGCCAAGCTGACCTTTTGAACCGGTAACGAGGATCTGCGCCAATGTTTATGAATTGAATTGAAAATTCGCAGTTGCATTCTGTAGATACGGTAACTTGACATCCTTATCAGAAATTATCAAATGCTCTTTTGCAACCTGCCAGTCAATCCCGATTTCAGGGTCATCAAGCCGGATGCCGCCATCATGCTCGCGGGAATAAAAATTATCGCACTTGTATAGAAATTCTGCGGTTTCACTCAGCACTAAAAAACCATGCGCAAATCCTCTGGGAATAAACATTTGTTTTTTATTATCAGCGGAAAGAATTTCTCCGTGCCATTTTTTATACGTAGGGCTGCCCTGTCTTAAATCAACCGCAACATCCAGCACCTTCCCTTGCACAACACGAACAAGTTTAGCTTGCGCAAAAGGGTCAAGTTGATAATGCAGGCCTCTCAAAACGCCATAACTTGATTTCGATTGATTGTCCTGCACAAACTTATTGCTGATGCCCGCCTGTTCAAAAGTGCTATTGTTATAGCTTTCAAAAAAGTAACCGCGGCTGTCTTCAAATACTTTGGGTTCAAGAATAATTAACCCCGGAAATTCAGTTGTTATTACGTTCACGAAATCTTTTCTTTAAAAGGTGTTCAAAAATAGCCGAAAAACATTTCCTGCTTTTTCGTGAGCACGTTTCAGGTAAAAAAAAACCGCGCTGTAATCGAAACCACAGCACGGTTTTTATTTCTTCTGATTTTTTATTGTCCGATGATATACCAAGTTGTTCCAGTAGAAATCACGCGGATGAAATTATACTGCGTAATTAATGTTGGCGTCAGCACACCATCAATTGTTTCCACGCCATCAGGATTAATCGTAACTGCATTGCCTGAAGCATCAATTTTCTTGATGATGTACGTGCGGTTGGGAACAGTAGCCGCTGCGGGAAGTCTTACCTGCATCGCGCCCAATGTAGCGTCAACCACGATAACCACTTCTTCGCCCGCAGTGTAAGGATCATCAAAGCTGGTTACGCTTTTGATTTTACAAGCAATCGCGCCATTAATGAACGTCTGACCAATCAATGTGAGGTTCGTATCTAAATCGGATGATTGCACATTTCTGTCCATGATTTTGTCTGTAGTCACCGCATTTGATTGAATCTTTGTCTGCGTAACTGCTCCCGTCACTAACGTGGGGTTAGGATAAGTTCCAGTTAGTGAACCACCGGCTGTAGTTCCAGACATAATGAATTTACCGACCGTGTAAGTGCCACTTGCATCCGTAATCTTCAAGGAGTCGCTCACAACTGAAACGCTTGCGATTAATTCATTTGTAGAATCATTATCAAAAAGATTTACCGAGTTGCCGTCATCAATTGAAAGCGTTTTACCTACAAGGCTTAATGTTTGGTCATCAACTGAATTTAACGCTACGTTGTTTCCGCCTGAGATATATAACGTGTCGTTGCTCAATGAAACTGTCTGTGCGTCTGTGTTATCTAAATAATCTGCCAAACTCACTGAGTTTCCACCACTGATATACATGCTGTCTCCACTAAGCGAAAGTGCTTGGTCATCGCTGAGTGAAATCGCAACGGTATTTCCACCTGAAATACTGATGGAATCATTGCTAAATGAAAGCGTCTGAGCGGCTGAGGCTGCATCAACATAAGTTTTAGTTGCTGCATCTGAACCAACAGTAGGCGCGCCAAGATTCGTGATTTTGTTTGCGCCCATCGCGATGTTGCCTGAGAAAGTCGTAGTGCCTGCAAGCGTAAGTCCGCTGCCAAGCTTTACTGAAGTAACTGCACCGTCATTGATTTTTGCAGTTGTCACAGCGCTGTTTTGAATTTTCGCAGTAGTAACGGCATCCGTTGCAATCTTGGTGTCGGTAACATTCGCATCTGCAATTTTTGCAGTTGTAACGCTCGCATGAGCAAGT
This sequence comes from Chitinophagales bacterium, assembly GCA_034440455.1. Taxonomy (GTDB): domain Bacteria; phylum Bacteroidota; class Bacteroidia; order Chitinophagales; family CAIOSU01; genus JAWXCB01. The sequence goes on from JAWXCB010000001.1 coordinate 30,071, forward strand.
TTTGAAGTAGTAACATTCAGGTCAAGAATTTTTGCAGTTGTTACTGCATCTGTCGCAATATCACTTGCTACAATTGTTCCGTCAACTATTTTAGCAGATGTAACTGCATCATTTGCCAAATCACCGGTTACGATTGTTCCATCAACTATTTTAGCTGATGTCACTGCATCATTCGCAATGTCGCCTGTTGCAATTGTTCCGTCAAGAATCTTTACTGATGTTACCGCATCTGTTGCAATATCACCCGCTACAATGGTTCCATCAAGAATCT
>JAWXCB010000002.1:0-81875 GCA_034440455.1 Chitinophagales bacterium
ATTTTATTCAACTATGACATTTATTATGCAGGATACGTAACCAAATATCCTCATAAAACCAATATTTCAAGATTACATCAAGACCCGACCTTTGTGCACGAAGAAATCTGTAAATCGCTGGATGTGTGGAGCCCGATGATACCTACAGATGAGAAGAATGGAGCCTTGCACATGATTCGTAATTCCAACCGTTTTTTTCCGGGGTATCGGGGCTACACTTGTAAAAAATATGATTATAGTGATATTCGCACTGAGGTGCAGGAAAAGTTCGGGAATATCATGAAAATGCAACCAGGGCAAGCGGTCATGTATGATACTGCCACCTTGCATTTTTCTCAGCAAAACGAAACTGATGATATCCGGGCGGCCTGCACCTGCCTTGTGGGTCCTACTGAGGCTGAGAAAATTTATTTTCATCACAATAAAGCGCGCAACACGCTGGATGTTTACAAAACGGATGATGATTTTATTATTTCTTATTATCGAAAGTATCTTAACAAAGATGATCTTGACCTTCCCTTAGTCAGTAGAACTCCTTTCGAGCCTGCCATAAAAGTAAGCTTCAATGAGTTTGAAGAAATCTATCACCGCTATAATCCTAAGCCTAAAAAAAGTTTCTTTGATTTTTTTCGCAGAAATAAATGAATCGCGCTCGCGTCTCCGGTAAAAAAACAGACTCCCGGTTTTCAAGAGAAAACGGATGATTCAGGGTTTTGTAGCAAGTATTTCAAAAGGCTCTGCAAATTGAATTCCCTTTGGCGGAGCGATGCCTAATTTTTTTTCAAATTCATGGTCAATGCTCTTAAACAGCACTGCGGGCATCCTGTAAAATTTAATTTCAAACCCGGCAGATTCAATTAAACGGAGCATAGTATCAATGTAGGTGTGGTTGTAAACGAAAGTTTCATTCGCCTTCTTAATTAAAGCATCCACCTCTTTTTTTATTTCGGGAGCTGCTGCTTTCCTGATGTATAAATCACGAATGTATAAGGAGCCTCCGCTTCGCAGCGCTGAGCAAGTCTCCTTTAAAACCTTCTCCGGATTATAGCTATGCCCCAATGACTCAAGAAACAGAATTTTAGAAAACATTTCAGGAGCATAAATTTTTGAAAGCTGATGATAATCTCCGAGGCGCGGGAAAATATTTTCTACACCGTTTTTACTTTTTCTTGCTGTTATAATTCTTACCTGCTCCGGTGAGTTGGTAAGCGCGTGCGCCTGTATGTTCAGCTTCTGTGCAAAATAAAAAGCAGGACCTCCAACACCGCATCCCGCATCAAGGATTACATCTCCTTCAGCTAAAGAGGCTGACTGAATCGTGTAGTTATGCATGTCTTCGATATGTTCGGTTCTAAATCCCTGAAATGTGTCGGTAATAGACATGAATTTTTCCGACCAATGGTCATAGTAATCTGCAACCTGCTGAACACGCTGCTTATAGAAAAATTTCTTTAGAAACTTTTGCATTACAATTTCACGGCTTTTAACTCGAATATTTCAATTACATCAAACACATCCTGGATATCCCCGCTTAGATTATTGTCCTGATATTCATTATTGGGTCCGTAAATTTCATGATTGCCGTGAAACAACGCTGTTAGTTCGTAATCTCCTTTTTCATATCCGGGCGTTCTGCCGAATTCAACATGAAAACCATTTGCATTCAAGTAAGCAGTCACCGCGCTTAATTCATTGATACCGTCTTTGAAATTAAAAGAATAGAATTCATTAATCCTTCTCATCACATTCATGTGTTTTTGCGGGTCTTTCGCCTTTAACCGTTCTGCCAGAAACCAATCTTTCAGATAAAGGGTTCCTCCCGGCTTCAAAACGGTGCGCACCCCTTCAATCACTTTGTGTATGTCATAACTATGGCAAAATGATTCAAAGAAATAAACCACATCATAGCTGTTTGCGGGGTAGTATTCGGGCAGTTGGTGAAAATCACCGCAAAACACTTTTATGCGCGAATCCAATCCTCCTTCTTTGTTTTTCTGAGCGGCAATTTCGCTTTGGATGCGGGTAGCCGTAATGGCGTCTATCTGCACATTAAATTTTGAAGCAAAAAATCTGGCAGGACCACACACCCCGCAACCGGCATCGAGCAGAGTCATCCCGTCTTCTATCCCTGCATTTGTGGCAAGATAGGCAAGCATTTCGCCCGGATCGGATGTACGTGATGCCTCAATTACATCCCCATACACGTTGAGATAGCGATTGTTGAGCACGGTAAAATGTTTATCCACCGTTCTTACGTGTTCGTGAAGTTCTTTCGCGTCATCGGGAGCCGATGTATCCTCTCTATTTGCATCCATTTATTTCTTTTGGCTTTATTTTAAAAACGCTGCAAAATCACAGTAATATTCTCAAGATTCTAATTGGGCATTGATGGCAAAGCTAATTGATAACAGCAACCTCAAAAGTTGCAGTAAGCAACCGTATCTCCTCCTTAATATTTCATCATCGTAAAATAAAACGCGCTGCCGATGCCGGGTTTCGATTCTACCCAGATGCCGCCTCCGTGCCGCTCAACAATATTTTTGCACAACGCAAGCCCGAAATTAAATTTGAAATGCCCTTTCGATTGATTTTCGCGCACGCGGAATATTTCTTCCAATTCGCTCTTTTCAATTCCACAGCCGTTGTCTTTTACCGAAAACTGCCAGTGTGTTCCTTTATCTTCAGAAGCTACAATGATTTCGGGCGAGCGCTCGCTGCGGTATTTCAACGCATTACTCAAGAGGTTTTCAAAAAGTTGAACGATGCTTGAGCGTAATGCTTTCGTTGTCGGCAAGTGTCCGCATTTAATGCTCGCATTGCTTTGCTTCACTTCGTGTTGCAGTTTATCAAGCGCAGTTTTGAACGTATCAAAAAAATCAACAGGCGCGAAATCAGCGATATTCACGGTGATTTTTGAATGCTCAAATAAATCTTTCAGGAAAGCGTCAATTTGCTCAATGTCTTCAATCACTTCGCTTGTCTGTACGGCTTTTTGCGCTCCGATTTCTTTTTTGATTTCCGTCAGATAATTTTTCACACGCGCCAGCGGCTTTTCCAACTCGCTGATATTGAAATTGGATGCTTGTCCCTGCGTTGACATAAATTTAGTAACCACGTCTTTCGCTTCAGCCCGCACTTGCTCGTTGATGCTCAACAAGTCTTCCCGCTCTTTTTTAAGTTCTTCCGCCATTTTGTTAAAAGAATCCGTGAGTTCGCCCAACTCATCATTCGATTGCTTTTCAATTTTCATGGAAAATTCCCCCTGCGCAATTCTATTCGTGGCATTCGTAAAATTCAAAATGGGGGAAATAATGCGCCTTGTGATAAATACAGCAGTGACGGTGGCAATGATGAATCCGAAAAGAATAATCAGTACTGTAAAATATCCGATAGATTGCAGCGTAGCATTCACAAATGAAAGAATTGTGCGCTTGCCCTGCTCTACGGAAAGCAACGCTTCTGAAGTTGGTATTTCCACAACGGTTGTCCAGCCGTATTTATTCGTGTAAAAAGAGACAAGGTTATCTTCATTGGTGACAGTTCCGTTCTTTTTAATCAGAATTTCATTGATATAATCAAACCTTGTGTAATCCTGATTTTGATAAAACTCGCGCACAGAAGGATGCGCAATCAGCATTCCCTGCGCTGAGATAATATACAGAAAGCCGTTTTTTCCGATGCGCGTTGAGGCAACCATTTCACGAATAAAATCTAAATCCAGTTTCACAATTATTGCTCCGGAAAATACGCCTGTGTTTCCAAGTATCGGCTCGCCCAGCATAATAAAAGGAAGCTGCGTTGAAGAAGACACTTCTACAGGAGAAGTATAAGAAATCTTCTTTTCGACCTGCTTAAAAACTTTTTCTTGGCTGATATTAGCCGGTTCGTCTGATTCGAGAGAAGCCGAGTTGAATTTCTGATAGATGCGGTCTCCGAAACTATTTACTACCGTCAACTCCATGATGGATTGTTCCTGCGCGAAAAAATTTTCAGAATAAGCATTGATATTTTCGATGTCCAGCCGGATAAAGTCAGGGGCGAGTTGCATCGCCTTTAAGTTTTGCCGCACTTTTTCGATTTCCTGCTCGATGAACATTCCTTCGCTCTTCGTGATAGCTTCATTTTTTTCGGAAACTAAATTGGTAAGGGTTTCCGTGTCGTGCTGAATCAGGTTTTGCTCAAGTTCAGTGATATTATTTCTGATAAAAAAGAAAAGAATGAGTACGATAGCCAGCGTAGGGATAATTGAGATAGCGAGAAACGGGGCGAGATATTTGAAAAAGAGCCTGTCCATGGGTTTTGGAAAAGTAATGGAATTTACCTTTTTCCCGAAACATAGTCAAAAGCATCTTTAACCTGCAACCTGAATCACCATGCCAAACACCTACGTAAAATCACGTAATTTCTTTAGCAAAATGGCAACGGTTATTCCCCTTTAAATTTTAAATTTGGCAGAGCGAACAGAACTTAAACTATACCTTTCCAAAAATTTTACCCTAACTCGTTTCCATTCCATGAAATTCAATCCTAAAAAACTCCTGCTCTGCCTGTCCCTTCTTTTTGCAGCAACCTGCAATCAACTTTTTGCGCAACCTGTTTTTGAGAACGATGATTTCGCAGAATTAGACGACAGTTTCTTGGTGAGCAGAATCAGTATCTTAGACATTCCCGGTTTTGATTACGACCTTGCAGGCGCGGATACCACTTGGGATTATTCCAGTTTGATTCCAGTTTCGCAAGAATACCAGCGGTATGTTGACCCCGATCGCACCGGCTTTCGCGGCTCATACATTCTCACCTGTAATGCGCTCTGTTACACGCTTTGCTACAATGATTGCGTTGGCAATGGACAGTTTCCTTTTATCTGCTCCGGGTATTGCAGCATTGATTGCGGCTCTACCTGCCTCACAAATTGGGTTACAAAATTTGATATGGCTAAACTCTCGAGTGATTCCATCAATCTTGGAATTGCCACGCTGGAAGACGTTTATAGTTTCTATGACAAATCGCAAAGCGCGTTTTCGCAAGTGGCAGTTGGGGCAAAGCTTTCCAACTTTCCTATTATCGTAGATTATGCGAATGCCGACCGCATTCATGCTTTCCCTTTGGAATATGGAGATAGGGACACTTCATTCAGCAATTATTTCCTTCAAATTGATTCCATTCCGGGAACAGGCATTCCGGTGGGAATTAATTACCGCCATGGACAGCAGCGCTACAACAGCATTGAAGGATGGGGCACGCTGAAAACACCTTACGGCAGATTCGACAGTGTTTTGAAAGTGCGCTCCGATGTTTTTAATACAGACACGATCATTTTTCAAAACGACACGTTTACGTTGAAAGAATTTTTACCCAACCAAATACTTCCTGAACAAGTGATTGAGTATAAATGGTACTCCCCTGATTTTGGAATTCCGTTGCTTGAGGTTTCCGCATGGATAGTGGATGGAAACCTGATTTATCAAGACCTCAAATACATAGACAGCCTGCGTTGCTTCGAGCCAACTGCGCTGTTTGGTTACCTTCCATTTCCTACAGTACTTGATGGCAGCTCCAACGACAGCCTTGAAGTGAACTTCTACAGCCTCGCCATCAATGGCGACAGTCTCTATTGGAATTTTGATGATGACTCCTCTGCAAGCAACACTACGGTGGGCGCTAATCCTTCGCACTATTACACTGAAGGCGGAATCTATAATGTTGAATTTGTTGCTTGTAACAGGGCATGTCCTGATTATATCTGTGACACCTTTTCCCTGCCTGTGTTAGTTATTGATTTGCGCGACCCGGAAGACACCACCTCCATTTCCATTCTTGCAGATGGAAGCTATGCCCTTTTTTATCCCAACCCTTTTCAGGATGTAGTACTTGCGGAGCTGAAGAACAATGAAAATAGGGATATCACGATTCACCTGCGCAACCTTGCAGGCAGAAAACTTTCTACGCTCTATAATGAAAATACCGACAAGGGCAATCAAACCATCAGTTTAAATCTGAGTCAATTACCAGCCGGGATGTATGTGCTTGAAATCAATTACGGAACATCCGCTTCATTTTGCAAGTTGATAAAGCAGTAAGCATGTTTGATTTGAGGTTTACCAAGTATCGCCTTCGGCTTTTTTTTTATTTTGCAGTCGTTTTAAAATTGGATTTTTTTCTGTGAAATTTCTGTTTGCCACCTCCTTTTTCTGTATTGCACTCGCCTCCTGTTCATTCAGGAATACACCTTACGATGTCGTTTTGAAAACATATTCTAACGGAAATCCGCGCGTAACCGTCACCTACATTGGCAAGGGGGAGTTCATGCAAAAAGTGCGTTATGTGGAATTTTACGAGGATGGAACAAAGAAAAAAGAAACCCAGTACAGAAATGGCGTAGAGCACGGCAAATCCACTGCATGGTATTCCAACGGAAAAGAAAAATTGTTAGAATTCTATAAAAACGGATTGAAGGATAGTCTTGCTGTGTTTTATTTTGAAGATGGAAGAATCGGCTCAGAAGAATTTTACAAAATGGGCAAGATTGACGGCAACTCCGCCACCTATTATGAAAACGGGCAGCAGGCATCAAAAGCTTTTCACCAGGAAGGGAAATATGAAGGAGAATTCACCAAGTGGCACGGCAACGGTCAAGTGCTGGAGAAAGGAATGTATATCAACGACAAGCGTGAAGGCGAGTGGGCTACCTATGCTGAAAACGGACAAACAGAATCAAAAGGCGCCTACTTCGATAATTCAAAAGAAGGATGGTGGATGTATTGGTATAGCAACGGACAGAAAAAAGCAGAGGGAACATACAAAAAGGGAAAGAAAGAAGGAAAATGGCCCTATTGGTATCAGGATGGGAAACTTGTTGCGGAAGCCAATTTCAAAGATGGAGTGAAAGAAGGCATCTGGGTGGAGTGGTATGACAATGGCGTGAAGGGTTTTGAGGGCACATTTAAAGATGGAAAGGAACACGGCAAAGTCACAAAATGGTATCGCACAGGCGAAATCAAATGGGTGCGGCATTACAACATGGGCTTGGAAGACGGGCTTTCTATCACCTATTTCAAAAACGGACGCAAATCATCAGAAGGATTTTTAAAAAACGGAAAAGAGAACGGCACCTTCACGGCATGGTATCCCAACGGCATGAAAGAATTTGAGCGCAACTTCAAAAACGGAGTTTCACACGGTAAGTTCATGAAGTGGGATGAACTCGGAATCGTAGAATGGACAAACTACTACAACGAAGGCAAACTCGTAGAATCGCCAAGCATGGTGAATCCATAATAGTTTGAAGTTGCAAGTTTGAGGTTTGAAGTTGAACAATGCTCTGTTTTTTCAAACTTGAAACTTCAAACCTCAAACTCCAAACTAACCAATGACTTCCCGCCAGCTTTTTCTGCAACATCTCGCACAAACAAGTCCTGCGCCCTTAATGCTCGAAATTGAAAAAGCAGAAGGGCTTTATTTATTTGACACAAAAGGGAAACGCTATCTCGACCTCATTTCCGGCATTGCAGTGAGCTATCTTGGGCACTCACATCCTAAAGTTGTAGAAGCGGTAAAACAACAGGCTGAAAAATACATGCATCTGATGGTGTATGGCGAATATGTGCAGTCCCCGCAAGTGCAGTATGCGGCATTGCTCATGAAACATCTTCCGAAGAATTTGAACAGCGTTTTCTTTGTGAACTCAGGCGCAGAGGCGGCAGAGGGCGCGATGAAACTTGCGAAGCGCTTCACCGGGCGCACTGAGATTGCGTGCTTCGACAAAGCCTATCACGGAAGTACACAAGGGGCGCTTAGTCTTATCGGCAGTGATGCGATGCGCATTCCGTTTCAGCCGTTGCTTCCGGGAGTAAACCGCTTACGGTTCAACAATATCGAAGACCTCTCTTTCATAAATGAGAAAACCGCCTGCGTAATTATTGAGCCTGTGCAGGGAGAAGCGGGAGTTCGGGTTGCGGAAAAAATATTTCTGAAACAACTGCGGAAACGATGCGATGAAACAGGAACATTGCTTGTCTTTGATGAAGCGCAAACAGCCTTCGGCAGAACAGGAAAAATTTTTGCTTTTGAACATTTTGATATCGCTCCCGATATTCTTTTACTTGCAAAAGGGCTCGGTGGCGGAATGCCCCTTGGCGCTTTCATTGCTTCAAAAGAAATAATGGAAACGCTTTCAAATAATCCCGCGCTTGGTCATATCACTACGTTCGGTGGTCATCCGGTGTGTTGTGCAGCAGGATTTGCCGCGATGCAAGTATTGCTTGCATCTGATTTAATTCAAACCGTAAAGGAAAAGGAAGCTTTGTTTAAAAAGCTGCTCGTGCATCCCTCTATAAAACAGTTCAGAAGTTTCGGATTAATAATTGCGCTGGAATTTGATTCGTTTACCACTTCCAAAAAAATCATTGATACCTGCATCAGCAATGGCGTGATAACGGATTGGTTCTTGTTTGCGGATGATTGTTTGCGCATTGCTCCGCCATTGATTATTGAAGATCGCGAAATCATTGATGCCTGCCGGATAATAAATGAAGCTATCGCTGATGCGACAGCATAACTCACGACCTTTTATTCAACTCGTCTTGCAGTTGCCGCGCTAATTTTTGTTCGCGTTCGCGGGCTGATTTCTTATGATTATCAAATTCAGTCTGCAATTCCTGAAATGCCTTTTTCGCTTCAGTGGTCAACACATTGCTGCTATTGAATTTATAGATAAAGAAACCGAGCAGCGCAAGCAGTCCGGCAACGATCGTCCACATAATTGTTTTGTAGGTGCTTTTGTTTGTTTGCGCTCCCAAAAATTCAATGCTGTTTTTTTCATTGTTCACCGAGGAGAGATTCTCATTGGTATTTTTAACCTGCCCGTTTAAATCTTCAATTTCTTTTTTCTGGCTCGTAACAGTTTGTCGCGTTGTTTCTAATTCTTTTTGCACCGCTTTCAGCGAGTCGGCAACATGCGACTTCAGCTTACTGAGCCATTCCATTTTCACCACCTTATATTCCTGATAGCGATTTGATTCGTTGATCACGTAATCAAACTGACTGGAGATAGTGCCCTTGTCGAGCGAGGGCTTTTCGGAGTCTGGAGTTTCTGTTTCCGGTGTTTCTTGCGCAAAACCTACATTCACGCAAAAGAAGAGCAATAAGAAAGCAAACGGTGTTTTCATTGGAATAAAATTTCTGCTTGCGTCAAGATTAGCCAAAAGCGTTTCAATCCTGCTTCAAATAATTGACAATGGAATTGTTGATTGCGGGAAAATTCAGGAAACGTGCTGCTGAATCACTTCCAGCAGTTCATGCTTGGCAAGCACGCCAGCTTCGCGCCACAGCACTTCGCCATTTTTGAAGAGTACAAATGTGGGCACGCCACGCACGCCATAATGCACGGCAGCCTTGGTATTTTTATCTACGTCAACCTTAATGATGTGCGCTTTGTCGCCAAGTTCTTCTTTCAATTCTTCCAGTACAGGCGCCATTGCTTTACACGGTCCGCACCATGTAGCGAAGAAGTCAACTAATACAGGTTTGTCGGAGTTGATGAGTTCCTGGAAGTTTGCCATGCTGAATTTTTTTAGTCCAAACCAGAGCAAAACTATTTTCGTTCCAAATAGCCTGATGGGAAACAGAGACACGTTAGCGCGTAAGTGCAATTTTTTTACTGAGGAAACCTTTGTCAGAAACAATGTTGACTACAAAAATGCCGGAGGCGAGTTGTTCAACCGGAATTTGTAAACTCAGATGAGGTTGCAGTTGATGTTGAAAAAGCGCCTTACCCGTAATATCGAAAATGCGGATAGTTCCTGAAATGACAGAACTAAAGCGCATCTTCACCCAAATGTTTTCAGCATCGGTAACAACGGAAATGTTTTCTTGTAAGTCGAAATCACCTGTTGAAACAGGTTCACTCACCGTGTAACAGGTGCTGATAACACATGCCCGCTCGTCAGTAACCGTCACGCAGTAATTGCCGGCAGGCAATTGAAAAATATCCGCCTGACTTTCACCGCTTGCCCAATTGAATGTATATCCGGGAGTTCCGCCAGTCACTGTCAATGCGATGCTGCCGTCATTTACTCCAACTGCTGAAGCATCCGTAACAGCGGCTTCTAATTCAATCAAATCCGGCTCAGTAATATCTGCGCTCGAAATTGCTGAACAAAGATTATCATCAGTAATTGTCATGGAATAATTTCCTGCAATTAGAGTTATGACTTCTTCAGTTGTTGCTCCGTTTGCCCAATTGAAAGAATAAGGCGAACTGCCACCGCTCACGGTTAAATCTATTGAGCCGTTACCTGCGCCAAAGCAAGTGATGTCCGTAACATCAATTAAAACTTCAAGTTGCGCTGGTTGTGCAATTGAAACTGTTTCAACAAGACTGCATCCGTTTACATCTGTAACTGTAACAGCAAAAATTCCAGCGGGGAGATTGTTGATGTTTTGAATTGAATCGCCATTGCTCCATAAATAAGTATAGCCCGGTGTTCCGCCATTCACAAAGAGAGTTATTGTTCCCTCATTTAAGCCATTACAAGAAACATTGCTTGCAGCAGTTAAAACTTCAAGCGTGCCCGATTGTGTTATAGCTGCTGAAAATATTTCTGTGCAACTGTTGCCGTCCGTCACGGTAACGCTGTAATTATCTGCTGAAAGATTTGTGAGGTCTTCCGTTGCAGCATTGTTGCTCCACAAATAAGCATAACCGGATGTTCCACCCGAAACGGTAATATCAAGCGCGCCTTCGTTTCCACCAGAGCACGGAGGATTCGTGACAAGCGCAGTAATACTAATTGCGGAAGGTTGTGTAATCGTGACTCCATCAATTGCAGAACATCCGTTGTTGTCTGTCACTGTCACGGAATAATTTCCAACTGTCAATTCGCTGATGATTTGTGTGGATGCGCCCTGTGACCAATTGTATCCGTATCCCGCAGTGCCGCCTATTGTTGTGAGAGTCGCAGTCGCATCGTTTCCTCCAAAACAGCGAACATCCGTTTTTGAGATTGTGGTGAAGAGCAAAGCGGGTTCACTGATAACAGCAGATGCTGTTGCCGCACAGTTGTTTGCATCCTGCACAGTGAGAGAATAATTTCCGGCTGATAATCCTGTAATGTCTTTCTGCGCTGCGCCATGCGACCAATCATAAGAATAAGGCGCAACGCCTCCAGTCATTGACACTTCAAGCGCTCCGTCATTTCCTCCATTGCAACGCACATTTGTTTGCAGCGGTGATGCGGCAAGCGCAATAGGTTCAGCGATAGTTGCTGTTGCTGTGTCTGCGCATCCTTTTACATCTGTGATGGTGACTGTGTAAATTCCTGTTGATAAATTTCCCGCATCCTGTGATGAGGCGTTGTTTGACCAATGATACGTGTAAGGTGTTGTTCCCCCGGAAACAGATAAATCAATTGCTCCGTCATTTCCGCCAAAGCACTTCACTGCTATTGTTGCAAGCGAAGCAGTGATTGCTGAAGGCTCGGAAATAATTGTTCCCGTTGATGCGCTGCATCCATTGACATCAGTAATCGTGACAGCATAAATACCCGCTGAAAGCGCGCTGGCATCTTCGGTTGAATCGCCATTCGACCAAACAAAATGATACGGAGTTGCGCCACCGGAAACAGTAAGGTTTGCGGAACCATCATTTCCACTATTACAACTTGTGTTTCGCCTTGAGATACTTGTTATCAGCACCGGTGCGGCATTCACGCTGTAATTCTCAACCTTGCTGCAATTGTTTGCGTCCGAAACAGTAACAGTGTGGTTTCCGGAAGCAAGCCCGGTAATATCTTCAGTAGATGCACCGTTGCTCCAATTGAAAATATAAGGCAATACGCCACCGGCAGCTTCAATATCAATCGCTCCATTATTTCCCGCATTGCAGGTCAAATCGGTTTTTTCAATCAATGTAATAGCGAGCGCTGATGATTCCCCGACAGTGATTGATTTGCTCATCACACAACCATTATCATCAGCAACTGTCACCTGATATAATCCTGCGCTTACGCTTGTGAGGTCTTCTGAACTTGCTCCCGTATTCCAAGCATAAGTGTAAGCAGGAATACCGCCTGTAACTGTAATGTTAATCGCTCCATTCGTTCCACCGTTGCAGCTTGCATTCGTTATTGACGGGCTGATAACAATCGCAGTTGGCTCGCTGAGTATCGCGCTGTTTGTAGAACTGCAACTGTTCGCATCCGTAATCGTGACTTGATACGCTGCGGCTGATAGGCTACCGATGTCCTGCGTTGTCGCATTGTTTGACCAGTTGTAGGAATAAGGCAAGATTCCTCCGCTCACCGACAAATCAATAGAACCGGTATTTGTTCCGTTGCAAACTGCATCTTCTTTTGTAACAGTTGCAGCAAGCACAGTGGGTTGCGTGATGGTTGCTCCTGTTTCAATCGTGCAATTATTCGCATCCGTAATTGTGATGTTGTATGTTGCTGCCCGCAGACTGCTGACATCTTGCGTTGTTGCATTATTAGACCAAACATAGACGTAAGGATTTACTCCGCCTGAAACAGCAAGGTCAATAGCGCCATCGTTTTCGCCATTGCAACGCACCTCTGTTTTAACAATCGTTGCGATTAGAAGCGTTGGTTCGGTGATTGTTGCTCCGCTGGTTGTTGAGCAATTATTTGCATCAGTAACCGTAATGGTGTAAGTATTTGCCGACAAATTATTCAGGTCTTGCGTGACAGCGTTATTTGTCCATTGATAAGTATAAGAGGGCATTCCGCCTGAAACGGAGAGATCAATCGAACCATTATTTCCTGCATTGCAACTCGCATTTGTTTTTGTTAATGAAAGTGAAAGCGCGAATGGTTGCGTGATGGTTGTTCCACTTGTAAACGAACAATTATTTGCATCCGTTATCGTAACATTATAAATACCCGCTGTCAGCGAATTAATATCTTCCGAGCTTGCGTTGTTTGACCAACTATAACTGTATGGAGTCGTTCCGCCTGCAACTGAAAGATTCGCTGCGCCATTGTTTCCTCCATTGCAACTCACGTTTGTTTTTGCGATGGAAGCAGACAACGCTGTGGGTTGTGCAATTGTAACTCCTGTTGTTGCAGAGCATCCGTTGGCATCCTGCACTGTTACGTTAAAGATGCCCGCGCTCAAATTTCCAACATCCTGCGATTGGGCGTTGTTTGTCCAGTTGTAACTATAGGGAGTTATTCCGCCCGAAACTGTTAAATCAACAGAGCCGTTTGCGCCTCCATTACAACTGACGTTTGTTTGTGTTGTTGAAACAGATAATGCGACAGGCTGCGTAATGGTAGAACTTGCAGTGGCTGTACAGCTCCGCGCATCCGTAACAGTCACGCTGTATATTCCGGCTGAAAGTGAATTCAGATTCTGCGTTGTTGCATTGTTTGACCAATTGAATGTATAAGATGTTGTTCCTCCTGAAACAGAAAGCGTAACTGCGCCATTGCTGCCGCCATTGCAGCTTACATTTGTTTTGCTTGTCGAAGCGGAAAGCGCTGCCGGTTGAGCAATTGTAACGCTTGCAATTGCAGTGCATCCCTTACTGTCAGTGATGGTTACGGAGTAAGTTCCCGCTGAAAGATTATTTCTGTTTTGCGCTGTTGCGCCACCGTTCCAGTTAAATGTATAGTTCGGAGTGCCGCCATTTACAGTCAGCGTTATTGAACCATTATTTCCACCATTGCAACTCACATCAGTTTTGCTTGCGCTTACGCTCAGTTGCGCAGGTTGTGTAATTGTTGCGCTCGCAGTTGCAGTACAGGAGTTTGCATCTGTAACAGTAACCTGATAAGCACCCGGGGAAAGATTATTTCTATTTTGAGTAGTGATACCGTTGCCCCAATTATACGAGTATGGAGAAACTCCACCGCTCACTGAAAGCGCAATAGAGCCGTTGCCCGCATTGAAACAAGAAACATTGGTAGCTGAAGCAGTTACCTGTAAAGCAGTTAATGTTTGTGTGCCGGGCGCGAATGCAATGCCGCGAAATTTTGTGTTTGTAGCAGCCATTGCAATTTGCGTAAGCGTACCGGAGATACTTTCGTTGTAACCATTGTTATCGCGCAATGAAAAAATACGTGTCCCTGATGAACAGAAAATTTGTGTGAAGCAGGTTCGCTCCGCTGTGATGCCTTTTAAATTATTCGGCACAGGCACGTTTCCATTTGAAACCCACGTGCCGTTCACCAATGAATATTTATACAAGCCACCATTTGGAGCAATGTCACGATCATCGCAGAAATAAAGCACATCCATTCCTGCAACATTCGGGTTCATATCGAAAAGCCAAAAGCTGTAAACTGAAAAACTTGATGGCGCTGTAAATCCGGGCAGCATTGTAGAGGCGTTTCCCGTGTTTGCAGGCAACCCGCTACCGACAATGCTCACTCCGTTAAATGTGTTCGTTTGTGAAGAAATGTACAGTTGATTATTAAAGATGCTTACCGTTCGTGTGTTGTTTGGGGACGAACTGATTTTTACGGGTGCATTGGTGAAGGAACCGAAAGGCAGATAGTATGTGCCGCCACTATCATTGACTCCGTTTCCCGCGAGCCAGAATTTTGTGCCATCGCTGCTTGCTGCTGCGCGAACATTGTCTTTGTAATAGGCTGCACCCGCAAGAATGCCGGTGGAAGTATTTGCAACACCGTTTGTTCCGATGCGCGCAATAACGCGATTGATCGTTGAATCGCCCACAACTGCGAATGTTCCCGGCACGGCATCATAACCGGCAAGCACCAAATATTGTCCGTTTGCTGCAAGCGTAAGCGTTCCCTCTGAAGTTGCCGTTCCGCTGAGGGAAAAGGGATGATTGCTTCCGCTTGTAACTGTGGGCAGCGCAAGAGTTTGAACGAGCGTTCCCACGCGGGAATATTCATCCAGAAAAACCGGTTGCGCAGCGCTCGTAAGAAGGGTGGAGCCGCTGCCGACACGCGCCACCACGATATTGCCGGGCGTAAAATTTCCTGCAAATGCCAGCGTGAGGTTACAGAGAAGGAGAAGTGTAAAAAAATGTTTCATTAAATGAGATGGAGGTTTAATTGCAAATAGCAATAAGCGCAAAAAATCGCAGAAGGTAAAGTCAATTTTTAGAAAACTTTTTGGGTAGAAATCCGTCAAAACGAGTTGACTTTTCCATTCTATAATCTCCCAAAAGATGTCCACACATTCACTGCGCAGTTTCCTTCGGATTTTTGCTTTTTCATTTATCACGATTTTGCTTTTTTCTTCCTGCGAAAAAGAACCCGGTGATGGCGGACTTGCCACCATCAAAGGCAAAGTGCTTTCCTATCGTTTTGATAATGATGGCGTGCTGGTTGACAGCGGCTATGTTGGCGATGTGCGTGTTTTTATCAGCTATGGCGATAATACCTGGGTGGATGATGACGCGCGCACTTCCTACACGGGCGAGTATGCGTTTGAATGGCTACAAAAAGGCGCGTATAAAATCTGGGTAATCAGCGATTGTCCTTCGTGTCCTGAAAATCAGCAGCAGGATGTGCTGGATGTGACCGTGGATGAAAGAAAAGAAACGATTGATGCGCGTGATTTGAAATTCTATAAGGATTGATATTTCCGCTTCGCTGCATGAAGACGACTTTCCTTTTTTTTATTTTCTTCCTTTCCTGCTTTGCAATTTTCGCGCAGGTCTATAAGCAGGATTTACAACTCATTACAGGCATTCAAATCAATAAAGATTTGCCAAAGGGATTTGACATTTCAGCGCAATATCAATTGAGGGCAAACAACTATCTGGCTTCGCTGCGCGGCTCTTATTTTTATGCTTCGGTGCAATATTCCATTATCAAGAGATTGCTCTCCTCTGAATTTGAGTATCGCTATTTCACTTCAAAATACAATGACCGCCACCGCTTCAGCTTCGGGATGATTGGAAAATATAAACTCAGAAAATTTACGTTCAGCGACAGAATTGTGTATCAGCGCGAACACGAATATTTCTATACGCGCTATGAAAACGGACATAAACCAACAAACGTGTTGCGCAACCGTCTTCAAGTGAAATGGGATTTCAAGAAACGCTGGGATGCCTACGTTTCCTGCGAGCCTTTTCTTCGCATTTCAAATGAGCAAAATGAAATCAGCAGAATCCGGAGTGTTGCAGGAATGAATTGGGAGTTTAAAAAAAATCACACGTTCAATCTATTCTATCAATATCAAACTGACGTACACCGCAACGATCCGGAAATGCGGCACACCATCGGGTGCATCTATGAGTGGGATGTTCCTAAGTTTAAAAAGAAATAGTTTACCTGAAGGAGATGCCGGAATAAATCCGGCAATGAAAACAGGGGATGCCGGAACGAGTCCGGCATGAGGCTATTGCGCAGCGCTCAACTCCATCTTGGCGCTTGTGCTTGTGTTCACCTCGCTTTTTTCCACCACACGCCTGATGCCTTCATAATTCTCCAGTTCGTAAAATATCTTTATGAGGCACGTGTCATTCATAAAATTGATGGTGTCAATTTCAATACGGGTAATATTCAACCCGGTGCGTTGGCGCAAGTCATTCATCAATGCCAACTTGTTTTCAGGTTTAATATGCTCAATCTTTTCATAAGTAATCACTTTGTAGCCTTGTTGTGAATTCATCCAAAGTTTTTCCAGAACGAAAATCAGCGTAACAATAATGATGTTCGCGGCAATCACTTCCGACATGCCAACTTCTTTTGTGCCGAGCGAATTGATGATTGCCAAAACAATCACCGTGAAGAGGTAGGTCATTTCTTTAATCGGCACGAGGATGGTTCGGTAGCGCAAAATGCCAAACAAGGCAAACAGTCCGAAGCCCAAGCCCATCGTAAGCTGCATGGAGTTCATAAAGTAGCACACTAAAAAGATGAGCAGATTGAACACGAAAAACGTAAAGACATAGTCTTTGTCTTTCATGCGCGGGAAGTAAATCAACCCAATCACAGCAAAGAGACTTGCGAGGTCAATTGCGAGTTTTGTAAAAAGGTGTGTAAGTCCGGTTGCGTCAAAGTTCATCATGGTTTTCAATTTATAAGTTTATCAATCTTCATCAGGCTTGCTTTGAAGCGGTTTCGCTTCACGCTTTCATTGAGGCTTGCCACTCCCACGCAATATTTGCTGATAGAAAGCGGAGAGATGCCAAGCTTGCGTTGAATCTTAAAAAAATCAGAGTCGGATTTGAATTTGATTTGTTTCACTTCTGCAATTACTAAGTCATTGAGCGCTTTGTTCCTGCCGTCTAAACTGAACTGCACATTAAAATCAAGCGTCACTTTTTCAGAGTCATCTTTATTCAGCAGCGTGATGCGGTTTACTTTCACCTGCAAAGAAGGCGCAAGATTATCGGGGTCAGTTTCAGCGCGCGCGCGCACGGCTTCTTTTAACGAAGGGGAGAGCACGCTATATTCTCCGTTTGTGGGGATGCGCGTTTTGCTGCTTCTGCCTTTGCCGTTTTTTGTTTTGATTTCAAAGAAGGAAGAGCCTTGGTCGAGATAGCGCCTGAAACGGATTTTGTGCCGCCTCGCTTTGTTGCGCTGATGGTCGTTGTAGAATTTGAAATCAGGCGTGTCGAGATAGAGTGATTCGTAATGAAAAATGCGCGAGCCATTCACTTCTAAAATTTTATACAACGGAATAAGGTGTGCGATGAGTTGCGGAATCATCCCGCTGGGATAGATGGATTTTGTATCCATCCTGTCGGAAAAGTTGAGCGCATCCAAATCGGCAAGCCCCATGCGTTCAAAATCGTGCAGATATTTTTCCCAATCGGTCATACGTGATAGCTCCTGTTTAAAAGCGGTTGCAAGGCACTAAGTAGGAAGGTTTCAGCGGCAAGTCAATTTTTTGTTTCCAAAAATTGCGCAACCTAATTTTCTATGTATTGCTTTGCTTTCTTCGTGATAATTATTGACTCAATAGAGTAGTGTCGCAGTTTTTAGTTGTTTGGAGGCCGCACAGGCAGTTTCCCCACTTATTATATATCCCTCAAAACCACGCTGATTTTATTTCTGCTTTTTTCGTAACCCTCCCGATTTAGAATTGACATAAGAAGGAACCGGGAATACATTGGGAATCGGTAAAACACTTAATTACTAAACCTAAGTTCCACTATGAGAAGGCTCTGTGTGTCCCTGCTATTTGCTGCTTTGTTATTAAGCGCATCTTTGTTGAATGCCCAAACCGTTACCTTTTCAAAAGAGCGCGGGTTTTATTCGGCAACATTTTCGCTTACGCTCACCACTGATTTGTCAGGAGCGACAATTAAATACACTACCAACGGCACTCCGCCATCGGCAAGCGTTGGAACAACTTATTCAGGCGCGATTTCTATCAGCACAACATCCGTAGTAAGGGCGATTGCTATCAAAGGAGCTACTGTTTCAAAAGTATTCACACATACCTATATTTTCACTAACAAAGTAATCCTTCAGCCCATAAACATCTCAGGCTGGCCCAACAATACGTATGACCTTGGCAGCGGCAGCGATAATGCCGTGCACGATTATCAAATGGATCCGGACATTGTAAATAATTCAGCATACAACGGTCAGATACAAGATGGGCTGAAAGCAATTCCGACAATGTCTATCGTGATGGATAAAGCATTATTCTGGCAGGTGTATGATGACCCGGATGGCGAACTGGAGCATCCTGCATCTATCGAATTACTTTATGCAAATACCCCGGCTCAAAATGAACAATTCAATGCAGGGTTGGAGTCGCACAGTCACCTGCGCATGAAACGCTCGCTGAAACTTGATTTGCACGCTCCTGAATTCATCTCAAAAATTTTCAAATACGCCCCGCTTAACGGGAATACTGCTACCGATGATTTTTCAGGCAATAAAATTGTTTTGCGTGGTGGCAACAACGACTGCTGGGCGCGCAACTGGCTAAATGGAAGCACTACCTACACGCGCGATGAATGGTATCGCGCTTCGCAACATGCTGTGAGAGGGTATGCTTCGCATGGCACATTTGTGCATCTCTACATCAACGGAATTTATTGGGGCTTGTATAATCCGGTTGAGCGCCCTGATGAAGGTTTCACTTCTGAATATCTCGGAGGCAGTACTGCCGACTGGCTTTCAGTAAACCATGATGGCATCCGCGAAGGCGACCCTGCGCGCTATAATTATCTCATCGGAAATTTGGTTGACAAGGATATGGCTGTTGCGGCAAACTATAACGAGTTGAAACAATATCTGGATGTAGAAGCATTTGCTGATTACCTGAATGTATCCTGGATATTAGGCATGGGAGACTGGCCAAACAACAATTACTATGGAGGCAACCGCAACTCTCCCATACAGCCGTTCCAATATTTTGCATGGGATGGAGAATGGTCATGGACAAACCAGGGCACTGCAAATAATGGCGCATGGGTAAATCCTTATTTTGAAAACAGCAAAAGCGGAGGACCGATTATCGCGAATATCTGGCACTCAGCCCGTGATAATTCAGATTTCATGATGCTCTTTGCAGACCGTATTTATAAAAACTGTTTCAACGGAGGACCGCTGACGGATGCAAATTCAAGAAGCCGCTGGGCGACAATTAATAATTTCATCAGCACTGCAATCATTGCAGAGTCTGCGCGCTGGGGCGACACGGATAATCCATCAGACCCGCGCACAAAAAATGATGACTGGCAGCCCGAAGTGAATCGCATTGACGCGCTGATGAATGGAAACGTGACACGCTTGATTAACGCATTGAAAGCGGAAGGATATTATCCGAATCTCAATCCACCAAACTTTAATAGCGAAGGCGGTACGGTGGCAACCAACTTTCAACTCACGATGACAAATCCCAACGGAGCAGGCACAATTTATTACACTACAAATGGCGCTGACCCGCGCTTGTCCGGTGGCGCATTGCTTGCCGGTGCATTAACTTATTCAAGCCCTGTGACAATCACAGGAACAATGACGATTAAAGCCCGCATAAAAAATGGAAACGAATGGAGCGCGTTACATGAAGGCACATACACCGCAGGCTTCAATCTGAAAATCAATGAATTTTCTGCGGATAATGATAATGTGGTTGCGGATGAACGCGGAGATTATGAAGACTGGATTGAAATTTTCAATAACAGTCCTGTGGCTGTGAATTTAGGTGGAATGTATCTGACCAACGCGCTCAGCACGCCCAAAAAATGGCAAATACCAACTGCAAATGCCGCAGCAACTACGATTCCTCCGTACGGATTTTTATTGTTCTGGGCTGATCAGGAAACTTCGGAAGGATTACTGCACACCAATTTCAAGTTGACGAAAACCGGTGGTCAAATCGGGTTTTATGCACCGGACGGAACAGGCACCCTTTTGCTTGATTCTTATTCTTACACTGCGCAAACAACAAATGTTTCAAAAGGAAGGCTTCCAAACGGCACAGGCGCATTTCAATCTTTTACAACACCTACACCAGGCGAATCCAATGAGCCGGGCATCACACGTTTATTCATCAATGAATTTCTCGCAAGCAATCAAACCGATACACCTGATGAATTCGGACAGCAGGACGACTGGTTTGAAATTTACAACGACAACACTACTCCCGTAAACATCGGAGGATTGTATGTTACAGACAACCTTACACTGCTCACGAAATATCAAATTCCAACTACAAATGCCGTAGCTACAACCATTCCGGCAAAAGGATTTCTGTTGTTGTGGGCTGATGAAGAAACAACGCAGGGACCTCTGCACGTTGGTATTAAATTGGGAAATGGCGGTGAGCAATTAGGACTCGTGCAATACTCCGGCACTACAACCCGAATTATTGACTCGCTTACTTTCGGTGTGCAAACAGCAAACATCTCAAGAGGACGATTACCGAATGGAGGAAGCACGTTTGTGAATTTCACAACAACAACTCCGGGCGCGAGTAATGTTGCTTCCGGTGGCACTGTTGATTGTAATGGCGTAACCAACGGCACTGCAACATTGGATGATTGCAATATTTGCTCCGGTGGCAACACAGGTCACGTTGCCAATTCTGATAAAGATGCCTGCGGAGTTTGTTTTGGAAACGGCTCTACTTGCAATCCTCCTTCTTGCGTACAAAACGAGGTAGTTTCCTTCACGCTGATGCGCGCAGGCACAGCCAGTGAAATCGGACCGCTCACCAACGGAATGATTATTAATAAAGCAACAATCGGCTCATTCAGCATTCGCGCAAATGTGTGCAGCACAAGCGTGGGCAGCGTGAAATTTATTCTGAATGGTTCAACATTAAGAACTGAAACTGCATTGCCCTATGCAATCAATGGCGACAATAGCGGAAGTTATATTGCATGGAATCCGAATGTTGGTTCTTACACGCTTGAAGGAAAGCCTTACACAGGAGGAGGAGGCTCCGGCTCGGCTGGCATTTCAGAAATCGTTTCGTTTAGCGTGATAAATCAAACAGGCGGAACACCTGACTGCAACGGAGTTGCGGGCGGCACTGCTGCATTAGATGATTGTGGTATTTGCGCAGGCGGTAACACAGGAAAAATTCCCAACGCAAACAAAGATTGCAATGGCGTTTGTTTTGGAACCGCAGTGATTGACGGATGCAATATTTGCTCCGGTGGCAACACAGGTCACGTTGCTAACTCTGATAAAGATGCTTGCGGAATTTGTTTTGGAAACGGCTCTACTTGCAATCCTCCTTCTTGCGTACAAAACGAAGTAGTTTCCTTCACGCTGATGCATGCCGGAACTGCCGGTGAAATCGGACCGCTCACAAATGGAATGGTGATTAATAAATCACTTACAGGACCATTCAGCATCCGCGCAAACACCTGCACCGGGACAACGGGAAGCGTACGATTCATCGTAAACAATTCTACCATCAGAACTGAAACTGCGCCTCCTTATGCTATCTACGGAGATACTCCGGCAGGAAATTACACGGCTTGGAATCCAAGTCCCGGCTCCTACACATTGATTGGAAAACCTTACACGGGCGCAAGTGGCTCAGGCTCAAGTGGCATCAGCGAAACGGTGACATTCACTGTGGTGAACTCTGCCTCGAAGATGGAGGATACAGAAATTAATGCTGTGGAAAATTTCACGTTCAGCATTTATCCGAATCCAAACAATGGCAACTTCGTTATTGAAACTTATCAGGAAACAGCAACCAACTTAGAGGTTCGCGTTTTCAATGCACTTGGACAAATGGTATTTCAATCACCAGAACAGAAAGCATCCGGCAACTTCAGTTTATCAATCGAATATCCTTTTGCTCCGGGGCTGTATATTGTCGAGATGAAATCAACCGTAGGATTTGAAAGGGAAAAGATGATTGTAAGGTAGAACTGACTCTTCAATTACCTTACCTCAAATCCCTTGCTGCCCGAGCCGCTCTTGGTGCGTTTGAAAGAATAGCCCAGCACGATTTCATGGCTGCCGTTGCTTACTGAATTGAGATTGGATGTAGTAATGTCATACGCATAACCTACTTCAAACATTTCTTTAATCAGCACTCCTGCAAATACGCAAACCGCATCACCTGTGCGATAAGAAAGTCCGAGCCAAACCATTTTATCATAGATGCCGCGCAGCGTGATGTCGCTCTGCAAAGGAGCAGCTTTTACTGCTTTCAGTAATACAGAAGGTTCTAACTGGAACTTGTCGCTCACATTAAAGCGATAGCCTGCTGCAATAAAATAATGGCGAATGAGCTTGTTCATCTCTTCGGGGTCATCCACTTCAAGTTTGATATCTGATTGCACAATTTGCGGGATAGAAAATCCGGCATACAAGCCTTTCCATTTATAGTAAATGCCAAGGCTGATGTCGGGAATTATTTTTCCGTCCTGTGCCGCAAGAACTGCCACATCAGGATTTGCATCTCTTGCCGTTACATCATTTTCCATCGCGAAGCGAATCATGCCGAATGAAATCCCTGCGGAAATCATACTCTCTTTTTTAATTCTGATTCCATAGGAGCCGGAAACATTGAATCCGAAATTTCCCAACGGACCTGTTTTATCATAATAGATATTTCCACCAATGCCGAGCGGAAATTTCTTCAGCGAGCCACAGGAAGAAAAGGTTGCCGTTTGCGGTTGACCTTCCAGACCCGCCCACTGGTGACGGTATAGCGCCCTGAAGTCAGCGCCCTCTTTCGTTGAGGCAACCGCAGGGTTGTAGTAATAATCGTTGAACACGTATTGCGTGAACAACGGCTTCTGCTGTGCAAACGCAACGGTATTACACAAAAGCAAAACAATGCTAACAAGCAAAAATGCAATTCGTGCGATGTCATGGCGAGCGGAGTCGAACCATCCGCGCAACCCTTCGACTTCGCTCAGGGTGACCACTCGCTGAGCATTGCGAAAATGCTCGGACTCCCTTCCGAAAGAATCTGGACAGGTTTCCTTTTGGAGAGGGGCGGGGTGAGGCTTCTGTGTTTTCATCTGATTAAAGTTATAGGTCCTGAATAAATGGATTTATTAACGTCATTCAATTTTAAAATGTAGTAGTAAGTTGCTGACGGCAGCAACTCGCCTTTGTCTGATTCGCCATCCCATGTATTGTCGTAAGGATTTGCTTCAAACACCACGTTGCCCCAACGATTGAAAATTTGCAAGTCGTTATTTGCATAATCCTGCAAGCCGTCAATTATCCAGGTATCATTCACTCCATCGCCATTCGGTGAAAATACATCATAAATCACAAGCTGGTCGCATTCTATTGTGCCGCTTGTGTCAACCAATACTTCAATGGTTTTATTTCCCACACAATTATTCACGTCAGTTACCGTGAGCGAATAATTTCCTGTCTGCACATTCTGCAAAAAAGCCGTGTTGCCTCCGTTGCTCCATGCGTAGTTGTAAGGCGCAGTGCCGCCTGAAACTGTAACTGCTATTGAGCCATCACCGCTTGTCGGGCAAGAAGTATTGATTACAGAGTCTTCAATCACAATGCTACCTTCAACCACAACCGCTGTATCAATTTGCAAACAGCTTAATGAATCGGTTACTGTGACACTATAAATACCGGGAGCAACATTTGTGATTGTAGCAGTTGTATCGCCCGTGTTCCAAGTGTAGGAATAAGGCGGAGTTGTATTGGAAAGAATATTCGCAAACACGCTGCCATCCGCACCGCCACCGCAAGAAGAGTTTGTGGGAACTGCATCAACTACATAATTTGAAACTGAACTCAGGTCAATTGCTGTGTCTAATGTGCATCCGTTGACATCCGTAACGGTTGCGATGTAAATGCCGGGCGCAAGGTCCGTGAGGCTTAGTCCTGTTGAGTCATTGCTCCACTCAGCAGTATAAGGCGCGACTCCTCCCGCTGGATTTAGTTTTATTCCGCCTTCATCGCCACCTTCACATAATACCCTTGTGATACTTGCAGTTGCAGTAAGCAACACCGGTTCATCAACCGTTGCAGTTTGTGAGGCGGTGCAGTTGTTTCCATCACGGACAGAAACGGAATACGTTGCGCCTGAAATAGAAGTAATGGAAGATGTAGTTGCGCCATTGCTCCATGTGAATTGTAACGGAGGATTTGCGCCCGTTACATTTGCTGTCACGGAACCATCGGCAACACCCTGACAAGTCACATCATCTATCACCAGCGCAAGATTGATATTACCGGGAGCATTTACGGTGAAAGAATCCGTGCGCTCACAACTATTGTTGTCAGTAACGGTGACGCTATATGTTCCCGCAGCGACATTATTCAAATCCTGCGAAGTTGCTCCACTCGACCATTCGTAAGTGTAGGGCGACACACCTCCATTTACTGTCAAATCAATTCTTCCCGTTGGCGAACAACCTGCATTCGTCACCGAAGCTGTTGCAATAACCAAAGAAGGTTCGACAACTTCAACGCTCAACAAACTGATGCAATTCACGCTGTCTGTAACCGTAACGGAGTAAACGCCTCCTTCAAGACTGCTGATGTCTTGCAGTGTGTCACCGCCTGTCCATGCGTAAGCATAAGGTGGATTTCCACCGGTAACATCAATATCAATTGCGCCATCATCACTGCCGTTGCAGCTTACATCGGTTTTATTTACCACTGTCACCACCGCGCTGCTGTCGTTGCTTACATTCACAAGCGCAGTTGCAGTGCAGGGCGCAGTGCCGCCTGTGCTGCTTAACTCAATATCATCAATCATGAAGGGAGGGCTGCTGCCGTTGGTGTTGTTATCATTTATCCAGCGGAAGCCGATGCGGAAGTTGGCGATGTTTTCATATTGCGCGGGAATTGTGATGGATGCCTGTGTGCATGTGAATATGCCAAAATATTTTGTGGGTAAATCTGTCCAGGATGTTCCGCCATCATCACTCAGGCGCACCAAGCCATAGTCGTTTGCTTCGCCATCAGACATATAACCAAATGATAGCGTAATGCTTGTTCTTCCGAGCGTGGAGATATTCGGAGAAGTGACATACTTATCTGTTGCAGCATTTGAGAAAATCGGAATTCCCGCATCGTAAATGCAAGAGCCTGCATCAGAAATACACGCGGGGAAACTCGTGCAGGTGATGTGCAAGTAATTTCCACCAGAACCCGCAACAGGACATTGTGTGCATGCGCTGAGATTATTATTGATTACCCATGAGTTGGCATTGGCAGCATTTGTTCCTGTGCCATTGATATTCAATGTCCAGCCTGTTCCTCCGGTTGTGAAATCTTCCGTCCAAAAGATTGTGCCGCTGGTGTCCTGACTTTCAGTAACGGTAACACTGTAAGCACCCGCGCACAGATTTGTTGCGGTTTGTGTCGTGTCGCCAGTTGACCAGATATACGTGAAAGGTGGATTGCCTCCAACAGGTGTTACCGTTGCGGTGCCATTACATACTCCGCAAGCGGGTTTTACAACGCTGTCATTCAGCGTGAAGCCTGAAGTTTGCGTCACATTCACCGAGCCTGAAGCAGAGCAGTTATTCGCATCAAACACCGTTACAGCGTATGTTCCGGTTACTACATCAGAAATGCTTGCAAGCGTTTCCCCGTTTGACCATTGATAGGTGAAAGGAGGAGTGCCGCCATCGGGAGTTGCAACTGCGCTGGTGCCGCAGCCGGAGTTGAACGAAGTAACATCCACCACAATCGGGTCGGGCTGCTCAATATTCACTGAGCCAATGAACACGCGGTTGTTTGCATCGGTGATGGTGACTGCATAAGTGCTTGCGCAAAGATTTGTTGCGGTTTGCGTTGTCTGTCCGTTGCTCCATAAATAATCGAATGGCGCACTGCCGTTTGTGGGTGTTGCTGTTGCCGTGCCGTTACATTCACCAGAACACAGCGTATTTGTTTTGCTCATCGTAGCTGTGAACGGCACTACGCATACAGGACGCTGCGGGTCGCAAGAATTCATATCTACCGAAAGCGCAAAACCATTTCCGCAGGCAAGCACTTCACCGCTGCGCGACACCGCCACATCATACACTTCGGCTGGCGTGTTTACCGTAGCGAGCAGGTTGAGGTTCGCATCATATTTATGCAACTTCGTCACTGAACCCACATACACATTGCCGCAGCTATCCACTGCAACTCCGCTGTTGATTTCCTTTGAGCCGTTCGGAATAATAACTGAACTCAACGCATTGCCGCTATTAATATCCCTGCGATAGAGCGTTTGTCCATCAGTGGTGTAAAGCAAACTACCTGTTGCCGCAATGCCATTAATGCCTTGTCCGGATCCGCCTTGCCCATAAGGCAGGTAATAGGAAAGTTGATGAAAGCTCGAATCACGATAATTAATTGTTAAAGCGGGTGAGAGCGAGCCGACTGTATCAAGCGTGAGGAAATAATAATTACCGTTGGGTGAATAGCAAAGCGAGCGCACTTCATTTGCAATGAATGGCGGATTGCCGGGTGCGCCCACCAATGTTCCCGCAACATTTACTGTGCGGATTAATGCGCCTGTATTGATATTGACTTCATACACGGCTCCGTTAAATTGGAATGCAAAAACATTGATGAGGTTTGTGCCGCCTATTAAAAGCTGCGTGTAATCGCAGTTGAACATCGGAATCCAATATTCGGCAAATGCTCCGCTGCCTGCATTGCTCCACACTAAACTCCCCGCTGTGTTGATTTTTGAAATCTGCGCATCCGTGCCGGAAGTGATAATTGAATTTCCCGCAGGGTCAACCGTCATGCCGCCAAACCAATTGTTGGCTGCGCTCCACGGTGCGTTGTAGGTCCATTGCAGTACGCCTGCCGCGTTGTATTTCTGCAAACGATAAGGCGAGTCACCGCCAAAGATGTAAGCGTTGCCGCTTGTGTCGGCTTCGATGTTATAGACTTTGTTCACGTTGGGCAGCGTGGGCGTAATCGTCCACGGGTCAATGATGACGGTCTTTCTTTTGTTGAATTTTTCTAATTGAAATGAAATCGTGTTGCCATCCGCGACAAAGTGAGAAGGAATGATTTCTTTTTGATTGCCTTCATAAAATGTGAGCGGGGCATTGTCCATGATGTCGCCAAACACTGTTGCGAGGCGCACGTTGCCGATTTCATCAAGCAGCACCGCTTCCGCTCCGGAGTATTTCATTTTCACCTGCGACACATCCGCGCCCGGATGCACGATGATTTTATACTTGATGCCGCCCACAGGATGAAACGCATATTCCACATCAATGCCGGGATAGAGATTTTTATACAACAGCCTTTTATACCCTTTGATGAAATTGATATTTTTTAGCGGAGCATTTTCGCCTACATTGTAGCTGAAATAATCTTCCGCAGCATCCAGCCCGATAAGCGTTGCGGAAGGATTTGCGCCTTCCCATTGCAGATGCACGAGGTCGCGCTTGTCTTCTTCATTGTTTTCTTTGCGGTTTGAAACATACCCCAACTCTTTCATCTTCTCTTCCTTGATGCGCTCATGTTCCGGCTCCTTTCCTTTTTTCTTTTCAAGGCGGAACGTCATTCCCGTGTTGGTGAAATACAATTGTGTGTTGCCGTGGTCCACTCCAAACAACACCTGTGAGCCGGGCAATTCATCCTTGTCGTCAAACTGCGATTTGTTTTCGATGAAGCGCTTCATCGGCTCCATGGATACATTCCATTTCACGGAGGGCTGCTGGGCGAAAAGAGAAACAGATGCGCACACCACGCTGCACAAAACAAGGGCAAGTAACTTTCTCATAAGACTTGGGTTCAAAAACGGAGAGTGAAAATAGGGAAAATGTGCGGGAAAGCAATAATTGTGACACGCTAAAAGACAATGCGAATCCCTCTCATGTGAAGTTTGGCAGGAAAACAACCACTAATGTGAATCCTATATTTTTGGTGGATGAATATTACAGGCGAGATAACAGGAATAAAATACAAGCCATTTTTAACAGATGAACTTCAAAAAATTGAAGCTGCCAATTTTGACATTAACTAAGTTCCGACTGCCTGCATAATAACTGACGGAAAACATTCCTTCGCAATTTCAAAGTGGGTATCACCCAAGCGAACCCGTTCATATCCATACGAAAGGGTTTATAACACGCTCAACATTTCAAAAAAGATAACCGTAATTCCAATCGTTAAAGATGAAGGCGCAGCAGGCGACAGAGATTTTATTCAGTGGGATACAGTTTCATTGATGTCGTTGCTGGATGTGTTCGTGATTTTCGCCTACTACAAAAAAGCAGACAAATCAGGCAGTAAAATCACTAAGCAGCAGTATGACAATAAATATGTGCTTTCAAAAATCAAAGAGATTGAACAGTATCATAGTTCTGCTTTGCATTGGAATTTAAACGAGTTGAACGCTAACTTGCACAGCATCATTGAAAAAGTAAAATCTTCTTATAAGGAAATAGAAAAATCCACAGGCGTAAAACTTCATGGCTTCAATGGACTTGAGAATTTTCAAAACAAAATCGGGAAAGATGTTTCAGCATTTATGAAATTTTCAAGAGGCAAAGCTGAAAAAGCTCAATCCAGGGAATTTGTTACTGTGCAGCCGAAAGAAAGTTTATCCACTTTAACGAAAGCGAAAATTACTATTACAAATTATCTCGGAGGGCAGTACTTCTTTACTGTTGACGAGATAAAACTCATAAATGAGAAGCTGCTTTTAATTGAAGGCAAACATAGTGCACATGCTATACTGCCAAGTAAAGGCGACATCAAAGACGGTTTGCTAAAAATGATTTTGTATTGCAATCTCACTGAGACAAAAGTGAACGGGAAGAAAATAAGCAGTGAGCCTGTTTTAGAGCTAACATCTGCGAAACTAAAAGGGGCAATCCGTTCAGGTTCATCTTTAAAAGAGGTAGAAAACTTTTTGATGAAAAATAAATTTTCAGTTGTTCAAAAAAAGTTGGTAACAACTCTACTCAAGGAAACGAAAATCAATAGATTTACTTTGAGCATCAAAGAGGCAAAATGATAAAAAGTCCGTTAAGATACCCCGGAGGTAAAAGCAGAGCAGTGGATTTAATTTCTACGCTTGTCCCCGATTTTGAAGAATTCAGAGAACCTTTTTTAGGCGGGGGATCCATCTTCATTTATCTCAAGCAAAAATTTCCGAACAGAAAGTTTTGGGTGAATGATTTGTATCTGGAATTATTCAAGTTTTGGGAGATGAGCCAGAGAAATGTTGATGCGGTGATTGAAAAAGTGTATGAATGGAGAAATCAATTTACAGAGGGAAAACAATTGCACAGGTTTCTCACTGAAAATATTGCCGGATTTAATGACCTGGAAAAAGCAGCAGCATTTTTCATTTTCAATCGGATTACATTTTCAGGAACAACCGAAAGCGGAGGGTATAGTGAACAAGCCTTACAAGGAAGATTTACTGAAAGCAGCATTCAAAGATTAAAGCAATTCGGCAAAGTGATTAACGAAACTCAAATCACAAATCTTGATTTTCAAAAAATAATTGAGGCAGACGGAGAGAATGTTTTCATTTTTTTAGACCCTCCGTATTACTCAGCGACTAAATCTGCGCTCTATGGTAAGAATGGAAATCTGCATAAAGGTTTCGACCATATCCGCTTTGCAGAAACAATGAAAAACTGTAGGCATAATTGGCTTATCACGTATGACGATAGCGAATATATCCGTAATCTGTTTTCATTTGCCTTCACTATTGAGTGGGACTTAACTTACGGAATGAGAAATGTCACTGCTACTTCTGACCAAACCGGAAAGGAGCTTTTCATTTCAAACTATCTAAAAAAATTGCCGAAACAAATCGCGCAAGAAAGTCAGTTCACTTTATTTGAGCCAAAGGGAAACTACAAATCACCAAAAGAGGAAATAACATCTTAGTGGTAATTCGCGGAACCTACCTTATCAGCGTCACGCTTCCCGAATGCACTGTTTCTTTCGCATCATGCAGATTCAAAATGTAGTAGTAAGTTGCTGAAGGCAACGCTCCCTCTTTTTTAGAAATACCATCCCAGTCATTCAGATAAGGCTGCGCTTCAAACACAACATTTCCCCAGCGATTAAAAATCTGCAATTCATTATCGGGATAGTTTTCTAACCCGTCAATTATCCAGGTGTCATTTGTGCCATCGCCATTCGGAGAAAAGACATCATAGATAATCAGCGTATCGCACTCGATAAGCCCGCTGCTGTCCACATGCACCACTACCGTGTCTGTTCCGGTGCAATCATTTTCATCCGTAACGGTAAGCGAATAAATGCCTGCCGCAATATTTGTCAATGAAGAAGTAGTTGCCTGTGTATTCCAGAGATAACTATACGGCTCGGTGCCGCCCGAAACCGTTGTGGCAATGGAGCCGTCTTCCTTGTCGGGACACGAAGCATCAATCACGGTTGATAAAATCGAGAGACCGTTCCCTGCGGCAACCGAAGCCGTGTCATAGCGCAGGCAGTTGAGTGAATCGCTCACGGTCACACTGTAACTTCCGGGCGCGATATTAATGATTGAAGCAGTTGAATCGCCCGTGCTCCATACATAACTATAAGGCGGAGTTGTTCCGTCAACAAGATTCACCGTAACACTTCCGCTTGCAGCGCCATCACATGCAGCATTTGTAACAACCATTTCAACAGAATAGATGGAAGCGGCTTCAAGTGAAATTGCTGTATCCGCCACGCAGCCATTCGCATCGGTTACGGTTGCGGTGTAAATGCCGGGCGCAAGGTCAGTGAGGCTTAGACCTGTTGAGTCATTGCTCCATATCGCGGTGTAGGGCGCTGTGCCTCCAAAAGGATTCAGCTTAATGCCGCCTTCATTGCCGCTATTGCACAATACACTTGTGATGCTCGCAGTGAACGTCATTACTGAAGGCGCACTCACCGTTGCCGTTGCTGCTACTGTACAAATGTTATCATCAGTAACAGTAACAGTGTATGTTCCTGCGGCAACACCCGTAAGATTCGCATTGGATGTTCCGTTGCTCCAGTTGTAAGAAAAAGGAGCAGCGCCACCGGAAATAATAGAAGTAATGCCGCCATCAGCAACGCCCTGACATGATGCAGAATCAGCAACAAGCGAAATCGAAAAACTGCCCGGAGCATTCACGGTGTAAGTAGCTGTTTGCGAGCAGCTATTATTATCCGTCACCGTAACGCTGTAATTGCTTGCAGGGATTCCGTTTAAATCTTCCGACACATTACCGCTCGACCAGTTGATGATATAAGGCAGCGTACCGCCCGTTATCGTTTGGTCAATAGCGCCCGAAGGCACGCCACATCCGGCATCTGTCACCACGCCCGTAACAACAAGAGCCGCAGGCTCGTTAATGGTAGCGTTGAAAATTGAAATGCAGTTCAGCGCATCAATAACGGTAACGGAATAATTGTCGCCATCCAATCCTGAAATATCTTCTGTGATAGCGCCATTTGACCAATCAAAATCATAAGGAGGAGAGCCTCCGCTCACGGCAATACCAATTGCGCCATCATTCGCCCCGAAGCACGAAACATTAACAAGCGAATTTTGAGTAATGGTCGGTCCTCCGGTAGATGAAACTGTTACCGATGCCGTTGCGGAACAGTTGTTTCCATCGCGCACTGTTACAGAATAATTACCGGGAGCCAAGCCGCTGATAGAAGCAGTTATTGCAGCGTTGCTCCACACATAAGTGTAAGCACCTGTTCCTCCACTTGCAGTGACTGATGCAGTGCCGTTATTTCCCGCACATGTTGCATCTGTCTTTGAGGCGCTTGCAGAAACAGCGGTGGGCGCAGTGATGGTGACACTTCCTGTGCCCGTGCATCCGTTTGCATCAGTGGCAAGCACGCCATAGCTGATTGCAGAAAGCCCGGTGCGCGTAGCTCCTGTAAAAGGACCCGGATTCCAGTTGAAAGTATATGGTCCCGTGCCGCCCGATGCGCTCATGGTTGCGCTGCCGTCATTTGCGCCAAAGCAAGTGAGGTTGCTTAGCGTTGAAACACTCACTGTGATAGTTGGACACACAAGCGTTGAGCAATTTGGCAAACCTGCCGCGCTGGTGAGGAGTAATTCATTGATGCCGCTATCACGCACACGAATAGGGAATGTGCCGGGCGGTGTTGCGGTTGCTGTCGTTGCAAAAGTTGTCCATGTGGTGTCAGGCACTCCGGGACACAGAGGTGAACAAATTCCAAAAAAACAAGCTGTACAGTTTTGAAACGGAACACCGCGTTGCCAGGTGTAAGGTCCGCTGCCTCCTGAAACAGTGTATTGACCATTCGGCTCTATGCATACTTCAAGCGTAGCGCAATCATTTATAACGATGGTTGTTACATCACTGCCGCAAGCCAACGTGTAGGTAATGGTATGTGTGCCGACACCTGCCACCGCAGGGCTAAATGTGCCGGTTGATGCGTTGGTGATACCGGTGCCGCTCCAGGTACCCCCGGCAGTGCCGCGCACTAAATTCACGGGAGCATCTGTGCTGCAAAATGGTCCTGCCGGACAAATCGTGGCATCGCAGCACGTCAAAGTAAAAGGCGCACATGCAGACATATTAATTGCCTGCACATAGCCTGTTCTGCTGGAAGATGAATTATTTCCTGTTGTTCCTGTAACAATAATTTCACCGCTGTAACTCACCGTAACATCATAAACTCTGAAGGGAGTGGCAACAGAAGTTACGGGATTCAGATTCGAATCATATTTAATTACACGGTCGCCTGAGCCAACATACACGTTGCCGCAGTTGTCAATGTCAATCCCGCTGTTGCCTGTCTGGTTAACACCAAATGTAGCGGTACTTAATCCTCCGGGTATTGCGACAGAAGCAATCGGAAGTCCGGTTACAAGCGAGCGTTTATGCAGCGTAGTTCCGTTTTGAGTGTAAACGAATTGGTCGTTTGCGCGAATGGCGCAGATGCCCGAATTGCCATTGCTCGGACGATAGTTTTCGCATTTATATCCGAAGTTGTAGGTTGAATTTGTTTTGAAAAGCGGCTCTGAAGAACAAGCGCTTACATTTTGATTAATCGCTCCGATGGTATCAAGCACGAGAAAATAATATTTCGCATTGCGCGAAGAAGTGATCGCCCGCACTTCATTAATATCATTAATCAAAAACCCCGGGCGTTGACTTGCAACATCAATGGAGCCAATAACATTTCCATTTGTGGTATTGATGTCGAAAATTGTTCCATGACTTCCGGCAGGAGGAAAAAAGCTAAGCGTGGTTCCGCCCACCACCAATCGCGTTTGGTCGCAATTGAATTGTACGCTCCAATATTCCGTAGCGGGAAAAATAGAACCTGTAACGCTCCAGACTAATCCTCCGGCAGTATTTACTTTAACCAAAGCGGCATTTGAGCCGTTGGTCACGTAACTGTTTCCAGCCAAATCGGTTGCCAGCGTTCCGAGCCAGTCGCCCGCAGTTGTGTCCCATGGCGTGTTGTAAGTCCATTGCAACGTGCCGGTTGAATTATATTTCCGCAAACGCATGGGCGCATCACCTGCGATAATATACGCGTTACCTGATGCGTCTTTCTCACATTCCCAAACGCCATTTGAATTGGACAGAGCAGGCGTTTGCACCCACGGGTCTATCACTACCGTTTTTGAACGATTATAATTTCCAAGCTGAAAAGAGATGGTGTTATCGTGTTGAATGAATTGCGATGGGATGCTTTCGGAATTATTCTGCGCATAAAATGTTACGGGCGCGTGTTCAATAATCGCCCCTTTGAATGTGGGGAGAATAACTCTTCCCGCGCTGTTGATGCTCAGTTGTGTTGCATCATTGTATTTCATTTTCACTTGCGAAGCATCAGCACCGGGATGCAAAATCACAGAATATTTAATGCCGATTTCAGGATGAAAAACATATTCCACATCAATGTTCGGATAGAGGTTTTTATACACCAATTTCTTATAGCCCCGGATGTCGTTATAGGTGTAAGCGGAAGATTTATCGGCAGTAAGGAAGGAGTAGGTGGAATAATCGCTCACTTTATCTTCCCCCTTCAACGCGACATTCGGATTAGCTCCTTCCCAAGTAAAATGCTTTACTTCATAGCGTTTGGAATATTTTGGAATATTCGGGTCCCCCTTTTTCCTGCCGGGCGTTCTGAATTTTTCTTCAAAATAATAAGTGACGCCTTGCTT
Organism: Chitinophagales bacterium; assembly: GCA_034440455.1. Classification (GTDB taxonomy): domain Bacteria; phylum Bacteroidota; class Bacteroidia; order Chitinophagales; family CAIOSU01; genus JAWXCB01. The sequence goes on from JAWXCB010000002.1 coordinate 34,489, forward strand.
CGTGAAAAAAATCTGCATTGTTCCGTTGTCAACGGCATACAGAATTTCAGAGCCGGACTGTTTATTTCTGCCGTCAAACTGTCCCTTGTTTTCGATGAAGCGCATGTCGGCTTCATTGGAGGCAGTCCAGCTAACGGGTGATTGTTGGGCAAACAATGCTGCGTGAAACAGGAAAAAATAAGCGGTGAGGAGTTTTTTCATAACACGAAAAATTGAAATTGGGGGTTGAAAATACGGAAAATCCCGTGTCAAACAGCATTTCGGCAAGATGCAGCGCTTATCAAAAATCAATACGAAGATTTAATGCGCATCAATCACAGAATAAGATTGCAAAACACTTCCCCTTTTTCTAACTTAGCCAACTTGCATTTTCAGGTGATTTTTCGGGTTTCCGAGTATCCCATTACAGTTTGCGATTAATTCATGCTAATAAAGGTACGCCATCGCTTTTTTTATGACTTTCCTGTTGGGAAAACGCTTGCTTTTTGCCTGCTGTTGGCTTTGTCGTTTCAACTGGATGCCCAAACGGATTCCCGATTTTTTATAAATGGTGCAACTGTAATCGTAAAGGACTCCACGCATTTCCTCATCAAATCATCTTTGGGAAATGGCTTGCTGCGCAACGGAGGAAAACTGGTAAACGAAAGTGACATTATCATTGAGGGAAATTTTGAAAATTTGGCAAGTAATGATACCACAATCGCAGTCAGTGATGCCGGATTTTACGTATTAAAAAACTGGACGAACAACGGAGTTTTCGTTGCCGGGCAAAGCACGGTTTTTCTCACCGGGGCAAACCAAATCATTGGCGGAACAGCGCCTACTCCGTTTCACAATCTTACCTTGAACGGCACAGGTATCAAATCACTTGCGCAAAATGCCTTCGTTTCCGGCACACTGAATTTAAATGATTTGGAACTTGCCACTGAAACACAAACGCTCACTATCACCAACACTGATTCGGGCGCCATTACACGCACCACAGGTTTTGTCAGCAGTCTGGATGGAGGCATGTTGGAGCGCGAGATGAACGACTCAGTAGAATATTTTTATCCGCTTGGCTCATCAGTTGGAACATTGCGCTACCGCCCTTTGATTATCACGCCCTCTGATTCTACTTTCGGAGTCGTAGGCGCACGTCTTGCAAATCTTGATGCGTCATTAGAAGGATATGACCGCAGCAACCGCAGCTCTGACATTTGCGGCATTAACCAGAATTTTTATCATCAAATCGAAAGAACTCAGGGCATCAACCCTGTGAGCATTTCTATTTTTTACAATCCGCTGGAAGATGGTTTGTGGTCGCAGATTGCGCATTGGCAAAATGCTCCGCGCTGGGAACTTGCCGGACTTTCTACTGAAATTATTGACACGCAATTCAACTCGCTCACCATTGAAGGCTGGTCTGGTTTTTCTTTCCCCGTATTCGGACTGATGGTTCCGGCAACATTGCTTGACAGCACACAAACCGTCATCACGCATGTTTCCTGCAATGGCGAAGATGACGGCTCCATCTGCGTTTCGTTTCCTCCGCTCACGGGCACACCTCCTTTTCATTACACTTGGTCAACAGGCGACACAACAAACTGTATCAACGACCTCATTGCAGGCACCTATTTTCTCTCGGTAACGGATTCATTTAATTGCCCCAACATTTATTCATTCGATGTAACCGAGCCAAATCCGATTGATGTTACGGCTACTGTGACTGATGTTTCGTGCAAAGGCGAGTCGGATGGAAGCATCTGCGCTACGGTATCGGGCGATTTTCCTCCTTTTGGTTATCAATGGTCGTTGCCGGGAAATAATAGTTGCCTTACTGGGCTTCCCGCAGGAACGTATGCGCTTACAGTAACAGATAGTATAGGTTGTCCTGAATCACTTTTTATTCCCGTTGATGAGCCTGATTTGTTAGTTGCGACAGATGAAGCAATCAATGTGACTTGCTTTGGATTTAATGACGGTCAGGCATTCGTTACCGTTACTGGCGGCACAGAACCTTACAATTATTTGTGGTCAAATTCCGACACGTTTGAAACTACAACAGATTTATCACCCGATACATACAGCGTAACTGTGACCGATGAAAACGGCTGCACCTCTATTGACGCTATAAATATTAACCAACCGGATACCTTGAGTGTTACTGCGGGAAATGACACCACTACGTTTGTAGGATATTCCGTGACGCTTTACGTGGCAAATGTTGTGGGCGGAAACGGAAATGAAAATTACCAGTGGACTCCCGATACTGATGTTTCAAATCCGCAATCGTCTTCTACTTCCGCAACGCCTGATGTTACAACTACATTTACTGTAACTGTTACAGACGATAACGGCTGTGTTGCTTCCGATACGCTGCGTGTGCAGGTGGACGGAAATCTTTACATGTTTCCTGATGGCTTTGTACCCAATGGCAACAACAATATTTTTTCGCCTGTGATAAGTTCAACTGTAACGGTATTGAAATTGGAAATTTTCAATCGCTGGGGACAACTCGTTGGCAACGACCCTGGGGGTTGGGATGGAAAATATAAAGGCGAATTACAACCGATGGATACTTACGTGTATCAATCGGTTTTGCAATTACCTGACGGCACACAAAAAGCAGAACGGGGAGATTTTATTTTGATTTGGTAAAATGAGAAAAGAAGCAGTCATCTTATTTAGTCATTGCAAGTTTCGATTGCGCAGTTTGAAGCGCGGCATCGAAACGACCTGTCCCGATTCTATCGGGAAGCAATCTCTCAGTTGGGGATTGCTTTGCTGCGCTCGCAATGACGCATTTAAGATGCTACTCATCATTCTCATAGCTCACGTCTCCTATCTCACATCTCTCCACGCGCAAGACACCCACTACTCTCAATATTTCAATGTGCCGCTGAGTTTAAATCCAGCGCTCACCGGAAAGATGGACGGAACATACCGCGTAGGGTTTGATTACAGAAATCAATGGTTTGGATTAACGAATGACGGCAGCACCTATTCAACGCCTTCTTTTTTTGGCGATGTGCCGATTCGGTTTAAAAACAAAGACATTCTTGGCGTTGGGCTGAACATTGTGAATGACCGTTCCAGCGGTGGTCGCCTGTCTAATTTCTCCGGTGTGATTTCGCTGGCGTATCACAAGGCGATGGGCAAAACAAAAAATCATTTTTTCTCTTTCGGATTGCAAGGCGGCTTGTTACAGAAAAAATTAGACCTTGCGAACATTCGTCTTGCCGACCAGATTTTTCTGCAAAATGAAAATATCACCAACACCAGCAGCGACAACCTGCAAGGCAGCGATGGCGGTTTTGATATGAACGCTGGCTTCGACTGGAGTTCAAAATTCAGTGAGAAAGTGAGCATGAATGCGGGCTATGCTGCGATGCATCTGTTGCAGCCGGAAATTTCTTTTGCGTTGAGCAATGATAAACTTCCGATGCGCCATGTAATTAATGTGGGCGCAGATTTCAGTTTTTCAAAACATTTCGGGTTGCTGCCGTTCTTCACACACATGACGCAGGCAAAAGCGACTGAGAGTTATTTCGGACTCGCGATGGATTTCGGTTTTACCAATGATGTCTCCATGCAATTAGGTGGATATTACCGCATTGAAGATGCCGTTGTCCCCTATTTAGGGTTTGACATCAAGGGAATGAAATTGGGCGTGAGCTATGATTTCACTGCTTCCGATTTGCAAAACACCAGCGGAGGCATAGAAATTTCGATTGTATATATTGGCAAATACGTTGCAGTGCCTGACGTGAAGCCTTCACTTTATTGCCCGCGATTCTAATGAGAGCAAGAGCATTCGCCATATTATCCTTGTTCGTTTTTGCAACATTGCCGTTTGCAGGCGTTTGCCAGAAGAAGGCAAAGAACGATTCTATTTCAGAGAAGGAAGCGTTACCCCTGAAAATAAAAATCAAATATGCCGATGCGCTTTGTAAGGCGGGCAACTATTATGATGCGATTGAAGTGTTTCATGAAATTCTGAATGAAAAGCCCGAAAACAGCTATGCGATGTATCATTTGGGCGAATGTTATTTCAAGGCGCGCGATTATGTGAACGCTGAAAAATGGTATGGCAAAGTGATTAATGCCGGAGCTGATGGCGCATTTCCGCTTGTGTTTTACCGCTATGCGATGATGGAAAAAATGAACGGCAAGTATGAGCAGGCGAAATACTCGTTTGCAAAATTTGCGCTGCGCGCGGATGCCGCATACATTGACCGCGCTCGCAGGGAAATTGAAGCATGTGATTTTTCAAAAGCTGCGCTTGATGCTCCCAGATTATTTCGAGTGCAACATCTTGATTCGGTGATTAACACGCCCTACAGCGAATACAGTCCGTTTGTACTCGACCAAAAATTATATTACGCTTCGCTGAATCACGATACCAGTATGAGTGCGGAAAAATATCTGTCGCATTTATACAGCGCGGAAAAAAAATCGGCTGAATGGGGTCAGGGAAGTTTGCTCCTCGTTCCGTTTAATTCCGCAGATTTTCATAGCGGCAACTGCGCTTTCTCAACAGACAGCAAGCGCATGTATTTCACGCGCTGCACGGATAATGGCGAAGCGAACATTCACTGTAGCATCATGCTCTCCACGTTTGAAAGCGGCTTTTGGACAGAACCAATTCCGTTGAGCGAAGAAGTAAATACTGAAGAATTCACGAACACGCATCCCGCTGTGATGCAAGGTGATTCCGTTACCGACATTCTCTATTTCACCTCCAACCGTCCGAGCGGCAGAGGCGGCATGGACTTGTGGTATTCAGAAGTGAAGTTTGATGGAGTTGCAACTGCACCCGTAAATTTGGGTCCGGTCATCAACACGATGGATGATGAAGTAACGCCTTTCTATTACAAGAACAAAATGTATTTCAGTTCAACAGGGCATGTCGGCATGGGCGGCTTGGATATTTTTTATTCTTCCGGGCTGAAATCAGGATGGACAAAGCCGCAGAACATGGGCTATCCGCTCAACTCAAGCGCGGATGATTTTCATTTCACGCGGGGCGAAACGCCAAAGAAATATTATCTCGTTTCTAATCGTGCCGGCTCCATCAGTTTAAAAAGCGCTACCTGCTGCGATGATATTTTTCTTGCAGAAGATTTAAGCGCTCCAAAATTTTCTGTGCGGGGCGTAGTAGTTGAAAAAACTGACACTGCGCTTGCTGCGCTCACAGGCGCGCGCATTGAAGTGTTTGAGGTAGTTGGAAATTATCGTTCCACAGTGAATGATTTGCTGCTGCCCGGTGATTTTAAATTTTCCATTGAGTTGGGCGCGGAAAAAAACTATGAGTTGAAAGTTCAGAAGAAAGGCTATTTCCCTGAAATAGTTTCTGTCAGCACGAAAGGTTTATTGGAAGCCGACACGTTTATGCGCGATGTAACACTCACGCGAATTGAAAAGAATAAAGCTTACAAACTCGATAAGATTTATTACGAGTTTAACAAAACAGAAATTACTGCTGAATCGAAAGCTACGCTCAAGCAACTGTATGATTTGATGATTGAAAATCCAAAACTCGTTTTGGAAATCAGCGCACATACGGATGATGTAGGCAAAGAAGATTACAACCTGAATCTTTCACAGCAACGCGCGCAAAACTGTGTGAACTATCTCATTAAAGAAGATATCGAAGCGAAGCGATTGATTGCAAAGGGCTATGGCGAAAGTCAGCCTGTGGCAGCCAATAAAAATCCTGACGGTTCTTACAATGAGACAGGAATGCAGGAAAACAGACGCACAGAGTTTAAAGTGATTGGCGAGTTGAGTCGCGTGGGTGATAAAATTATTTACGATTGATTTTTAAAAATACGCTCTATAAATCGTCATTCTGAGTGCAGCGAAGAATCTCTCCTTGAAATTTCGCAACGCTCAAATGCATAAACCAAAAGCTATGAAAAGTGCTTTTTATTTTTCAGCAATCTTATTCCTCGCGCTCGCGGGCATCTCAGCCAACGCTCAGGAAAATGTCGGTATCGGAACATTGACTCCGAATCCCAAAGCGCTGCTTGACCTCTCGTCAACGCAACGCGGGTTTATGGTGCCGCGCATGACGAGCGCACAGCGATTGGCTTTGAATCCTTCTGTCGGCACAACTGACCGTAGCCTTATGGTGTATGACACCAACGACAGCCTATTCTATTTCTGGAATGGGGCGCAGTGGAAATATTTTCCTGCGAAGCCGGGTGACCATGGTTGGATTGTTTCAGGCAATAATGTTTATTCCGCAGTGAGCGGTAACGTGGGCATTGGAGTTACCATTCCTTCCGCGAAGTTGCATACACAAGGAACACTACGCTTCGCATTGCTCGGAAGCACCACAACAAACACTGAAGTGCTCACGGTTGACAATAACGGCAACGTGCTCAGGCGCACGTTGGGCAATGATATTTGGGATGGCGACAGCGTGGACGATGCTGATGCAGACCCGGCTAACGAGTGTAACAACTCCATTTTTTACAACACCTCAACTCAGGAACTTTCCATCGTGGATGATTGCGGAATTAAAACAACCGTGATTCCCACCGACCCTAACGATAATGATAAAGACTCAACAAACGAGTTGCAGAGTTTATCCTCAACTTCAACTGGTACAAACGTAACCGTAAATATTTCTGATGGAACGGGAGCGACCTTTAGCGTGAATGATGCCGATGCAAGCACCACAAATGAAATTCAAACTTTATCCATGACAAAAACGGCCAACACTGTGAACTGGAGTTTAAATCTCAGCGGTGGCAGCGGCTCATTCAGCGTTGATGACAGTGACTGGAGCGGAGCAGGAACAGGTAGCATGTACCCGACAACGCTCACTGATAAAGTGGGCATTGGAATGCTAGCGCCTGCGCATCCACTGGATGTAACGGGCAATGCGCGTGTTTCGGGGCAACTCTATTTTACTACTACTGATTATTACATCCGCAACAACAGTACTGACTTACATTTCTTTTCTGAAAACAATATGCGCTTTCAAACGAACAACGACCATCTCATTCGTTTTTATGAAAGTGGCGCAGAAGCAATCGCAAACTTTAATCTTGACGGACAAGATGTAGTGACGATGCGTGGCACAGGCGCGTATGATTTTGGCGTTGGTATCGGCACAGCAACTCCTTCTGATAAATTGCAAGTGGCAGGCAACGTGCGCGTGGGATTAATCAACGCGCCCGGCTTCACCAATGGCGGTGATAACTATGGCGAGCAACTCTATTTTTCGGGCGGTCCCGGATATGCGGGTGGCTTTAACAGCGACAATGATGATTTGCTTTTCATGTCGCGCTTTAATGATGGCGCTGATGTGAGCGAGTTGCGTATCAGTGTGGGTGATGACCACAATTCATCCGGCTCAAACTTAGATCGTCTTTCCATTGGTTCTCTCAGCCCGGGTGGCGCATTGAGTACCTTCACGGGTTTATTTGATTTTGAAATTGAAAATCCGGGCAGTTCAAATGGTCCGATGCTTTCGATTAGTCCCAATGGAACTGCGCATTTGAAAAGTTATCATGGCGGGCTTTCGATTACGAAGCCGCTTGGTAGTAACGGACAGTACATCAATCTTGCACGTGGCGCGTCCACCGTTTGGTCTGTTGGTTATCAATACGGCACTGCGCGTTTTGCTATTCATGAAGGCAACACAAATGATGCTGCCTTTGCAACCACACCGCATTTTACAATTGCGAACACAACGGGTTACATCGGCTTGGGCGTTGCTTCGCCTTCGCGCAGAATTGAAACTCCGAATGAAAACAGCTCAAACGGACGACCGATTGCATTTGCATGGGATGCGTTTTCTGACGGCAGGTTTAAGAAAAATCGCGAAGACATCGGCACGGTGTTGTCGCGCGTGAATCAATTGGAGCCGGTGTTTTATCAATGGGAAAAATATGGTCACGACTCAAAAGGAAAACTCAGCAGCACCGGGGAGTTGAATGAAAAGAAAGACATGGGTTTTATCGCGCAGGACATTTACAAATTGTTTCCTGAAGTAGTTGTAAAACCTGCGGATGAAAACACAAGCCTGTGGTCAGTGGATTATGCTCGCCTCAGCGTGGTGCTTACACGCGCCATTCAAGAGCAGCAGGTGATGCTTATTTCCGAGCGCGATGCGCACCAGCAAACCAAAGCAGAATTAGAAAACCTGAAAGACGAAGTGGAACAACTGCGCATGGACGTGAATAAAATCATCGGCAAAAAAGCTGAAGCGGCAGTGAAAGCGCCCAACAACTAATTCTGCTTTTCAAATTCCTTGTACCAATCATCGATTGCGGATGCCAAATCGTAAGGAGTATTATTCAAAATGAATTCATTTGAGAAGTTGCAAAACTTTTTCAGCGCGACAATTTTTTCATCCTCATTTATTCTCGTAAGGCTGCTGATAAGCATGTTGTTGTATTTACGGTCAATGTCTTCCAACACTATTTTTTGTTGGTTCAGTTCTTCTTTCTGTTTCTCCACTTTGGATTTCGTCCCCCCGGAAAATGGGATTGCCATTCCAACAGAAGGCAACTCGTTAAGCGCATGAACCGGTATTTCGCGGGCATCAGCAGGAAGGTTAAGCGACATGATGTTTTCGGGAAGATGCAAGTTGATTGGATTCTCATCAGGAAGATCCAAACTCATAAATTTCTGCTTGAATAGCGCTTTCGGAGGATATGCGCGAACCACTATCGTATCAATTTGCTGAACTGAAGTAGTAAGGTAAATGGATTTATGCTCCTTCCCTCTGTCAGATGCTTGAAACAAAAAATTTTCAAAGCCTACTGCGGAAATGCGAATACTGTCAGATGGAAAAACTTTCAAAGAAAATTCTCCATCTATGTTTGTGACTGTGCCTGTAGTTCGGGTTTGATTGAGAATTGTTGCGAATGGAATTCGCGCGGAGTCGTTTACTGAATAAACAATTCCGCGCAGCACGAATGACTACGCAAAGGATATTTGCGCAGAAGAAAGAAACAACAGGAGAGTAGCAAGAATCTTCACTCTTTCCAAATTAAACGATGCTAACGGAAGAAATACTCTTTCATTTTCTCCGCCTGCATTTTTTATTCCCGTGTGCGTTTACTCCTGTTTTGCAACGCCCTGCGTGGCGCGAGATACAAATAATGCACCGCGACTGAAAGTAAGCCCAGCACAAAAAAAGGAATTGCATAAGGACGTAACGTATCCTCAAAGAAAAACTCCCCGGACATCCAGATGCCATTAGCAAAAATCCAAAAGCAAATGGCAAGGCTGTGCATCAATTCGCTCGCATCATTGCGCCATCGCCAGGCGATATGAATTGCAGCAGCAATCGTGGGAACAATCATCACCATGCTGGCAGTTTGCCAATCAAGAATCCAGCAGGTGTCTTTGGTGAGCCACAGCAGGATGTGCAGGTTTTCGTATTCGCGGATATTTTTCAGCATGAGGAGTTTATTTTATTGACCACTTTTTAAATTACCGCCCGAAAATCGGGAATATCCTGCAAACTCAATCTTTTCTTCTTTTCTATTTTTGGGCATCGTCATTCTGAGCAGAGGCTCTCATTCCATTAAAGCAGCAATGTTTCGCCAAGCTCAACATGACGAAACCAGACTCCTATTTTTGCTCCAGTTATGATTAATAAAGAAAAGCCAAAACCACAATCCAAATTACAGCAGCAGGAAACTTCCTCGCTCAATTTCAAAATCCAGGCGTTGCTCGTCTTTGCTTTGGCGTTTGTTCTTTACGCGAATACCATCAGCCACGACTATGCGGTGGATGATACGATTGTGATTACAAAAAATACGCTTACCACCAAAGGCTTCAATGGCATTCCGCAAATCATGACCACCGATGCTTTCTATGGCTTTTTCGGGGAAGGCTATAAGTTGGTTGAAGGAGGAAGATATCGCCCGCTTTCTATCGTGACATTCGCCATTGAAAATCAACTATTCGGCACCGTAATTAAAACCGCAGAGGGCAAGCCCATTCTCGATAAAGATGGCGACAAGAACTACACGGGTAATCCGCACATCAGTCATTTCATCAATGTTGTGCTGTTTGGATTGACAGGCGTTTTGATTTTTTATTTATTCGCGCTGCTGCTTGGCGTCTCCGTACCATCAGCTTTTGCATGGAATATTCCGTTTCTTGCCGCGCTGCTGTTTGTAGCGCACCCGATACATACCGAAGCTGTTGCCAACATCAAGGGCAGAGATGAAGTGCTGGGAATGCTGGGGGCATTGCTGACCTTGTATTTTGCGGTGTTGTATGTGAAACGTGAAAAAACAGTTTTCCTTCTCCTGACTTTTGTCTGCTGGACGCTCGCGCTTTTCTCTAAAGAAAATGAAATCACTTATCTGGCGGTAGTGCCGCTCACATTTTATTTCTTCACGAAAGCAGATGTAAAAAAATATGCGCTGGTAGTTGTGCCGATGCTTGTGCTCACGGTGATGTATGTATTGCTCCGCAAGAAATTCACCGATTTGGAAATCGGGCAGACGTCCCCGGAAATATTGAACAACCCGTTTGTCTATGCCACCGCAGCCGACAAGTTCGCCACCATTGCATTTTCCTTTGGCGAATACATCCGCCTGCTGTTATTCCCGCATCCGCTCACGCATGATTATTATTTCAATCAGGTGCCGATTATCAGTTGGGGAAATTGGAAAGCGCTGGTTCCTCTCTTTATTAATCTGGCAATCATCGCTTATGCCATTAAAGGATTTTTCTCAAAAAATATTTTCGCCTACGCGATTCTCTATTACTACATCACGATGTCCATCATTTCGAATATTCCTTTCACAGTGGGTATCGTACTGAACGAGCGCTTTCTCTTTCTCGCATCGCTCGGCTTCTGTCTCATCCTTGCAACACTGCTGGTGCAACTCACAAATTATTTCAAAGAAAAAACCTGGGATTACAAAACGATTTTAAATCCGCAATTGATTACAATTATCGTGGCAATGATTCTCGCAGGGTATTCCTTCAAAACCATCATGCGCAATCAGGATTGGAAAGATGATTTTACCTTGTTTAAAGCCGATGCGAAAAATTCACCCAACAGCGCGAAGATTCACAATGCGCTTGGCGGTGAATACCTCACACAGTCAGATAAACCCGGAGTGGATGCAAAGACAAAAGATGAATATGTGAAAGAAGCCGAACGGGTGCTCACACGAGCAATCACGATTTATCCCGAGTATATGAATGCGCTGCTGCTGTTGGGCAATGCAAAGTATAAACTCTATGACTCGCTGCCTGAAGCAATGTATTACTACAAGAAAACTTTGGAGATGAAGCCGACTTATTTCGAGGGAAATTTTAATCTCGGCTGTGTGCTGATTGAAAAAAATAAAGCGAAGGAATCTATTCCTTATTTCAAAAAAGCTATCAGCAGCAAGCCGGAAAAATTTGAGCCGTACTATAATCTTGCCGAAGCGTATTTCAAAACGGAGCAGCCGGATTCGGCAATCAATGTGTTTCGCAGAGTGATTGCGCTGTCGCATGACCGCACAAGACAGGCATCGTGCTATTACAAAATCGGAATGAGCTACGGCAAGATGAAAAATGATTTGGATAATGCGATTCTGAATCTCACGAAAGCAACAGAACTTGACCCCGTGAATGTGGTGTATTATGAAGACTTAGGCGTGGCGTATGGTTTCAAACAGGATTATCAAAGCGCAATTCGCGTGCTTGAAAAAGCAATTCAAATCAATCCGAAATACTCCAAGATTTACTACAACCTCGGTGTTACTTATCGCCAGCTTGGGCAGGAAGAAAAGGCACAGGAATATTTTGCAAAAGGTCAGGAGATCGAGCAGGGAGCGAAGTAACTCTCTGCAATTCATTTTTCGGCACAACTTTCGTTGCTTCATGTGAGTAACTTCCCGCTGCCCTCGCGGAAGACGAAATAATTTTACACGATGCGAAAATTTCCACTCTTCTTCGCACTGCTATGCGTGTCGCTGCTCGTGACGGGGCAGGACATTATCCAGCTTTCGATGGAGCGGATGCAGTACGTGAAGAAGCGCGACAAATGGGTGGATTCCCTCTTTAACAAACTCACCGATGAGCAGCGTATCGCGCAGTTGTTTATGGTGGCGGCATACTCGAATCGTGATGATAAGCACAAGGAAGAAATCAATACGCTGATTAGAGAATACGGCATTGGTGGTTTGATTTTTTTTCAGGGAACACCGACAAAACAAGCGCAACTCACCAACGAATATCAGGCATTATCCAAAGTACCGCTGCTCATTGCCATTGATGGCGAGTGGGGATTAGCGATGCGTTTGGATAGCACCATTGCTTATCCGCACCAGCTTGCGCTGGGCGCAATCCCGGACACAAAACTGATTACCGAGATGGGTAAAGACATTGCGCGGCAATGCAAGCGAATCGGCATCCATATCAACTTTGCGCCCGATGCGGACGTGAATGTGAACCCGAACAATCCTGTGATTAACGACCGATCGTTTGGAGAAGATAAACTGAACGTGTCGCTGAAATCACTTGCCTACATGGAAGGGATGCAGAGCGAAGGCGTGATGGCATGCGCAAAACATTTTCCCGGACATGGCGACACTGATTCTGATTCCCATCTCACGTTGCCAGTGATTAAACATGACAGGGCGCGATTGGATGCGGTGGAACTTTATCCGTTCAAAGTGCTCATCAACAATGGCGTGCAAAGCGTGATGGCTGCGCACATCCACGTGCCAAGTCTTGACAGCACTCCAAATCTTGCAGCCTCTCTGTCGCCAAAAATCACGACTGATTTATTGAAAAAAGAATTAGGATTTCAAGGCATTGTTTTTTCCGATGCGCTGAACATGAAAGGCGTGAGCGGCTTTTACAAACCGGGCGAAGTGGATTTGAAAGCATTTCAGGCAGGCAATGATGTACTGCTGTTTGCGGAAGATATTCCGCGCGCAGTGCAACTGTTTTCCGATGCCCTGAAGGATACCGTGATTGCAAAAGAAGATTTATACAAAAGCGTAAAGAAAATTCTCACTGCAAAATTTGAAGCAGGATTAAATAAGTATCGTCCCATTGAGTTGAAAAACCTGACTGCCAATTTGAATCAACCCGCTTCGCTATGGTTGCGCCAGCGCTTGTTTGAAGAAGCGATGACATTAGTGAAAAATAAAGGCAACCTCATTCCCTTTCAAAAATTAGATTCACTCACGTTTGCTTCGGTTTCTGTTGGAGCAAAAGCGCAAACGCCCTTTCAGGATATGCTCGGCAACTACGCGCCCGTTGAGCATTTTCAAATCAGAAAAGATGCGCCAGCCGAAGAATTTGCACAACTGCAAAAAGTGCTGGCAACTTACAAAGTGGTAATCGTTGGCGTACAGGATATGAGCAGGCAGGCGAGTAAAAATTTTGGTATCACAGAGGCTACGCGAAATTTTATGAACGCGCTTTCCCAAAAGTCAAAAGTAGCAACGGTGGTGTTTGGCAATCCTTACAGCCTGAAAAATTTCGAGACTGCAGATTGGCTCCTGATGGCGTATGAAGAACAAGCCGCAGCACAACAAGTAGCAGCGCAGATTTTATTTGGCGGCATTGCGGCAAAAGGGCAACTACCTGTCACCGCTTCTGCGCAATATGCAGCAGGCGTGGGTTTGTCAACTCCCGCACCTTCTCGATTGAAATATTCTTTCCCCGAAGATGCAGGCATCGCTTCAAAATATCTTAAAGCCATTGACAGCATCGTACTCGCCAGCATTGCCGACAAAGCCATGCCCGGCTGCCAGGTGCTGGTGGCAAAAGACGGTCGCGTGATTTACAAAAAAGCATTCGGAAATTTCACCTATGACAAAGCAACTCCGGTGAAAACCACCGACCTCTACGACATTGCCTCCATCACAAAAATTGCAGCTACCACGCTTTCGCTGATGCGCTTGTATGACGACAGGAAATTTCAGTTGAACAGAATGCTGTCGGATTATCTTCCGGGGCTTGACAGCAGCGAGTTGAAGAATCTTGTGATGAAAGACATCTTGCTGCATCAAGCGGGATTAAAAAGCTGGATTCCGTTTTATCAAAGCACACTCGTGGATTCGGTGTATAAAAAATATTACCTGAATGAAAAAAAAGACAGCTACGTGCTGGAAGTGGCGAAGAATTTTTACATGCGCTATGATGCGGTGGACAGCCTCTACAAACAGATTTACAAATCAAAGCTCAACGCAAAAAAAGATTACCTCTACAGCGACCTCGGCTTTTATTTGTTTCGCCTTATCGTAGAAAAATTAACCGAAGAAAAATTCGAACAATTCACAGCGGAAACATTTTACAAGCCGCTCGGACTCACCACCATGACATTCAAGCCGCTCGAAAAATTCAGCGCTGACCGAATCGTGCCCACCGAAGAAGACAAAACTTTTCGCAAGCAACTGCTGCAAGGCTACGTGCATGACCCTGGCGCAGCGATGCTGGGCGGAGTGAGCGGACACGCTGGCTTGTTTTCTGATGCGAACGACCTCGCCATCCTGATGCAGATGCTGTTGAATCGCGGGGAATATGCGGGTGTGCGCTATTTCACGCCCACTACCGTTTCACTGTTCACGCGGAAGCAGGAAGATAAAAACCGCAGGGGGCTGGGCTTCGACAAGCCAGAAATTGATTTATACAAGCCGCGCTCCACGGCAAACGATGCCTCTCCGCGCACGTTTGGGCATTCAGGCTTCACGGGCACCTGCGTGTGGGCTGACCCTGATTACAATTTGATTTATGTGTTCCTCTCAAACAGGGTCAATCCTTCTGCCGATAATCAAAAGCTGATTAAAAACAACGTGCGCACACAAATCCACCAGGCGATTTATGATGCAATGAAAAAAAGCGGGAATGGCGCGCTGACGCAGAATAATTAGACTCCATATTACATCTTCCCATGCCTGATGATCGAAATCAGCAACCGCAAAGCGAAGATGCTTGCAAGCGCAAACGTGCCGATGCCGATGATGGATACATTATGATAGAGTGGCGGGATGCCTGAATGAATGACGATTGCAGAACCTAATATCATTGCTGCAACCACCACCGCAAAGGACACGCGGCTTCCGACAGCATCCATTTTGTTCATCACGGGCTCCAAACCCTGATGCTCAAACTGGATATGAATGGTGCCCTGCTTCATTTTTTTAATTATTTCCCGCACATCGTTGGGCAGTTCCAGCATGAGTTCGCCCACCTCCTGCACGCTTCCATAAAAACGCCTGAACAATTCTTTCGGACTGTAGCGCTTCGCCATGATTTTGCGCGCGTAGGGCTGCACTTCTTCGGTAAGGTTATAGTCGGGGAAAATGCTCAACCCCACACCTTCGATGATGATAAGCGAGCGCATGAGCAGGTGGAAGTTGCTCGAAATTTTGATCTTGTAATCATACATCACCTTGCGCAAGCCCTCGATGATGTCGCTCATCTCCACCTCACTGATGGAGGTGGTGGTGGCCGCTTCGAGAAAGTCGCGTATTTCCTGCTCAAACTCTTCACGCTTATGAATGACGGAGTCGCGCGACATCGCCTGCACGGTTTCGGCTAATTTTTTTGCATCACCCGTGTAGATGTAATACATCAAATCGCCCAGGATGTATTGGTCATCGGGCGTGAGCGAACCCATCATGCCGAAGTCAATGAAGCAGAGTCTGCCATCGGGCATGATGAAAAGATTTCCGGGGTGCGGGTCGGCATGAAAGAAACCATAGTCAAACACTTGCCTGAAATATAGGTCTAAACCGATTTTAGCTGCATCTTTTGGCGTTAATCCCGAAGTTTTGATTGCTTCAGTATCGGTGATTTTTTTGCCGTCAATAAATTCCTGACAAATCACTTTGGGCGTGGTGTATTCATCATACACACGGGGTACGTAGGTGCGCGTGTCGTCAGCGAAGTTGATGGCGAATCGCTTCATGCTGGTGGCTTCGGTCACGAAGTTCATTTCACGCTTGATTGCTTTTTCAAACGTGTTTACCAACTCCACCGGCTGCATCACGGCTGATTCGGGAAAGTTGCGCTCAATGATTTTAGCGAGGTCGCGCATGATTTCAATATCTGCCGCAACGCTCCTGCGGATGCTCGGCTTTTGAATTTTCAGCACGGCATCTTCCCCCGTCTTCAATTTCACTTTATGCACCTGCGCAATGGAGGCAGAGGCGAGCGGTGTTTCTTCAACTGAGTCAAAAATTTCTGATAGCGGCTTTTTGTATTCGCGTTCCAGCTTGGGTTTTAATTCTTCAAACGGAACGGAAGGCACTTTGTCCTGCAATTTTTCCAACTCCACAATTAATTCCTTCGGAAAAATATCAGGGCGGTTGCTGAGAATCTGTCCGAATTTGATGAAGGTGGGTCCCAGTTCTTCGCACGTCAATCGTATCCGTTCATGGCGAGAATATTGCATCGCGGGAATACCCTCACGGTCGGGGAGGATGCTCCGCCAATTCAACCCTTTGAAGCGCGTGTGCGCCACGATGTCTTCAAACCCGTATTTGACAAGTATCTTGATGATTTGGCGGTAGCGCTTGAAATACGGGGTTTTCTCTTCGTCCTCGTCCACTTCTTGCATCATGCTGTTGGAGTTAATTTTCCATAAAAGTAACAAGCCCAACGCAGGATAAAAATGATTTTTGTTACTGTAAGTTTTCAGTCCCGGAATTCTGCCCTAACTTGAGCAGAACTAATTTCTCTAAACAATGTTTTTTTGTCTATGAAAATCGGAATCGTTTGTTATCCCACGTATGGCGGTAGCGGTGTTGTCGCTACGGAATTGGGACTTGGCTTGGCTGCTAAAGGGCATGAAATCCATTTTATCGCTTACCAGCAACCGGCAAGGCTCAATTCGTTTTATGAGAATGTCTATTTCCACGAAGTACGTATCGAAACATCTTACCCGCTGTTTGAATTTCCTCCTTATGAAACCGTGCTCACGAGCAAATTGGTGGATGTGGTTAAATATGAAAAACTCGATTTGCTGCATGTGCATTATGCAATTCCACACGCTTCCGCTGCCTACCTCGCAAAACAGATTTTAAAAGAGCAAGACATTCACATTCCCGTCATCACCACGCTGCACGGAACGGATATTACGCTTGTTGGCAGAGATGCCACGTATGCGCCTGTGGTTACATTCTCCATCAACCAGTCAGATGGCATCACAGCTGTATCGCATGATTTGCGCGATGAAACGTATCAGCATTTTAAAATCACGAAAGAAATTGAAGTCATTCACAACTTCATTGACTTCGCGCGGTTTCAAAAAACAAACAAGGAACATTTCAAGAAAGCAATTGCTCCGGGCGGAGAAAAAATTCTGATTCACGTTTCCAACTTCAGGCGCGTGAAGCGCGTGGAAGATACGGTGCTGCTATTTCAGAAGTTGCTTGATAAAATGCCCGCGAAACTTTTGTTGGTGGGCGATGGTCCCGACCGCAGTCGTATTGAGGAATTATGCCGTTCGTTGCATATCTGCGACAACGTGCGCTTTCTCGGCAAGCAAGACCCGGTGGAAGAACTGCTCGCAATTGCGGATTTATTCCTGATGCCTTCGGAAAGCGAAAGTTTTGGTCTGGCTGCGCTGGAAGCGATGGCGTGTCAGGTGCCGGTGATTTCATCGGATGCGGGCGGCATTCCCGAAATAAATATTCACGGTAAAACAGGCTATCTCAGCAAGGTGGGCGATGTGGACGATATGGCAAAAAATGCGTTCGCCATTCTCAGCAACGAAGAGAAACTGAAACAATTCCGGCAGAATGCTTACGAGCAGGCAAAGCAATTTTCAATTGAAAAGATTTTGCCGAAATATGAAAACTATTACAAGCAGGTGGTTGCGGCTTCGAAAGAAGCGGTAGCTGGAGAGTAACCTCACCCCCTCAGCCTAAAGCGGAAGAGAGTATTCCAACAGTAACACGTCAGTGTTACGTATTCTCGAAATCCTTTTCGATATTCGACCTTTGAAAAAACTATCGTATGAACATCAAATCAAAATTCGACCTCAAAGGAAAAGTCGCCATCGTAACGGGCGCAAGTAAAGGCATCGGCAAATCCATTGCGGAAGCGCTCGGGCAAAGCGGTGCGCGCGTGGTCGTTTCCAGCCGCAGGCAGGAAGCGATAGATGAAGTGGTGAATGAATTTAAAAAGCAGGGCATAGAAGCCTTTGCCATTGCTGCGCACATGGGCGAGATGAATGATGTAAAAAATCTTGTGAGCAAAACGAAAGACCATTTTGGCGGTATTGACATCATCGTAAATAATGCGGCATCCAATCCTGTGTTTGGTTCCATATCCGAAACCGATGAATCAGCGTTTGATAAAATCATTGACGTGAATGTGAAGGGACCCTTTGTGCTTTGCCAGCAAGCATATAAAGAGATGTGCGCGCGAGGCGGTGGCGCAGTCGTTAACATCAGCAGCATCGAAGGGTTAACTCCCTCGCCCGGCTTGGGCATTTACAGCGTGAGCAAGGCTTCACTGCTTATGCTCACCAAGGCGCTGGCGCGTGAGTGGGGCAATGACGGCATCCGCGTGAATGCGATTTGCCCGGGATTAATCAAAACAAAATTCAGCCGCGCGTTGTGGGATAGCGAGGATATTTTAAAACACTTCATGACGAAAACGCCCATTCAGCGTATTGGCGAGCCGGAAGATATTGCAGGACTTGCGCTGTTCCTTGCCTCGGATGCTGCTGCTTATTGCACAGGCGGAGTGTATGTGGCGGATGGGGGATATGTAATTTGATTCAATAATTCGGTGATGCGATGATGCGCGAAGTCTTCACGCTTCTTTGCGTACTTTGTGATGAAATAATTTCTTGCCTTCGCAGAGAATGAAAAAATCTTTCTACTCCAATCTTTCATTTCTTCTTTTTGTCAATCTGCTGGTAAAACCGTTTTGGATTTTCGGCATTGACCGCACGGTGCAAAACACAGTAGGCGCTGAAACTTTTGGGATGTATTTTGCCCTGTTCAATTTTTCCATCTTGTTTCAAATTCTGCTCGACTTCGGCATCAATAATTTTAATAACCGTGCCGTAGCGCAAGATGAAGATTTTATCAAAAAGCATTTACCGGATATTCTCTCGTTAAAAATGCTGCTTTCGCTGGTGTATGCCTGCATGACGCTTTTGAGTGGTTTTCTCTTTGGTTACGCTGAAAGTCAAATCCACCTATTGTTGCTGCTCACAGGAAATCAAATTCTGATTTCCTTATTGCTCTACCTACGTTCCAATATTTCGGGGATGCACCTTTTCAAAACAGACAGCATCCTTTCCGTGCTTGATAAACTGCTGATGATTGGCATTTGCAGTTGGCTGCTCTGGGGAATGAACAGTAAGCAATTTATCATCGAATGGTTCATCTATGCGCAAACGGCTTCACTGCTTGTTACGATTTTAGTTGCAGCGATAATTGTTGCCTTGAAACACGGCATGTTCTCGCTGCGTTGGGATGTAAAGGGAATGAAAGAGATTGCGCTAAAAACATATCCGTATGCCTTGCTTGGCTTGCTGATGTCCGTTTATTATCGCGTGGATGGCGTGATGCTCGAGCGCATGTTGCCTGATGGCGCGCATGAAGCAGGGATTTATGCCGCATCGTTTCGTCTGCTTGATGCAGCGAATATGCTCGGATTTCTTTTCGCATCAATTCTGCTTCCGATGTTTGCTCGCATGATTGCTCAAAAAGAAAACGTGCAAAGCCTTGTCAACAACAGCTTTTCGCTGATCATGGCGGGAGCGACTACAATAGTGTGTGGATGTGTTTTCTTTCGCAATGAAATCATGCTATTACTTTATCCGCAGTCAACGCAATATTGGTCTGACATTTTCGGATTGCTGATGCCTTCGTTTCTGGGAGTTTGCACGGTGTACATTTACGGCACGCTGCTCACAGCAAATGGAAGCTTGAAAATCCTAAACACCATCGCGCTTGGGGGGATGTTGCTGAATATTGTATTGAATGTTTTTCTCATCCCCGAACACAAGGCATTGGGCGCAACAGTTGCAACATTGATTACGCAAACTCTTGTTGCGGTTGCGCACATCATCGCAGCGAAGAGAGTATTCAAACGGGGGACGTCATTCTGAGCGCAGCGAAGAATCTCTTTTGTTATTTAGGGCGAGATGCTTCGCTCTGCTCAGCATGACGAAAGAACTCATCCCGTTTATTTTCTACCTTTGCCCATCTCAAAAATCTTATGGATAAGCAATTCAATCTGATTGTAGTTGTCGAAGCATTCCAAAAGCGTTTCAAACCGATTGCAATCATTAGTATTCTTGTGCTCATTGGGGCATACATCGTAACGCATCCGGGGTTGAAAATTCTTCCGCCCAAGTATGAATCGCATACGGTGATGTTTCCCGCAAATCTCTCCATGTCTGACCGTCCTTATCTTTTTGAATCCAATTCAGCCGTGGATGTGCAGTTGGAACAGTTTGGCGACAAGCACGATGTGGACAGGCTTGTTTCAATTACAATTTCGGGACAAGTGCTCGCGCATCTGGTGGACAAGTTCAATTTGATTGAGCATTATGAAATCAAAAAAGAGAAAGTAAAATATCCGATGACGGCTGCCATCAGTGAGTTGAAGGATAACTATCAGGCATATAAGAATGAATATGGTGGTGTTGAAATTTGGATTAAGGACAAGGATAAAGAAACTGCCGCAGCAATGGCAAATGAAGCGGTGGTGGTTGCTGACAGAATCAACCGCGACATGCTGCTTGAAGGAAGAACGCGCATGATGAATATTCTGGAAAAACATCTCAGCGCAAAACAAAAAGAAGCGGATGAGCTTGCCATGCAACTTGAGCAGGCATCAGATGCGCAGAAGAAAATGCTTGAGGTAAAACAAATCCTCTCGCTGGAACAATTGACGAAATATTCAAACATCCTCGACCAGTATCGTCTCACCACCGCGCAGGATATTTCCACAGTGCATATCATGGAGCAGGCTTACCCTGCTGAAAAGGAATCGTCAGGCAGATGGATGCTGATTCTCGGAGCATTCTTTGTAACGCTTTTCGCGCTCGTGCTGGGCGCAACTGTTGTTCACGTGATGAGCAAATAAATCCATGTTCTCTTTTTCACTTTCTGAAAAATCCGGCAGCGTTCTTTTCTATGGATTTTCTCTGCTTACTGTCGCGAGTATTTTTCTTGGAATTGCGGTTGATGAAACGGTTATGTATGTAATTCCACTCGCGCTGTTATTTGTATGGTTTGCGTTGTTTGATTTCAAAAAGATTTATTTCCTGCTCATTGCCTTGATTCCGCTCACACGGGAATTCAGTTTGGGTGCACTCTCTTTGGATATTCCGGGAGAGCCGGTGCTGATTGTGCTGATGCTTGTTTTCTTTTTTTACCTGTTAAAAAAACGCGAGTATGACAGCGCTTTTCTCAAACATCCGCTTCTCCAATTACTTTTTCTGCATCTGCTTTGGATTTTTGTAACCGTATTTTTTTCTTACAAAGTCCTATTCTCCGCAAAATTTTTTCTTGCAAAAATCTGGTATGTGGTCACGTATGTTTTTCTCACCGGACTATTCGTGCGGAAATTGCGCGATTTCAAAATTCTTTTCTGGTGCGTGATTATTCCGGCTGCATTCAGCATCATTGCGGTGTTGCTCCGGCACTCGGCATCCGGTTTTGCCTTTGAAGAAATCAATTCCGCTGCGTTTGTATTTTATCGCAACCATGTGAATTACGCTGCATTCATTTCACTGCTCATGCCATTTATCTGGCTTGCTGCCACATGGTATAAAAGCGGAACGCCTCCCAAGCATTTTATCAATTTTTTAAAAATACTTTTTCTCGCTGCCATCTATTTTGCATTTGCGCGCGGAGCATGGCTTGCATTATTTGCCGCTGTGGGATTTTATTACCTGCTGAAATGGCGACTGATAAAATTTGCAATTCCCCCTGCTCTTGTTTTAATTTTCTACATGGGATGGTCGCTCGTTACGAATAATAATTACCTCAACTACGCTCCGGAATTCGGCAAAGCTGTTTATCACGGCAACATCATTGACCACATGAAGGCGACAGTGCGTAATCAAGACCTATCTACTGCCGAGCGTTTCTACCGCTGGGTAGCGGGAGTGCGCATGGCAGGCGAGCACCCGATTACCGGTTTTGGCCCGGGCAGTTTCTATCATTACTATCAGCCATACACCGTCACGGAGTTTACGACTTGGGTGAGTGACAATCCTGAAAAGTCAGGCACACACAACTATTTTTTAATGACAACAGTGGAGCAAGGATTAGTCGGATTGTTTTTCTTTCTATTGCTGTCGTTCGGAGTTTTTTATTTCGGTGTGCGCACCTATCATCAGGCGCAAAATCAGGACGACAAAAATTTAATCGCTGCAGTGCTTTGTTCGCTTGTTGTTATTTATGTGCAGTTGCTGTTGAGTGATTTAGTGGAAGAAATAAAAATCGGGGGATTCTTCTTTATCAATATCGCGCTGCTGACAAACTGGGGTGTTCAACACAAAAAACAAGGCGCAGCAAGAGGATAATCAGTGTTTCTTACTCTTTTTTATTTTTATCGTCTTCAGCGCCTATTCCGAATCCATCCATTAGCTTCAATCCGTAATCGCGGATTTGTTCAATCATTTGGATTGATCTTTTACCTCGCATTGTAAGCGAGTACTCCACCTTTGGCGGAACAACAGCATACACTTTTCGTTGAATGAATCCTTCTTCTTCCAATTCGCGCAGCGAAGCAGTGAGCATTTTATGCGTCACCTTAGGCATGGATTTTTTTAACTCGCCTTAGCGCATGATTTTATCCTTGAGTCGCCAAAGCACCGGCATCTTCCATGTGCCACCAATACGGTCCATTGCAAATTCCACTGGATTGTAATATATATTTTTGTTATAGATAAATTCAGGCATTTCCGCTGATACGTTTTTACCAAGATACTTACAAAAAAGTGAGTAGCGCTATTCCTGGAAAGCATCTTGTCAAAAGAGATGTGTGCCTTCAATTTTGTACGCATCAATTCATCAAAAAAAAATCAAATCATGGCAAACGTAAAAGAAGTGGCAGGTTCTGCTCACGCACACGGAGATCCCGCTAAGGGAAAAATTCTCATGGTTGCGGGAAGTCAAACAGTTTCCACGCAAACAAAGTGGCCTATCGGGTTTTGGGCAGCAGAGTTAACACATCCGCTAAGAGCCTTTCAGGAGGCTGATAATGAGGTGGAAATAGTTTCCACGGCAGGAGGCAAAATAAAGATGGATGGCTATTCCAACCCGACTGATGCGAGCGATTATTCTGCGCATGATGTCGTTTCATTGGGTTATATGCAGCAGAAATGGTTCAACGATATGCTGGCAAACACCAAGAAATTCACAGAAGTAAGTGTGAAAGATTATGCCGCCATTTTCTTGGTAGGCGGGCAAAGCCCGATGTACACGTTCAAGGGCAATACAGAGTTGCAAAAACTGTTTGCAGCATTTTACGAGAGTGGAAAACCTTCAGCCGCAGTGTGCCATTCCACGACATTGCTTTTAGATATAAAACTTTCAAATGGCTAACTGCTGGTGAAAGGAAAAACGTGGACGGGGTTTGCCAATGCAGAAGAGCAATATGCTGACAATTTCATGGGCATGAAAATTCAACCTTATTGGATTGAAGAAGAGGCGCGTAAAATTCCCGAAACAACTTTCAAAGTGAAACCTGCATTTACCCCTATGCGATTGCTGACGGCAATCTCATCACAGGGCAGCAGCAAAACAGCGGTGCGCTGGCAGCTGAGTTGGTGTTGGACCAGCTGAGTAAATAATTTCTCCCGCAAATGAATGCAAATCCAGTTACATGCAGATTTTCGCTGGTTAATTCCTCGCGCATCTGCATGATTAAATGCATCTTGATTTTATTAACAGAGTTCTTCCTCTCAAATCATTCATTTGCCCCACTCACTGAAGTTGATACACTGAAGTTTGGTTACAAATTCACGCTGAATGGCAGTTGACTCACCGGTAACGTGGAGCGTCTGTTGCTGATTAGTTCAGCCGATATTTCATCGGTGCAGGATAAATGGGCGGTGCGTACCTCAAATACCTACCAGTTCGGCACGTTCGGCAAATCAAAAACAGAGAATGACTTGTTTTCAAAAATTTTTTCTATCTCATTCCGCATAGCAAAGTTTATCCCTATCTCATGGCTTGGTTTGAAACTAACAAGCGAAGGGATTTTCCATTTCGTTATCAAATCGGTCCGGGCACATCGTGGGCTTTACTGAAAAAGCAGGAATATTCTATGAAGCTCTCTTTCACTGTTACTTACGAACAGACTTTTTTTAATGATTCTGCTTATATAGAATCAACATACAATGGCAGTGATGAAATCAATTTGTTCCGCGGCACAGGCAGGCTTTACGGGCAGCATCATTTCCTGAAAGACAGATTGCGGCTGCGTTATGAGATTTGGGGGCAGTTTGCGTTTGAGAATGCAAAAAACTATCGTTTTCATGGGGATATATTTCTTGAAATGCCTTTAACAAAACTTATTTCATTCAGAGCGGGCTATAACTATAATTATGAGAGCATAACCCTCACAACTGTGAAACAAATGGATACTTTCCTTGTATTTGGGCTTTCTATTACAAACTATAAATAAAATACAGGCGATACAACCATTCGAGTTTTTTAATTTCACCACAAATTAAAATCAATGCACGCTGGGAAAAATTTCACCTTTAAGGAGGTAATTCTTTGGACGCGAAAAGACATCTATCATCTGTTTATTCTTTCTGCGATTCCAACTGCTCTCTATGTTTTCTTAGATTGGAAATGGTTGGCGTTGCCGTGGTTGCCAATTGCGCTGCTTGGCACTGCGGTTGCTTTTGTAGTAGGATTCAAGAACAACGCCTCTTACGACCGCCTGTGGGAGGCGCGCAGAATTTGGGGCGCCATTGTAAACTCAAGCCGCTCGTGGGGCATCATGGTGAAGGATTACGTTTCAAACCAACATGCGAAATACCCGCTTGCTGAATCAGAGTTGAAAGAAGTGCATCGTCAGTTTTTTTACCGCCACTTTGCATGGCTCACCGCGCTCCGGTATCAGTTGCGCGAAGCCAGAGTATGGGAAGCAGTTTACAAACCGCATAATGTTGAATACAAAAACAATTGGTTTAAAGTGGAAGAGCAGGAAAATAAACTGGAGGATGCTTTAAAACCTTATTTGTCGGATGAAGAATATGCGCTTGTATTGTCGAAGTCTAATAAAGCTGTGCAAATCATCGCTTTGCAATCAGAGCATTTGAGGAAGTTGCTGGAACTTGGTTTGATAGAAGATTTCCGCCACATGGAATTGGAGAAAATGCTCGTTGAATTTTACAACCATCAGGGCGCATCCGAGCGCATCAAAAATTTTCCTTATCCCCGCCAGTTTGCCACGCTCAATCTCTGGTTTATCAAAATTTTTATTTTGCTGTTGCCGCTGGGTATGTTGCAGGAATTTGACAAGTTCAATCACAATCTTGTTTGGCTTTCGATTCCTTTCAGTGTTTTGTCGGGATGGATTTTCACTACGATGGAAAAAATCGGAGAAGCGTCAGAAAGCCCGTTTGAAGGCAGCGCAAATGATGTTCCCATTACCGCCATCAGCCGCACGATTGAAATTGACTTGCGGGAAATGCTGGGTGAAAAAGAAATTCCACCACCACTAAAACCCGTAAACAATATTCTTGTTTAAATAATCAACGATGAATACGTTTGAAAAGATTTTTGAAAACAACAAAAAGTGGGTTTCCGAAAAACTCGCCCTTGACCCGCAGTATTTCGATAAACTATCCAAGGGACAAACGCCCGAATTTCTCTACATCGGCTGCTCTGACAGCCGCGTGACGGCTGAAGATTTGATGGGTGTGCAACCCGGTGAAGTATTCGTGCATCGCAATATTGCGAACATGGTCATCAGCATTGACCTCAACGTAATGTCAGTGATTAACTATGCGGTGCGTCATTTGAAAGTAAATCATGTAGTGGTGTGCGGGCATTACTTCTGTGGAGGTGTGAAAGCCGCCATGCAACCGCAGGACTTGGGTATCTTAAACCCCTGGCTGAGAAATATCCGTGACGTCTATCGTTTGCACAGAAAAGAATTAGATGCAATTACTGACGAGGGAAAACGCTACAATCGTCTGATAGAATTAAATGTGCAGGAGCAGTGCATTAACCTAATCAAGACTGCTGCGGTGCAGGAAGCCTACAAAGAGAGAGGGTTGCTGGTGCATGGATGGGTGTTTGATATGCATTCAGGAAAGCTGATTGATTTGAAAATTGATTTCCCTAAAATTCTCTCGGAAATCATGGAGATATACCGTATTGTTTGAGTACAAAAAAATTCTTTTAAAAAAGTAGCTATGAAAATCGCTGTCATCGGCTCCGGCAATGTAGGCTCCGCCCTCGCCAAAGGATGGATTAAAGCAGGTCACCATGTTGTTTTTGGCGTAAGAAATCCAGATTCGCCAAAAACGAAAAAAGCGTTGGAGTTGATTTCAAATGCAGTCGTAAAAACCGTAGAGGCTGCATCAACAAATTCGGAAGTGATTGTCGTAACCACTCCGCCCGAAGCCGTGTTGGAACTAATCCCACAATTTGGTGATGTTTCTGCAAAAGTTATCGTTGACGCCACCAATTCAATTCTTGCTAAGCCTGAACCCTCTCCAACTGCTTATCATGCAATAAAAGCGATTGCAAAAGCAGAGCATGTTGTGAAATGTTTCAATTCCACAGGTTTTGAGAATATGCTGAATCCGGTTTACAACGGAGTGGCGATTGACATGTTTTCGGCAGGCAGCAGTGCAAAAGCCAAGAGTGTCGCGGAGAGGCTGGCGTTAGATATCGGCTTTGAGAAATGTTACGATTTCGGTGGTGATGATAAAGTGGAGTTGCTTGAGAAATTTGCGTTAAGCTGGATTAATATCGCAATCATGCAGGGGCATGGAAGAAATCTCGCTTTTAAACTTTTGAAAAGGTGAAATGACGCGAAGGATTAGAAAAATCTGCACGTCAATAAAGTAATATCATCGAGGAAAATTCCGCCCGCTCCTTTAAACGCTTTCACTTCTTCCATGAGCTTTTTATTGAAGCGCTCTGCATTTGAGGAATGATGACTGAGTACAAACGCTTTGAGTCGTTCCAGCCCATAAAATTCTTTCTTCTCATTTTCAAAATCGGTAAGCCCATCGGTGTAGTTGATAAGGAAAGCGTTCTTTTTTATGAATACTTCCCCTGCGCGGATTCTTGGCAAATCTTCAAACATGCCGAGCAGCGTGCAGCCATCGGAGAGTTCTGTGATTTCACCATCCTGAAAAAGCATGGAGGGGTTATGTCCTGCATTGATGTAGCGCAACATGCGCGTCTTTGGATTGTAGATGCCAAAAAAGAGTGTGATGAATTTATCTCCTTTCGTGATTTTGCTTACGATGTCATTCAGCGTTTCGATGAAATCGGGCAGGTCTTTATTATTTTTTGCAACGAGCCGCAGGTTTGCCTGAAAATTAGACATCAGCAATGCAGCCGCAACGCCTTTTCCTGAAATGTCACCCACGCAAAACAACTGTTCCCCATTAGGCAATTGAATATAGTCGTAGTAATCTCCGCCAATGTCGTGGTGCGGCAGATACACGGCAGCCATCTCGGTAATATCGTTGTCGGGCAGTTTGTCGGGAAACAAGGTTGACTGCATCTGCGCAGCTAACTCCAATTCTTTCTTCAAAACTTCCTGCTCAATTTGCACACGCAGCAGTTTGCGATTTTCCACCGCAACAATCACGATATTGGTGAGCGTTTGAATGTATTTGAGTTGGTCGTCAGAGGAAATATTTTCTGGCATATCGCCAATCAGCACGAATGCAAGCGGCTTTCCCTGATGAATCACCGGAATAACCACATCGAAATCTTTCAATTTCGGCTGTTGCTTATTTAACTGCGTGATGCGTTCGTACTTGATTAAATCCAGTTCTACTTCAATTGATTTTGTTTCGCTGCTTACACCCGAAGAACAAACGCATTCCCACGTTTCATTTTTCACAAACACCAAAAGTTTCGGCACACTGAATTGCGCTTTGAGTGTAAACTCATAAATTCTCAGCAGGGCGGAGATGGGAAAATTGTGATTGATTGCCTGCGAAATATCAAGCAACGCATCAATCTGCAATTGTTTGAGCTTTACAAGATGCTCGTAGTTTGCCGCGAGTTTTTCTAACGTAGTATGTTCGGTGGAGAGGACGCTCATTATGAAATTGCTCATCCGAAGTTCTGATAAAATCGGAACTCTAATAAGCAACTTCTAAACAGGCTCACTAAAAATTGTCTTCCGAAAGGATGCAAAGAAGAAGAAGAAGAAACGTCTATTCGTTTCCGAGGCTCGTCCTCACATCCAGCGCATCACGCAGTCCGTTTCCAACGACATTGAATGCAAGCACCATCAGCATGATTGCCAGTCCTGGAATGATGGCGAGAAATGGATTTGCGCCAATGATATAGCCATAGTTTTCGCTTAACATACCGCCCCAAGAGGGAGTTGGAGGTTGTACTCCGATTCCCAAAAAACTCAAACCCGCTTCAATTAAAATTGCAGAAGCAAAATTTGCCGCAGCAACTACCATCAGCGGACCAAGTACGTTGGGTAAGATATGCAAGCCTATGATGCGTATGTTGCTATAACCAAGACTTCGTGCAGCTTCGATGTAAAGCATCTCGCGGAGACTTAATACTTGCCCGCGAATGATTCTTGCGGCTTCCACCCACATGGTCAATCCAACTGCGATAAAAATTTGCCAAAAACCGCGTCCTAATGCAAGCGTAATTGCAAACACTAATAGTAAAGTTGGAATTGACCACACTACGTTAATGAACCACATGCATACTTCATCTACCCATCCTCTGAAAAAACCCGCTGCCGCGCCCACTAAAATGCCGATGAAGATGGAAATGAAAACCGCAACAATTCCTACCGACAAGGAAACGCGAACTCCAATAATAAGGCGACTGAAAATGTCACGTCCAAATTTGTCTGTACCGAGGTGGTATGTTTTTGAAACGATGTTTTCCTTTTCAATTTTTTGTTGCAACTCCGAAATGCCGATTGTGATTTTTTGTTCATTGAAATCATAAAACGTAAGGGAGTTTCCATCGGTGGCAATTTCAGGTTGCTTCACGGAAAGCGGGTAAGCGACATCGGCTACCGGAAGTTTTTTCTGTGTGCCTGAATTTTCTCCCGTGTATTCTTCGTAAATAATTTCTGTTTCCTCAAAATGATAGGAATTAATCGGAATCATCTCATCGGGATTCTCGTGTCCGAAAAGCATCTTGCTGAAAAAATTAGTCTGCTCTACATTTTTATTTTTCGCGCGCTTCAGCATCTGCACAGTAAAGCCGGGCGATTTATTGGTGATTTGCAGAATCTGGTCGTTTGCATCAGGCGTAAAGTCAGGCGTGATTTGATAACCGAGCAGCGCAATGAAAACAGAAAGCAAAATAAAAAATAGCCCGATTACTGCGGGCTTGTTGCGCATGAATCTGCGAAAGGAACGCGAAGCGGGAGAGTTGCTTTTTGACACAGTGCTCAAAAATAGTTGAAAGTCTAAAGCTTGAGGTTTAAAGTTGAGTTGTAACGGGCTGTAAAACTTTAGACGTTAAACTATTCAGTTGTATTTTTCATCATCTGCACGAAAAAATTCACCGACTCTTTATATGCTGCAATTGAAATCCGCTCATCGGTTCCATGGATGCGCTTCAGGTCGCTGTCGTGCAGGCGGGTTGGCTGAAATCGGTAAATGTTTTTCGTGAGGTCGTTGAAATGCTTGGTATCTGTGCTGCCCACATCAAGGAAAGGCGCAGCAATCGCATCAGGAAAAATTTGTGAAACCGTTTTTTGCAGCATCAAAAAATTCTTGTCATTTACATCGGAAACCGGTGAGGCTTCAAAAATTTCATGTGCGTTTGAATGCCCGATTTTCACACGGTCATCATTGATGATTTTTGCCAACCGCTCATGCGCAGCATCCGCTTTATCGCCCGGCATGAGCCGGTGGTTGACAATTGCTCTTGCTTTAACCGGCAGCACATTTTCCTTTTCTCCACCCTGAATAATTGTAACGGCAGTAGTGGTGTGCATGGTGGCGCGCGTAGAATTTTTCGCATCCAATTCTTTTTTTATCAGGGAACTGAAAAGCCAACTGTTCGCAAATACCATCTTGAGCGGAAAATTCATTTCGGGACCGATATACTGGAAAATCTTTCCTCCCACTCCTTCCAGCTCAAGCGGATAAGGATTTTTCTCGATTTTCTCAATCGCTGCACTAAGAATACCGATTGCCGATTCCTTTGATGGCATAGACGAATGTCCGCCCTGCGTCTCGACAGTCAGTTCAAGACTGACATAGCCTTTTTCAGCGATTCCGATAATCGCTACGGGCACAGATTCGTCAACACCCGGCACGGCTCCATGCAACACCAACCCGCCCTCATCCATGATAAATTCAGGAAGGATGTTGTTCTCTTTCAAATAGTTTGCGATTTCTTTTGCGCCATACTCACCGCCAATTTCTTCATCATGCCCAAAAGCAAAAAGGATTGCGCGTTGGGGCTGGAAACCTTGTTTCAGGAGGATTTCAGCAGCTTCTAACAAACCCATAAGCTGACATTTCACATCAATCGCTCCGCGCCCGAACACAAAGCCTGAATCAATTTTTCCGTCAAAGGGGGAATAGCGCCAATCGTTAATTGAAAGCGGATCAACCGGTACGACATCCTGATGCGCCATGAACAAGGCAGGTTTCAAAGTTGTATCTGTTCCCTGCCATTTGTAAAGGAGGCTGTATTTATTGATAAGTCTTTTTTCAAGAATAGAATCAACAAGTGGAAAGGAATTTTTCAGGTGTGTATGAAACGCGAAGAAAACCGAGTCATTAAATTTTGTCGAATCCTGCCACGAAATAGTTGCAATGCGGAGCGATTGGGCAAACCGTTCGATGGCATCATCACCAATTGCAACATGCGCGACTGGTTCAACCTTTATTTGGCGTGACTTAAAAGTAAAAGTTTTAAACAGTACAACCCCGAAGATAAGGAGCAGAAGCGCAAACAGGGAGAGAAAGAATTTTTTCATACGCCTAAAGATAA
This sequence comes from Chitinophagales bacterium, assembly GCA_034440455.1. GTDB lineage: Bacteria > Bacteroidota > Bacteroidia > Chitinophagales > CAIOSU01 > JAWXCB01. The sequence goes on from JAWXCB010000002.1 coordinate 65,592, forward strand.
AGATTTAGAATACGCCCTTCCTTTCCATGTATATTTATAAAACCTGCTCGCACTGCCCACAATCACTACATAAAGAATGTGCATGACCTGCGCAGGCAAAACAGACCAAATCAAATTTCTCTTTCCGAAAAAAGAACATCCGCTCCAAAGCAAAGGCAGTTCAACAGCTGTTTTTATCAGGAATGAAGTTCCGGCAACGAGCCAAAGCTCATGGAGAAAAAAACCTGAAATGAGATTAATGAGAATGGAGAGATTAAACAGCCAGGAGCACACTAGCACACCCGATACTTTCCAATCAGGAAATGCCGTGCCTTTTGAAAGCCAGCGCAACCGCTGCTGAAATAATCCGGCAACTGTTTTTTCAGTTTGAGTAGAAACAACAGCCTTTTTCGATTTAAGGAAATGAACTCCACCGGGATACTGCTTTGCAATCTTCATCATGAGCATCACATCATCACCGCTTGGCTGTTTATCAATTCCGGTAAATCCTCCGACTTCTTCAAAAACTTTTTTTTCATAAGCAAGATTAGCTCCGTTGCACATGTTGGGAAATCCGTTCGTGATTGCGCCTGCCGTGATTGCCATCATGCCGCATAAATCAAGCGATTGCCATTTTTCAAGCCACGATTTTTCATCGCTGAAAGCAACAGGCGCGGCAATCATTTTCGGTTGAAACTTTTCATAGTAAGCAACAATCGTTGCAATCCATTTTTTTTCTGCAACACAATCCGCATCAGTGGTGGTGATAAGTTCTCCTATTGCATGATTTATTCCCATTTCGATTGCAGCTTTTTTACCAATACCTGAGTTGAAAATATATTTTAATGGTACAGTCTGGACACCTCTCTCCTTTGGAGAGGGGGCGGGGGTGAGGCTTGGTTCCGAGTGGTCATCAATCACAATGATTTCATACAACTCCTTTGGATAATCCTGTTGCAGCAGCGACAAAATGCAATTGCCGATATGCTCCTCTTCATTTCTCGCAGCGATGATCACGCTGACTTTTGTTTTAGGCTTGAATTTATCATCAACCGAATAATCCTGTGTGCGTTTCCAGCCGATAAAATAAAAAAGCATCAGCGCAGAGTAGCCGACCAGCAGAACAACTGATATTGCAACCCAGAAAATCAATGAAGCAATTGATTGATAACAGGATTCAATCGTTCATCCACGATGAAGTGTCCGCCATCCAATAAAATCAATTCACATTGCGGCACAGCTTTTTTGAAACGGTGCGCATATTCAACAGGTAAAACTTTGTCGCGCTTTCCCCACAACAGATAAACTTTCAGATGATTTTTTTCACTCGCGCTGCGCACACGTGTCAGATTCGTGCGGAATGTTTGCATCGAAAGCCAGATGTTGTAAATCCGATTGCGCCTGCGCTCTTCACCCAAATAGCTTTTCACATAGTCTGCAACGTATTTTTTTGTCAAACCGATTTTGCTGAATAGCTGCGTTGCGTTAATCAGGATTTCAGGATGCTTGAGCATTTGCTTGAATGCCGCATCGCCAAACCTGTTTGCTAAAACATCGCGGTAATATACGCGCTCGGAAATGCCATCGGGCGAGAGCAGAAATACTTCATTCAAAACCGGAGCCATATCTGCAATCAAAGACATCACAATTCTGCCGCCCATGCTAAAACCCATCAACGAAATTTTTTCAAACCCCTGCTGTTGCATAAATTCCTTCAGCAGCGCAATCGTTTCCGCTTTCGTGCAGGCAACTTCTTCCTTCCATTCCGTTTTACCGTGATAGGCGAAGTCAACCGAATAAATCGTGTACTTGTGTCCGAAGGATTCTTTCACCGGGGCGAACATCTGCCCGTTTTGTCCAAAGCCGTGAAAAGCGATGAGCGGAAATTTTCCCGATCCGAAGAGATAATAATTAAAACGGGAATTTTTATAATGAAAAGAGTGCTGCAAGTTTGAAGTGGCTATGTTAAAACGGAAAGCACAAATCTACAATCGTACAGCTTTCTTTTTTAAAATCAGAAACTTCACCTGAAACTTGCTGTGCTGTAGAGAATTCCCGCTTCTGCTTTTTCCCGCTTTGCAACCAAATCAATCAATGTCATTTGCGCATTGATATAGGAGGTTTCGCGGCTGTTGACGAGAAAGAGTGAACTTTCTCCTGCGTTCAGTAAAGTTTGTTCAGCATCAAGCAGTTTTCTGAAATCTTCCACAGTTTTTGCATACAATTCAATTTGCGCGCCCGTAGTGTTCCACTCATTCCAGTAAGACTTTGCCGTGTTCAGCAGCGCAAGACTTTCTTCGCTGCGCGTGAATTCCGTTTCGCGGATATAAAGTTTAGTCATTTGCAAGGCTCCTCGTTCTTTTCTCAAAAAAAGCGGCATACTAAACTGTGCGCCCCACTTGTAGTTGTAAATGGAATATTCCGTAAACGGATTTCCGTTCACAACTTCATTTATCGGATTGTAATTTAAGTTAAGCACTGGCTTCATGTTTTCCATTTTCAGCCTGCGCTCAATATCTAAGTGCGCGAGCTTGAAATTGTAGAGTTGCAATTTCGGATGGCTGTCAACGAGCGCTTCCACCTGTGCAAGAGAAAATTGTTGACGCTCTGTTTTCAGTGCGTTGCGATATGCTTCCGGCTCAGTGGCGCTGTCAAGTTCGAGCGGAATGGAGCCATTCATCCACAGATAAACAGAAAGCTGTAAGCCTGCATTTTGGAAATCGAGAATACCCTGCTGAAGACTGAGCTGGCGCATTTGTAACTGGATGGAAGCCTCCAGCGTGTCAATAGCGGGACGGTCGCCAAGCAGAGAGCTTTGTTTAATTGCTGTGAATCGCACAGACGCGAGCGTAAGAGCATTTTGATAAACTAATAAATTATTATACTTCAAAAACCAATTCCAGTATGCATTTGCGGCTTCATAAAACAATTCATTCAGCAGCAATTCACGTTCGGCTTCGGTGGCTTGCTGATAAAGCTGCGCCTGCCGCAACGCAGCCCTGCGCTCGTCAATGAAAAGTCCCTGCCCGATGGGAACAGAAATACCTGCATACCACAAGCCCGAAGCGGTGTTGTTTTCAGGATTTAAATACAGTCCGTGATTTTCTTCGTAGCCCGCCTTCACTTCCACGCCAAACCATGTTGGGATTTTCAATCCGCCATTCACTAAGCTGTAGTATTGATTGTCGTCAAAATATTTTTGGCTCACATCTCCGAATACCTTCGGGTCAAATGCGCCTCTTGCGTTTAGCACCGCTGCGCGCCCTTTCTCCGTTTGCAACGCAGCCTGAAACGCAAGGGGGTGGTGTATTTTCACGCGCTCCATGAATTGCTCAAACGAAAAAACGGTTGTAGTATCCGTCTGGCTTTTTGCAGAATAAAAAGTCATTGATAATAATATCATAGGTAACGTCATTGCGAACGAGGCTTTGCGAGTGAAGCAATCCGCTAATAAATTCAACATGGGATTACTTCGGGAATGGCATCCGCGCTGGCTATCATTCCCTCGCAATGATGTTTTAACAACACGAAATAATATGTATAATAAATTTCTCATCAGCGGTTCTCTTTCATTTCATTTTTAGTTTGCACCGGAATGTAATAATCAGGCGGAAAGCCATTGACTTGGCGCCACAACTCATACCAGATAGGCACGTCTTTCAGCAGCGCCATGTTGTTTGTTCCCGCTCCTACGCGCAGCGCTTCGGGCCACGTATGGTCATTCGGGTCAGGAACTGTCAGCACTCGGAATTTCCCGTTTTCGCTGATGAAATTATCAATCGCGAATACCAAACCTCCATAAGTGCCGTGACTCACGTTGGGCCACCCGGAAAACACCACTGCGGGCCATCCATCAAATTGGATGCGCACGGGGCTGCCTTTTTTTAGGAGCGGCAAATCAATTGGGCTCACATACATCTCAACTGCCAAATCATATTCAGCGGGCATGATACTGATGATTTCCGCGCCTTCTTTTATTGTTTCTCCGATGCCTGTTTGTATCGCCTTGGTGATATGGCCATCCTGAGGGGCGGTGATATAATAAAAGCCTGAACGCACCGAGTAATTCATGTATTGATTTTGCATCTTAGTAACAATAGCTTCTGAATCGTAAAGGGAAGAAAGTGCGGTATATTTTTCTGATTCCGCCTTAGAAATTTTATCGCGGAATTCTGCTTCAATGCTTGTCAGTTCGATGCGCGCATTAATCACTTCATTTGCAGAAGTGAGTAGCTTATTTTCCTGTGCGATTTTTTTCGCTTCTGCTTCCTGCATTTTCAGCTTGCGGCTTTCGAGGTCGGTAAGCGATTTCAACCCTTCCTTGAACATTTGCTCGCCACGTTTGAATTGCTCCCGGGCAATTTCCAAATTAATCACAACAGCCGTTAAATCCATGCTGTCGCTTTGCACTTTGAGGTTGGCTTGCAGCAGCATGTTTTTCGCTTGTTCTAATTTCAGCACGCGTGTTTGTAGCAGTGCGTCAATCTGGCTGTCAAGCGCCTTCACTTTTTCAATGTAGGAATCCACCGTTAGTTCCTTTGATTTGATTTGCTGCTCGGTGCGTAGCAGGAGGTTAGGGTCAAAGTATTCATCCTTGACTTCAGAGATGAATAGAATTGTGTCCCCTCTTTTTACAAAATCGCCTTCCTGCACATACCATTTTTCAATGCGCCCAGCGATGATGGAGTGGATCGTTTGCGGACGCTGGTCAGGGCGCAGCGCAGTTACAAAGCCGCGTGAGCGGATGTTTTGTGTCCATGGTAAAAATACCGCGAGAAACAGCATTACTGAAATTCCGGTGAGTACACGCAGCAATGTTTTACTCGTCTGGCGATTCTCCACCAGATTGAGCGCAAGAAATTTTTTGTCCTCGAAATGTTCTTTTATGGTGCTGGAAGTAATGTTCAGCATGGCGGGTGAGACGTTTTCATTTTATTAGCCATTGTGAAATTTTTCCGTCTTCCATCTGGGCAACTTTATTGCATCGTCCTGCCATATGAGGGTCATCTGACACAGCTACGAGTGTCCACTGGCTGTCATTCGATGTAAGAAAGTTAATAATCTGTTTTCGCTCTCGCTCCTCCACATGGTCAAGTGCGTCCTCCAGCAGGAGCAGTTTCGGGCGGTCGGCAATAGAGCGGGCTAACAGCATTTTCTGCACGATGCTGCGCGGCAACTTCCTTCCTTCAGGGTCAAGCGGTGTATTATACCCCTGTGGAAGTTGGCGGATGAAATCGCCCAATCCGATGTGCTCCACCGCCCACTGCACATTTTCAAATGTTGCGCGCTCGCGCGTCAGCGCGATGTTTTCCAGGACTGTGCCATTAAACAACTGCTCCTGTGAGAGGCAATAGCCGATGGATGCGTACAGCGACTCCAGCGAATAATTTCCTGCCGGCATCCCATTGTAGGTAATACTTCCGCTTTGCACTTTGTACAGCCCAGCGAGAACATTCAGCAGCGTGGATTTGCCGGAGCCATTTTGCCCCGTGATGCACACTTTGTCCCCTTTTTCGCAGCGCAGGTCAAGCCCTTTGAGGGTAAATATTTTGTATTGCGGATAAGAAAAATACGCTTGGTTCAACTCCACCTCCATGCCCGCATCATCAAAGCCAGGCATACAGGCTTCGCCCTTATCACTATCCAATTCCATGTCGGTGACTTCACCGATTTTTTCCAGCGAAGTGAGTACATCATAAATCACCTCCATGCTCACAATCAGTTTTTCCACCGATGACAGCACCATCAGGATGATGATTTCAGCCGCTACGAATTGCCCGATGTTCATCTGCTGCTGCATCACAAGGATGCCACCTATCAGTAGCAAGCCTGTTGCGACTATCACTTTAAAGGCTACCAGCAACCCGTATTGCCTGATAAGCACATTGAAATGAGTTTCACGAGCTTTAAGATAACTCAGCGCAAGGCTGTCGGCACGTTGTAGCGGGAAATCTGTTTTGCCCGCCATCTTGAAGGTGATGTTGGCGCGCGCCAACTCTTCCAGCCAGTGCGCCATCTGATATTTATATTTCGATTCTTCGAGGCTTGTAGTTAATCCCGCTTTTCCTGTGAAGCGAAAAACGGCATACAAGAGCGCCAGCAGCACGAAGCTGAACAGGATGAAAAACGGGTGATAGAGCGAAAGCAGAATTAATCCAAAAAATACTTGCAAGGATGCTGTAGAGAAATCAATTAAAATTTTCGACAAACCTTTTTGCACCGACATCGTGTCAAAAAAGCGGTTCATCAGTTCAGGCACGTAGTGCTTGTAGAGTGCCTCTAGACGGATGCGCGGAATGCGATAGGCAAATTCAAATGCCGCCCGCGTAAAAATTTTTTGCTGGATATTTTCTGTGATGCGCAATTGAAAAATCTGCAATACGCCCGTGAGTGCAACTCCCATTATTACAAAAACTACAAGCACAATCCATGAAGTGCTGATTTGCCCGCCCTGGATAAGATTCACAATCGCCTGAATGCCGAGCGGAAGTGACAGGTAAATCAATCCGTTGAAAATTGCATAAGCGTACACCTGTAGAATTTCTTTTTGATTGGGCTTCAGCAACATCCAGAAGCGTTGCACGGGCGTCAATGCAGATGTAGTCGGAGCATCCATGCGTCAGTTTTTGATAGTTTTAAAAACCTTATCTGTGTTGAAGTATGAGAGTATTATTCAGTATTCTATTAGTTGGAATCATGCCTTTTGCTTTCTAATTCGTTTAAACTTTTTCAATGGTTGTTACCAACCTTTCAGCTTGTTCCCAGTTCATGTTAACAATCGGAAGTGCATGAAATTCAATTCAGGCGTATCGGGAACTCGACCTTAAAGCGTAATCTTAATTCCTAAATTTTGGTTTAGAATATCTTGATTGGGAAGCATTAACATGTTATCGTGAAAATATAAATACCTTAAATTTGTTAGACGTTTTATTTCTTTTGGTAATTGTTTGAACTGATTGTTATTAAGGTATAATGATTCCACCTGATTTAGTTTGTAAATATTCTTGGGTAAAACTTTTAAACCATCGTTTTCGAGGTGAAGTGATTTCAGGTTAGGCAATTTACTTAAAACAGGAATGCTTTTTTGTAATTGGAAGTATTTATCATCATTCAAATACAATTCTTGTAAATTTATTAGATTACTAAAAGTTAATGGTAATATTTTAAAATCGTTTCCGCTCAAATCAAGCACTTTAAGGTTTTTTAGATTGCCAATACCTGACGGTATTTGTTTGAGGTGATCGTTCTTTAAACTTAAGTATTGAAGGTTTGTAAATTTTGACCAAATAGTATCAGAGATTTGCAAATTTTGATTGCTCAAATTTAGCCTAAAAACATTTTCAGGGTTTCGTAGCGCTTCTTCTAAATTAAAGAATTCCTTGCCAAGATGCGTAGAGTCTCCAGTAGATTGTGCTTTTACTCTTTGAAATAGAAAAGCAAAAAACAATAGGAGTAGTATTGAATACTTTATCATTTTTTGATATTTATGATAAATGATGTTTTTATTTTAATTGTTAATAATTAAATAGAAAGGCTACAAATTTTAATTGCAGCCTTTCTGAATTTTAAATATTTGGACTAAATGGTAGTGACGACTTGTGAATTATAATACGTAGTTTCCCGTCTTTCCCTTTTTTGAAAACCCAAGTTTTGTCAACCATTACTTCTGTACCGTCCTTAGCTGTTACCCAAACATTCCCCATTGTTATTGCAATAGTCCCATAAATTTGAATACCTTCATTTTTTTCTCCTGCATTATCATACCTTGCTTTTACCCATGGCGTCAATGCAAAACCTTTGTCATTTGGATATTCTGAGTCTCCACCTATAAAATAGGCTAATGCTCCTTTTTTGTCGTTTCTAAATGTTTGGTCGCCATAAGCCAACGTAGGTTTAAAAAACACTTTTCCATTGTCGTAATTGTAAGCATCCGATAACACTTGCTCGGCAAAGGCTTTGTAGTCGCCACCTTCTTCTTTCAGTTTTCCGATTTTTACCAAAGCATCGCACCAAGCCTGCTGCGCAGCGTTCACTTCATCATAAGTAATAATGTCTTGTGCTCCTTCTTCAACATAGATTAAACCTAGGTCCTTAATTGTCTTTTGCACTTTTTCGTTGGTTTGTGTAACCACTTTTTGTGCTTCTTCCTTAGCTTTTTCTGTTACTTGGTTACAAGAGATAGCCAATAGACTTAATGTGAATGTTGCTAAAATTAGATTTTTTTTCATTTTGGTATTCATTATATTTTGCCTACTTCTTAAAACGGTGTTCGGCTTGTCCGTTTATTATTTTAAAAAAATGATTTCTGCTTCTATCAAATGTTCCAAGTGTCCCTGCTGAACATTTGAAATAACCGGGGGAGTTGGAATCATCCTTCCTGTTTTTTATTCGTTTAAACTTTTTCAATGTTTGTTACCAACCTTTCAGCTTGTTGCCAATCCATATAAACAATCGGAACGGCATGAAGTTCAATTTCGCTTTTCGCGAACTCGATCTCTAAGCGTTTTTCAATCTCTGGAAACAGCAGCCCTTTGGTAAGAGCAATGAGCATAAATCTGTTTTCAAGAATTACATCTGTTTCCGGCTTGCTGTATTGTTGCACCTTTTCTAATAACTTGGCATTAAGAACCAGATTTTCTTCTACCAAAAACTCTGCAATTCTAACAGCTGTAATACCGTCAGAGGTAAGTATAGTAATTTGAATCATTGCTTCTGCTTTAAAAGTGAATTTTTAGTCAGCACTGTTGCGTATTTGAGAATGGTTTGTTTGTCAATTTTTTTTTCATTGTGAATGCGGAATAAAAATTTCAATCCGGTGTATTGAAGGATAAATTTTTCTGTCGTTTTTACCGGATTCCCATTAAATACAATTCCCTTAATTGGGATATTTCTATGTTGAAGCGCTTCTACAGAAAGTAAAGTATGGTTTATACTTCCGAGATAATTTTGAGAAACTAATATTACATCTGCTTTCAGTTTTTCAATCAGGTCTATCATTAAATAGTTTTTATTGATAGGCACCATCAAACCGCCTGCGCCTTCAATTATAAGAGTGCTTTTGTGTTTAGGGAGCTTTAGTTTTTTAGATTTTATCTTAATGTTATCGTTAAGCGCAGAAGCATGTGGCGACATTGGTTGAGTTAGGCAAAACGCTTCGGGATAATATTTTGATCGCTTATTGGTGACTAAACTTTTCACCTTCATGGTGTCTGTGTTTTTCAAATCGCCTGCCTGTATGGGTTTCCAGTAATCGGCTTTAAGGGCTTCTGCAAGTATTGCGGAAACAACTGTTTTACCGATGCCTGTTCCAATTCCTGTTACAAATATTCGTTTCATATTAATGGTTTGTTTTAAAAGTTAGACGTTGCCCTGGAATTAACTTATAGAATTTCCCGTTTTCATAAACAAGATTTCCATTTACAAATGTGTGGGTTACATTAGTTTGAAAAGTTGTTCCTTCCAATGGTGACCAGCCGCATTTGTAGAATAAATTTTCTTTCTTGACTGTCCAGTTTGTATTTAAATCCACCAAAGTTAAATCGGCAAAGTACCCCTCTTTGATAAAGCCCCTTTTTTGAATACCATATAGTGTTGCAGGATTATGGCACATTTTCTCTACTATTTTCTCTAAGGAAATATATCCTTGTTTGAAAAATTCAAGCATAACATTTAAGGAATGCTGAACCATTGGCGCACCGGATAAGGATTTGAAATAGGGCTGTTGCTTTTCCTCTAAAGTATGCGGGGCGTGGTCGGTGGTTACAATATCTATTCTGTCGTCAAGTAGTGCTTTTAGAAGTCCTTGCTTGTCTTGTTCTGTTTTTATTGCAGGGTTCCATTTAATCAGCATTCCTAATCGCTGATAATCTTTGTCGGAAAACCAAAGGTGGTGAACAGATACTTCGGTGGTAATTTTTTTTTCTTTGAGCGGGATGTTATTTTGAAATAAATGTGTTTCAGCTTCGGTAGATAAATGCAGAATATGAAGCCTTGCATTATGCTTTCGTGCAATTTCAATGGCACCTTTTGTAGCTTGATAACAAGCCTCGCTGCTCCGAATCAGCGGATGAAATTCAGCGGGAACGTTGTCGCCATATTTTTCTCTGTAAAAATTTTCATTCTGTTCTATAATCTGTTCTTTCTCTGAATGAATAGCAATGATGGATTTGCAGTTTGCAAAAAGTTTTTCCATCGTTTCGGGATTGTCGGCAAGCAGATTTCCCTTTTTTGTAAAGTAAAGTCCATCGTCTGAAATTCCAATGAAATTTGATTTATCTGTTCGAATTAATTCATCAATGTTATCGGCATTTACTCCAAAGAAGAATGCGTAATTGGCAAAAGATTTTTTTGAAGCGATACTGTATTTATCAGCCAATGTTTCGGTTGTCAAAACATTAGGAACGGTATTCGGCATATCAATAAATGAAGTTACACCACCGGCTATCGCTGCTTTGCTTTCCGTATAAAGGTCGCCTTTGTGCGTTAGTCCGGGTTCTCGAAAGTGAACTTGTCCGTCAATGATGCCGGGAAATAAATGTTTGCCTGTTCCGTCAATTATATGGAAACTGGCTTCAGGTTCGATGCTTCCAATTTTTGCGATAACCCCGTTTTCAATGAGAACATCACCTGAAAATATTTTCTCTTCATTTATTAGGATGGCATTTTTTATAAGTGTTGTTGCCTTCATTACTTAATACTTTTAAGTTTCCATTTCAACTTCTCAATTTGTTTCTGTAAGGCTTCTATTGTTTGTTTGGTTGCCCCCTCAAATGTTTCGCATTGTCGTTTTGCGAACAAGTCATTTCCGGGAACAACAAGTCGTATTTCGCAAATTTTATTTTCTCTGGTAGCTGACTTATCCAGTTTAAGGGAAACTTCTCCAGCTAAAATTTCATCACTGTATCGAAAAAGCGCGCCTACCTTTTCAGTTATAAAATCAGTGAGTTCCTGTTTGGCTGTAAAATGAATTGTTTTAATATTTATATTCATTGAAAATGATTATTATTCATTTAATCCTAGTGAATTATTCATCTTATAACTATTACTAAATTTCATGGGGAATAAAGTGTCGCCCCATTACAGAGCGACACTTCCCCGCCTATCTAAACCCACAGCTTGCGATAACCTATTACTAAGTGGGTTGTTAGTTTACTTCAATGAACGAACAACTGATGTTTCAGGATAAAACGTAACCTGCCCAGTTGTAATGTCATGCGTTCCCCCAACTATCCCTATTTGTCCGCTTTCAATCATTTCCTTCAATATGGGGCTTCGCTCCAGAATTGATTTTACCGTCCGTTTTACGTTGATCGTTGCTACCTTTTCAACAAACTCTCCGTTGCCGGAATTTCTATTTTCTGTAGTTGTAGTTTCGTCATCAACAGCAGGTCTTATTTTAGTGAGTAAAGCAGTCAGGTTGCCCATTTCAACGTGATCGCAAGCGCCTTTTACTGCTCCACATTTTGTATGCCCTAAAACCACAATTATTTTTGACCCTGCTACTTTACATCCAAACTCCATACTGCCCAAAATATCTTCATTGATAATATTGCCTGCAATACGAACACTAAAAACATCACCAAGTCCCTGGTCAAAAATTAATTCGGCTGATGTTCGACTGTCAATACAACTAAGTATCACAGCGAATGGATGTTGCCCGTCTGATGTTTCATTTGCCTGTTGTAAAAGGTTGCGGTTTACTTTAAGATTGTTTACAAACCTTTTGTTCCCTTCTTTTAATAATTCCATTGCCATTGAAGGAGTGATGGATGCTTGCATTTCTTTGGTTAAAGTTTTCATTTGTTTTAGTTTTAAGATTTATAAAATAGTTAAGAATATTAAGCCGGTTCAATAAAATTTATTTTTTCAACGGTGATGTTTTTGGTTTTAGCATTGCTTGTGAAATCTGTTATTAACTCTACCACATCATAAGCAATAGATACAGATTTTGAGCAGTCAATAATTACCTTAGAATTTTCGGGAATACTTTCTAATGCTTTTACAACGCTTGCTTTATTGAAAAAAGAAACTTCCTCTGCCAGAATAAGGTGATAAACTTTTTGACCGTCTTCTGTGGTGATTATTTCTTTCATGTGGTGTGAATTGCGATAACTGTGGAGCAACGCATAAAAGCCACCAAGTATCATTCCTACTGTAATTCCTTTTAATAAGTCAGTTGCCAGAATAGCTACAACCGTTGCGGTAAACGGAACGAACTGCTCCCATCCAAGTTTATACATCTGTTTAAAAAGTGATGGTTTCGCGAGTTTATAGCCAACCACTAACAGAATAGCAGCTAAACTAGCCAGGGGTATCATGTTTAAGACACTTGCTATGGTAATAGCGCTGATTAATAAGAATACACCGTGAAGAATTGTCGACAATTTTGTTTTACCGCCAAAGTTGATGTTTGCCGAACTGCGAACAATCACTTGTGTAATTGGCAACCCGCCAATTAAACCCGAAAGAATATTGCCCAATCCCTGCGCCTTTAATTCTCTGTTGGTGGGAGTAACTCTTTTATCCGGATCCATTTTGTCGGTAGCTTCCACACAAAGCAATGTTTCCAAACTGGCTACAATGGCTAATACAATGGCTATTTTCCAAACTTCAATATTTGTTATTGCCGAAAAATCAGGAAAGGTGAACTGGCTAAAAAAGCCGGATAGGTTATCCGGAACAGGAATCCGAACAATTTGGTCGGAATTTAAACTGAAATTTAAAATTCCGGTTTGGTAAAAATAATTCATCGCTATACCAAGCACTACCACTACAAGTGGTCCTTGTATCATTTGAAATATCTTATGTTTTTTGGTCAATACAACATCCCAAAGTATCAGTATGCCTAAGGAGATGGCGCTAATCAATAATGCTCCGGGGGTAAGAAAATCGAAGGCTAAAAAAATTTCCGAGAATGTAGTTTGTCCATCTGCCTGAAAAAATGCAGTATCACCAAAACTGTCTTTATCCCATCCTAATGCGTGTGGTATTTGTTTAAGAATAATCAATAATCCTATCCCGGTCAACATCCCCTTAATTACAGATGACGGAAAGAAGTAGGCAATGAAGCCTGCTTTGGCATATCCTAAAATCAGTTGGATGATTCCAGCTAACACCACTGCTACTAAAAATGCTTCCCATGAACCGCCTAAGGTTGCAATAGAAGTTAATACGATAACCGCAAGACCTGCCGCAGGTCCGCTAACTCCAAGCGGAGAACCGCTTGCTGTGCCTACTACAATACCGCCAACAATTCCTGCAATGATTCCCGCAAACAATGGCGCTCCTGATGCTAAAGCAATACCGAGACATAAAGGCACTGCCACAAAAAACACGATAATACTCGCTGGTAAGTCGTTCTTGATTTCTTTAAAGAGATGTTTCATAAGGTTAGGATTTTGTTTCAGGCGCAATGATAGTAAATTAATTCCAAAAGATAGTATTACTACTAACTTAAATTGTTTTACTTTGCTGAAACATTTTTTGCCGATATGGATTTATATCTGAAAATCAGAATGAATGAAAAGCTGTTTCTGCGAAACCCGGAAGAAACAGAGTTGGGTAAAAACATTATTCGGTACAGTATTATGCTCATCCACGAAATAGGATTTGAGGCATTTACATTTAAAAAGTTAGCCGTTAAAATAGGGACTACCGAAGCTGGCGTTTACCGTTACTTTGAAAATAAACACCTCTTGCTTATTTACATTGTTGACTGGTATTGGGCTTGGCAGGAATACCGATTGCTGTTTCATACCAATAATGTAAAAAAGCCGGAAACGAAATTAAAGAAAGCGATAACGCTGCTTTCTACCCCTATTGTTGATGATGCGTCAACACCCTACATAAATGAAACGCTGCTTTACGAAATTGTAATGTCAGAGGGGGCAAAGTCGTATCTGACAAGAAATGTAACTGAGTATAACGAAGCAAAATTATTCAAACCGTATAAAGATTTATGCGGCAGAATTGCCGATATAATTACGGAATGCAATCCTAAATATAAATTCCCACGTTCTCTTGCATCAACTATAATTGAGATGGCGCACTCTCAAAGTTTCTATATGAAAAACCTGCCGTCTCTCACCGATTTTGGAAAGTCTAAGGATGAAGCAAAAATAATGACATTCTTAGTGGATATGGTATTTTCCACTATTAAGGTGTTATAGCTTTAGTTGGCGGGTTGAGGCACTTTTAGTTTTGTGAATTAAAGCCCATGTGTAAACGCGGATTTTTTCTTTTGTGGTTGTTTTTATTTGACTGCTTAGTGCGTCAGCGCAAAAATAAATACACTAATACAGGGTTGCAGTTAACTATAAACCAGTCTGAACAAGTCAGACGCAGTAATTTAAATGCCCCCCTGAAAACCTTATCAGCCTTTTTTTTAACTTGCTGAGAATTTAAAATAAGGTTTTTCTAACAAAGCATCAAGCGATTATCGGTAATAATTTTGATTCTGATTTGCTATCTCAGTGAAATCGCGCAGGCGGGCGGGAGATGAGGCACAATACAACTCATTAAGGATGGCGATAATTTCCTGCGCCAGAGAGTATTTGACCGCGCTTTACTCGCATACACCAGCGCCATCGCTCGGGATCCCACTTATGCTCAAGCGTATATGAAGCGCACCTCACTGAACGCAAAACTTAGCAACAATAGGGAAGCCATTGAGGACTATAACAAAGCAATCGCCCTAAATCCCTATATGGAATATATTTATGACCAACGCGCAAAATTGCGCTTCCTCATCTCTGATTTCAAGGGCGCTATTGAAGATTTAAACTAAGGCTTGGAATTATCTCCTAATAACAAGTTGATGCTGGAGCATCGCGCGGAAACAAAAAAATTCATGCAGGATTAAGTATGCGCGCTCAATGATTACACTACCTTGCTTGACTTTTTTCCTAACGACACTTTAGGTTACATTTTGCGAGCTGCATTTCTCATTGACCAAAAAAAACTCTCCGGTTGCCAATACGTACATCGAATATTTGAAAGCGGAAAAAGCGAATATTGTGCGGTAGCAGTTTGATTGGTTTGAGCCGTATTGAATACAGGTTCAACCAATTTTTTCGGTGCAATAAAAAACCCCGGCTGTTGCCAACCGGGGTTTTCACTGAGGTTTAAACTCAGCCTTGCTCTGCAATTTTACTGCCTCATCAGCATCAGTTTACCATTGCTTATCGTGCCGTCTTCCTGCAGCAAACGATACAGGTAGATGCCATCGGAAAGCCCCTGTGCGCTGTAGCTGAAGTTGTACTGCTCGCTTTCGCTTGCAGTTCCTTCAAACAGCGTTGCTACGGTTTTTCCTTCGATGGTGGTCAGTTCGAGCTTCACGCGCTGCGTGGCTGTAACTGAGAAGCGGATGTTGACCTGATCGCTGAACGGATTTGGGAATGCGCTGAGCGTGGCGCTGACGGGCAGCGTCTCGTAAGTGTCGAGGGCATTTTCTTCACCGCTGTTTTTAAATGAGCCTCCAATGACGGTGATGGCGATGAACTGTCCTGTGCCTGCGCTGCCGCTGCCGTTCGCGCCCGCATAGGCTTTTGCTTCTATGGTGTAGGTGCCGGGCTTCAAATGCCACTGCCTGTAATCGCCTGTGGGATTATCACCTGCGAGTGCAAAGGGCGCGATGTTTTCGGTGCGGAAGGAGATACCGTTGACTTTGAACTTCACGCTACCGGTGCCGCTGTTGGTGCATATGTTGGCGCGCACATTGACGATGGGCGTAGCATTGAGGTCAATTATGGAGCCGTTGCCGAGCGGGGCAATGTCAGCATCCGTGGCTGCATCAACGAGTGTGAATCCACTGATTTCACGAATGTCCGCAGGCGAGTTGATACAGTTGCCCGCGTTGCAGAAGTCGGTAGTACATGCATCTCCATCATCGCAGTCAGTATCAATGCTACAGCATCCTGCACCTGTGCAGGGAATTTGTTCATCAATCACGGTGATGGTTACAGTGAATGGTGTGCCGGAAGTGCCATAAGCGCCACCGCGTGTGTAGGGCGTGGCAGTGATGGTGTAGATGCCGGGCGTGATGTTCCAGTTTTTGTAATTGCCGTTGGGCGAATCACCAGCGATAGCGTAGGGCGCGATGTTTTCGATGCTGAAGCTGCTGCCGTTTACCGTGAAGCGGATGGAGCCAGTGGTGCCGCAGAGTTCAGCGCGAACATTGATATTGGGCGTGTAGAAAAGATTGATGGTGTCGCCATCGCTGAGCGGAGCGATGTCAACATCTGTGAACGAATTCACTAATGTCAACCCGGTGATGCCGGAACCGCCAACAGTAATCGGAGCACCGGC
>JAWXCB010000003.1:0-49255 GCA_034440455.1 Chitinophagales bacterium
CGACAATGACCTTTGCACCACAGATCAATGTATTTCAATTCTTGGTTGCATTTTTACTCCGCTCAATTGCAATGATGGAAATTCCTGCACGAATGATTTTTGTGATTTTGGAATTTGCTCAAATGATACCATCATCGGCTGCGGCAATCCGTGCGACACAATGGTTTGTAACGACAATAATCTTTGTACCGATGATATTTGCTTAAACGCACAATGTCAGTTTACTCCAATCAACTGCTCTGATGGAAACCCCTGTACGTTTGATAGTTGTTTCAACGGAATCTGTTCACATGGATATAATCTGCCTGATGCTGTAACGGCAACTCCCGAACATGATGCTTGCCAGACGTATGCGGGGATGCAGGTTTATGTAAACAATGTTTACATTGTTTCCGAATCAACACTACCCGAAGATTTTCAATTGTTGCCGGAAGATATTGTAATTACCTACACAGGATTTTTATTCAATGATACCGACAGTTTTAACAGTTGTGATGTAGCGGTGAATCATATCCTGCGCGCTGTTACTTGTGATGATAGCAATCCTTGCACGGTTGATGAATGTTCACATGCTTGCTTCAACTTTCCTCTCGACTGCGCTGATGGCAACGCCTGCACCGATGATATTTGCGCAGTTGGAAATTGTCTTCACCCGCAAATCACTTGCAGCGACAATAATCTTTGCACCACCGATGGATGTGACACAATAAATGGATGCGTATTCACGCCTATTGTTTGTGGCGATAACAATTTCTGCACTATGGATAATTGCGATAGCACAACAGGATGCGTTTATCCCGCTGTTGTTTGCGCTGATAATTCCCTCTGCACAACAGATGATTGTAATGCGATTACAGGATGCGTGTTCACGCCCGTTGTCTGTGATGATGCAAACCTTTGCACGGTAAATAATTGCGCTCCGCAACTTGGGTGCATTTTTCCTCCCGTGAATTGCGCTGATAACAACCTTTGCACGATAGATAATTGCGACATCGCAACCGGATGTGTTTATACGGATGTCGTTTGTGATGACAACGACCTTTGCACTACTGATACCTGCTTCGCGCAGAGCGGTTGCGCATTTGCGCCTGTGAGTTGTGATGATCGCGATTCCTGCACCATTGACAAATGCGAGTTTGGCGTGTGCGTGAATGCGCCTGTGATTTGCTTTGATGGCGATTTCTGTACGCTTGACACTTGCATCTCCGGCACTTGTTTTTTCCTCCCGATAACTTGCGCTGATGGCGATGTCTGCACGGATGATGCCTGCGCTATTTTTTCCGGTTGTCAATTCACCCCGCTTGATTGCAATGACGGCAACGCCTGCACCAATGATTTCTGCGACTCTGCTTTCGGATGTGCTTTCACGCAGGTGAATTGCGATGATGGTAACGCCTGCACTGCTGAATACTGCGAATTGATTTTCGGCTGCACCTACACGTTTATTTTTTGTGACGACAGTAGCCTTTGCACCATTGATGCGTGTGATGCGCTTACGGGTTGTTCGTTCACTCCTATTAATTGTGATGACAGAGAGCCATGCACATTTGATTTCTGCGACAATGGCGATTGCCTGCACTTGTGCGATGAAAACTCAAACCATGAATTGATTTGGCAAAAAGCATTGGGCGGCAATAGCGCTGATGGCGCGCGTTCCATCCATCAAACAACTGATGGCGGTTACATCGTAACAGGATATGCCTTCTCCAACAATGGTGATATTATCGGCAATCATGGTCAAAGCGATTTCTGGGCAGCGCGTTTAGATGCAAACGGAAATCTGCTCTGGCAAAAAGCGCTTGGCGGTGGCAAGAGTGAATCAGCAAACTCGGTGAAGCAAACTGCCGATGGCGGATATATTCTTGCAGGAAATACAAAATCAACCGATGGCGATGTTACTGGCAATCATGGCGGTGAAGATTTCTGGGTGGTGAAATTGGATGCTGCCGGAAATCTTGCATGGCAAAAAACATTAGGCGGAAATAATGCCGACATTGCGTCATCTGTTGCTCAAACAACTGATGGCGGATATATTGTTGCCGGATATACTTCATCAAACAATGGCGATGTGTCGGGCAATCATGGCGGCAGCGATTATTGGGTGGTGAAATTGGATGCTGTTGGAAATCTTGCATGGCAAAAAACATTGGGCGGCACCTCAAGCGATCAGGCTACTTCTATTGAACAGACAAGCGATGGCGGCTACGTTATTGCAGGAAATACAAAATCAAACAATGGCGATGTGTCGGGCAATCATGGCGCGAGTGATTTCTGGGTGGTGAAACTCGATGGCGCAGGAAATTTAAGTTGGCAGAAAACATTGGGCGGAAGCAATCCTGAATCTGCACATGCAGTAGAACAAACTGCCGATGGTGGCTATCTCGTGGCGGGAAGTTCGCAGTCTAACAATGGTGATGTTTCTGATAATAAAGGCGGTGATGATTTTTGGGTGGTGAAATTAGATGGCGCGGGAACTCTTGCCTGGCAGAAAAATTTTGGCGGCAGCGCAGATGATGCCGCACAGTCAATCGCTGTGACGAGCGACAACGGCTTCTTGATTGCGGGCAATTCAAAATCAACTGATGACGATGTTACAGGCAATCATGGCAATGATGATTTCTGGACGATCCGCCTTGATGCAACCGGGGATTTGTTGTGGCAGAAATCATTGGGCGGAAATAAAAAAGACAATGCTTTCTCCGCGCAGCAAACTGTGGATGAAGGATTCATTCTCGCAGGTTTTTCCGATTCGCAGAACAACGGAGATGTAACGGGACATCATTCTTCCAGTGACTTCTGGGTGCTGAAACTCGCGTCTGACCGCGTGTGCAAACCGGTAACCGAACTTGCATCTTCGCTCTGCGCTGGCGACAGCATTTTCTTTGGAAATAATTACATCAAAGAATCAGGCGTATTTACCGACTCGCTTATGAATCACATCGGCTGCGACAGTATTGTTGTACTAACGCTCTCCGTTGCCGATTGCGATGATGGCGACCCCTGCACGGTTGATCTTTGCGAAAATGGAGTTTGTTCTTACATCCCATTGCTTTGCGAGGATAATGATGCATGTACGCTTGATGATTGCGACACACAACAGAACGGATGTTTCTTTACGCCTATCATCTGCAACGACAATAATCCGTGTACAACAGATGAATGTCATTTTGGTGCATGTTTGTATCAGCCTGTCATTTGCGATGATAACAACGCCTGCACGATTGACGAGTGCGTGAATGGCGTTTGCGAATTTGTTGATGAAAGAAAAGTGCTTTCGTTCACACTCGTAGATGCCGCAACTGACTTAGACCTCAGCATCTTGCATGATGGCGACACGATTAATCTCGCAGTTTCTCCGGCTATCAACATCCGCGCTGATGTGTGCGCAACATCCAATATTGAAAGCGTGAAGTTTTTGCTGAACGGCAGCTTCTACGTGTTTGAAAATATTCCTTTCTACACGATTGCGGGCGACAACAACGGCAACTACAACCCGTGGAATATCACACCCGGAGTTTACACCATTCGCGCAATTCCTTTCAGTGGAAACAACGGTGCAGGAATCATAGGCAGGACACATGAAATCACGATTACAATCATTAATAGTGTTTCTCCCTGCTCAGGCAATGCACGGAAAGTACTTGACTTTTCGCTCGTAGATGCAGCAACTGAAACTGACATCGCACCGCTGCTTGATGGCGACACAATTAATCTCGCTGTTACTCCACTCATCAATGTGCGGGCAAATGTTTGTCTTGAAAATAATATCGAAAGTGTACGCTTCCTGCTCAATGGCAGCAACTACAGGATGGAAAATATTCCGTTCTATACGATTGCTGGCGACAATGGCGGCAACTATATTGCGTGGAATATCACGCCCGGTGTTTACACCATTCGCGCAATTCCATACAGCGGAAATATTGGCGCAGGCGCTATTGGCGATTATCATGAAATCACTGTTGTAATTATTGACGGATTGCCGCAACCCTGCACAACAAATGACATCCGTGTTTCTTCATTTACGCTTATCAACGCAAATACAGACACCGACATCGGACCACTTGTAGATGGCGCAGTAATCAACCTTGCGCTTACAGGACCGATTAACGTGCGCGCAAATGTTTTCTGTGGCGAGCAAATCGGCATGATAAGATTCAAACTTAACGGAGTGACTTATCGCAACGAAAGCACCGCGCCTTATTCAATTGCTGGTGATAACCCTTCGGGAAATTATCACGCTTGGAACGTACAACCCGGAGTTTATACAATTCTTGCTACGCCCTACAGTGGAGCGAACGCAACGGGTACAGTAGGAACACCTTTATCTATCACGATTACAATTATTGGAAGCGCAGCGAAGATGGATTCTCAAGAACAGATTCCATCTCTTGGAGAGATGGAATCTATAAATCAAATTAGCGCATATCCCAACCCATTCACTGACAAACTCAACATTGAATTCACTTTGCCTGAAGATTCGCGCGTAAATCTCGAAATCTTCAACCTCACGGGACAGCGCGTTGCCAAATTGTTTGAAGGCAATGTGGAAGCTGGCGAATTACAGAAGCATGAATTCACTCCTGATAAACTTTCTGACGGTATGTTCATCTATCGCCTGCAAACTGAAAACGGAAGTTATTATGGCAAGGCGGTGATGGTGAGGTAGAATTTGATGTCGTGCCGAATATATTTCGGCACACCAAAAGCAGCAGATAGAAATCTGCAACATACAACGGGCAAAAGATAGAAAACTGGCAAATTTGCTGCATGAAACGATTGTCGTTTTTCTTCATGGATAACGACAGCCCTTCTGCAATGGGCGCTTCTAAACAGAGAAGCTAAACAAACGAAGTTAGTACGCGCCCACCTTTCTGCATTTGCTGAAATCAACCCCAAAAAAATCTCCGGAGTAGTGTATCCGCGCTTTAAAAAAATGAAATGAAAAAGGTGTAGATGTGGTGTGAGA
The DNA here is from genome assembly GCA_034440455.1 of Chitinophagales bacterium. Lineage (GTDB taxonomy): Bacteria > Bacteroidota > Bacteroidia > Chitinophagales > CAIOSU01 > JAWXCB01. The sequence goes on from JAWXCB010000003.1 coordinate 4,967, forward strand.
AATGATTTTTAATTCAACGCCTTCCTCTGCCGCCTCCCCAGTTTCCTTTTCCTTTGTCGCGCCAGCTATGTTCGGCTGGTCTTCTTTTTGCGCCACCACTGCTGGGCGCTTTTTTCCTTTCGCCTTCGGCAAGGTCAACGCGCACTTTGCGGTCGTTGAAGATTTCACCGCGAAATTCTTCGAGCACCTGCTCTGCGCTTTGTACGGCAACATCAAACCAGGTGCATACGCCTTGTATATCAATTCTGCCGATGTCGTTTTTTGAAATACCGGTTTTTTCGATGATGTATTTATAGATGCCCCCTTTGTCGAAGCCATCCATCGTGCCGAGGTTAATGAAGATGCGCGTGCCTCCGCGATTGTCTTCCGTGCGCTGCTGCGGTCTGCCCTGATGGGCAATGTCCACATTGAGGTCGGGCGCGCTGCGATAGTAGTCAAGAAAGCGGTTGAATTCAAGGCTCGTGATTCTTTTAATCAAATCTTCGCGGTTGAGGTCTTTCAGTTCTTCATAAACAACGGGCAGATATTTTGCAATGCCCGCTTCGTTCACCTGCACGTCATGAATCTTTTTCACAAGTTTCAACAACTGTTGCTCGCATACTTCCACAGCCGAAGGCACGCGCTGCAAATGAAATCTGGTGTTTAGCTTCTGCTCGATTTGCCTGATTCTGCCGATTTCGCGGATATTAATGAGCGAGAGCGAAATGCCTGACTTGCCTGCACGAGCAGTGCGTCCGCTGCGGTGCGTGTAGTTGCCCATTTCATCAGGCAGGTTGTAATGAACCACATGGCTCACGTCATTCACGTCAATGCCTCGCGCAGCCACATCGGTGGCGATGAGCAGTTGCAATGCGCGGCTGCGATAACGCCCCATCACTTTATCGCGCTGTTGCTGCGTGAGGTCGCCATGCAAAGAATCAGCATTGTAGCCGTCTCTAATCAGTTTTTCTGCGATGTCCTGTGTTTCCCATTTGGTGCGGCAAAACACAATGCCGAAGATTTCGGGCGTACCGTCAACAATACGCTTGAGCGCAGCATAGCGGTCGCGTTCGTGTATCACATAATACTGGTGCGAAATGTTTTCCGCGCCTGAATCCTTCTTACCCATCGTCAGTTCAAATGGGTTTTCCATGTAGCTGCTCGCGATGCGCCTTACTTCCGAAGGCATGGTAGCGGAAAAGAGCCACACCTTCTTTGTCTCGGGTGTGTGGCTGAGGATTTCATCAATATCTTCCTGAAATCCCATGTTCAGCATTTCATCGGCTTCATCAAGCACCAGAAATTTGATGGCGCCCAGCTTAATCGCCTTGCGCTTCAGCAGGTCAATGAGCCTGCCCGGTGTGGCGACTATGATTTGCGCCCCTTTTTTGAGTTGGCGGATTTGCGTTTCCATCGAAGCTCCGCCATAAACGGGGACGATGTTTGCGTTCCCTTTATACTTTGCAAAGTTGGTGAGGTCGCGTGTGATTTGTACGCACAACTCGCGCGTGGGAGCAAGTACGAGCGTTTGCGTGGTGGGAGATTTGAAATCAACAAGCTCGCACAAGGGCAGCCCGAATGAAGCGGTCTTTCCGGTGCCTGTTTGCGCCAAGCCGACAAAATCGCGGTCACCGCTCATCAGCGCGGGAATTGACTTTTCCTGAATGGGAGTGGGCTTCTCAAAACCCAACTCGGTAATTGCCTTGATTGTTTCAGCGCTCAAGCCAAGCTGTTCAAATGCGTTCATGAATATTAGTTAAAATGAGCGCAAAGGTAGGAAGATAAAAGCGGGGAATAATTTTGAATGAGTAAACTCCTTTCAGAGACTGTAATTCTAAAATAGAAAACAGAAAAGATTACAGACAACCCTACTTTACTCCTATCGGCTCACCACCAGTTTCTGCGCCTGCTTCCTTTCTCCGTTCACGCTTAACGTAACGAAGAAAATGCCTTCGTTCTCTGGGTATGGCAAGCTGAGTTGCTCACGGTAATTGCCTTTGTTCAAGGACGCATCAACAAGTGTTGTAACTAAACGACCCAGCAAGTCATGCACTTCAATCTTCACTTCTGCCCTGCTGCTGATGCTATATTTAATTTCCGATTGTTGATTCATCGGGTTAGGGGCGATGCGCATAACATCTCCTGTATTCTGCGTTTCCTCAATTGCCGTTGGTGGAACTTCCTCTTTTGTATAGAGATACGTGAACAACATCATTTCATCATCGGCAGTCAGCCCGAAGGTGACAAACGGTACGCCTACATTATATTTCACTTCATAGGCAAGTCCATTGCTTGCTTTCTTCAAAGGAGTGAAATAGCGAATGGCGGGATGCTGCCAATCATAAAAACCCTGATTGAAAGCATAATCTTCACTGTAAAATCCCTCGTAAATCTGTTCTCCACGCGAGCCGTCATTATTATTCAGGAAAATGTCATAATCAGTTCCCCATTGATGGGTGTGGGATGAAATCATATAGATATAGCGGTCTTCACTGAAATCATCAGTCGCTACGCGCGTGTTGTCGCCTTGAAAAAGAAGCAGAATCAAATTATTTACCAACGAAGCGTGCATCTCAATGTCGCGCTCGTTTTCTGTGTCGAAATAAATGTTCAGGTAAAAATCGGAAGGTAATATCTGCGTCTGGCTGTAATTCTTGATGTGATAATCAAAATCGAGAATCGTATTGGGCTGCCAATAGAAAGCGGTTCTATTGGGCAGTTCAAACTCCGCATCATTCTGCCATGCACCCGTGAGTGTTACGTTTCCATTGAATGGAGTTGATTCACTCGGCACTAAACGCATTCCTTCGCGCACACCGGAACCGTCATCATCATATTTGAATAGCAACATGTGGTGCGATTCCCACGACATGTAGCCATCCGTTTTGTAAGCCTTAATCATGTCCGTGTTGCGCAGATGCTCCTTTTTATCCCATTCCACTTCACCACCCGGTGCGATAAAAATTGGTCCCATTCTGATTTGTCTTCCTTTTGAAGGCTCTGGTGCCTGTGGCACAGGAATTATCTGAATGCCGCCATTCGTATAATAATCTTTCAACAGCGTATAATTCACATCATCCACATTCTGCCGGGCGCCCATCAATATCCATTGACGAATTAATTCGATGTCATAATCTTCCAACACTTTTCCACTGCCGCACATTACCTCGCCTTCACCGCTACTAAGCGCAAGATAGCTGTCGAAATCAGCGCCTGCCTTATTTAAAAGAAAACTGTTGTAAGGATGCCCGCTATCAACAAGTTTGTAGCCCTTTGCCGCTGCTGTTTCATTCGTAACGGACACGCCAACCAACGCATGATATACATCACTCTCCGAGCCATCCACACTGAACACTTTTGGGTTCACTGCGCCATGGCATCCTGCATCTGCGCAATTCGCTTGCAACAGTTGATATACTTTATTGAAAGAAGTTTGCGCGGAGACATCAGCCGCAAAAAAAGAGAACACACAAAAAGCAAAGAGGTTTTTTAATCTGTTCATTGGTTACAGGAGTTTTTAGTTGGTAAAATTGATGCTCAAGAATAGGGATTAACACGAAAAAAAAAGGTGACTTTCGTCACCTGCGAAGCAATGGTATTTTGCTCTTGACAGGAAGTTCAGGGAAGTATAAATCCCTGTTCGGCAATTTTAGTATTGCGCGTTAGTTCAAACGCTAAACCACTCAGATATTTGCTTGGAGCAAATAACAATACTTCAATGCTTCGCTGTTAATTCAAGCTCCTGAAGTCAACCGGCACTACGCGCGATACGCCCATCTCCGGCATCGTGACTCCGTAAATCACATCCACGGAAGCCATCGTTTGTTTGTTGTGCGTCACGAGAATGAATTGTGATTGCTCAGAGAAGGTGCGGATGGTGCGGTTGAACTTGTCAATGTTCGCATCGTCAAGCGGAGCGTCCACTTCATCCAAAATGCAGAAAGGCGCGGGCTTCAAAAGGTAAAGCGAAAAGAGAATCGCAAGCGCAGTCAGCGACTTTTCACCACCTGAAAGCTGGTTAATCGTTTGCGGCTTCTTTCCTTTTGGCTTCGCGATGATTTCAATTTCTGACTCAAGCGGATTATCGGGATTGAGCAGAATCATATCGCACGCATCGTCTTCAGAAAACAGCGTGTGGAAGATGTTCTGGAAATTTTCACGCGCCTTTTCAAACGCGGTCATAAAGTGTTCTTTCGCACTGCCTTCAATTTCGTTGATTGTTTCCATCAGCGATTTCTTGGCTTCGGTCAAATCATTTTTCTGCGCGGTGATGAAGTCGAAGCGCTGCTTCATTTCATCATAAGCCTCCACCGCCATCGGATTCACTTCGCCAAAGTTGTCCAAGCGCGTTTTAATCTTCAGCGTATTTTCACGCACTTCTTCTTCAATCAATCCTTCAGTGGCGGGCTGCTCTAAAAGATTATCCAGGTTCACATTAAACTCAGCGGCAAGACGCTCCCGCATGGCGTTCATCTCAATGCGCAGTTCGGTTGATTTGTCTTTAATCTCGTTGAGCAGGATGTCAATGTGGGAGCGGTTCTTTTGTTGGGTTTTCAGTTGATCTTCCAACTCGTTGATTCCTCCGCGCGCCTCGTAGTAATGCGCTTCCACTTCAGTGAGCGATTTTTCCATCGTTTCGCGCGCTCCATAGCCCGAGAGCAATCCTTCTTCCAACTCTTTCAACTTCGCTTCATGCCCTGCAATCTTTTCTTCATCAATTGCGATTTCAACCTGCGATTCTTCAATACGTGTTTTGTATTCAGCAATTTGTCTTTCGGCAAACCCGGCTTCCTGCTCTAATGAGTTCAATAAGTTTTGCTGCTGATGGAAGCGGATGTTCTTTTCATTGTATTCACCCGAAGTTTTTGAAAGCGTTTCATTCACGGTGGTGAAATTCAACTGGATGGTTTCTAATTCCGTTACGCTCTTGTTTTTATTTTCAAGCAGTGCGTTTAACTCCTGGCGCAGTTGTTCGTTCTGCTGGTCGAGCAGTTCAATGCGCGAAGTAATGCTTGAGTTCTTGCTCAGATTTTCTTCAACAAAAGTCTGGTAGTTTTCGATTTTCGTTTGCACGGAAACCGCTCTTTGTCCCTGCCTGTTCAATTCTTCGCGCGTTGCCTGAATTTCTTTTTGACGCGAAGATGATTTCAATTTTTCGAGAACAGATTGCAGTCCGGAAATTTCACTTTCAAATCCCTTCACCAATTTCTCCAACTCCGCGATTTCTTCTTTCAGCTTCTCCAAATTCTTGATTCTTCCCAGACGCATTCCTTCAAACAGCCCCAACGCGCCTCCTGACATGGAGTAGCCTGTGCGGATGTATTTTCCATTAATAGAAAGCAGCGTTGCCTTCTCGCTTTCGGCAATCACTTCTTCATTGTTGAATTGCGTATCAGGAACGAGATATACGTTATCCAATAAGAATGAAGCGAGCTTCTTGTATTTCTCATCCACCTCAATCACCTGCGCTGCGGGAATCGCATTCGGAATATTGAGCGTTGCTTTTGGAGTGTAATTTTCAAAGCGGCTCAGAATGAAAAAGTTTGCGCGACCGATGGAAGAATCAGCAAGGAGGTTGATAGATTCGTAGGCATCCTTTTGATTGTCAACCACAAAGTAGTTGAGGAATGGTTCCAGATAATTTTCAATTGCCGCGCGATATTGCTCACCGCAATAAATGACATCTGAAAATAATTGTGCCGCGCGCGCGCTTTCTGATTTCTTCTTGAGGAATTTGATGGATTCAGGAAAGCCTTCAAGGTTTTCAACCAAACTCTTGTTCAGGCTGTATTCATTCTTTTTGGAATCAAGCTTGCGGCTTTCTTTTGAAAGCTGCTGCTCCAACTCGCGCAGGCGATTGGTTGACTGCTCAGTTTCCTGCTTGATGCGATCTTCATCATTCACCAGCGTGTCCAGTTCGCGGGTCTTTTCATCAATCACCGCTTTCATCGTTTCGGATTCCTGCTTCAGTTGCTTCAGGTGCTCATCAAGCTCCTGATTTTTGGTGGCGTTTTGCGAAGCAGAATTTGCGAGGTTTTCTTTTTCTGTATTGTTGATGGCGATTTTCTTCTCATGCTCATGTACTTGCCTTTCCAGCGTGGCGCTGGTGCTGCGCACAGAATCAACTTGCTTTTTCAAATCGTCATTCTGCAAACGAATGCCGGAGAGTTCAAGATTTTTTGATTCTAATTCTTTTACAAAATCTTCAAGCGCTGCCTTCTGCAACACCTTTTTTTCGTTTACCGAATTTAACTTGTCATTCAGCAGCACGATGCCTGTTTCGGAATCGCCTACTTGCTTTTTCAACTGCACCACTCTTTCCAGCAGGAAACGCACCTGCTCGTTGGCGAGGTTCTTCTCACTTTCCTTGCGGGTGATAGCGTTAATCAGTTCATTCAACTCTTTCTGGCGGGCGGTGAGATTTTTTTCTTTTTCAATGAGCGCTGTCTTTTCCTTTTCAATCTCTGCCTCTAATTGTGTCAGCTTCGTTTCAATTTCTATGCGTTTGTCTTCCTGCTCTTCTTTTTGCACTTCAAGCTGTTTGAACAGTTCGAGTTGGCGCGATACCTGCATCCGGGACAGTTCGATACTCAGCGATTTGTATTCATCTTTTAATGCGTGATAGCGCTTTGCCTTTCTCGCCTGCGCTTCCAACTGTTTCAGGTTGTTGCCGATTTCAAACAACAAGTCTTCCACGCGCGCAAGGTCAGTGTCGGTGAGCGTGAGTTTATTTAGCGTTTCGCGTTTGCGGATTTTATACTTTGAAATGCCTGCTGCCTGTTCAAATAACTTCCTGCGTGAATTTTCACGGTCGTTCAGAATTTCATCAATCATCTTCAACTCAATGATTGCGTAAGAATCGCTCGCAACGCCCGTGTCCATAAACAAACCCGTGATGTCTTTGAGGCGGCAAGCGACATCATTGATGCGGTATTCGCTTTCGCCATCGCGGTGCAGGATGCGCGTGATGGTGAGTTCCTTGAATTCGCTGGCAATCACGCCTTTTGTGTTTTCAAACGTGAGCGACACTTCTGCCAAGCCAGCGCCCTTACGGTTTTTCGAGCCGTTGAAGATGAGGTTATCCATCTTTTCAGAGCGGAGGCTGCTCGTCTTCTGCTCGCCCAGCACCCAGCGAATGGCATCCACGATGTTTGATTTGCCGCTTCCGTTGGGACCCACCACACCGGTGATGCTGTCGTTAAAGTGAATGGAAGTTTTGTCGGCAAAACTTTTAAATCCTTTGATGTTCAGCGTTGTCAGTTTCACGTTTGTCGTTTTAAATTTAAGTTAGTCGTCAGTCCTTGTTGCTCCTTGAAGGAAATAGCTCTATCCCAAGTGTGAGATTCTTCGTTTCGCTCAAAGCAGCGAAACGAAGAATGACGTTACATACTGTTTCGTTCAACTTTTTGGGAGTCTAAAATAGAGGAACGAGCCACACCCGCTTTTTCTATTTTTCCACACTGTTGGCATTTCTTTTTTGGAAAAATCCATTTGAATAATGCTGTGAGTTTTAAATCATGGAATTTGCTGTCAATTTTCCGAAGCCGTTAAAGTTTTACATCTTTACTTCTAAATCAATACCCATGAAAATTGTACTTGTAGTCTTCGCGCTTGGCTTAAGCATCTCTCATACCTTTGCGCAAAATACGCCTCCTCTTCTCAGTTCAGTAAACACTCCGAGTATCGCAAGCGGTTATACACCCGGCACACTCTATAACATGGTGGTGAACTTCAATGAAAACAGCAGCAAGAAAGTATTCACGCTAAAGATTTCCAACGCAACAAACGCGGGCGCGGTGGGTTACGTGACGCAGTTGCAATCAACCTTAGATACATTTACCCAGAGCGGATTTTTTCATATCACAAGCGTTGACACAGCGGCAATGAGCGCCTGGACATTCAAATGGACTACTCCGGCTGCCGGTGGAAATATTACACTTGAGCTTTTGGGCACAGCGCTTGATTTAGCCGGTGGGCAAGATGATGTCGTGCATACCTGCAACTATCAACTCACCGCTTCAAGTTTCGGATTAAACGGGAGTTGCTCACAAACATTCACGGTAGGAATTTGGGAACGCGCGGAAAATTCCATCAACATGGAAGTTTATCCGAATCCATCAACAGGCAAAATCACTATCAGCTATTCGCTTCACGCAAGCGAGAACACACTGGTGGATTTGCTTGATTTAAGTGGAAAGGCAGTAAAAGAGATTTTTAAAGGAAGCGAAAACTACGGCATTTCCACGCACACTGTTCTTACGGATGATTTAGTTGCTGGACTTTATGTTCTGCGTGTTACCCTTGGTAGCAAAGTATTTTACAATAAAATTTCTGTGCTGAACTATTGAGAGGCTATCAGATGCTACGCGGGCTTTATCAGATATGGTCGGCTATGGTGTATTCGCTTTTGCGGAAATAAATAAACCCGGTGACAAGCAACACCAGCATCGGAATGAATGCAAGCATATAATAGTAAGGAGTTCCTTCGGATTCACCGCCAAAGAGCGACCACCGGTATCCTGCAATGACGGCTGCCATCGGATTGAAGTAGGTGATGAAGCTGAATTCCGAAGGCGCATTCTGGAGCAGCGTGGTGGGATAAAATACAGGCGTGAGCCAAATGCCGAGGTTGATGAAATAAGGAATGATGTGCTGAAAGTCGCGGTAGCGGATGGTGAGCGCACTCAACCATATTCCAAAAGAAAGGCCGGTGACGATATTAAAGAAAATAAACACAGGCAGAAAAATAATTTTTTCTGACGGAGTGTAGCCCATCCAAAACATGATGATGAATAGCAGCACGAGTGAAATACCGAATTCCACCAGCCCCACCAGCACCTTTGACAACGGAAGGATGATGCGCGGAAAATAAATCTTGCGAATCAAATCCTGCGAATTGACAAGCGAAGTGCCCGCATGGTTGAAGATGTGCGTAAAGAAATACCACGCGGTCATTCCCGTGAAGGCAAACAGCGGATAGGGGATGTTGCCCGTATCCACTTTGATGAGCTTGTCGAAAAAAAACGTCCACACCAGCAGGCTCGTGACGGGCTGCAAGACAGACCACAGGAAGCCCAGCGCGGTTTGCGCATATTGCACCTTAATATCCCGCTTGGCTAATGAAAACGCCAGCGTGCGATACTGATATACTTTATGCAGATATTGACTTAACTTTTCACCCTTGCTCGAAAGCAGTGTTTGGCTCATCTTGTGAGTTGAAAGATATGGTTAAAATAGCGCACATCATCAATCCGGCTAAAGTTAGCGAATCTTCAGATTTGCATTTTGCACAGCCTGTTACTTTTGAGACCATGCGCGTTGCAAAACAATTCGCGCAGGCAACTGCCGATGTGCAACTCTTCACCACGCAATATGCGGAAGACCGCGCAATCATTCCGCCTTTTTATCAACAACTGCCAGACCTTGCCCGCTCGGTTTTAGACATCCGCAGTTTTAAAAACAAACGAAAATTTCCGCTCATCAAAGATATTTTGCAAGCGCTCTATGACGCTACTGATGCCGACTATCTCATTTACACCAATAGCGACATTGCGCTGATGCCGCAGTTTTATGCTGCGGTGCAAAAATTTATCGCGATGGGCTATGATGCGTACATCATCAACCGCAGACGGGTTTCAAAGAAATATAAAAGCGTTGACGACATCCCAAAAATGTGGAGTGATGTGGGAGCGTCCCATCCCGGCTTTGATTGCTTCGTGCTGCACCGCAGCCTTTTCCCGAAATTCATTTTAGAAAATGTGTGCGTGGGCGTGCCGTTTGTTGAAGCTGCGCTTGCATACAATATTTTCGCGTTCAGCAAAAACTATAAACTCTTTACCGACCAGCACCTCACCATACACATCGGCATGGAGGTGATGCCGGAACGCGACACGGAATATCACCAATACAACCAAGCCGAGTTTAATAAAATCTACGCGCAACTGCGCCCGCATCTTTCTTCCGAAAAATTGCCATATTCTGAATTGCCTTTTTATCAAAAAGCAATCAAGTGGGGGTTGAACCCCGCTGTGTTTATTCTTCCTCATCTTGAAATTGAAGCTGAAGGCAGGTGGGAGAAACTAAAGTTTTCATTGAATGAAATAAGATGGCGGTGGCTGGCGCGATAGCGTCATCGCGAGGCTCTGCGAAGCAATCTTTTAAATTAAAGATTAGGAGGCGCACCACAAAAAAATGCGGTTGCGCCAAAACCGTAATCTGCCTCGCTTGCAGCGGCTGTGCCGCAACTTCAGGCACACGGGCGTACACCGCACAAGCCGGTGAAGTGGCTGCGCAAGTTTCTACACGCAGCCAGCCTTAACCAGCAGCGCCTGAGATAGAAGCAAGGATTTGTGAAGGTGAAATATTTGTGCGTGAAGTTATGGCGGAGAGTGGTAACGATGAGTTGAGATGGTGGGAAAAGGGGATACTTGGGACACACCTTTTATTTTCGGCAGATTCATACTTTTGCGCCTCATTTAACAGAGCATGGGCAAACTTATTTCACGACTTATTTTCTTCATTTACGGATGGACGGTTGACGACAAACTAAAGGCAGACTTCTCGCGCTGCGTGATGATTGCAGCGCCCCACACCAGCAACTGGGATTTGGTATTTGCGCGCGGAGCATTTTACCTGATGGGCATTCCCATCCGCTTTACGGTGAAAGATAGTTGGACGAAGTTTCCCCTTAATTTATTTATGAATCCGCTTGGAGCAATCGGCATTGACCGCAGCCCCCGTAAGCTGGGCGAAGAAAGGCGTAGTATGACCGAAGCGATGATTGATTTATTCAATTCAAGAAAAGAACTTGTAGTGATGGTAACGCCAGAAGGCACGCGCTCACTAAGAACAAAATGGAAAAAAGGATTCTATCATGTTGCCGCAGGAGCAAAAGTGCCGATAGCATTGGGTTATCTTGATTACAAAAACAAAGTAGCGGGCGTGGGGAAGATGGTTTATCCCACAGGCGACATGAATAAAGATATGAGAGAGATTGTCGCGTTCTATAAAGACATCCAGCCAAAGTTTCCCGAAAAGTTTTCGATTGATTTGGAATACGCCTGATGGGAAATTAGAAATTAAGAATTAGGAATTACGAATTGATAATTACCAATTACACTGCTGAATCCTTAATTTTCAAATTCCTCATTTCTAATTCATAATTCATTCTTCCTATGAAACGCAGGGACATGCTCAGAAACACAGCGCTGGGCGCTGGATTGTTATTCACGCCACGTGCATTGCGCGGGTTCACACTTCCTGCTGATTTCACCAAAGCAGCCTTCGGCAGCAACTTCAAGTGGGGTACCGCTTCCGCAGCCTATCAAATAGAAGGCGCATGGAATGAAGACGGCAGAGGTCCTTCCATTTGGGATACATTCTCACAGAATCCCAAAAACATCAAGACAAAAGAAAACGGCAACGTGTCATGCGATTACTATCACCGTTATCGCGAGGACATCGCGCTGGTGAAAGAGATGAACATGGATGTCAGCCGCTTCTCCATTTCATGGTCGCGCATTTTTCCGGAAGGTACAGGCACTGTGAATCCAAAGGGCGTAGAGTTTTATCACAAGGTGATTGACCGCTGCATTGAGGTCGGACTTGAGCCGTGGATTACCTGCTTCCATTGGGATTTGCCGCAGGCGTTGCAAGACAAAGGCGGCTGGGCAAACCGCGAAAGCGTGAATTGGTTTTCAGACTACGTGAATTTTATTACGAAGGAATATGGCGGTAAAGTAAAAAACTGGATGGTGCTGAATGAGCCGATGGCATTTGTCGCGCTGGGTTATTTGATGAAGATGCACGCTCCGGGCATTCGCAGCTTCAAGCAGTTTAAGCAGGCTACTCATCATGTTACGCTGTGTCAGGCGGAAGGCGGAAGAATCATTCGCGCAAATGTTTCGGGCGCAAATGTGGGCACTACTTTTTCATGCTCGCATGTGCAGCCCAAGAGCGATAAAGAAAAACATCACAATGCCAGCCGCAAAATTGACGCGCTGGTTAACCGCCTCTTCATTGAGCCTGCGCTGGGCATGGGCTATCCCGTGGATGACCTGAAGCTGATAAAAGGCATTGAGAAATACATTTTGCCGGGCGATGAAGAGAAAATGAAATTCAATTTTGATTTCATCGGGGTGCAAAACTATACGCGCATCATCACCCGTTTCAGTTTATTTCCGCCTATCATTTGGGCTAACCAAGTGAAGCCGAAAGACATCGTAGGCGCGGAAATCACCGACATGGGATGGGAGGTATATCCCGAAGGCATTTATTCTATTCTGAAACAGTTTGCCGCATACAAAGGCGTTGATAAAATTATCGTCACTGAAAATGGCGCAGCCTTTCCCGATGTGGTAGTGAATGGCAGAGTGCAGGACACGCAGCGCGTAAATTTCTATAAAAACTATTTGCAAAATGTGCTGCGCGCAAAGCAGGAAGGAGTGAACGTGCAAGGCTACTTCGCGTGGACGCTCATGGACAACTTTGAGTGGGCGGAGGGCTACATGCCGCGCTTTGGACTAGTGCATGTTGACTTCGCCACGCAACAACGCACGATGAAAGATTCAGGATTGTGGTTTAAGGAGTTTTTGAAGAACTGAGTTTCACGAAAATAGTTTCAGGGATTTTTTCCCGTGTAATTGAAAGGCGTGATTGCCTTCAATTCCTTTTTCACTCCGGCAGAAACAGCGAGCGTGTCAATAAAGTCGTGCATCACTTTTTGATTGATTACTGAATTGTTGCGTGTAAGTTCTTTCAGCAATTCATAAGGTTTTTCATACCCTTCTCTTCTCAAAATAGTTTGGATTGCTTCAGCAACAACAATCCAATGTTTTTCTAAATCAGAATAGAGCGCGGCTTCATTGACGATGGCTTTATCCAATCCTTTTAATAAGGAATCGAAAGCGATTAGCGTGTGCGCAAATGGAACACCGAGGTTGCGCAGCACAGTTGAGTCGGTGAGGTCGCGTTGCATGCGCGAAACAGGAAGTTTAGCGGAAAGAAATTCAAAGTTGGCATTGGAGATTCCAAAATTCCCTTCTGCATTTTCAAAATCAATCGGGTTCACTTTGTGTGGCATCGCTGATGAGCCAACTTCAGTCTTCACCACTTTTTGTTTGAAGTAATCCATTGAAATGTATGTCCACATATCACGGCACAGGTCAACGAGAATGGTGTTGATGCGTTTCAGCGCATCGCATTGCGCAGCAAGATTATCGTAATGCTCGATTTGCGTTGTGAAGCGGCTGCGTTGCAATCCCAGTGTTTTGTTCACAAAACCGTCAGCAAATTTTATCCAGTCAACTTTTGGAAAAGCTGCATAATGCGCATTGAAGTTTCCTGTGGCTCCTCCAAACTTGGCGGAGTGCGGAATTTTTTCCAACTGCGCCAATTGGTTTTCCAATCGCTCGACAAACACCATCATTTCTTTTCCCAAGCGCGTTGGCGATGCCGGTTGTCCGTGCGTGTGTGCAAGCATCGGAATCTCTTTCCATTCTTTTGCGAGCGATGTTAACCGTGCAATAATTTTTTTTATTGCAGGAAAATAAATTTCATCAAGCGCGTCTTTCAGCGAAAGCGGAATCGCTGTGTTATTAATGTCCTGAGAGGTTAAGCCAAAGTGAATAAACTCGCTGTATTTCTGTAAACCGTAGTTTTGAAAAATTTCTTTCAGAAAATATTCAACCGCCTTTACATCGTGGTTGGTTGTTTTTTCCAACTCTTTGATTTTCTTTGCATCCGCAATGGAAAAATTTTTTGCAACTTTTTCCAGCGTGGAGCATTTGTTTGTTGGAAAACTATTTAGTGAAAGCGAACGTACTTGTGTAAGCGCGATGAAATATTTCACTTCAACAAGTACGCGGTATTTGAACAAGGCATACTCCGAAAAATAAGGAGCGAGCAGTTCGGTTTTTTTGTGATAGCGCCCATCAATGGGCGAAATGGCGGTGAGCGGCTCTAAAGACATCAGACAAAAATGAATTTGTCCAAAAATAACAAATGGCTGCGATTGCCTGTTTATATTTTAAGAATTGAACACTGATTGAACAACTTACTTTGCAAACTTCTGATATGGCGCAAAAATTACTCATTGTAGAGTCTCCTGCTAAAGCGAAGACAATCGAAAAATTCCTCGGAAAGGATTTTAAGGTTGTTTCCAGCTACGGTCACATTCGTGATTTGGTGAAAGAAGGCATGGGCATCAACCTGAAAAAAAATTACGAACCCACTTACCAGGTTCCGGCAGATAAAGCGGAGGTCGTAAAGCAATTACAAAAGCATGCGAAGAGCGCAGAAGAAATCTGGCTTGCAACGGACGAAGACCGCGAAGGAGAAGCCATCAGTTGGCATCTCTGCGAAGTGCTCGGCTTAGACCCAAAGGTTGCAAAGCGCATCGTGTTTCACGAAATCACAAAATCTGCGATTGAAGCTGCGGTAAAAACCCCGCGCAGCCTTGACTTGAATTTGGTGAATGCCCAACAAGCGCGAAGGGTGCTTGATAGAATTGTGGGCTTTGAAATTTCTCCGATTCTGTGGAGAAAAGTTTCCATGAAGCAGAACCTATCAGCCGGTCGCGTACAGTCGGTTGCGGTGAAATTAATTGTGGAGCGCGAACGCGAAATCAATGCGTTCAATTCCGAATCCTCCTTTAAAATCAACACGCTTTTTAATGTAAAAGACGAAAACAAAGTTTCAAAGCTGAAAGCGGAATCGCCAAAGAAGTTCAGCGAGGAAGATGGCGCGATGAAGTTTTTGCAGGAAGCAACCGGAGCTACCTTCTCCATCACCGATATTCAAACAAAACCTGCGAAGAAAACACCGCCCGCGCCTTTTACTACCTCCACCATGCAGCAGGAAGCGAGCCGCAAGCTGAGTTTCTCCGTTGTGAAAACGATGATGATGGCGCAACGCCTTTATGAAGCCGGACACATTACTTATATGCGTACCGATTCGGTGAACCTTGCGCAAAGCGCAATTGACGCTGCCGCAGCAGAAATCAAAAGTTCATTTGGAGAGCAGTATTCAGAGCCGCATCAATACAAAACAAAATCGCGCAGCGCGCAGGAAGCGCACGAAGCGATTCGTCCCACGTTTTTTGACAAGAGAACTATTGATGCTGAATATGACCAGCAGCGTTTATATGAATTGATTTGGAAACGCACCGTTGCTTCGCAGATGGCGGATGCGCGTTTGGAAAAAACAACAGTGAACATTGACATTTCTACCAACCATGAAGAGTTGGTTGCAGAAGGCGAAGTGTTGCTCTTTGACGGATTCCTTAAACTCTATATCGAATCGCAGGATGAGGAACCCGATGAGGAGAATAGCAGCATGTTGCCTCCTTTGAAAGTAGGTCAGGTGCTTGACTTAGACGAAATGATTGCGCGTGAACGTTTTTCAAAAGCGCTTGCCAGATACAATGAAGCTGCGCTCGTAAAGAAAATGGAAGAGTTGGGAATCGGCAGACCTTCCACGTATGCGCCCACTATCAGCACGATTCAAAAGCGCGGCTATGTGGAGAAGAAAGACCGCGAAGGAAAAGAGCGGGCTTATCGTGTGCTCACGCTGAAAGGAAATGAAATAGTTAAGAAAACAGAAATCGAAATCACAGGCGCGGAAAAGATGAAATTGTTCCCCACCGATGTGGGCGCGGTAGTGAATGATTTTCTCGCAGTAAATTTTCAAAACGTGATGGACTATAACTTCACCGCGCGTATTGAAGAGGAGTTTGACGAAATCGCAAACGGGAACATGGAATGGCATGCGATGATTGACGGGTTCTACAAGCCGTTTCACAGCAGCGTAGAACATACAACAGAAAATGCAGAACGCGCTTCTGGTGAACGTGACTTGGGCGTTGATCCCGCATCGGGCAAACCGCTGATTGTGCGCATCGGCAGATATGGTCCGATGGCGCAAATCGGCAAGCAGGAAAATGAAGGCGATGAAAAACCGCGCTATGCAAAGTTGCGCCCGAATCAATCTTTAGAAACCATTACAGCGGAAGAAGCGCTGCAACTGTTCAGGCTTCCGCGCAACTTAGGCATGTATGAAGAAAAAGAAGTAGTGGTTGCTATCGGCAGGTTTGGTCCTTATGTGCGGCACGACAGTAAATTCGTTTCCGTTCCAAAGGAATATGACGTGTACGAAATTGATTTGAACACGTGCATCGAATTGATTGAGAAGAAGCGCAAAGCCGATGCGGAGAAAAACATCAAAAACTTTCCGGAGAAAGACGTGCATATACTGAACGGCAGGTTTGGCGCGTATATTAAATCGGGCGACAACAATTACCGCATCCCGAAAGATAAAGACCCGAAAGAGTTGACGCTGGAAGAATGTCTTGAAATAATTGAGACGCAGCCTGCAAGCAAGAAGCGTGGTGGATTCAAGCGTGGCGGGTTTAAAAAGGCTGAACCGAAAACAGCGGCAAAGCCGAAAGCAAAACCCGCGAAAAAGAAAGCCGCCAAATCAAAAAAGGAATAAATGGAACATAAAGAGCTAAACGCGCTGATTGCATTGCTTGATGACCCTGATAAGGAAGTCTTCTCGCATGTGTCGGGAAAGCTGATGTCCTACGGCTCGCGTATCATTCCCACGCTGGAAACGGTTTGGGAAGGCGGCTCTTTCAACCCGATGCTCCAGGAGCGCATCGAAAACATTATTCACAAAATTCAGTTTGACAACCTCTGCCATGCCTTTAAACACTGGACTGATTTTGATTCTGATGATTTGTTTGAAGGCGCATGCATGGTGTCGCGCTATCAATATCCCGACTTCGACCAAAAGAAGCTGAAAGAAGATTTCGACCGCCTGAAGCGAACCATCTGGCTCGAACTGAGCCATCACCTCACTCCGCTTGAGCAGGTGAATATTTTCAATCATGTGCTTTATACGATTCTTGAGTTTTCACCCAAGGCGTCATCGCGCAATTTTTTCCTGCATAAAGCGCTCGAAAATAAAACCGGCAACGCGCTGATGATGGGCGTGATTTATCTCATTATCGCGCGTGATTTGGATATGCCCGTGTATGGCGTGAACCTACCAGGAAGGTTTATCATGGCTTATACCAAAGAGCCGATCAACTTCATCACCGAAGAGGAAGATGCGCGCAGCAAGATTCTTTTTTACATCAACCCGCTGAACCGTGGCGCCATTTTCAGCCGCAATGAATTGGTAACTGAATTAGACAAGCGCGGTGAAAAACTCGACATCAGCGCATTCGTTCCTTGCTCAAACAAGAACACCGTTGGGTTGCTTTTAGAAAACCTCCTTGAAATCTATAAAGAAGACGCCCTCACCGACAAGATGGAAGAGTTGAACATGCTGATGCGCATGTTAAGGGTGTAGTGACATTCTGATTAATAGAGGACATCACCAAATTGTTCCAAGTTTTTTCTGTTTTGGAGGAGAATTTTTTTATCAAATAGACTTTGAGTTCGCGCGGGGTTAATTATTGTTCTGCTGCAATAACTTATTCATGTGTTGTTTTAAAAATTTTCTGTCAATATATTCAATACTAAATGAAGCGTAAATGGTTAAAATCCCAAAAATGGGAATATGGAATCTGCCCAGACCGTAAAATAAAATGCCATACATGATGCTGAAAGCCAGAATTAAAAGCACAACAAAGCAGTCAACTGCTTTAAATTGTTCAGTCTTCATTTTTAAATAGAATCCAAACAGAATCAAGAATAGGTATGTCCAGTAAATAAAAAGATAGACACCGTGTTTATATTTTCCATACCAGGGCCAGATACTGTCATCAAACAGCATTTTGATTTGCAGCCCCATTTTAAATTCTGTTTGTCCGGTGTAAACGTCAAGGCTTAAAGGCATTACCCAGAGTTTGCCCAGTTTTGTTGGAATAATTTTTAATTGTTTCAGGGGATTGCTTTTCCATGCATCCGCTGCCATCGCTTTAAAAAGGGAATCTTGTTTGATGCACCTGCATTCCGGAGTCAGCGCGGTGAATGCTTTGTAATTATTTATCTGGATTTGAGGTAAATAATTGTAATTGTTTTCCGTAACGTGCCACGAGCCATCGTCATTTTCATTATTCCCGCCATAAATTACGGTGCCTGACCCAAAACTGGAAGGATTGAAAACCTTGTAAATGGCATAGTTTTTTAAGCCATTTAAAGTAAGTGCAATTGTCAGCAGGAATACTGTGGAAAAAAGTAGTTTGTACCTTCTGTTATAAGATAGAGCGATTAGTATAATGGGCAATATCAATAAGTATTCAAATTTGCAGAGAACTAAAAATGTGGTGGAAAGAACAAAGAGTATCTGGGCGCGCTGATTGGCGAAGCCGCTCACAAGGCAACCTGAAATAAGTAAGATGAGGCTTCCGCAGAGCGATTCGCTATAGGTAATCTGGTTGGATTGAAATATTTCAGGAGAAAAAAGAATCAAAATGTAGCTCAGTGTAAATTGCCAGCTTGTTAAAAGTTTTTTTGCATGAAGATTATGTAATAAAAAGTATAATGAAACGCAGTAAAGAGCAGACTGTATCATTGCAATTGGAAATTTATTGTGTTGTGTTATGAACTTGATGATTAGTAAGAAAATGGGATAACCGGGCGCAGTATTACAATGCACAGACGCGCTTAGATTGGAGAAATTTAAAGAAGCAAATTCATTTGATGCAAGTATGTACCTGAGCGAGTCAGAAATTTGCTGATAGTCATAAATTATCATGTCAAATACTGTCAAGAAAACATGAGCAATTGAAATAAGAATTAGATGTTTTATTTTCATTGTAAACGCTAATTTATCCGTCAGTTGCGCATATTGTTTTTTTGCCTTTGCTGTACAGGCGCTTGAATTTAAGCTACAACAGTTCTGTAGCATGGGCGCTTGAATTTTAGAAGCCCTATTGAAACAAAGTAAGTGTAAATATTTTGTTCTTTATTAGTAAAGACAAAAATTGCGTTTAACTAAAAATGAAGAACTAAGCAGTTCAAGCTATTCCACCACTGTTTTATTCATCAAAAACGCTTTGATGAAATCATCGAGGTTGCCATCGAGCACGCCTTGGGCGTTGCTCGTTTCGTGACCCGTGCGCACATCTTTCACGAGCTTGTAGGGATGTAGCACATAAGAGCGAATCTGCGACCCCCACTCAATTTTCATCTTGCCGCTCTCCACCTTTTCGCGGGCTTCGTTTTTCTTGCGCAACTCCACTTCATAGAGGCGCGATTTTAAAATCTTAACTGCCTTCTCGCGGTTTTGGTGCTGCGAGCGCGTTTCCTGACATTCCACCACAATGCCTGATGGAAAATGGCGCACGCGCACTGCCGTTTCCACCTTGTTCACGTTCTGTCCGCCCTTGCCGCTTGAGCGAAATGTGTCCCAATCCAAATCAGAAGGATTCACCTCAATTTCTATCGTATCATCAATCACGGGATAGACAAACACCGAGGCAAAGGAAGTGTGCCGTCTTTGATTTGAATCATAAGGAGAAATGCGCACGAGGCGATGCACGCCATTCTCACCTTTCAAATATCCATAAGCGAACTCCCCGCTTATTTCAAGCGTAGCCGACTTGATGCCCGCAACTTCGCCTTGCTGCAAATCAACCTGCGTCACTTTGTAGCCGCTCTTTTCGCCCCACATCAGGTACATGCGCATGAGCATCTCCGCCCAGTCGCAGCTTTCTGTGCCGCCCGCGCCACTGTTGATTTCCACGAGGGCGCTCAGTTGGTCTTCGGGATTGTTCAGCGTGGATTTAAATTCAAGCTCGTCCACTTTCTTTAGCGCAACGGCATATTGCTTGTCCACTTCATGCATCTCTACTTCGTTTTCCCTGAAGAAATCAAGAAGTACGCCTGCATCGTCCACTGCTTGTTGCGTTTCATAATATGAAGCAACCCACGTTTTGTTTGATTTGATGAGCTTCAGGATTTCCTGCGCGCGCTTGGGGTCGTTCCAGAAAGAAGGTTCGGAAGTTAGTTTTTCTTTTTCGCGGGTTTCCGCGTCTTTGTCCTCCACTTCAAAGATACCTCTTGAGCGAGGCGGCACGATCTTTAAGATCTTTCAGTTGTTCGATTGTCATTGTTTTTAAAAATTGGTGACGCAAAGTTAAGGAGATGGCGCAAACATTCCGCAAATTTGCTTCACCCGCATGTCGTCTGCAGAAATGAACCCCGCAATTGTTGTTTCGGCTTACAACCGTGAACAAAGCCTTTTGCGATTGCTGCTTTCTCTCGAACAGGCA
The DNA here is from genome assembly GCA_034440455.1 of Chitinophagales bacterium. Classification (GTDB taxonomy): domain Bacteria; phylum Bacteroidota; class Bacteroidia; order Chitinophagales; family CAIOSU01; genus JAWXCB01. Next base: position 25,167 of record JAWXCB010000003.1, read on the forward strand.
GAATATCCAGCGCGCGCGGTAACGCTTATAATCAGCATTGATAAAAATGAGAATAAAGCTGTAGCGCAGGCAGCGGAAGATTTTCGCTGGTCGCACGGGGAGAAAAGAATTATTCAGCATCAACAGCATCTGGGTTTGCGCGGACATATTCTTACCTGCGGAGATTTAACGAAAGAATACGGCAGCATCATTCTCTTTGAAGACGACCTGTTTGCTTCAAAGTATTTTTATTCATTCGCGACCAATGCTCTAAATTTTTACGAAGAAGAAAAACAAGTTGCGGGAATCTCATTGTACAGCTATGATATTTCCGAAATCGGGTTCAATCCTTTTGCAGCGGTTAACGATGGGAATGATGTGTATTTCATGCAGGTCGCCTCCTCGTGGGGGCAAGCATGGACAAGCGAACAGTGGCAAGGGTTTCGTATATGGTTTCAACAAAATCCCGATTTAAATGAAAAGGAACAGCCTCCCGTTTACCTGCTAAAGTGGTCGGAGAATTCGTGGAAAAAACATTTCATCCGTTATCTGCATTTCACCGGGAAATATTTTGTTTTCCCCCGGTTCTCCTTCTCTACAAACTTTGAAGAGCCGGGCGCAACGGCAAGCACGAAAGGACTTTATCAGGTGGCGATTCAGCAGGGTAGGAGAGACTGCCGACTTTCCGAACTTGAACAATCGCACTCGGTGTATGACGCATATTTTGAAATGACGGCTGCGTGTTTGAAGAAATGGAATCAGCAACTGAATTCGTTTGATTTCACTACGGATATTTATGGAAATCATCCCGTGGGCTTTTGTAAAACCTCCTATCTGCTCACAACAAAAGAAGCGAAGAATGCTGCGCTTTCTTTCGGACTTGAAATGTTTCCACCAGTGTTGAATGTGATTAATAGTGTGAACGGAGATGCAATTAAAATGGTGAAGCGGGAAGATGTGTTGAGCGAAAAAGTGCCTAATGATTTGAGTTATTACAAGTATAAAACGGTAAGCGAAATTATTTTTCAGGATGAGTTGATTGAGTGCATTGAACAAGTTCATGCAGTTAACAGCGAAAAGGTGAAGGAGTTGCATCACGATTACACCTCAAGAATGGAAGGGTTAAGCGAGCAAGTCAGGACTCTGCACAAAGACTATCACGCGCAAATCACGCAATTGCACAGCGAGTATGAAGTGAAAGTAAAAGACACGGTGGAGCAGGCCTTAAAAGACTATCAGTTCAAGATTGATCATCCTGCATTTACAATAATCACTATTGCAAAGCGCGAAAATATTGAAGCCGCTTTACAAACCGCGCGTTCTGTTCAACAACAGGATTATCCGAGATTTCGGCATCAATTGATTCTGATTGGTAATGCCGATGGAGTGAATCTTTCTGAATTCGCTTCGTCTTCTTTTTCATTTCAAAGTGTTCATGAAATTGGAGAAGCATTGTGCGTTGCAGAAGAACAGTTGAACGATGCGGAGAGTGATTTTCATTGCTGGCTCGAAGCGGGAACTGTGTTGCTTCCGAAAGCGATGATGACAGTGCGTGATATTTTCAAGCGTTTCGCAGAAGTGAACTGGTTGAAAGGACTTCCTGCGCAATTGGGAAGCAAAGGAGAAATTATTCCTGTCACAAATGGAATTGATTATCGTTGGGATAAGAACAGATTTCATGCGGGCACGCTTGCGGAAATCGGAAACAAGATTTCCTGTTCGGGAATTTTTTGGAAAAGACATTTGTGGCAAAATGAAGGCGGAAAGTTTAATCATAACTTCTCGCATCTTGCCGAAATTGAATTGTTCAACAGGATGTTTGAAAGAGATATGTTGCATGTTGTGCTGGCACACCTCGCATCATCCGGCAAGCAGACTTATTCCCCTTCTCCTGCTGCCGAAGCTGAATTTGCAACGCTTCAAAAAAGCTTTCCGCAACGAAGTGCATTTCAGGAAATGGTCAGCGCGGCATCTTATCCTTTTTTCAAACGGGATATTCCATTCTTGCGCGCAGTACACAAATCACGCAGCACTTACCCACCGCTAATTCGTTTTGATTACCAAACACAGTCTTTTTACCTTAGCGAGTATTAGAAAAGTTTACAGTTTCCTGTTTTCAGTTTACAGTTGAATGTTCCATCACTTGATTGTACCAAAAACAGCAAACTAAAAACAGCAAACTAAAAACAGAGTGGACTTCCCGAAAATTTCTGTAGTTACCGTCAATTTGAATAACGCCAGTTTCTTAGAGGAAACGATACAATCAGTATTGAATCAGAAATATCCGAATCTCGAATACATCATCATTGACGGGGGCAGCACGGATGGAAGCATCGAAATTATTCGCAAGTATGAAAGCAGATTAGAGTATTGGGAGAGTGAGAAAGATGAAGGCTATGGTTTTGCGCTGCAAAAAGGTTTTGGCAAATCAACGGGTGAAATCATGGCGTGGCTGAATTCAGATGATGTGTATCTGCCCGGAAGTTTATTTACAGTTGCAGAAGTTTTTAAGAACACACCCGATGCGCAATGGATTACGGGATTTCCCTCGTGGTGCAATGAAAAAGGATTCCTTCTCGGAGAAATGCCGCTCACGGAACAAGCGCATCCTTATTGGGCAAAGCGTTATGACCTCTATCAGAAATATTCACGCTGGTCAAGCATCCGCTACTTAGGGGGTGATTATCTTGCCATTCAGCAGGAATCTACATTTTGGAAAAGAACGCTTTGGGAGAAAGCAGGTGGGAAAATAAACACAAGCTACAAACTTGCTGCCGACACCGAATTGTGGTGTCGTTTTTTCAGGCATGAACATTTACGCAGTGTTAATTCAATCTTCGCAGCTTTCAGGTTGGGAAACGAAAAGCAACTCACAAAAACGATGCGCGAAGCCTATTTAAAAGAATGTCAGAAAGCGATTGAAGAAGAACGCAACCTGCTTGGCTTTGGCGATTTAGCGGAACACAGGATTCAATTCTTTCTGAGCGGACTGTTCAAGCCCTGCTCTTATCTTGATTTGCCGATGGGAACATTCTATGAAAAACTATTAGAACTTCCACCTGTGATTCGCGTGAATCAGTAAACAGCAATCTTCCCTTTTTCCATTACTCCGCTTGCGCTTTGGATAACGTAGTAATAAATTCCGCTTGAGGGAAGCATAAACGGAATGAGCGTTTGTTTTTCACCACTGAAGGTTTCAGCGCTTCTTCCAAGCGCGTCAAACAAGGTTATGGTATAAGATTCATTCGATGCTGATTCGATTCTAATCTGACGCATTTCGGAAACATAGCGCACACGGAAAGCAGAAAGATTTTTTACAACATTTCCTCCGCTTGTCAATGAGTCGCATGGAGTAACAAGAGGGTAAGCAGCAAGTTCATATTTTTTGAAAAAATTCCAGATGATATTGCTGGCGTTGATATCGCCTGTGGTGACTCCGATATTTATAAACGCATCGGGCCACGTATGCCCTCCGCCATTCACTGTATAAAGAATCACTTCTGTGGAATCATCGCAGGGCGCATAATGCGTCATTGTTACCGTTGTGCTGTCATTTGGATCAATGTCGGGAAGTTGTGTAACAACAGGCGTTTGCGGACAATTATTTTTTTGCACCCACGAGCTTATCGTTTGCGGAACCCCTGAATAAGGCACCGTAGGGTCATCTGTGCCGTGTATCTGCATCACAGGAATTGGTCGTGCAGGATTGCAGGGAACAGTCGCAAGCAATCCGGTAACGGAAACAATTGCAGCGATATGGTCAGTAAGTTCGCAGGCAAGACGGTAGCTCATATATCCTCCCATTGACATTCCGCAGGAGTACACTTTGTTTCTGTCAATGCGAAATTCAGCATACAGCGTGTCAATCATCGCCTGAATAAATCCCACATCATCCACTCCGCTGCCGTTTATATTCCATTCATTGCTTATCGCGTCAGGATAAACTGCGATGAATTTGCCCGTGTCAGCCACATTGCTGAATTGCGTGTATAATTCTTCCTGCATTCCATTGGAGCCTAAGCCGTGCAGATTAAACACAAGCGGAACATGCAAACACGTATCAAATGCCGGAGGCAGATGCACACGGAAACTGCGCGTAATGCCGTCATGCGTCATGCTTCTCACTTGTGTTTGTGCGTGTACAATGCTACAGTTACAAATTGAGAGAAGAAGAGCGCAGTTGAAAATGAAGTTCTTTTTCATAGCATATTTTTTAAAAAGAGAATCAGGTTTCGGTCATCCTTGCTTTTTCCGAGCGATAACTTTTATACACAGGAATAGCAGTGACAATAATCAGCCCGATGATAATGTATTCAAGATAATCTTTCACTTGCGGAAAAGTTGTTCCGAGGAAATAGCCAAGCAGAATGAGGCTGAAAACCCATAGCGCGCTTCCGCTGATATTATAGAACAGAAAAATTTTCATGTCCATTTTTATTACGCCTGCAAGAATCGGAGCAAACGTACGGATAATCGGCAGAAACCTTCCAGCGATGAGCGCCAGTCCGCCATGCCGCTGATAAAAATCCTGCGCCATCAGTACGTATCGTTTTTTAAATAGCAAAGTATCATCACGCTTGAACAACGCTTCACCAGTGTATCTTCCGAAATAATAACCAACCATATTGCCGAGAATTCCCGCAATGCTCACCGATGCAAGCAGAACTGAAAGATGCACGTCAAACATGCCTGTGCCGCACAGTAAGCCCGCTGTGAACAAAAGCGAATCACCCGGAAGGAAAAATCCGAAGAACAAACCCGTCTCGGCAAACACTACCGCTACGAGCAGCGCAATGCCCCCATATTGAATGATGCTTTCCGGATTTACAAGCTGCTTTAAAAATTCCCACGCTTCAATCATGCAAAGAGATAAGGGCGTAAAGTTCTACATTCTGAAACAACAAGGTGAAACCCAAATGAAATGTGTTTTTGGAATCAGAATAAGCATGGCTAATACTCCGTCAGCCCTTCGCTTTTTCTTTTTTTATAATCCTGAATAAGCAGATGGTACATAAATACGCCAAAGGAATAAAGCGCGGCAGTGATAAAGAAAATGCCCGCGTAACTCATGCCGCTTTCGCGTAGGATGCCAAAAAATAACGAGCTGATAAACCAACTCCCCGACCAGATGGAAGAGTTGAACGCGCTCATCAATTCGTGGTTGCGCTTGCCTACATAATACATGCCTAATTCAGAAGTAACGGGCGCGGCAAGATTCATGAGCGGCTGCCGCATGAGGTAGAAAAACCCCGCGATATGCACCGCATACATCCAGTGGTTGTAATACTGCGTGAGCGTCATCATAATTAAAGCAAATACGGAAAGCGATTGCACAAGCGTAACTGCTACCCCATAGCCTAATTTTCTTTTTATCGTTGGCGCTAAAAGAATGGTAAATGCAACAATTAAAAAAGTAGTTGCGCCCAACAGACTGAAAGCATCCGGCTGCATGCCATGCACATTTAGAAAGAATAAGTTGACGAATGGAATGGTGAAGCCTGCGCCCACTGCGATAATGAGCGTTGGCGTGAGGGCTTTAAGAATCAAGCCCCAGTCGTAATGCTGCATGAAAGTGGAAAGCTGAATTTTCACGCCCGTATTTTCGGGTGTTTTAATGCGGTAAATAAAGAAGAAACTTCCGAAGCCAAGAAGTGCAAAACACTGCATGAGCAGTTTTTCATCAAACACCTGCGGCATATAACGGTTAAGTAAAAAGTTGAGAAATCCGCAAAGCGCAATGGTTGTGCTATTGGTGAGAAAAAATAGCACAATAGCTTCCGTGTGCGTTTCCTTTTTCGCGTTTTGCAAAATGAAAGGCATAGCGGGCACTTGTAGACACGAATAAGAAATTCCCCACAAGGCAAAACTCCAATGCAGCAAGGTATCCATGCGATGACTGACAGCATAAATTATCACCAAGGAAATTGCGGGTACTATGAGCGTGGAGAAATAAAACAGCGGCTTTATTTTTCTTCCACGAATAAAAACGCCCAGCGGAAAAGCAAACAACATCACCGCAACATATTGATAAGCGCGAAAGCGGGCTATTTCGAAATCCTTGTAGCCGTTGTCATCCATCAGGTAATTGAGCAGTAAGAAGAACGAAGAGTTGACAATCTGAATAAAGAAATCCGCCATCAGGATGTTGCGGATATGCGGCTCAATCGTAAGGTAAGGGCGAAAAATTTTCAGCAAGAAAGGAGAATTAGCTTCCAAATTTAGAGGTACAATTATCAGATGCGTCAGGCGAGTTGTTCACAGGAATTGTTATTGGTAAGGGACGTTATTTAGTAGCTTTACGAAAATTGATTCCATGAGAAAAATTGTACTGACGGCTATTTGCATCTCGGCTTTTGCTGTTTTGTTTGCGCAGAAAAGCCTTGAAGGTAAAATCACCTACAAAGCAGAACTCACCGGTGAAGGAGCGGAAATGGCGAGAAGCATGATGCCCGATTCGTATGAATATTGGGTAGGCAAAGGAAGCATTCTGTTTAAAATGAACGGTGGGTTTGCGCAATCTATGCTTGGCGACATCCTTATAACCGCTGACGGGAATATGTACATGATTAAACGCGCTGAAAAAATATTTTACAACTTAAAAAGCGAAGCAACTCCGCAGCAGCCGCAAAGCAAAGTAGAGTTGCAAGATGAAACGCTATCTATTCTCGGCTATGACTGCAAAAAATATAAAGTTGAAACGGAAGTAAACGGTGCGCCTTCCACCCAATATGCTTGGGTGACGGATAAATACAAGATTGATTTCGCGCCTCAAAGCAAAGTTGCCGGAGCAGCCGGAGGAATCTGGATTGATGGCGTTAAGGGGATTCCCTTGAAAATTAGGGCATCGGTGATGGGGATGAATTCCGTTCTGACTGCAACAGAACTTAAAGAAGAAAAGCTTTCCAAAAGTCTGTTCATGATTCCGAAAGGATACGTAGAAAAAGAGTTCGACCCGATGAAGATGCTCGGCTTCTGATTTTTTATTCCAGCCTGAAAATAAAAAATGGATTTAGCCTCCTTCTTGAGCTAAATTGAGTTTCATAATAAACAGGAAATAGGAATGGTAAAATATGTTGATTGGATGGCGAAAAGGAGGGGCTTGAACCTGTGCATCATAGCCGTTTATTTTCTTGTCGTCCTGTACATGCACGACCCGTTGGTGAAACTGTCGGTGATGGTGATGAATTATTTCACTCGCCAGGTGTATGATGTGATTGTTGGCGTTGTAGCCTTTGTTTTGCTTGCGGGGATTATTTATTACTTCATCCGAAAGTTGACAGAGCATCGGCAAGCAATTGAGTTAAAGATAGGATACCTCATCACAGTGGTGTCGCTTATTTTTCTGCATTCGCAGGTGCATTTCGTGATGAATATCGAGCTGATTCACACCGTAGAGTTCGGCATCATGGCGCTTCTGATATTTCCGCTTGTTAAACGAGTAGGCGATACCGCATTTTACACTATTCTGCTTGGGGCAGCGGATGAATGGTTTCAATACAGGGTATTATATCCTGAAAAATCCGATTATTTTGATTTCAACGATTTGATTACAAACATGCTTGGCGCAGGCTTTGCGCTCGTGCTGCTTTATGCCGCAGGCGTGAACAACAAAAGCTATCCTTCTAAAATAAAAATTTACAAATCGCCTGTGCTTTATATTGCGGCAATCTTTGTGGTTTTTACCGGAGTTCTGTTTAAAATGTCCCTGATTCAGACCTATGCCGGCAACGAAAAAGCATGGTTTGTTTTAAGTAAAGCAGAAGGTCCTGAAAAGTTTTGGCGCAATTTGCCTGATTGTGAAATCGTGTATCATGTGTTGCGCCCGCAGGAGGGAATCGCGCTGCTTGTCTTGCTCTTGGCGCTTTTCTTCCTGTTTGATGTATTAGCGCGGAAACAACTATCAAATTCTGGCGCTTCACCTTTTAGCCGGAAAAGCATGGCGAGTCCGGTGTTTTGATTATGCCGCTGCAGAAGCGGAGAAATAACGGTTCTTCGCCAATGCGTATCCGCCAAACAAAACACCGATAAAAAACAAGTCGCCCGCAACGGAATAGTGGAAGAAGGGAATTGCAGCAACGTAGCAGGAAACTAATCCTGCCAAATTATGCGGGTAAAATCCATCAGCAATCCAAACGCCAAAATTTGAAACGATAAAGAATATGGCAGATGAAAGTAAACCTGCCCCGATAAGCGGCAGCGGCTTGTCATTACCTTTCAAAAGCATCCCGATAACAACGGTGAGCAGGAACCCGATATAAACGTAGGGCATGGTTGCGTGAAAACCCGCATATTCGCGCCAGCCTATTTGATAAGCAGCTTCAAGCGCTACATCGGTAAAAAACATTACCAGCAACGGAAGGGCAAGCGCCAACTTGTTGTTACGGAAATAAACACCGCCAAACAGCGCCATCGCTGCTACCGGAGAAAAATTCGGCAACTGACCTGTTAAAAGCAAGCGTAGGATTCCAGCGCCTGCAATGAAGGCAATGATTAAAAATGTTGGGCTTATCTGTTGGCTTTGTTTTTTCATAACTCGTAGTTTGTTGTTTGTAAAAATAGCAAACTTAGAAACAATGCTGACGACTGTTAATTTTTCTAAACGATAGGCGAGAGATGCTGTAATTTCCGTTCAGGAAGACAGCAGATTGCCAACAAATTCTTGACTTTACGTAAAAGATTAACGAGCATAAGGTAAACTTTTACCTAAGTTTGGAACTCATTTTGAAAGCCTGTTGTCTAAGTAAAAGACAGTAGGTAAAAACCAGTAGAAAAAACATGTTGGAAACCATCTTAAAATACGTTTCAGTTTATCTGATGAGCATGTTTAAGTTCGTGCTTGGTCCTGTAACCGGCACTGCGAGCCAACTCTCGGTTGTGGAAACTGCCATTTTCAGCATTTTGGGAATGATGACCACAGTGTTTATCATCATGCTGCTCGGAACAAAAACACGTGCATGGCTGATTGAGAAACTCGGAATGGAAAAAAGATTTTCCAACAGTAGCTACCGCACAAAAAAAATTTGGGAAAACTACGGAGTAATCGGAATCGCATTCATCACTCCGTTGATATTAACTCCTATTGGTGGCTCTATCATTGCCGTGATGTTTGGCGGCTCGCGCAGAAAAATCGTGCAATACATGTTCGTGAGCGCCATCTTCTGGGGCATCACAATTTCTTTCATCTTCGACCGCTTGGGCGCGGCTGTGTTTGGCTTCTAAAGCCTACTTGATATTTTCAATACTCTTGTAAGAAGTAATGATTCCTTTAATTAATGAGGAACTGAATCCCTGATGTTCCATTTCGTTGATGCCCGCAATGGTGCAGCCCTGCGGAGTAGTAACGCGGTCAATTTCTTTTTCAGGATGTTCCCCGCGTTCAAGAAGTAATGAAGCAGCGCCCTTCACCGTTTGCGCTGCGATGAGTTGTGCAGTGGCGGCATCAAAACCAATTTCAATTCCTCCCTGAGATGCAGCGCGGATATAGCGCAGTGAATACGCAATACCGCAGGCAGCAAGCACCGTTGCTGCCGACATCAGTTCATCTTCAATGAACACAGCTTTCCCAAGCTTTTCAAATAATGCCATCACCAATTCTTTCTGCTGCTCGGTTCCGTTTTTTGTTGAAACGCAGGTCATGGATTGCTGAATGGCAATGGCAGTGTTGGGCATTGCCCTAAAGAGTGGAACATTTGTGGCAATCACTTTTGTAATCTCCGGAATGCTGATGCCTGTTACTACGGAAATGACTAAATGCTTTTTAGCATTGAGCACGGGTTGAATCTCTTTCAGCACATCCATCAACTGTTTCGGCTTGATGGCGAGCAGCACGATGTCAGCGCCTGAAACGGCTTTCACGTTATCGCTCGTTACGTTTATCAATTTCTGCAACCTGCTTTCAATGAGGTGCACTTTCCTGCGCGTAACAGTGATGTTCTTTGATTCAATCAATCCTGTTTTTATCAAACCTTCGGTGATGCTGATGCCGAGGTTGCCGCCACCGATAATGGCAATTTTCTTTTTCTTAAAATTCTGGCTCATTGAATGAATAGCTTTTTGATGATGGTTGTTTTGCCTTGCACTTTGATGAAATACAATCCAGGAGATTTTATTTCCGAGAGGTCAAACGTAAGAAGATTTTCCGCTCCGTGTAATTCAAATTGTTTCCTGATGAGCAATTTGCCTGTTAAATCCGTGAGCAGAATTTCAACTTCTTTGTTCGAGGAATTGATTTGTATGAAAACTTTTTCTTCAGCCGGATTCGGATAGATGACTATCTGTTCCATCTCAAGATTTAATACCGTTGTTGTCGTATCGGGAATAGTATCTGTCGGAACAGAATCAATTGTGAGCGCGCAAACGGTAAGCAGCAAGCTGTCGAGAAATCTTTCGTGTGCAGGAATGCTGCCTGTGTTGATGGTGTTCGGAATGCCGATGGTTACCCAATTTGTCGAGTCCCAGAATGCAGGTTTTGATGCGAGATAATAGGTAGAGTCATTTAATGGTGATGTTCCGACAGGAGTTATTGTTCCTTTCACGTTGTTCGCATATTCAAATTGCCCTGTGCCTGCCATTAAATAATTTCCATAAAGCGCAGTGGTGTTGGTGATTTCATTGCCGACAAAGTTTTGGTCGGGCGTGATAGGCGCATTGCCAATAAATCCCATTCCATACAGTTCAGCGCGATTGCGCAAAAATGTATTGTGCGGGCCTGATACGCCCCAGAAATGGTCAATGATGATATTCTGCAGGATGTTGCCTTCAAACAAATTTGCAAATGGAAAATGCCCGTGCAGGGAAACATCACCGGAAAAATCAGAAACCGCTTCGCTGCGGTTTGGCTCGCGTGAGTAATTATATGCAAACACATTTCCGTTTGCTCCTTCCTTCACCATCATTGCATGACGCAGGAATTTGAACATATTGTTTTCTATCAAACAATCGCTTGCATGTTGCCGCAGGCAAATACCGTAGCCCCGCGTTCCTGAACCATCATATCCAAAGGAATGATGAATGTAACAACCCGAAACATCAATGTTTTTGCTGTATTCAATAAGGATATGCGCGCCCATACTCTTCGCGCTTTCCACTCCGCGCACCCAACAGTTTACTGCAAAGTTGAAATTGATATTGTAAATGGATGGTGTTGTCGAACTGTCCTGCCTGATGATTTTCATGCACTCAATTCCAACATACGTTACCGGTTTTATTTTTCGGACTTCAGCGTTGAGCAGCGTATCAAAATCAATGCGCAGCGCTGGCTCGATTTGCAAATCATTTCCTGAAACAGAAAGCACTTTTACAATTTGTCCCACGCATTGCTCCGCATAGCTTGCAGGCTGTGTGTCCCAGCTTCCGTTGTCCTGGCGGATTTCGGCATAATCGTTTGCAGAAAAACTCGAGGCATCAACAACACTCAATGTTGTCGAACCTTTTTCAAAACCGGAAACAACCTTGGTGAACGGGTCAAGCACTTCCGACTGATTTTTTGAAACATCAATCGCATGGTTTGGCGCGCCACCTAAATCAAAAACAAGCGTAGTGGAGTCTGCGCCTGCTCCTTTCAGCACAACAGAATCAGGTAATGCAAGCGAAGTATTGATAAGATATGTTCCTGCCGGAAAATAAAGAATGCCGAATCGTCCGTTGAGCGAATCAATTGCAGTTTGAATAAAGCCATCAACAGCAGAGGAGCTATCATTTGATGCGCCTAAGTCTTTCATGTTGATTGAAATTGCAGTGCTGTCGGGTTGTGTGTTGCTTAATCCCGCTTTGCTCCAATCATAAAACCGGTTGGCAGGAATTATCTGCGCGGTTGAACAGAAGTGCAGCAGTACACTAAGAATTCAGACAAATGGAATTTTCATGGGACTTCTCTTTTTAATTTTACGAAATAAAATACAGCCTGTTCAATCGCGCGAATTCGGGCTGCGTCATGCTGAGTGCAACGAAGCATCTCTACGCTGAGTAAGTAAGAGATTCTTCGCTTCGTATGACTCCGCTCAGAATGACGATTTTAAAAAAATGAAACACCGCCCGAATTCATTGAAGTAACTTTGCGCCAAAGTTCAGCTATGTTTCTATCAATTTTCTCGACAGAGTTCAACTACATGGAGTGGATTGTCATTCCTCTGCTCATCTTTTGCGCAAGAATCATTGATGTTTCCATTTCTACGTTGCGCATGATGTACACCATTAATGAAAAGCGCGAGATGGCGGTGACACTCGGTTTTTTTGAAGTGCTCATCTGGTTAATTGCAGTAGGGCAGGCGTTGCAACATCTCTCCACGCCCTTCGCCTACATTGGCTATGCAGGAGGATTTGCAACGGGTACTTATGTGGGAATGTTTCTTGAGAAAAAATTAGCTTCGGGCATCGTGCTGATGCGCATCGTTACCGTGAAGAAAGACAGCCACGCGCTCACCGACTATTTGCGCAAGAATAATTATTTAGTGACCGTAGTTGATGCAGAGAATAATGACGGGAATGTGAACGTGGTGTTTCTTCCCGCTAAACGCAAAGACTTGCCTCAGTTGCAGGAGGTGATTCGCAAATACAATCCCAATGCCTTTTATTCGATTGAGAATTTAAGGTTCGTTACTTCGTTGAGAGCGCAGTTGGGCACTATTGCAAATTGAAGTAGTGAACAGTAGTTCCCTTTATTACTTTTGATTTCAAACTCCTTTTTCTATGTATAAGCTCTCCCAGCAACACCCAAAGAAACGCGCGTTCATCACAGGCGCTGGTTCAGGGCTTGGACTTGAATTCTGTAATGAACTTGCCAAAGACAACTGGACGATCGGCATCTGCGATATTTCGGAAAAGGGATTGAATGAAACCGCAGAACTCATCACCAAAGCAGGAGGCAAACCCATTTCGTTTCTGCTCGATGTTTCCGACAAAAACCGCTACAAAGAAGTTGCAGAAAAATTTCTTGCGCAAACAGGCGGCATTGATTTGCTCATTAATAATGCAGGCGTGGGCGATGCGGCTGTGTTTGAAGAATACGGCTTGGAGAACTGGGAATGGTTAGTCGGCATCAATCAAATGGGCGTGATATATGGTTGTCATTATTTTATCCCTGCAATGAAACAACAAAAAAGCGGGCACATTATTAATGTGTCGAGTATTGCCTCCGTAGCTGCCGCGCCAACGATGTCGGGTTACAACGTGACGAAAGCCGCAGTGAAAGCGCTTTCCGAAACATTATACTCCGAGCTCAAGCCTTTCAATATCGGTGTATCGGTGATGATGCCCTTTTTCTTCCGCACAAACATCACGCAACATGCGCGCGGGGCAAAAGACAGGGGAGAAATGGCGAAATACCTTGTGCATGGCTCGCCCGTGAGCGCCAATTCATTAGCAACGAAAACGCTTGAATTAGTCGGCAACGGCAAGTTTCATATTCTTCTTCCGAAGGAAGCCAGATACATTTATTTTATGTCGCGCTTCTTCCCGATGGCATTGTTAAAAATGAATGTGAAGATGGCGATGAATCCCAACGCAATGCTCAACAGGGCGAAGAAGCAATACGAGGCAAGGATGAAGAAAGGGAATTAAGAATTTAGAATTATGAATTAGGAGGGTGCATTTCAAATTGTCGCATAAAAGGTCGCACCTACGGTGCGATGGCAATCTTAGTTTAATATTATTCCTACTACCAAAAGAACGCCTCTACGAGGCTGATAGGAGCCCCATCGGGGCAAACTTTTGGTAGAAATCAGCAAGCGAACAGGTATTAAGCTCCGTCAGGAGCGACCTTTTGCTTTTTAATTTAACCGCGACAATTTGAAATGCACCCGAATCAGGAGTGGATGCTTTGCAACGCGAAATAACTTCCTATTTTTGGCGACTCTTTTAAAATTCGCATAATGAAAAAAATACTCGGCTGCTTCATTCTCTTTTGCTGCATTGCTTTTGCGATGCAAGCGCAAACCATTCACCGTTGTGCCACGCACGAGGTTTTTGAAAACAATGCCGCCACACATCCCGGCTATGCCGCTGCAGTGGAACATGCATTTAATTATGCAAAAGCAAAAGCCGAAGCGCATAACGCCTTCAAAGGCGCGCAAGATTGGGACACCATCTATCGCATTCCCGTGGTGGTGCATGTGGTTTACAACACGTCCGACCAAAACATTGATGACTCGCTCATCCACAGCCAGATTGAAGTGCTGAACCAGGATTACCGCAGGCTCAATGCCGACACAGGCGACACGCGCTCCGTGTTTCTTCCCGTAGCCGCTGATGCTGGCATCGAGTTTTTTCTCGCCACCGAAGACTCCGATGGCAACCCAACTACGGGCATCACACGCACTTCTACCGACACTGCATTTTTCTCCGTGCTTGATTTAAGCGGAGGCACCGCCAATGGCGCTGACAAGGTGAAGAAAACCGCAGCAGGCGGCAATGACGCGTGGAACACCGACAACTACCTCAACCTGTGGGTGTGCAACCTCAAAGACCCCAACTCGTTTTTCGGGCTCGTGCTCGGCTTTGCCTATCCGCCTGACAATGCGCCCAACTGGCCTGTTAATGCCTTTCCCGCTGACTCAACGCTGCATGGCGTGGTGATTCATTATGAAGTGTTTGGACGAAACAATCCGGGCGCTGTGGGCGACCTTGATTTGGCAACCAAAGGAAGAACGGTGGTGCATGAAGTGGGGCATTATCTCGGCTTGCGCCACATTTGGGGCGATGGTCTTCTCAGCATTCTTTTCCCCGATTGCAGCGCGGATGATGGCATAGCCGACACGCCCAACTCCGGCAACAACTCGCAGGCAACAGGCTGCGACACCACGAAAAACACTTGCACCGAAGGCAATCCAGACTTGCCCGATATGCTTGAAAACTACATGGACTATTCGCGCGAAGAATGTCAGAACGTGTTCACGCAGGGGCAGGTAGCCATCATGCGCTCCACACTCACCTCCTCGCGCAGCGAGTTGCCTGTTTTCCCTCCTCCTGCGGGAATCGGGGCGGTTGCCAATACCATTGTAATGCAGGTTTATCCCAACCCTGCTGATGACATTGTAAACATCACCTTTCCTCAACAGGAAGTGACAACGCAACTCACCGTCAATGACCTTGTGGGAAAAACGTGGCGCACGTTTCTGCCCAATGGAAAAACCAGCTTCACACTTGATTTGAATACCCTGCCCGCAGGCATCTACACCATCATCGCCACAGCCCCAAGCGGCAGCGCGGTGAAGAAGGTGATTGTGAGGTGAGCATGAAGGATTGATTGGCGCGTACTGCTCTCAATCTTTATAGAAAGGGTGTCTTTCAGCAAAGCGATTGGCTACAGACTCAGGTCAAAGCGGGGGATTCACCGTCACTTTTTTGTATACCTGTAGGGGAAGCGCTTTATTTATGCTTGCAAAGTATTTTTTCAAATTCGGATTCTTTTCCTCCTCTGCAAGCAGTACAATAACTTTGAGGTCACTCCTGATGACCTGGCGTAGATCTTAAAGGTGTTGTCCCAAAAGCATCCGGGTACTTATAGAAAACGTGTTCATCACCGTTGTTAATTGAGCAGTTTGGGCAAGATTTTAAATCTCGATGATATTGAGATTCATTTAATTGTTCATTGCAATGATTACAATTCATGGTTATTTATTTATTGAAAGTTTTATTCGCCCATGTAAAGAACTCTGTTAGGCTAAATACCATTATTTTTTTATTCTTATTTGAATCTGTGGTATATTTCTGTTTTTTGACCGCCTCCTTTAACCATTTAAGGGCTCCTTGCTTAAACCCTGCTCCATCAATTAGGATCATAACCGTGTCTTCCGGCATAGCTTCAATAATATTGAGATACAGGTAAGGAAGCTTTTCGTCAACTGAACCGCTAACCTGTTGCCATTTACACTCGATACGCATTTTCAGTGCGTATTTTTCCGAAAGTAGTAAAAACTCAGTATTGCCTTTATGCTCGTAAATTGTTGTGAAAGGAACATATTCAAGCAGCAGTTCTTTACCATACCCAACAGGATTCCTTTCCCACTTACGGTAGTTAACCACTTGAAAATTCTTCCCTGTTAAAACTGTCTTAATTGCAACTTCGAGTTGATTACCTGTTACGTTACTTGTAGTTCCTTTCTCCATTAATTGATAGAATAGTTTGTCACAACAATTTCATTTATCGCTCCCCGCTTGGTGGCATCTGAGTTAATCATTCTTTTTGCCGGTATTCGTAGGATATTATACCCTTTGTATATTTCGTCAAAAAAGTTATCAGCAGGATTAATGTTCTTGGGATCAGAATTGCTTAACATCACTTGAAAACCCTTTTTATCAAGTTGTTTAAAAAGTCCTGAAAGTTGAATTTGTTCTTTGTCTGAAAAATCGAGCTTGCTATATGCTTTAAAACTCGCAGTCTTACTAATGGGTCTGTAAGGTGGATCAAAGTAAATGAAGGATTTTGATTTCAGGTCGTTGATTATTTCTTTGAAGTCAGCTTTTTTAATTTCAGCAAGTTCAAGAACTTTTGAAACAGCCAAAAGGTTTTTTTCATCGCAAATTGTCGGGTTGTCGTAATCGCCAGCAGGTGTATTAAATTCTCCCTTCGAGTTTACTCTAAAGAGTCCATTGAAGCAGGTTCTATTTAAAAAAATATTTTGTGCGGCTCTTGGAATCCAATTTTCAGAATACTTGTCATAATCAATGTTAAAGCGATTTAGGTTGTAGTTTGCACGTTGCTCATAAAAGTATTCTTGTCTTTTTTGTTTATCGATTTTGTGATAAGTTTTTTGATAGCGATATAAAAAGTCAATAAGTTTGGTAGCATTCTTTTGAATGACTTTGTAAATCAACACGAGTTCTTCGTTAATGTCGTAAAGAAATGCGCTTTCAATTTTATAGTTCTGTGCGATATCAAAGAAAACTGCACCGCTTCCGAGAAATGGCTCATAAAATGTCTTGATCTTTTTTTCTTTAAGCTGTTGCGGATAAAGCTCTTGAAATTTATTTAGAAGTTGTCCCTTACCCCCCGCCCATTTTAGAAAAGGTTTTGCTCCGACATTATATGGATGAAATAGGTCTTCTGCTTTTGCGCTTTTATTTTCTTTGCTTTTATACGTTGACACAGCTAATCATTTTCGTTAAAGATAATCATGTTTTGTTTTTCTGGTAGATTCGTACAAACTTTAATAGTATTACCCCCTAACTTGCTTATAAACGAAGTTGAAAATTATTTCACTTCGTTTAGCATCCACCCTATTTTAGGAGTTAAGGCGAAACTCAGCCCGCTTTTCGGTTTCGTATACTTCTTCCAAGATACCTCTTTTTATTCCTCACCCAAACCCACAAGCAAACACAAATCTTCTGCTCGTAAGTGAAGCGGTTCTTTAGAAAATCGCAATGTTCCTGTCTATTCGATAAGGGAGAGACAGCACCCCCTCATTGCCTGTGCAGAAACTTGCGCTATGAAGAGGCGTTCTTCAAGGAAGTTAACAACTACCTCAAGGTATTTAATATTTACCTCGCGGTTCACAGCAATTACCTCGAGGTTCGAGCCAAAAACTTCGGGTCGCTTATTATTTCCCTCGAGGTTAGCGGCAAAAACTTGGAGGTAGTTATCAGTTTCTTCGAGGTTCGGAACAAACCCATTGAGGTTTGTGTGAACCACCTCGAGGTTCAGCACAAAACCTCCGAGGTGAAAATAAATCCAACCAACGCAACCTTCATGCGGCATTACCGTAATAAGAGGACAAAACAAAACAATTATGCTACGCAAACCGGAAATTTTAAGAGACTACAGTAAGAAAAATGCTTTGGTGCAAGTTCAGTTTGGAGAAAGGGTGATTGAGGCAATGACCGACAATCCCACGGTGTTTATTCCAGCGGATTTGCCCGTTTCGCTTGTAGACCTTACTGCTGCTACCAATGACCTTAGCGCCAAATATGATGCGTATAAGGCAAACGAAAGCAGCAATAACAAAGAAGCTTTTATCAGTGCACAATTCGTGTGGGTGTACCGATTCAACCTTACGGCTGATTATGTTGAGTTGCTTGCAAACAGTGATATGCCGAATGCGGCTTATATCATCACGCTGGCTACGTTTGAACTTGCCAAAACAGAAACGGAGCCGGCAGCATTACTCGGTGCGCCTGTAACGGAGATGGAAATCAGCAACAATGAGCGTGGTTGCATCACGGCTGAAGCTAAGTCTATAAAGGGCGCCAAAGGATATTTATTTGCAGTGGCAACCAGCGGCATCGGCTTCGAGATTATTGGAAATCAAATTACGGTAAGGTCGGGCAATGAATTCGCCTCGTTTATCATCAGCACGCAGCGTGAAACAAAATTCACGGGGCTGCCGCAAACGGAAGTGAAGGCAGGTATTGCCGCTTTTAATTCAGCAGGCTTAGGCGCGCTTTCAGGACTCACGCCTGTAGTTATTCCTTAAATAAATAATTGAGTTGAAAATAAATGAAAGCCTCCCCGGTAAAACGGTGAGGCTTTTTGTCGTTATAGAAGCGCAAGCGTCATGCTGAGTACTTCGACTCCGCTCAGTATAAACTCCGCGAAGCATCTCACACTCCATAAAGGTTATCACTAAATTTTAAGAGAGGAGATGCTTCGCTCCGTAGGACTCCGCTCAGCATGGCGAGGCGCATGTTAACACTCTTTGAAACTTAAAATTTTAAACTTCCCGTAAGCCATTATCTTTACGCCCGAAAAAAAAGATGCAGTCGCAATACTTCACCGAAGATCATGACATTTTTCGCCAGAGCGTGCGCCAGTTTGTGCAAACGGAGGTGAATCCGCACGTGGAGAAATGGGAAGAGGAAGAGCGCATTCCGAACAGCGTGTGGAAGCGCATGGGCGAGCTGGGGTTTCTCGGCATCAACATGCCCGAAGAGTTTGGCGGCACGAACAATGACTTTTTTCATTCCGTAGTTCTCCTTGATGAGCTTACGCGCAGCGGTTGCGCAGGGCTTGCCGCAGCGCATGGTGTGCATCAATATATGGCGACAGCGCACATCCTCAAAGCAGGCAGCGCGGCATTGAAACAAAAGTATCTTCCGGGCGCGATTGACGGCACCAAGTGGGGCGCGCTCGCTATCTCCGAGCCGGGAGCCGGTTCTGATGTTGCGAGCATTCGCACTACTGCCGTGCGCGAGGGCGACCATTATATCATCAACGGGCAAAAAACATTTATCACCAATGGGGTGTATGGCGACTTTGTAACGGTTGCCTGCAAAACAAAACCCGATGGCGGCTATTCGGGCATCAGCCTCATTGTGGTTGACCAGGGCGCTGCGGGTTTCACCACGCGCAAGCTGAAGAAGATAGGGTGGAAGAGTTCCGACACGGGAGAGTTGTTTTTTGAACATGTGAAAGTGCCTGTTTCCAATCTTGTGGGCGAAGAAAACCAGGGCTTCTATTATATCATGGAGAGCTTCCAGCTCGAAAGGCTCGTTGCGGGCATCTCTGCCATCTATGGCGCGGAAGCAGGGTTGGACATTACGCTGAAATATATTTCGGAGCGCGAAGTGTTCGGGCGCCCGGTGAATAAATTCCAAACCATCCGCCACCGCCTCGTTGACCTTGCTACTGAAATTGAAGCCGCAAAGCAACTGACGCTTCATGCGGCATGGCTGTATGATAAAGGCGAAGTAGCAGTGAAGGAATGTTCGATGGTGAAGCTGCTTGCTACTGAAATTGCCAAGCGTGGCGCAGACATTTGCCTGCAATGCTTTGGCGGATATGGCTACATGGAAGAATATCCGATTGCAAGAATGTATCGTGATGCGCGGGTGGGAACAATTGTGGGCGGCACTTCTGAAATCATGCGCGAGATTCTTTCAAAAATGCTGATTGATGATGTGGCGTATGCCTCGGCATATAAATCTGCGCCAAAAACAAAACCTGAAAGCATCCCCGTTGTGAAACAACAGGAGAAAATATTTTCTAACACCAATAAAACTGCAACCACCATGAGCGCAAAACCAGAAAAGGCATCTGAGATTATTCAATCATTACCCTCACGCTTCAAAGCCGACAAGGCAGAAGGATTTGACGCGGTGTTTCATTTCGACATTTCCGGTCCCAATGGCGGACAATATACAGTTACCGTGAAAGATAAAACCTGCGTCATCGCTGACGGGCATCAGGGCGAATCCACCTGCAAGGTGACCACCGTTGACACTATTTATGAAGATGTGGAATTGGGACGCACCAATCCACAGATGGCAGTGATGACGGGCAAAATCAAAATCAACAACATCGGAGCGATGATGCGCTTCGCAGGATTGTTCGATAGGATTGCCTGACGAGTCGGCTGTTTACAGTCTTCAGTTTACAGAAGTCCATCAGTTGGTTTAAGTACAACAGGTCAGGGAAACTAAACTGCAAATAGAAAACTGA
Organism: Chitinophagales bacterium; assembly: GCA_034440455.1. Lineage (GTDB taxonomy): Bacteria > Bacteroidota > Bacteroidia > Chitinophagales > CAIOSU01 > JAWXCB01. The sequence continues at coordinate 45,517 of JAWXCB010000003.1, forward strand.
AGACAGAAAACAGTAAACAGAAAACTGAGAAGTTGACTTTCAAAGAAATCACTGATTCCATTCCATCGCGCTTTCGCAAAGAAAAAGCAGAAGGCGTTTCCACTCTGTTTCATTTTGATATTGTAGGCAATGACGGTGAGCCCTTCACTGTCGTCATTCACAAGAATCAATGCGCGTTTGAAAAAGGACTGCACGGAACTGCTCAGTGTGTCGTAAAAACAAGCGCAGCGAATTATGTGAAGCTGGAAACAGGCGAGTTGAATCCGCAACTTGCATTGATGACCGGCAAGGTGAAGGTGAGCAACATCGCAGAGATGATTCGCTTCTCCAAGTTGTTCCGAAAGATTGAAGCGCAGGAGATAAAACAAGTGGAGAAAAAAGCGCGACCGCAAAAGCAAGGTCCGCTTGTGGGATTAAAAATTCTTGATTTCACCCGCCTCTTGCCCGGACCTCTCGCCACAATGCTGCTGGCTGATATGGGCGCTGATGTAATCAAAGTTGAAGACCCTGATTCGCCCGACTACATCCGCAGCTTTCCGCCTTTCATTGAAAACCAATCGGCATTTTATCTCAGCCTCAATCGTTCGAAGCGTAGTCTTGCAGTGAATTATATTTCAGCAGAAGGAAAAGAAATAATCTTTCGACTTGCAAAAACTGCCGACATCCTGTTTGAACAATTTCGTCCGGGAGTGATGGCGGGCATGGGTTTGGGTTATGATGATTTGAAGAAGATAAATCCCAAACTCATTTATGTATCTATTACAGGCTATGGGCAAACAGGTCCTTACGCGCAAAAAGCCGGACATGATTTGAACTACATCGCTTACAGCGGCTTGCTCGGCACAACGGGTGAAAAAGGAAAGGCGCCAATTATTCCCGGAGGGCAGGTTGCCGATGTTGCCGGAGGAAGTTACATGGCGGTGAACGCTGCGCTTGCCGCTCTTTACGCCCGCGATAAAACAGGACAAGGACAACATGTAGATGTAGCGATGCTGGATTGCGTGATGCCGCTCACCACTCTGCAAACAGCTCAATATTTTGCAACAAAAGAAAATCCTCAACGAGGAACATTTCAACTTTCCGGAGGTTTGGCGAATTATAATGTGTATGAATGTGCAGATGGAAAGCACATTGCGCTCGGAGCATTGGAGCCGAAGTTTTGGGAACAGTTTTGCGACTTGGTAAATAAACCGGAATGGAAAATCCGCATTCTCGACACCGATGAGAAGATGGACGAGTTGAAAAAACTTGTAGCGGAATCATTCAAATCAAAATCACAGAATGAATGGCTGCTGTTGAGTGAAGGAAAAGATGTGTGCATCAGCCCCGTGCTTGGTCTTGCAGAATTACAAAACGACCCGCAGATAAAGCACCGTCAAATGATTTTATCCGGCAATGGATTTCCTTCCATTGGCATTCCAATTAAATTTTCACAAACGCCTGCTGCGATTGCATGGCAAGCGCCCCAACTGGGCGAAGATAACGGGCACCCCGATTGGGAAACATCCCATAGTTGATAATTCCCGCTTGGTATTCGGGTGTTTGTATCTTAATTTGAATTAAAATTCACCGCTATGCCTTTCACCCGCGTTGCCTTCATTTTTTTTGTTCTCATTCAATCCTCTTTCATTTCATTCGCACAACTCCAATCTGCTTCCTTCAGGCAGCAGCCTTCTAAAAGTTTTATTCCAAAGGATTTTAACAACATTGAAAATTCGCGCTCGCAGCAATGCGGACAGGATACTGTCTATTATCCCTATGCGAAAGCAACAACCTTACAAGGACTGAACATCAACACGGCAAATTCAGCAACCAGAGCAGGGCAATGGTTTGATGCCCCGCAGCAAATGATGCTTTATGGGTTCACGTTTTATGCGTGGCAGTCATCCTTAACATCGGATACCGTGACACTCAACTGCCGCGTGATTCTTGCCGGAGCAGACTCATTGCCAACGGGACCTGTTGTAGCAACAACTACTGTACAAGTGGATTCAACTTTTCAGAATGGAAAGCTGAGTGCGATTGAGAAGAAAGCAGTATTCGCCAGTCCTGTGCTCCTTGATTTTCCCTATGTAATTGTAGTAGAAACATCCTCCCCAATCAGTGTGGCATTGGTGACGAACGACTGGGATTCAGCCGATGGAGGCATGGAATGGTTAAGCATGGCAAACATCGGAGGGGTTTGGCTGCCCGGTTATAATATAAATGTGGGAGGAGTTCCGTTTGATGCAGATTTTGTGTTCAACCCGATTGTGACATATAACATTGATGCCACCTTCACTGCGGATACAAACTGTATCCTCAATGGCGGCACTGTTGATTTTACGAACATGACTAATAATCCTGTGCTGCACAGCAGGTTTTATAATCAGTATGTATTTAACGGCACGGAGCAGCTTATTTACACTTGGGATTATGATGACGGTTCACCACTCGATTTGCTGCGCGATACCTCTCACATTTTTGCCGCAGGTGAAGATTATGATGTAACGCTGCGGAGTAATATGGTGGGTTGGTCATCTGTTTGCCAGGAATCATCCACGATTGTGATTAATCCCTCCGTCACGAGTGATTTCACATTTACTAAAACTGGATTAACTGTTCAGTTTACCAATGTATCAACAGGTATCATCAATTGTTTCTGGAGTTTTGGTGACGGCAGCACCAGCACAGACATCAACCCAACGCATACGTTTACCGCAGAAGATAATTATAACGTGACGCTGATAACTACCGGGCAATGTTCGGGCGATACGGCTAAGACAATAATCAGTCTTTGCAATGCGCTTTCAAGCACTTTCACTTTCATGGCAACAGAGCTTACGGTTGACTTTGCGGTGTCAGCCATTTCGGGCAGCACATCATTCAACTGGAGTTTTGGCGATGGAACAACTGTTAGCGGCATTGCTCCGAGCCATCTGTATGATTCGGCCGGCGCATACACAGCCTGCCTTATCGCCACCAACTCCTGCGAGTCAGACACCACTTGCCAGCAGGTGAATGTGATTTCAACAGGCACAGCGGTGTTGAAACAAGTAGAGTGGGGGGTGTATCCCAATCCTGCGGAGAATGAAGTAACCATCCGTTTTAAGGAGGCAAATCTCAAAGTGCATGAAATTTCGATGATTGATGAAAAAGGTGTGATTGTAAAATCGTGGTTTCCTCCAAAAATTGAAGAAAGCATAACGCTTAATGTTTCAGCAATTCCTCCCGGAACCTACTACCTGAAAACGAAATTTGCGGAAAACAGGGAATCAGGGCGAATGGTGCTTATCCGCTGACGTGGTTTTCACCTGAAGAAGCCTTCCAAAACCCTTAATTTCAGTAAAACAAAGAAATACTCTGAAATGTCAGAGAAAATAGTTAGCTTTGCGTCCGTTATTTAATTTTTTTAAAAAATACTAAAAACAGTATCATGAAAATTTTCGTAGGCGGTCTTCCTTTTCGTTTGGATGACGCATCATTAAAGGAAGCTTTCTCAGCCTTTGGCGAAGTAAGTTCAGCAAAAGTTATCACCGACAAATTCACAGGAAGAAGCCGCGGTTTCGGTTTTGTGGAAATGCCCGATGATGAAGCTGCAAAAAAAGCCATTGCAGAATTAAACAACTCAGAAATTGACGGACGCACAATTGCGGTCAATGTTGCTGAAGAAAGAAAAGAACGCCCTGCCGGTGGTGGTGGCGGGTTCAGAGGTGGAAATCGTGGAGGTGGCGGAGGCGGTGGTGGCGGAGGCTACAAC
>JAWXCB010000004.1:0-13933 GCA_034440455.1 Chitinophagales bacterium
GATAATGTGCATAAAAATCCTGTTTCGGCAGGATTTGTCAGCAGCCCGACTGATTGGATTTACAGCAGCGCAAGGGATTATGCCGGAGAGAAGGGATTGATGGATATTATTTTGTTGGAATGAAATTATTTAAAAAAAAGTGAGGGTTGCAACAAAGTAGCGGACGCTACAGGATGAGAAGTCCAAGCGGACGCTTGAACCATGCTTGTGCTAAGTATATTTTACTCCAAACCGGAATTTCTTTGACCGAAGTAGAAGTTTTTGGGGTCGAAGTAAAAGTTTCTTTGACCAAAGAAAGAACAGACTTGAACCAATCTGTCTTTCCTTTGACCGAAGTAAAAGTTTATTCGGTCGAAGTAAAAGTTTCTTTGACCAAAGAAAGAACAGACTTGAACCAATCCGTCTTTCCTTTGACCGAAGCAGAAGTTTTTGGGGTTGAAGTAAAAGTTTCTTTGACCAAAGAAAGAACAGACTTGAACCAATCCGTCTTTCCTTTGACCGAAGTAAAAGTTTCTTTGACCCAAGTAAAAGTTTCTTTGACTGAAGTAAAGATTTTTTCGGTCAAGTAAAAAGTTTCTTTGACCGAAGTAAAAGTTTATTCGGTCGAAGTAAAAGTTTCTTTGACCGAAGTAGAAGTTTCTTTGGTCAAAGAAAAAGAGGCTGTAAACTGATGGCGGGTGTTTTATGTTATAAAAATGTCAGAATCGCCTGAAATCCTCTCCCTGCAATACTTTCAGCACATTACCTGGGTTATACATACAATACAGGTATTGACTAAATAAAATACAGGTTTTGCTCCTCGCAATTTGTTAACCCGTTCGGTGGTTAGCTGTTCATCGCTCCTCTTTACAGTTGCCGCAGAACACAAATGCCAAAAAAAGGAGGTATTCTGTATGGCACGGTTAAAGTATGGTCTTTCAGGACTGAGCGCAAGCGAACTGCTCCTGAAATCAATACATCTTGTCGAAAAAATGTCCGGCAATTTGTATTATCCGACTCCCGACCCTACGCTGGTTGTTGTTGAAGCAGCGCAAAATGCGCTTGCACAAGCAATGCAGGCAGCGATGGACGGGGGCAAAGACCGCACTGCCATCCGCGATATGAAAGCGGATGAACTCCGGGATTTATTGCACGATTTGGGCGACTATGTGCAGGCAACCGCAAAGGGCGATGCCGCCAAGATTATCAGCTCAGGCTTTGAGATTGTGCAGCCCGGTGGTCCGATTGGCGCGATGGAGCAGGTGAGCAACCTCGTTGCGTTGACAAGCGGCATGACGGGCGTCATTGACCTGAGTTGGAACCCGGTGCGAGGCGCATCCGATTATATTATCGAGATGAGTACCACCGACCCCAACGATCAGGCGCAATGGAAACTGGCGGGCTACGCGCACAAAGGAAGTTTCTCTGTGGAGGGACTTGACAGTGTGAAGGTGTACTGGTTCAGAGTGTGCGCATTGGGTACGGAAGGCAAGGGTCCTTATAGCGACCCCGCTCGCGGGATTACGCAGTAAGCGGGTTGGGGGTGGCGTGTCGGGCGTGGAGTCTGAAGTTTGAACTTCTTGCACAATACACAACGCCCCACCCTCAACACTCGCAAACACTCCGGCAGGTTTACAGCGAAGATCAGCCGGTAAAGGCAGCGGGGCACAGAGCGATGCGCTCCGCTGTTTTTTTTTGTGTATTGATACTGTTGCTCTTCTGCAAAGGGCGCTACCAGTAAAGGCGATAAAGAAATGAGGGAAGTACGCGCAAAAAGAATTTTCTTGTTTTTATTTGCTGAGATTAATGCTCTCCCAGCATTCAACAAGGGGGCTGTTAATAAATTCCCCTGAGTGATTCCTCTCTAAAAATTAAGTTACCCTTAGCGTCAGCATCAGAAGTTATTTCCTGCTTTTATGAATTGAATAGACGGGTTGAACAGGCGATTTCTTTTAAGGAGGGAAGTTGAAATTCTTTTAATAAACCCGAAAAGCGGGTGGAAAGATGTTTGGCTTTCTGAATGGGCGTATCAATTTAACATCATCGTTTTTTTTGAGTAAAAAATTATACAGCACTGCTTTTAGTAGAATCCTGTTGGCAGCGGCATTTGTATTCATTGAATCATTGCCCGCCTCTGCGCAGCAAAAAAGCAACTTTGGCATTGAGTTCAGTTTTCTGAAAAAAAGCACTAACCAGAGCCTTGAGGAAGTGGCAACGAATGTTATCCGCTTGGTGAATAATACGCGCACAAAGCAGCAACTCAGCGTCAATATTTCTGTGCCTGAAGGCTGGCAGTTGTTCAGCAACCTTGATAAAACAATCGAATTGCTTCCGGCTGATTCCGCGTTTGTTCCTATCCGCGTGATTCCTGCAAAAATTTCAAAAGGAAACACCAACTATCTCATTAACGGGTTTCTTATTTCAGACAACGGCTTTCAGCTTGCCAATGATTATTGGTATGTGAACGTGAAGCAATTTTCCGAATGGAATGTTTCGTTGCCGATTAAGAAAGTGTATTTCATCAATGATAAAGAAGACGCGCTTTTTGAAGTGATGCTGCAAAACACCGGCAATGCGGATGAAAATATCACCCTTGAGCTGGAGCCTTCACGCAATCTATTGTTGAGCGACACCACAGGGAAAATTGTGGAATTGACGAACACGATTCTCCTGCCCTCAGGCAGCGACACGCTGATTCAATACCGCGTGTTGAAAATGGAAGACACGAAATCCACTGCTACAAATGCCGGTGCGAAGGAAGAACCTATAAAAAAATATGGAGTGAAAGTATCCGCGCTGAATGATGGAGGAGATTTAGGAAAGCCGAAGTTGTGGCGGGGCAACGTGGAATTTTTAGAATTAGGCAGCGAAATGGAAATTGAAGGACATGGCTATTCTTCGCTTCCCTTCACGGTGGAACTGAATGCCTTTGATGTGTTGGATAACACAACGCTCACGCTTGATATTTACGGAAACGCCAACTTCAACAACGAGCGCTCGCTTGCTTACCGCTATCAGTCAAACTACGTTGACAATTTCTTTGACCCCAAGCGTTACATTGGCGACTATCATTATCTCGGCTTTTTTTCAAGGCGCGGTGGAATAGAAATCGGAAACCTGAGCGGAGGCAAGCATGGCGCCTTCATCGGGGGCAAGGGAATAAGAGGCACACTGCGACTTAAGCACAATGTGCTATCCGGCATGTTTGTGCGCAATCCTTCGCTTTTTCGTCAGGTTGACCAAACTGGCGTTTCGGTGAACAACCTGTTTTCATCAGCTAAAATTAACAGCGACACTTACTTCCAATTTGAGATGGATGATGTTGCAAAAATCAATTCATCCATTCTAAGTTCCGGCTTAAGCTATCAACTTGCAAAAGGGCATTCGATGAAAATCGGGGCTGGCGCCAGCTATGAAGACCACTTTGGAAATCCTACAAGTCAAATTACTCTTTTGGGTTTCGGATACCTTGCATCCTATAGCGGCAGGATACAGAAACTGCATTTTTCGGCAAGCAACCGTTTTGGTTCCAAAACATACTCCGGTGCGAGGGGCGTTCTTTCCGTGAACGCATCTGCCGGCTATGATTTCAGTAAAAAATATGCGCTTGCCGTTCTCTATGACCACTATCAGCAAAACCCGGATGTTTATTCAGGCGGAGTGTTGCTGCCTGATTCTCCCGAAAGCGCGCGCGACCGTTATGAACTGAAATTTGCGATAGCATCCGACCGCGCAAAGTTTATCATCCGTCCTTATTATCTCTATTTGGAAGCTATCACGTTGCGCACGGCAACTAAGGCAATCGCATTTGATTATCGCCCCGCTGCGGAAGGTGATTTGCGTTTTTATTCCTCAGTGGAAGGTGGTTTTGTGAAAGCCCTTGACGTAGCAGACCTCGATAATTTTTTTATTGCGCAGGTTTTCGGCAATTTGAAATATAAAACATTCTCTTCCTCGCTGCGCTATTACTACGGTCCGTATCAGGCGATTGATCAGGTGCGCTTTATTCAAACGCGCCAGAATCCGCAGCGTGTGGCGTTTACAAATTATGTGGACACGTGGTTTGCCAATTCGCGCATGTTGCTGAAAGCGAATTCCAATTTGAATTATGAAACACTGTTCAAGCGTATCAGTTTCGTGTTGCGCCCTGAGCTTTTTTATTACACAAAAAATGATTTCACGTTCAGCTTTTATATGGAATATGTGCTTACGCGTTCCAAAAACACTTCGAGCGCAGGAAACACCGGCTCGGCTGACGTGTCTGAGCAAAGCAACGTGCTGAATGACATCAACATTGGCGCGGGCATTAAGAAGTCATTCGGCATTCCGCTGAACCGCAAAAAATTTCACGACATCGAAATCATCGTTTTCAAAGATGTGAATGGCAACAGCGTAATGGATAATTCCGAGAAACCCGTAGAGAATATGCTCATCAACGTGCGCACCGCGTCACCGCCTGATGCCGACTCAGCGGCAGGCGTACAGATTCAGCATGATAAAATTATAAACTACGAGCTGCTCACCGATGACAAAGGCACTGTGGCGTTTGACAATCTGCCCACCGGTTTTTATTCCATTAATGTGCGCCCGCTTACAGAAACAGGTGGATGGTTTGATACAAAAGAAATACCCGAACTCATCAGCGGCAAAGAAAAAATTTACATTCCGCTTAACAAGGCAGTGCGCATTAACGGCAGCGTTGTGTTGCAACGCGACAAGTATTCCAAGTATGACGGAACGATTGACCTGTCCAGAATTCGGGTAACATCCACAAGCAGCGCAGGGAATACGAACAGTACGCTTACGGGAAAAAATGGTGAATTTTCCATGTTCCTTCCCGTGGGCGAATATTCAATTGAAATCAATAAGGGCGCGTTGGGCGATAGTTTTGAGTTCGTAAACAGTCAGGTGAAAATTTTGCTTGCTGACCCAAACAACAACTACAACGTGACTTTTTACGTGCGGGAAAAGAAACGACAAATGAACGTGAAAGAATTCAAACAATAAAAAATAAAGCAGCAGAGGGATGAGAAAACTATTTTCAGTTGCAGGAATTATTTTGGCGGGTTTATCAGCGCAGGCGCAAAGCGTGGCTGTTTCTCCATCGCGCCTCTATTATAAGGTTGACATAGGCAACTATCAAAACCAAGTAGTGCGCGTCACCAACAATTCGGAAAAGATAGAATCATTCACAGTTTCGTTCGGTGATTTTGAAGCGCCCGGAAGCGGAGGTAAAAGCGAATTGATGCCTGCGGGAACGAGTCCGCATAGCTGCTCGCAATGGCTCAGCGCTGACCCTTCCTACTTCACGCTTGATGCGGGAAAAACGCAGGAAGTGCGCATTTTACTTCAGGCGCCCAATAGTCCCGAAGCAAACGCAGTGAAGTGGGCTACGGCAATGATTAAGATTGCAAAAGAAAAAGACGATGCTCTGAAAGAAAATGACGGACACGGCATGGGTATCCTGCAAACCTTTCAGTTTGTGATTCATATTTTTCAGACCCCGCCATCCATCACATACAAGAAAGCAGAGATTACAAACTTTCAGGAAATTTCTCTTGCAGGCGACCCCACGCGCCAGCTTATGCTTTCCGTTAAAAATATTGGCGATGCTATTCTTGATTGCGCAGCATACATAGACATCACCTCACTTACCACGGGTGATGAGGAGCGCATCAAGCCTTTTGCTTTCACCGTGCTGCCCGGTGGCGCAAGAGACGTCAAATTTTTACTGCCGAATACAATGAAACCGGGTAAATATTCTTTACTTGGCGTGGTGGATTATGGCAGCGAGGCGGAGATACAGGCTGCCGAGATGGAGCTTGAAGTAAAATAAACCAACACGTTTGCGGTGTTGTTTGAAACAGCACTGCAAAGGACAAACATAAAATGAAAAAAACGCTATTTGCAATCTTGTGTGTTCTCGCTTCGATTCAAAGCTATGCGCAGCTTTCCGATGAAGAGTATGCGTACATCACGCTTGATTTGCAAGGCATCCTCACACTCACGATGGTTACCAATCCGCAGGTTGATTTTGTTTTTGCAACTATTAATGAATATCAGAATGGCATCACGCGCTATAATTCCGCGCGCCTTGAAGTGGATGCAACAGTTGCGTGGGATTTATTCGCTTATGCCAGCACCAACAATTGGACACAAGGCGATGCTTACTCTACCAATGGCGAGTGGGAAATTCCCGCTGAGGCTTTGGAAATGCAAACAATCGGAGCAAACAGCAGCGCTCCGTTAGGTGGAACATTTAACACCTTTGTGAGTTTGAAAGGGCTGACCAACTCAGGCGTTACTGGCGGTGTGCCCGACCCCAGCTTCACACAGTTTCTTGCCGGCATGTCAGGCACAGCAACGGGAGAAAGCTATCCGCCCGGCTCGGCAAGAGCAAATCCGGACACGCATCAGTTTCGCGTACATTACAGGATTGTGCCGGGTATTCCCACTATATTTCCAAATTCATCGCAGCCATTGCCGGGTGTAGGTTTTGCGCAGGCTGGCTATTATTATCTTGAAGTTATTTTCGCGCTGGTAGAAGATCTATAAAGTAAGCTTCTGAATTTCTGGTGTGAACGCTCATCTTTTGTAGTATATCTACTTCCGGTATTTTCTCTATTCCGAATGATTGATGTAGTTTCCTTTCTCGTTTTATAAAAAAAAAGCCGCAACTGTTTTCACAGTCGCGGCTTCCTTGATTGAAGACCTAAAACCCCTTTTAGTCCTTCATTTGCAAAGTTTGCGATTATGCCGGCACGGCAATATTCGCTGATTTAACAGTTTTAATAATTCTTGACGCAATGCTGTATGGATCACCGTTTGAAGCAGGTCTCCTGTCTTCCAGATAACCCTTCCAACCCCTTTTCACAGTTGCAAGCGGAATTCTGATGGAAGCGCCACGGTCAGAAACGCCATATTTAAACTCGTTGATAGAAGCTGTTTCATGGCGACCGGTGAGGCGCTCTTCATTATATGCGCCATATACTGCAATGTGTTCTTTCGTTACAGGCCTGAACGCTTCGCAGATTTGTTCAAACACTTTTTTAGAACCGCATGTTCTTAGAGTAGTGTTTGAGAAATTCGCATGCATACCGGAGCCATTCCAGTCGCCTTTAATCGGCTTTGGATGGAATTCAATATAGTAGCCATGCTTTTCAGTGAGGCGTTGTAATAAATATCTTGCCACCCACATTTCGTCACCGGCTTGTTTTGCGCTTTTTGCAAATAACTGGAATTCCCATTGTCCGGCAGCAACTTCCTGATTGATTCCTTCAAAGTTCAGTCCCGCAGCAATACATTGGTCTGCATGTTCTTCAACCAAATCTCTTCCCCATGTATTTCTGCCGCCAACGGAGCAATAGTAAAGACCTTGCGGACCGGGATAGCCGCCAATCGGAAATCCTAAAGGCAACTGCGTCTTTACATCCATGATGAAATATTCCTGTTCAAAACCAAACCAGAAATCCTGGTCATCTTCATCGCTGATAGTAGCCCTGTTATTGGAAACATGGGGAGTGCCGTCAGCATTGTAAACTTCACACATCACCAAGTATCCATTCTTGCGGTCGGGGTCAGGAAAAATTGCAACGGGCTGCAACACACAGTCTGAAGAATCGCCCGATGCTTGCTGCGTTGAAGATCCGTCAAATGACCATGTTCCGATTTCTTCCAAAGTGCCTTTGAAAGTTGCATGTTCTTCCACTTTAGTTTTGCTTCTGATATTCTGAGTTGGTTTGTAACCATCTAACCAGAGGTACTCTAATTTAATTTTTGCCATGTTTTTATAGAATTTTTCTGTTTTAGTTAGAAAAGCGACTCAAAGGTACTATTTTTTTGAAAAATATCCAGGCTTATTTAAAATTTTTCAACAGGGAGTAAACATTTCTACTGAATCTCTCAAAATAATCATGTTTTTCTTCCGGAAAGGAGAAAAAGGAAGAAAAAAGGGAGAACTATGCTGCGATAACGCACAATGGCACCCACATTCGGCACGATGTATCCAATGAGAATGAGGAGTGAAAGCGAGAAAATAAGCAGCCAAATCGTGAAGGCGTTTAATCGTGGTTTGCCGGAAAATAAGACAACGAACAATGCAATTAAAATCAAAATGCCATTTTCCAGCATCACGGCTATATGCGAAAGTGAATCGGGTGAAATAAAGAAAGGACCGGCTATGCTGTTTTTCAACGAGTGCGGCAAATTGACAAAAAGCGATAAGAGCGTTGGATTGAAATAGCGCACATCAATCTGCGTATTCCCTTCATTGAGCGCAAGAAACTGTTCTTGCTTTGATGTGATAATTTCTAAAAAATTATAGCCATTGAATACTGGCAGTAAACAGCCCGCTGAAAAGAAAAGCAAATAAAAAAGCGGGAATGCCCATTTCGCTTTAGATGTATCATTTGCAGAAATAAAAAATGCAAGTATTCCGGGAAACAACAGCAAAAAAACAAAGTCGCGTATCAGAAAAACAAGACATGCTCCAATCGAAAACAGCGCAAGATTTTTAAGGTTAATATTTTTTGAAAGTAAAACACTGCCGTAAAAAAATAATCCAAGTGCAAATAAGAGCAGCCCTTCTTTATGCACGCCCGAACCCCAAAACACCACTGAGGGAATCAAAAAAATTGCTGCGATAGAAAAAATAGTTGCTCCTCCGGTTGCTTTCGAATATGCTTTATACAACCACGCCAAGCCAAGCAGTGAAACAAACGCCATGCACACCGCATGAACATAAAAATTTCCAAATGAAAATAAACGCACCACTGCATTGAAGCGCACAACCATATAGGCGCTCGTGTCGCCCCAATAGCCCATCGCATAAACCTGTGGACGAATAAACTTTAGAATTTCGCCCCCATTTGGTCCAAACGTCAGATAAAAATATTGCAGCGGATTATTCCAAAGCGTGGGGTAAATAATTTTATCTGCGTCATAAAAATACATGGTGGTGTCTCCACCCCAAAAAGCAGATGTATATGCAATGCCTGCCGCAACTTTCAGGAAAAAGATGAAAACGAAAAAAAACTTCGACAGTCTTTCGTCCCTGAAAAAACGCAAACGATAGATGATGAATGCAAAAAGAGCCGTGTAAAAAATGGGGAGAAGCAAACTCAAGTTATCCGGTTATTAATAAATCAGATGTTGAGTTTGAAAATAGAAAAAGTTGCGGAGAGTTATCTTGTTTGAAGTCAATAACTCTCCGCAATTAAGAATTTATCTGGACGAGCCGGAGACGAAACGCCTTCTTCTTCTGAAGTTTCCGTTATTGCCTCCGCCATTGCTTTCGCCTTCGCTGCGATTTCTCGAAAATCCATCAGAGCGGTTGTCCGAGCGATATTCAGAACGATTCTCTGAGCGGTTATCATAGCGATTCTCAGAAGAACGATTTTCAGGGCGATTATTATCAGAGCGATTATTATCAGGGCGATAGCCTGAACGGCTTTCAGAGCGATTATTATTCGAACGATTAAAATTATCTGACCTTTGAAAACGCGGCTCTTGGCTGCGTTCACGCGGAGCAGAACCTTGCGAAAACGGATGCTCAACCACAATCTGTAAATCCTTGCCTACAACTTTGTGCAGTTGTCTCAGTTCTCCGCTTTCATCGGGCTGCACAAACGTAAGCGCTTTTCCGCTTGCTCCCGCTCTGCCTGTTCGTCCGGTGCGATGAATGTAAGTATCGGTGTCAACCGGAAAATCAAAATTGATAACGTGCGAGAGTTCCTTCACGTCAATTCCGCGAGCGGCAACATCAGTCGCCACAAGGATTTTAATTTTCTTGGTCTTGAAGGATTGCAAATTTCTCAATCTTTCATTTTGTGATTTATTGCCATGAATCGCTAAGGAATTAATTCCTTCACGGTTCAAATCTTTCACCAGGGAATCTGCGCCTCTTTTTGTGCGTGTGAAAACAAGCGCATGTTCAATCGTTGCGTCCGTCAAAACGTGGCGCAGCAAATCAAACTTCTTGCTTTTGCCGACATGATAGATAGAGTGTTCAACAATCGCTGTGCTTTTCACATTGGGCACATGAATATGCACCGGATTGACAAGAAAACTTTTCACCAAATCCTTGATTCCATTTTGTGAAGTAGCAGAGAAAAGAATGGTTTGTCTTTTTGCGGGCAACTTGCTGATAATTCTTTTGATGTCGTGGATGAAACCCATGTCTAACATGCGGTCAGCTTCGTCTAAGATGAGCATCTGCACGTTGTTGATTTTTGCAATGCCTTGCTCCATCAGGTCGAGCAGGCGTCCGGGTGTGGCAATAAGAATATCAGGATTTTTCCTGAGCGCTTCGCGCTGTGTAAATTGCGGAACACCGCCATATACGATTGCATTCTTCAAAGGAAGATGCGCGCCATAAACTGCGAAGCTATCCCTGATTTGCTGGGCGAGTTCGCGCGTAGGAGCAAGAATGAGCGCTTTCACTCCGGGAGTTTTCACTTCCGCTTCGCTCAGTTTTTGTAAAACAGGAATTGCAAATGCCGCTGTTTTTCCGGTGCCGGTTTGCGCGGTGCCGAAAATATCGCTGCCTTGCAGGATTACCGGAATCGCTTGTTGTTGAATAGGCGTGGGCTGTGTGTAGCCCTTGCCAGTTAATGCCTTTAGGATTGACGGGGCAATACTCAGGCTCTCGAAAGTAGTCATCGTTTAAATGATTTTAGTAAATGAATAAAAGGTGTCTTGACTTATCCGTCAGTTGGAGGATGAACACCTTTTAAGGGGAGAGAATTATATCAGCCTAACCGTCAGATTTGAAATTACAGCGGCAAAACTACTGATTATTAACCGTAGTTTTTAATTTATTTTTTGAGCTATGAAACTGATGCTTCACATTGCATCTTTATTTGGAGCGTCATTCCTTGTTACAACAGAATTGAATAGTAAAATAATATATTTACTTATTTCCTTTCTCCTGCATCTGTTTGAACTGCTCCTCTTTCTGCCTTCTTGCATCTTCCAATTGCTGCTTCACGATTTGTGGATCGGTGGAGGCTGGTTCGATGTAATGAAATTTCGGTCGCGTGTCTTCGTACCCGAAATTAGGATCCATGCCGAAGCGGTGATCCTGGTAATTCGCGCGTTTTGCAACTATCCTGTATGAAAAGGAAGTATTAGAGGTGCCACTATTTTTTTCTTTCACGGTGAAACCGGTTGTTCCGGGAATAACGAAAAGCCCGTTGGACTCTCCTTGTTCCTGAATAAACACATGCATGGGATGCTGAGCATCAATCACTACGGTTTCGAGGTATAGCTTATCCAGGTCAATATTTATTTCTCCATTTACAAGCTTGGCATTTCCAAAATCTTCAAACCAATTTTCCGGGCTTTCCATGCAATACAGGAGTTGGTTTCCAAGTGATGTTGGAACAGAAGCATTTTTCGTTCCTGTAGCCGCAAAATTTCCTTCTGCGTAAACGGCAAAGGCAGTTGCTGCTATATTGTTATTTTTCCCGTAAATAGCATGTCCGTCTGCGAAATTTAGAGATGCCCAAACTCCATAGTCTTTCAAACTCGGCATCCAGTCGCCCGCCCAACCAAGCGCGTGTACTGCTGCACCCCATAATCCATAATCGCCCAAAACTCCGATTTCATGGCTACTATTTGATGTGCTAACACCTACAACACCTGCGGATGCCAAGCTCATTGATTTTGTTTCTCCATATACTCCAAAAGACACATTAGATGAGCTTGCGTTGTTTAGTGCATAAAGTACGCTCCCTGCGGATGGTGGAGGTAAATTACCTGGAGAGGGTGTAAAAGCAGCGGATGCTGCGCCCACAACATGCAATTTGTTATTAGGAGAGGTAACACCAATCCCCACGTTTCCTGAATTGAGATTATACATGTTGTTACCAACAATTTTCCAATCCAAATCTAGAAAAAATGCGCTGAGGTCAACGGTGTTTCCATCCTGTATTGTAAGCAATCCGGTTGAACTATTAAATGAAAGCGTTTGATTATCAGCTAATGTGGAGAGGTCAATAGAGTTGCCTCCGCTGATAGTAAGTTGATTGTTGGAAGAATTAAACGTCAATGTCTGGTCATCTGTTGCCGCGCTTCCTGCGGGACCTTGCGGTCCTTGCGCACCATTGCACACATAGGCAGTTTGCGTTACTTCTCCTGCATCCAGCACTCCGTTATTGTTGGTATCAAGACCTACTTCAATTTTTCTTCCGCCTGTGGCGCAGTTAGCTCCAGCAGCTTCAGCCGTTGTTTTTAATAAACTCTTTTGCCCTGCTGTTCCCTGCGAACCTGTTGCACCTGTTACTCCGGCTGGTCCGGTTGCGCCTGTAGGTCCGGCAATACCTTGCGCTCCTGTTGCCCCTTGAGGACCAGTAGCGCCCGTTGCACCATTAGCGCCCGTTAAACCTTGCGCTCCCTGCGGTCCGGTTGCGCCAATTGGTCCTTGCAGACCTGTTGCACCAGTAGCACCAGTTGCTCCTGTCAAACCTTGCGAACCCTGAGGTCCGGCTGCGCCAGTTAGTCCTTGCGAACCCGTTGCGCCTTGTGGACCAGCAGGACCCGTTGCTCCGGTTGTACCTGTTGCGCCATTGCAGATAAAAGATGTAGTAGAAATTTCACCTGCATCTAACGCATTGTTACTATTAGCATCTAATCCGACTTCAATTTTTCTTCCACCTGTTGCACAATTAGCTCCGGCAGGTTCAGCAGTTGATTTCAATAAACTTTTCAAACCATTAGTGCCTTGCGGACCGACTGCACCTGTAGCTCCCGTTGTGCCAGCAGGACCTTGTGCGCCCGTAGCGCCTTGTGGTCCTGTGATTCCTTGTGGACCAGCGGGACCTGTTGCGCCCATTGCTCCAGTTGCTCCGGTTAAACCTTGCGCACCTGTTGCACCGATTGGTCCTGCCGGTCCTTGAGGACCTGTTGCTCCTGTAGGACCTTGCGATCCAATTGCGCCTGTTGCTCCTGTAATTCCCTGAGGTCCTGTCAATCCTTGTGCTCCAACAGCACCCTGCGATCCGGTTGCACCAGTTATTCCTTGTGGTCCGGCAGGACCCTGCGCTCCAGCGAGACCTTGCGGTCCGGTTGCGCCCGTTGTGCCTTGAGGTCCGACAGGTCCTTGCGGACCAACAGGACCCTGAGGTCCTTGCGGACCCGGATTTCCATTCGTGATATAACTCAGGTCAACGGTGTTTCCACCCGTGATTGATAAACCATATGTTAATGTGTCGAAAACAAGAGACTGGTCATCCGTAGCAGGGTCGCCTTGAGGTCCTTGCAGACCGGCAGGACCCTGTGCGCCAGTGAGACCTTGCGGACCAACTGCTCCGGCAGTGCCTTGTGGTCCCTGAATTCCTTGCGGACCTTGCGCTCCTGCAACTCCGGGAATTCCTTGTGGTCCTTGTGCTCCGTCAATGCCATCGACACCATTCGTGCCATCAACACCATTTGCTCCTGCTGAACCTTGCGGACCAGTTGCTCCGGCTGTACCTTGTGGTCCCTGAATTCCTTGGGAACCTTGAGTTCCCGCAGTGCCAGCAGGTCCTTGCACTCCAGAAATTCCTTGGAGACCTTGTTGTCCTGTCAAATTAGAAGTAGTGAAATAACTTCCATCTGAATAATTAAAAGTAAAAGTTCCATCTAAATTGTCAAGGGTATTTACAATTCCAACACCGTCATTTCCTGCGAGACCTTGTGGTCCTGGATTTCCATTGGTGATGTAACCTAAATCAACAGTATTTCCTCCAACAATAGAAAGAGAATAAGATGTTGTATCAAAAGAGAGTGTTTGGTCATCGGTGGCAGGATCACCCGGAATTCCTTGCGGACCTTGAGCTCCATCGTTTCCATTTACACCATTATTTCCATTAATACCATTTGCACCAGCGGAACCTTGCGCTCCGGCAGGACCTGTGAGATTTGCAGAGGTGAATGTGGAGCCATCAGAATAAAGAAAAGTAAGCGTTCCGTTTCC
>JAWXCB010000005.1:0-40086 GCA_034440455.1 Chitinophagales bacterium
GTGTTTTTTGGCTTTGTTATCATGCAACAAATCTGCCGACTTTTTTGCTTTTAACCTCCGAATCTGGCAGATTTTTATCCACTGCTTTTGCTATAAAGCACAATGAAATCAATACTTGTTAATGTTTTTGAGGGACGACTAGTTAGTTTTTCTGTGGGTGGGTGCAGAAATATACTTATGCACATGTCCAATTCCCGTAAATGCAAATTGAGATTCTTCGGTCGCAAAGCCTTCCTCAGAAGGACGCGGTGATGATAGATGAGTACTGTCCTACTGACGAGGGCGCTGCGCGTACGAGTGTTAAAGAAATGAAATCAGTACGCGCAAAAATCAATTCCTAATTCATCAATATCCTCCTTCATATTTGCGGATGAACCATTCGAGCGTGAGGATGCCCATGAAGATGGCGAGCAGCCACCAGTAGTTAATGATGGATTCTGTTTTGAAGGTGCTATATAGGAGCGGCTTCATGTTGGCGCTGCTTGCGAGCGAATCGCTGATGGATGAAATCTGCGTGGGATAAAACATTTTGCCGCCCGACTTTTCGCTGAGCTGATACAGCAGTTGGTGATTGGCAACGGTGTTGAACGCTTCCAACTGCACGGGTACGATGGTGAACTTGCCGTCAAACGCAAGCTCTTTGGAGCCATACTTCACGCTGGCGCGAAACGCATAACTGCCTACGGGAAAATTGCCTGCATCAAGAATGTATGCGTTGGCAGTTTTGCTGAACACGTAGGGAAATTCCTTGCCTTCTTCATCGGTGAGCGTGAGGGAAACATCGGGCGTGTTAATCAACTCGTAGCTGTCGTTGTATAACTCCGCCTGAAAACTGATGGCTTCATTTTCATAAAACACATTCTTGGGAATGCGCACGCGAAACTGGCGCTTGTCTTCCTTCACGGCAAGATACTGCACGGTCTTCGTGATGATTTCATTAAACGCATCATAGTTTTTATTCCCGCGATAGTCATACATCTTCCAGCGCCACAAGCCTTCCCCGCAGAACACGCCTGTCTTTACACCGAGCGCATCATTGAACACGAGCAGCGGATACTCCGTTTGCACGGAGCCGATTTTTTGCGTGAGCAATAGCTTCGCGCCTGATGCTGCTTCAAATTCGCCAAACGGAGCAAGCAGGGGAGGGAAGTTTTTCATGCCGTTTTTCAACTCATCAGAAATGGTGAAGAGCGGGAAATCTTTATTGAGCACAGGTTGAGTTTCATTGATCCCCTGCCCCGACTGGACGATTTGCACCGCGCTTTGATTATTGTTGAATGCGGGGAGCGCTGTTTGTCCGCCCACTATAAAAAGCGTTGCGATATTTTTTTCTTTGATGGTTGCAAAAAGATTGTTGAGCGGAAAGCGATCGGAGGGAAGTTGATGCAGCACGATGAGATTGTAATCTTCGGGCTTGATGGTTTGTGCATCTTCGGCAAGGCGCAGCGCGACTTCGTAGTTTTTATTTTTATTAATCGCTTCCTTCATCGCGGAAACATCGGGATGCGGGGAGTTGGCGAGCAGCAACACTTTCTGCCTGCCGTCAAGCACATCCACAAATAAATCCATCGTGTTGTTGGCGTGTGTGAACTCGCCTTCCACGGGGCGCAGCACCACTTGATAGCGTTGCACACCCGCGCGTTTTGCTTCGAGCACAAACTCTTCGGAGAGGAATTGTTTGGCAGATGAAAAAACAACTTCTCTTGAATCCAGTTTTATTGTGTTATTTTTTTGACTCACATCAAACACATCAATGAATGTTTTTGCAGGAAGGTTATCGCTCTCGGCATCCACGCGGATTTTAAAACGGTCGTTGAGATATACGATGTGGTTGTAAAGCGTTTTGGAAATCTTTAAATCCTTCTTTGCCGTAGTATCGCCCAGCGCAACGGTGTAAACAGGGAACTTTAAATTATCAGAAGCATAAAGCGGGTTTGAGCCTTTGTTATAAATGCCATCGGATGCAAGCACCACCGCGCCTATGTTTTGCCCCGAGTAGAGATTCACGAGGTCGCTGAGATTTTCAGAAAGGTTGGTTATCTTTCCATCGAAAGAAAAATTGATTTCCGGATGAAGGGTTTCATCAAAAGAATATTCCTTCACGTCATAATTCTCTTTGAGCTTTTCCGAAAGACTTTTTAATCCTGCTGCATACGCGGAAGAATCTTCAGCAGTGAACGTATTCATCACCGATTCGGAATTATCCTGCAACACGAGCACAATCGGCTTTTGCACTTCGGTGAATTGTGATTTGATGAAAGGCGCGAGCAGCAGAATTGCTATCAGCGTAATCACGATGAAACGCAGCGCGCCCAAAAATTTCATCAGCCGCTGCTGCGCGGGAGTAGGGTCTTTAATAAAGGAATGGCGGAAATAAAGAATCAAAGCGTACACCACTCCCAACAGAATGCAGAGAAGGAGGTAGGCTTGCGGATATTGGAAGGAGAGCAAGGGTGATTCGATGATTTGTTAATTCGGTAATTCGATAATGAAGGCAACGAGATAAAAAGGCATGGGCGCAAAGTTATTCCAATTATCGCATCCTCAAATCAGGAATCATTGAATTAACGAATCACCGAATCACACGTTGAAAAATTAAGAATTAGGAATTACAAACCAGCGGAATCAAATAACCAATAACTGATAATCAACTGCCGTCTGTCGTCTGTGGACTGTCGTCTGCCGACTTTCCTCACCGATACATCCCCCCGCACACGCTCAACACCTGCCCCGTGATGTAGCTCGACAGGTCAGATGCGAGGAACAATGCGGCATTAGCGATTTCTTCGGCTTGTCCTAAACGGTTCAGCGGAATAT
This sequence comes from Chitinophagales bacterium, assembly GCA_034440455.1. GTDB lineage: Bacteria > Bacteroidota > Bacteroidia > Chitinophagales > CAIOSU01 > JAWXCB01. Next base: position 2,818 of record JAWXCB010000005.1, read on the forward strand.
TTTTCTTCAACGCATCGGCAGTCTTTTCATCCAAAGCATTCGTCATGTCGGTAATGATGAAACCCGGTGCAATCGCATTGCAGCGGATATTGCGCGAGCCGAGTTCCTGCGCAACGGTTTTGGTGAACCCGATGATACCCGCTTTTGATGCCGTGTAGTTTGCCTGCCCAGCATTGCCCGTCAATCCCACAATAGAACTGATGTTGATGATAGAGCCGCCTTTCTGCTTCAGCATGTGATAAGCGGTGAAGCGCGTAAGATTGAAAACGGATTTCAAGTTGTTGTCAAGCACATCATCCCATTGTTCTTCTGTCATGCGCAACAGCAGATTATCTTTTGTGATTCCTGCATTGTTCACCAACACATCTATTCTTCCGAAATCTTGCAACACTTGTTTAATCAGGTTATCCGCATCGGCAAACGATGCCGCATTTGATTGATAGCCTTTTGCTTTAACGCCAAACTGTGTCAGTGATTCAGCAAGCGCAGTTGCTTTTTCAGCCGATTGCTTGTAAGTGAAAGCGATATTCGCTCCCTGCTCCGCAAACTTTTTTGCAATCGCTTCCCCGATGCCGCGCGATGCGCCAGTGATAAGTGCGGTTTTGTTTGAGAGGAGTTTCATTTAATAAGTTTAGAGTGTCATGGCGGACTCGTTCCGCCATCCCCAACTTAGCATTGATGAGGGAATGCCGGAATAAAATCCGGCATGTTCGTTTTTATGCCTGATGCCCATTAATGTGCGTACACTAAATACTTCCTCGTGTGCAATAATTTTTCCCTCAGGAAGAACGATATCAGCAGTATATTGGAACTTCCCTCAACTGTATACTTCTGCGCAGCTATCGGGTTTTCTATTTCAGCTATTAATTTACCATCTAAGGAATTGATGAATACTCTGTCATATTCAGAACAATTCTTGAAAGCAATGTGATGTTGGTTGATAGTTTCCAAATCAAAAAAAGCAGGAAACAGTTCCGGGATGCCGGTGGGGTCGGTTTCTCCTGCCGTAATAATTTCATTCGGCACATCACTGTAGGCATAGGAAATTACGTATGCCTGAAATCCGCCCCCGACAAGAAACCATCCATGATACGTGTTGGTGCCGTCACTGAATTTTACCATTAAATACTTATTTGAATTAAAATAGCCGGTTGTCGGGGAATAAAGAAGTCCTTTCGTATTACGCCAGTTATGGGTTCCTAAAGACGCTCCGTTGTTGTAGGCTTTCGGCAGTGTATCGTTTGCTCCTTCGGCTGCGTGAAAGCTGGTTGAGTTGGAACTGTTCACATGAAACTTAAAGCTTCCTGTGGAAGAGCCGAAGTCAGATACTGTAAAGAAGAAATCATTATCACCATCTAAATCCACATCGTAATAAAGGGGGAAACTTCCCACGTTGTCGTTTACCTCGAAGTAATGAATCGTAGCATGTAGCGTGGAAACAAAGAAGAACAGAGCAACGAAAGTCAATAGCTTTTTCATAAAAAATAATTTATCAGAAGGTTTTAGTTGGTATGTAATTATTGCAAATTATTAAGCCGCTACTTTCTTCAAAGCCTTCGCCATCGTAGCTCCTATGTCTGCCGGTGATTCCACTACATGAATGCCGCACTCGCTCATGATTTTCATTTTCGCTGCTGCAGTATCTTCAGCTCCACCGATAATCGCGCCTGCATGTCCCATCCTTCTTCCGGGAGGAGCGGTTCTTCCGGCAATAAAGCCGACAACAGGTTTTGTAGCATTCTCTTTTATCCAACGCGCAGCTTCTGTTTCCATGCCGCCACCGATTTCACCAATCATGATAATGCCTTCGGTGCCGGGGTCAGCCATCAAGAGTTTCACCGCTTGCAATGTTGTTGTTCCAATCACGGGGTCGCCACCGATGCCGATGCAGGTGGATTGTCCGAGTCCTGCTTTGGTCACCTGGTCAACTGCTTCGTAGGTGAGTGTGCCTGAGCGGGAAACAATTCCCACAGTTCCCGGGCGGTGAATGAAGCCTGGCATGATGCCCACTTTTGCTTCTCCGGGAGTAATTAAGCCGGGGCAATTCGGACCAATCAATGTGATGCCTTTTCCAGTGATATGATTTTTTACCTGCACCATATCCTGCACGGGAATTCCTTCGGTGATGCAGACAATTATTTTGATTCCCGCGTCCGCAGCTTCAAGAATCGCATCCGCAGCATAAGGAGGCGGAACGAAGATGATGGATACATCGCAGCCTGTTGCTTTCACGGCTTTTTCCACCGTGTCAAACACGGGGCGGTCAAGATGCGAAGTGCCTCCCTTGCCGGGAGTAACACCGCCAACGATATTCGTGCCGTATTCAATCATTTGTGTTGCGTGATACGTGCCTTCTTTGCCCGTGTAGCCCTGCACGAGGACTTTGGAATTTTTGTTTACTAATACGCTCATATCAATTAGGAATTTAAAATTAGGAATTAGGAATTTTTGATTTGATAGTTCGGATGATAGAACCGATGATTTTTAAAAGTTCATCACAATCTTCCAGTATCGAAGATGCTTGTTTTTGGGTGATATAATTCGTGTCTCTAAATATCCGTAGCCAATAATGTGTTTCGCGAGCTTCTTTATAGGCAACATTGATTTTAGCATAAAAATCTTTTCGGCTCTGACCGCCAATCGCTTCCTCGATGTTTGCTCCTATCGAAGTTCCGCTTCTCACTAATTGCTTTGAAAGAATAAACGCTTTCTTTGATTGTGCAAGGTATTTATAAAGATTGACAATTCGTAAGAAAAAGGAATAGCTTTTATCCAGTAGGACATTCTCTTTCATAACAATTCCTAATTCCTAATTCTTTGGTTTATGCGCTGCTTTTCTTTAGCTCTTTCAGGAATTTCGAAGCAAAAATAAAATTGTTCAACTCTTCATTGTTCGTAGTGAGAATTTCAGCGCTGCTGCCTTCCCAGTGTTTCTTTCCTTCATGCAGAAAAACAACTTTGTCGCCAATGCCCATCACCGAGTTCATATCGTGCGTGTTCACAATGGTAGTGATGTTCAGTTCGGTGGTGATTTGTTTTATTAAATCGTCAATGATGATGGCTGTTTTAGGGTCAAGACCGGAGTTGGGTTCATCGCAAAAAAGATATTTCGGTCCCAGTACAATAGCGCGGGCAATTCCCACGCGCTTTTTCATGCCTCCGCTGATTTCAGCGGGATATTTTTTATGCGCGCCAACAAGACTGACTTGCTGCAATACTTCATCTACTTTTTTCTTTTTCTCTTTCAGCGTGAGCGATGAAAACATATCAAGCGGGAAGCGCACATTCTCCTCCACGGTCATCGAATCGAATAACGCATTAGCCTGGAAGAGCATCCCGATTTCCATGCGGATTTCCTTCTTCTGCTTTCTATCCATTGTCACGAAATCCCTGCCGTCATACAGTATTTCGCCTTTATCCGGTTCAACCAAGCCAACCATACAGCGGATAAAAACTGTTTTCCCTGAACCGCTTCTGCCGATCACAAGGTTTGTTTTTCCCGGCTCAAACACTACGGAGACATCCTTCAGCACCTGCTGGTCGCCAAATGATTTAAAGATGTGCTTCACTTCAATCATAGCACCAATGCAGCGATAAAGAAGTTTGCAATAATCACCGTAATGCAACTGAACACAACAGCGCGTGTGCTCGCTTTGCCAATGTCGAGTGCGCCACCCGTTACAAAGAAGCCCTGATAACAAGAGATGGAACTGATAATAAAGGCAAACGTCACGGATTTCATCAGCATCACCCGCACGTTGAAAGGCACTAAGCCATCCTGCAAGCCGCGCACATATTCATCAGGCGAAACCACGTTGGTGGACATGCCCGCAAACATGCCTCCATAAATGCCGAAGAAAACAGAGAAAATCACCAGCAGCGGAAACACAAGCATAGACGCCATTACTTTCGGTCCCACTAAATAGCCGGTGGTGCTTACGCCCATAATGTCAAGCGCGTCAATCTGTTCGGAGATGCGCATGCTGCCCAGTTCTGATGAAATGTTGGAACCTACTTTTCCCGCCATCAAAAGGGCGGTTACTGTGGGCGCAAGTTCCAGAATCATGGAGTCGCGCACGATAATGCCTATCCACCACATGGGCACGAAGGTGTCTTGCAACTGATAGGCAAACTGCACGGCAGTTACGCCACCGATGAAGAGCGAAATCACAGAGATAATACCCAACGAGCCGACTCCGATGTTTACCATCTGCCGGAAAAGTTCTTTCCAATACATGTAAAACTTCTCCGGCTTAATGAAGCAATGCTTCAGCATCAGCACATAGCGCCCAAGGTGAAAGAAAAAATTCATGGATTTTTAGCGACCGTCAAAAATACTTTAATTTTCAGTCACTTGTCCGGTGCGGATAAGTGTGAAAACCGACTGATTTAAATTCTGAAACTATGACGATTCTGATTACAGGCGCGACAAAAGGCATCGGTCGCGCGATTGCCGAAAAATTTGCCGAGAAAGGCTTTGAGCTTGCCATCTGTGCGCGCAATGCAAAGGAAGTTGCCCAGTTTGAACAATACCTCAACGATAAATACAAAACGAAAGTTATCGCGCAATCCTGCGATGTTTCCGATCGCAAGCAAATAACCAGTTTTGTGCGCAAGGTGAAGAAAAGTTGGAAGCGGCTTGATGTGCTCGTGAACAACGCGGGCGCTTTTCAGCCCGGCAATGTCACCGATGATGATGGCGTGATGGAAGAACTGATGGACGTGAATTTCTTCAGCGCGTATTATTTCTCCAATGAAGTGCTGCCACTGATGACTCCGCACAAAGACGGACATATTTTCAATATGTGTTCAGTTGCAAGTCTCAAGGCATATCCAAGCGGTGGCTGCTACTCCGTGTCGAAACATGCGCTGCTTGGCTTGTCGCGCGCGTTGCGCGAGGAGTTGAAGCCGCACAATATTCAGGTTACTTCGCTTTTCCCCGGAGCTACTTACACTTCTTCGTGGGCTTCATCGGGCTTGCCCGAAAAACGCTTTATGGATGTGAAAGACTTAGCCGACCTCATTTATAATATCTACAATCTTTCCGACCGCTCAGTGGTGGAGGAGGTGGTTTTGCGCCCGATGTTGGGAGACATTTGAGTGATGGGTGTGGGGTGTTGAGGGTGGAGTGTTGAGCAGGAATTCGGATTACGAATTAGAAATTAGGAATTGAGAATTAGGAATTCGTAATTCCCAATTTTTGGACTTTTTTCCAGTTGCGATACCAAAGCAGAAACAATACACAAAAGATGAGGTAAGGCATTGAGAGCAAATAGAGAATGCCTTTGTTTAATCCCAGTGCAACGGTACTTCCTTCTTTCATGGATGATTCCACGGAGGCTTTGCACATGGGACATTGCGCAAACGACATATCAGGCAGCAAAACAAAAAGCAGCAGGACAAGAATCAGTATGTGGCGTTTGGAAAACATGCGGGTAAAATTAGAACATCCGGGTAAAATGAAATCCCTGCCTGCCGTATCTGAAAAGCGGGGTGTTTGGATGGGTGGAGAAAGGGATGTATTTTGGGGGCAAGACATGAGATGTTATGGGACTGAATAGACCTAAAAGTATTTTTGACAGTAATGAGTTTAGATATTTTGAAGATGTAGAATTTCATGTCTTTTCTTTTAAAGAGTATATTAAGATTACTAAGCAAACTATTGACTCAGAATTGAAACAAAAGATTGAAGAATTTCATGAAATTTTGAAAGAATCATCGGAGTTTGAGATTGAATATCGGAATGGCTGGGACTTTGCAGAGCAGGAAATAAGGATCTACACTCTAAATCTTTACTCTAATTCTTTGTTTATTTCTCTTTACTCGTTTTTAGAACGAAAACTTTATCAAATCTGTAAAGTAGCTGAGAAAAATAAATCAATAAAGATTAACGACTTAAGTGGTGATGGAATATTTAAGTACTGTAACTATTTGAAGAAGGTTTTAGAAATTGACTTAGAAAAAATCAATTCTGAATGGGTTAGAATAACCAACTACAATAAACTAAGGAATAGAATTGTTCATAGTCCCACAAACATTATTGAGAAAGATAAGAATAATAAAAAGCTAATTGAAGCAATAAAATCGATTGAATATTTAGTTATAAATGATAAGGGTGCTTTTATTGAGTTTGAAATTAATAACCAAAAATTACTTCTGAATTTTTTAAATTCAATTACAAATTTCCTGGACTTTATTTATTGGGAAAATCCCCTTAAATAATCCTTGAATTTCGACAATCAAGCCTTTATCTCATTTGATTTCACTACCCTCCTGACGAGTTCGCTACCAGTACGACACGCTAAACAAATGAAATCAGTACGCGCCACATTTTCTCTACTCAACACTCCACCCTCAACACCCAACACTCAAAAGTTTGCCGCAAACAGCAACTCGATGTCGGTGTACTTGAGCCCGAAGCGCTCGCTCAGGTATCTGTTCGTGAGGCTGCCGTGATAGATGTAAACGCCATGCCGCGAGCCGGTATCATAGCGCAGAAATTTTTCAAAGCCTCCGTATTCGGCAGATTTCAATAAGCGTGAATAGAGAATGTTGCTGATGGCATACGAAGCAACCTTTGAAACGCGCGAGGACATGTTGGGAACGCAATAGTGCAGCACATCATACTTTTTAAACGTGGGGTTTTCGTGCGTGGTGATTTCGGAAGTTTCAAACACACCGCCCTGGTCAATGCTCACATCGAGAATCACCGCGCCCTTCTTCATCTGCGACACCATCTCTTCGGTGACGATGATGGGTGTTCTGCCCGACTCCGAATGGATGGCGCCCACCACCACATCAGCCGTGCTGATTTCGCGCAGCAGTACATCGGGATAAATGCTCGAAGTGAAAATGCGCCTGCCAATGTTGTTTTGCAGGCGCATGAGCTTGTAGATATTATTGTCAAACACTTTTACCTCTGCGCCCATACCAAGCGCGGTGCGCGTTGCAAACTCACCCACCACGCCTGCGCCAAGAATCACAACCTTAGCGGGTGGTACGCCCGAAATCCCGCCAAGAATGATTCCCTGCCCGTGGCTTGCATTGGTGAGATATTCAGCGGCAAGGGTAATGACGAGGCTTCCGGCAATTTCACTCATTGAGCGCACGAAAGGGAATGAGCCGCCTTCATCTTTCATATACTCAATGGCGAGCGCGGTGATGCGCTTGCTCATCAGTTTCAGAATGTAATCATCTTTTATTGTTGGCAGATGAATGGGCGAAAGAAGAATCTGGTGCATCTTTAGCAGCGAGATTTCATCTTCCGATAATGGGGCGACTTTGAGAATAATTTCAGCGTCAAACACTTTCGCTGCATCAAACACAATTTCCGCTCCCGCCTCTGAAAAGTCGCGGTCTTTGAAATGCGCACCCTCGCCTGCTTTTGACTCAATCACCACGCGATGCCCGTTGGCAACAAGGATGCTTACCGATTCGGGTGTGAGCGCGATGCGCTGCTCCTGGAAAAATTTTTCTTTCGGGATGCCGATAAAGAGCTTGCTGTTTTTGCTTTTGAGTTGCGCGGGCGATTCCTGCGTAGCGAGCCCAAACGCTATTTCATAGCCGGAGAAGGAAGATGATACGGGTTTTTCGATTGCCATTTCTTAATTTGGAGTTTGAGGTTTGAAGTTGTTTTCAGTTTACGGTTTATAGTTTTCTGTTCGCAAGATTTAAACTTCGTTTATTGAGATTAGAGTTCAATTTTCAGAGTTCTTGAATTGTCATCCTGCTTTTCAATGCGCACACGCACTGCGTTTTCAGGGAAAATAGCCTCTGCGATTTCGGGCCACTCCACAAAGCAATAAGCATCGGGCGCGTTCAAATATTCTTCCACTCCGATGTTCAGCGCTTCGTCAAAATTTTTCAACCGGTAAAAATCAATGTGATAGATTTTGAAAGACTTGCCTGAGGGCTGCGGGTGTGTGTGATATTCGTTCACGATGGAAAAGGTTGGGCTGGTTGCGGCATCCTTACTTCCGAGTTCTTTGCACAGCGCCTTAATGAAAGTCGTTTTGCCTGCTCCAAGCGTACCGTAAAATGCGAAAAAAAAATGGTTTTCACAAAGGTGCAGAAAATCCTTTGCAGCCTTATCCACATTTTCAAGTTCAGGGATATGTAGCGTCACTGTTGTTTCTCTTTCGCTTCTTTTTCCAGATGTTCCGTGCGGGCTTCACGGGCGAGTTTCGCAAGAGACGGCTTGCTTTTTCTTTGAGTGGTTTTCCATTGTAACTCTTCGCGGATGAGTGTGGCAAGCGAGTCTTGATCTTCTTTGGTGAGGCGGGTCAGGTCAGTCATGATTTTTTTGAGAAGAACAGTCATTATGAAAATAACAGTGAATTACTTTGACAAGAGCATATACGTCAACCATCCAATGAAAACAATCAAAATAATAGTAGAGGCTACTTTGTAGAATGGATTTAATTTTTGTTTTGAGAAAGCTATGACAAGCAAAGCAACTGGGGGAACAAGATAGTGCCATAAGCGTCATGAACCAACCCCTTTCATACCACTTATTACCTACTGAATAATCATCCATACGATTAGAAGATGGATAAAGTTAATAAATATAGTCATTTTGAAGTATAGACCGCAAACGGAATAATCACTTCTTCCAGCGAAATGCCGCCATGTTGAAATGTGTTGCGGAAAAAATTCACAAAATGATTGTAGTTGTTCGGATAGACAAAAAACTTGTCTTCCTTCGCAAAAATGTAGTTGGAACTTACAAACTGTTTGGGTAAAAAAGCATCGTGCGGATTCTTGACTTCAAACACATCTTTCGGTTCAAAATTCAGGTTTTTGCCTGTTTTGTAGCGGATGTTCGTGGTAGTTGTTCTGTCGGCAATGCACTTGCTTGGAGTGTTCACGCGGATGGAGCCATGGTCGGTGGTGAAGATGATGCGCACCTCTTTTTCAGCAAGTTTCTTCAATGCGTTGTGCAACGGTGAATGCTCAAACCATGACAGCGTGAGTGAACGATAGGCTGCTTCATCGCTGGCAAGTTCTTTCAGCACTTCCATCTCTGTGCGCGCATGGGAGAGCATGTCAATGAAGTTGTAAACGATAACGGTGATATTATTATGCAGGTGGTTCAGGATGTTTTGCTCTAAGATTTTTCCATCATGATGGTTCGTGATTTTGATATACTCCGATTTCACCTCATCACGGAAGCCGCGCTTTAACTGATCTTTAAAAAACAGGTCTTCAAACATGTTCTTTCCGGTTTCGTCATCATCATTCTTCCAGTTTTGCGGATACTCTTCTTGTATTTCTGATGGAAGCAAACCGGAGAAAATCGCGTTGCGGCAGTATTGTGTTGCGGTAGGTAGAATGCTGTAATAAGTATCATCTTCCTCCATCCGGAAATTCTGCGCTATGAGCGGCTGAATTGTTTTCCATTGGTCGTAGCGGAGGTTATCAATCAACACCAAGAAAGTAGGCACTTCCTTTTTGATGTAGGGAAAAACTTTCTTCTCCATCAGCGTGTGCGAGAGCACGGGCACTTGCGATCCCTCGCCATCCAGCCACTTGAGATAGTTTTTAGTAATGAACTTGTTGAACTCCACATTCGCTTCGTGCTTCTGCATCGTGAGCACCTCGCGCATGCCGCTCTCGGATTTATTCAACGCCAGTTCCCAATACACGAGTTTCTTATAGAGTTCTGCCCAGTCTTTATGATTCTCCGTGCTTTGAATTGTGGAGAAAATCTGTTGGAATTCGCGCTGATAGTCAGAGGTGGTTTTCTCGCTCACCAGCTTCTTATTATCAATGATTTTTTTTAGCGTGAGTAAAATCTGGTTGGACTTCACGGGTTTAATGAGGTAATCCGCAATCTGCGAGCCGATTGCCTCTTCCATCAGGTTTTCTTCTTCGTTCTTCGTAATCATCACCACCGGCAGGTTTGCGTTGATGGTTTTTATTTGCGCGAGCGCTTCTAATCCGGAAAGCCCGGGCATTGACTCATCCATAAAAACAATGTCAATACTGTTTTTGCGGCAATGCTCAACTGCATCTTGTCCGTTTGTGACAGGAGTTACTTTATATCCCTTCTGCTCAAGGAACAATATCTGCGGCTTCAGCAGGTCAATCTCATCGTCAGCCCAGAGTATGTGAATGTTGGTCATGTTTTTAAAAGGTTCTTTTTAACTCACGCATACTTTAAGCGCCCCTTTGGCTGCGGAATTTCACGTCCTAAAGATTTTGCTGTTTCAATCCATTCCGAAATAATCACTTCAACATTCTGCAAGGCTTCTCCGTAGGTTTTCCCATCAGACATGCACCCTGGCAATTCAGGAACTTCCGCAATAAATGCTTTGTCCTCTTTGCTCCAGTAAATAATGATTTCGTATTTGAAAGGGTTAGTCGCCATTTCCAATTAACTTATTGTTTGAAATTTTTTCAAGTATCACGTTTTTTTTCAAAGCTACGAAAATGCTCCTGTTTCAATTAATTTAGCCGCAAAGCGTAACCCTCTGCCTTTCATCAACAAACACAAGATTTTCAACGACCCGGTTTACGGTTTCATCTCGATACCTTTTGAGTTGATTTTTGACCTTGTTGAGCATCCGTATTTTCAACGCCTGCGCAGAATCAACCAACTTGGGCTTTCCAACTATGTGTATCCGGGCGCGCATCACACACGTTTTCATCATGCGCTGGGAGCGATGTACCTGATGGGGATGGCGTTGGATACGCTACGCTCAAAAGGACACAAAATTTCCGGCAAAGAAGCTGAAGCTGCAAGCGTGGGTATTTTATTGCACGACATCGGTCATGGTCCATTTTCACACACGCTGGAAAACTGTTTAATTCCCGGTGTGTCGCATGAGTTTCTTTCAGAAATGTTCATGTCGAAGTTGAACAAGATTTATAAAGGCAGGCTTTCTTTAGCGATTGAAATTTTTGAAGGCAGGTATAAAAAGAAGTTTCTGCATCAATTGATTTCCAGCCAGCTTGATGTGGACAGGATGGATTACCTGAAGCGCGACAGTTTTTTCACCGGTGTGCAGGAAGGCGTGATTAGTCACGACCGCATCATTAAGATGCTTGAAATAAAAAACGACCAAATCGTTGTCGAAGAAAAAGGCATTTATTCCATCGAAAAATTTCTTGTTGCCCGCAGGCTGATGTATTGGCAAGTGTATTTGCACAAAACCGTTTTGGTTGCTGAAAACCTGCTGGTGAAAATTTTAAAACGCGCAAAAGAATTATCCGATAACAAAGTGCCCGTGGAAGCGAGCAAGCCGTTGGAATATTTTCTGAAAAATACTGTCACGAAAAAAATGTTTCTTGAAAGCGAGGAACCGCTTGAAAACTTTGCCCGTCTTGATGATGTGGACATGATGGCTGCCGTGAAAAACTGGACAACGCATGAAGACAAAATCCTGTCTTTACTCTGTGAGAAACTGTTGGACAGAAAACTGTTGAAAATTGAAATCAAGAACGAACCATTTTCAGAAAGCAGGATTGAGCGCATTAAAAAAGAAGTGAAAAAACAATACGGATTGCAAACCATGAATGAAGTCAGCTACTTCGTATTTACTTCAAGCACGAGCAACAGCGCCTATAATCCTGAAAAGGGAAACATCAACATTCTCTATAAAGACGGAAGTTTGAAAGACATTGCGAAGGCATCAGACCAGTTGAACATCTCCGTGCTTTCAGAGCCGGTGAAAAAATATTTTCTGTGCTATCCGAAGGAGATTGTCCTAAGTAATAACTGAATTGCCGGATTCCGACTTTAAACTTCAAACTTTAAACTTTAAACTTCTCAGATGCAATTCACCACCCAATCAATCGCGACACTTCTCAATGGCAAGCTAGAAGGCAGCGACAGCATTGTTATCGAAAGTCCTGCGAAAATTGAAGAAGCTTTATCCAACAACATCAGCTTCATTGCCAATCCTAAGTATGAGCATTTTGCGAAAACGACAAACGCGGGCGCGCTCATTGTAAGTAATGATTTTCAAAAACCGGAAGGAGCGAAAAGCGCTTTCATTCGTGTGTATGACCCTTATGATGCGTTCACCAAAATCCTGAATCTGTTTTTACAAAAGCCATCCGACAAAACCGGCATCGAACAACCCGCTTACGTAAGTATGACTGCGAAGCTTGGAAAGAACATCTACATCGGAGCGTTCAGCTATGTGGGTGAGAATGTCGTGCTGGGAAACAATGTGAGAATTTTTCCGGGAACAATTTTGGGTGACAATGTGCAAGTGGGCGATGACACGATTGTTTCCGCAGGCGTGAAAATCAATCATCACTGCACGGTGGGCAAAAATTGCATCATCCAATCCGGTGCAGTGATTGGCAGCGATGGTTTTGGTTTTGTGCCGAAGATAGACGGCACATTTGATAAAATTCCGCAAACAGGAAATGTAGTGATTGAAGATAATGTTGAGATTGGCGCCAACACAACGATTGACAGAGCCACAATGGGTTCAACGATTATCCGCAATGGCGTGAAGTTGGATAACCTGATTCAGGTTGGACACAACGTAGAGATTGGCGAAAACACCGCTATCGCTGCGCAGACCGGCATTTCAGGCAGCACAAAGATTGGAAGGAATTGTCTTGTTGCCGGACAAGTGGGTTTTGTAGGTCATTTGAAAATCGCTGACGGCACACGTATCGGAGCAAAAAGCGGTGTAACGAAAAGCGTGGATGAACCCTTCAAAACATGGCAGGGAATTCCGATGATGGACCACAAGCAAAGTCTGAAAGTTCACGTTATTTACCGAAATTTGCCCAACCTGGAAAATAGGGTTTTTGAATTGGAGAAAAAACTAAAACAGTTTGAAGTTTAGTGATGAAGTTTCTGTCATCCAACTTTAAACTCCAAACTTCAAACTCCAAACTCATCGCGCATGATTGAATACCAAAGAACAATAAAGAAGCCCGTTACGGTCTCCGGCATCGGATTACATACGGGGGCGAATGTGATGCTCACGTTTAAGCCAGCGCCTGTGAATCATGGGTTCAAGTTCAAGCGGGTGGATATGAAAGGCGAGCCTGTGATTAATGCCGATGCGGATTTGGTGGTGGATGTTTCAAGAGGCACAACGATTGAGCAGAACGGAGTGCGCGTAAGCACCATTGAACATGCGCTTGCTGCGCTCGTGGGCTTGGGCATTGACAACGTGCTGATTGAACTCGACAACCAGGAAGTGCCCATCATGGATGGCAGCTCAAAGTATTTTATGGAAGCGCTAATGGAAACAGGCATCGAGGAGCAGGACGCGGAGCGCAATTATTATGAATTAAAGGAAACGATACAGTTCACTGATGAGGACAAGAAGGTGGATATGATTGCCACCCCGAGCGATGAATATAAAGTGACGGTGATGATTGATTATAACTCGCCCGTGCTCGGCAGCCAGCTTGCCTCGCTTGAACACATTGACGAGTTCAAGACAGAGTTCGCTTCTTCACGCACGTTTTGCTTTTTGCATGAGTTGGAAATGCTGCTTGATAACAACCTGATTAAAGGGGGTGATTTGAGCAACGCAATTGTGGTGGTTGACAAAGTGGTTACTGAAAAGGAACTCGACAAACTTGCAAAGCTCTTCAACAAGCCGAAAGTTGAAGTGAAGAGCGAAGGCATTTTAAATAATGTGGAGCTACATCATCACAATGAGCCTGCTCGTCACAAGCTGCTCGATGTGATTGGCGACCTCGCGCTCATCGGCAGACCGATTAAGGCGAAGATTACCGCAACGCGCCCCGGACATGCATCAAATATTGAGTTTGCGAAAAAGATTAAGAACCACATTAAGCAGAATAAAATAAAGGAAGAGATACCGCTGTACGACCCGAACAAGGAGCCGGTGATGGATATTAAGAAAATCGCCAAGAGCCTGCCGCATAACTATCCATTTCTGTTGGTTGACAAAATCATCCACCTTACTGAAAATGAAGTGGTGGGGATTAAAAACGTCACTTTCAACGAGCCGTTTTTCCCCGGGCATTTTCCCGAAAACCCCGTGATGCCTGCCGTGTTGCAATTAGAAGCCCTCGCGCAAACAGGCGGCATTCTCGTGCTGAACACTGTGAAAGACCCCGAGAATTACGATACGTATCTCATTATGATTGACAAAGCCAAGTTCAAGAACGTGGTAGTGCCGGGCGACACGTTGATATTAAAATTGGAATTACTCAGCCCAATTCGAAGAGGTATTTGTGAAATGAAAGGCACTGCCTATGTCGGAAATAAAATCGTATCAGAAGCGGTGCTCGTAGCAAAGATTTATCGCAAAGAAGGAAAATAAGGATGGAAGATTTTAGATGGATGATGGAAGATTTAATATTGACCACATACGAATTCATTTGATGAACCAAGTCCATCTTCCATCAACAATCATCCATTAAGATGAACCAACCCCTTTCCTACATCCACCCGCAGGCGAAAATCGCGCAGAACGTAGTGATTGAGCCGTTCGTCACCATCAATAAAAACGTGGTGATAGGCGAGGGAACGTGGATTGGTCCCAACGTGACGATTATGGAAGGTGCGCGCATCGGCAAGAACTGCAAGATATTCCCAGGCGCTGTTATCGCTGCCATCCCGCAGGATTTAAAATTCGCAGGTGAAGAAACAACGGTTGAAATCGGCAACAACGTAACCATCCGCGAGTTCGTTACCATCAACCGTGGCACCAAGCTCAGCAACAAAACCGTGATTATGGATCACACGCTGCTGATGGCATACGTGCATATCGCGCATGACTGCGTTATCGGCAAGCATTGCATCCTCGCCAATGGCGTGAACCTCGCGGGGCATATTGAAATCGGCAACTTTGCCATCATTGGCGGCTTGTCGGGCATCCACCAGTTTGTAAAGGTCGGTGCGCATGCAATCATCTCCGGAGGCTCCATGGTGGGCAAAGATGTGCCGCCCTATGTGAAAGCCGCGCGCAAGCCGCTCTCCTATATGGGCGTCAACTCCATCGGCATGAGAAGGCGCGGCTACACTTCCGAAAAAATTAATCACATCCTCGACATCTATCGCGTTTTGTTTGTAAAGAATTCAAACGTCACGCACGCGCTGCGCATCATCGAGGCGGAAGTAGCTGCAAGCGATGAGCGCGATGAGATTCTCAACTTCATCCGCGAATCCGTGCGCGGCATTATGAAAGGCTTTCGCACCAATGACAATCACGCTTGATTCGGCAGGCAAGCGCTACAACCGCGATTGGGTTTTCCGCAAACTCACCTATCGCTTTGCATCGGGAAATGCTTACGCATTGCTCGGTCCCAACGGCTCCGGCAAAAGCACCTTATTACAAATAATTGCATGCAGCCAGTCGCCTTCCGAAGGCAGCGTGCAGTTTTCAAACGACAACACAACCATCGCAACCGAAGACGTGTTTCGCCACATCACGCTCTGTGCGCCCTACATGCAGTTGATTGAAGAATTCACCCTCGCGGAGCAACTGCAATTTCATTTCAGTTTTAAAAAAGCGGTGCAACAACTTTCTGTTCAGCAGATAATTGCATTGCTCGGCATGGAGCAACATGCGCAAAAAGAAATCCGTTATTACTCCTCCGGCATGAAGCAGCGCGTAAAGCTGTGCCTCGCGCTGCTCACCGATGCGTCCGTTCTCTTGCTTGATGAACCCGCCACCAATCTTGATGAAGCCGGCATCTTGTGGTATCGGCAACTCGTGCGCGATTATTTAAACGAGCGCCTGCTCATCATCAGCTCAAACCGCATGGAAGAATATGAAATGTGCGGGGAGCGGATTTTGTTGAGTGAATACAAATAGTATTCATTTTCAAGGGGAATGTATCCCCTTGACTTCCGCGAGATTGCATCTCGTGGGAATATTTCGGCAAGATTGCATCTTCATGGGCAGGCATTACTTGTTCAAGTTTATTTCATCAACTTGATTTTCAGCAGTCTTTTCTTTCCGCTGTAATGTCTTGCGCTGCTAAAAAGATATTCCAAGGCTGATGAACTGGGAAATAAGGTTGGGGTGATTGTGATTTTTTTTCTACTCAGGTTTTGAAGGAACAAAAGGGACGCTTGCGCTAGCGTTGCCGCTAAAACTTATTGCCACAATTTCAGCAATCTTCAAGTTTCCAATAGCATTTAGATGACTGGCATCGAAAAAATCCTTTTTTTGGAACTCTGTTTCCCAACAAATACGCGGACCGAAAATTTCATTATTAATATTGTAATGAGAAGTTAATACATTGTTCATTGCATTCAGCGCGTTGAAAATTCCTTTTTTCGAGAGATAGTGAATCCACCATTTCAAATTTTCGTCCGTAACAACTTCTTCCGATAAAACCTGTGGCAATAAATAAACCGGAATGTTATTCTCTGCGCATTGAGCAATCAGCGTGTCAAGATTGCGCTTGTAAATTTTCACCACGCGCTCATCCACAGCATCCGAAAGCGTTCCTGCCGGCATTTCATTTCGGAATGCGCAGGTTGGAATAACGCTGATATTTTGCAACACACGAAACACAACATACACTAAAGCAGAGCGCGGCAGCCTGTCTTGCAGGCAAAAACCAAAACTTGCGTAAAGAGAAGGCTGATGAAATTCTGAATAATCATTTCCCAAGTTTTGCACGTGCATGTTGCGCAAATCATTTAACCCGCAGTGAAGAATTACAAGATCAGGCGCGTATTTTTCAAGTGCATCGGGAAGCAGTTTTTTATGTTCAACAGTTGTATGCCCCGGAATACCGAGGTTCAATACTTCATATTCGGGTTGCAGCAAACTGTCTAAATAGTAAGCCCATGTTTCGTTGTTGTTCACGCCAATACAATAAGTAGTGGAGCCGCCAACGCACACGATTCTCTTTTTTGTTTTTTGCGCTTCAGGTTCATCTCCGCGAAAGCCCTGAGAATTATGCTTGTAGTGAATACTGTTTATTGTTACGGAAATATTTTTTCTCGGAATGCCAACTAAACTAGGATGCGGCTCAAACAATTCGTAGTTCTCATTTTTTCCACGCGTGTAAATCCAGCTTCCTTCCGAAAAACGCAACGCAATTGCGCAAAGAATTTCTGCAACAAACAAAATGAGAAGAACAGCCGTGAAGGAGAAAGAAAATGATTTTGTGCGGCTCATATCAATTCAAGTGAGAGCGATTATCCTATGTTTGCAACTTACTCATTTCTCTTTTATCGAATGATAGTTGTTACCGGAGCAGCGGGATTTATCGCAAGCAACCTGATAGGTTTTCTCAATCAACAAGGCATCACCGACATTGTTGCCGTTGACAAATTCCGCAATCCCGCCAAGAAACAAAACTTAGAAGGCAAGTCTATTGCCGAGCAGGTGGAGCGTGAAATCTTTCACGAGTGGCTCGAAAAATATTCCGGCACTGTTAAATTCATTTTTCATTTAGGAGCGCGAACCGATACCACTGAAACAAACAGAAAAATTCTTCAGCGCCTCAACACTAATTATTCTATTGAGTTGTGGAAGCAATGCGTACAGTTTCAAATTCCGCTTTTGTACGCCTCATCCGCAGCAACGTATGGCGCAGGTGAACACGGCTTTGATGACCGCCATGAAACGATTCCCTGGCTGAAGCCGCTCAATGAATATGGTAAATCAAAAAACGATTTTGACAATTGGGCGTTACAGCAAAACTCCGCGCCTCCTTTTTGGGCAGGCATGAAGTTTTTCAACGTGTATGGATCAAACGAATATCACAAAGGAAGGATGGCATCAGTGATTTTTCATGCGTTCAAACAAGTGCAGGAAACAGGCGGCATCAAGCTGTTTCGCTCGCATCGTCAAGAATATAAAGATGGCGCTCAACTGCGTGATTTCATTTATGTGCAGGATGTGTTGCGCATCTGTTATTTCTTTTTCACAAAGCGACCTGCCTCCGGCATCTATAATGTAGGCACAGGCAAAGCCCAAACTTTTAATGATTTGGCAAATGCGCTCTTCACCGCGCTCGGTAAGAAACTGTCAATCGAATACATTGATATGCCGCTTGACATCCGCGCAAACTATCAATACTTCACGGAGGCGAATATCAGTAAGTTGAAGCAAGCGGGCTACGATGAAAAGTTTTTCTCGCTGGAAGATGGGGTGGGGGATTATGTGAAAGAATATCTTCTTGCAGAAAAACATTTTTAAGCAACGCATCCTGTTTTGGGTGTAAGACAAAATGCAACGAGCGTGGCTTTTCCCCTTTTAGGGAGAAATACATAGGGGTATCAAATAGGAATTACCCCTCTATGTCTCCCCTAAAAGGGGAGAAGCCCACCGCACACGAGCCGATGCAATTTTGTACTACACCCGCTGTTTCGCCTGTGTACGAACTCTCTGCAAACACCGTTAATTTTATTTCATAGCTATCTATCAGTGAAACTGCTTCGGCTGAACGGGTTTTTATTGCTCTTGCTTTTATGTGCTGCCGCCACCGCGCAAGACCTATCGCGCCTGCGTTTTAAAACTGTGCCTGTGAGCGGAGATACGCTGCAACTTGATTCGCTTAGTATCGTGGAAGGCTCGCTGGTGGTGCGTGACGGAGGGAGTAAGCTGATAGATACTTCTGCCTACACGTTTGACGCGGTGAAAAGTTCTCTGGTATGGAAGAGTCGTCCTGCGAGTGATAGTGTAACGGTTGTATATCGCACGTTTCCGTTTAGCCTTGCGCGCGTGGTTTATAAAAAGAATCCGGCAGGCGCGGGACAGTTGGAAGATTATCTGCTCAATCCGTTTTCTTACATCCCGCCCAACACCTCTGCCGCGACTATTGATTTCGGCTCGTTAGAATATAACGGAAGTTTTGCGCGCGGCTTGTCCTTTGGAAATAATCAGGACGTTGTTTTGAATTCAAGTTTCAACTTGCAAATTGCAGGAAACATCACGGAGGATATTGAAATTCTTGCCGCGCTCACCGATAACAATATTCCCATTCAGCCGGATGGCACCACGCAGCAGTTGCAGGAGTTTGACAGAGTGTATATCCAACTCACCAAGCAGCCGCACCGCTTGATAGTGGGCGACTATGACATCAAAAGCCCAGAAGGATATTTCATGAAATATTACAGGAACCTGCAAGGCGCGAGTTATTCGGGCAGTTTCAACTTGTCGGAAAAAGAAAAAGTGATTGCGCAGGCAAGCATCGCAGTGCCCAAGGGAAGATTCAATCGCTTCACGCTTCCCGTATCGGAAGGCAATCAGGGTCCTTATAAATTGATTGGCGCTAATGGCGAAACATTCATCATCGTGCTTGCGGGAACGGAGCGCGTGTTTGTGAACGGAAGACAAATACAACGAGGCGCGGAGAATGATTATGTGATTGATTACAATTTGGGTGAAATTATTTTCACTCCCAAATTATTAGTGACGCGCGATTTGCGCATCACCGTTGAGTTTGAATATTCCGACAGGAATTATTTCAGAACAACTGCGGTAGCTAACGCGGGCTATGAGCGCGAGAAAGTGAAATTCAGGGTGAATGCTTACACCGAGCAAGACAGCAAGAACCAACCCGTTGATGCCGACTTCACTGCACAGCAAAAAGGCGCAATGGAAACTGCCGGAGATAATCCCATCGGTATTCTCTATCCGGGGTTTGAATTGGAAGAATTTGATGTGGACAGAATTCTTTATGCGCTGATTGATGGCGATTCGCTCACGCCCGAAGTGGACACCGTGTTTGTTTATTCCACCGACCCTGACAGCGCGGAGTATCGCGTGAACTTCACGTTTGTGGGGCAGCGGCAAGGCGATTATGTGCAATCCTCATCGAATGTGAATGGAAGAGTGTTTCGTTATATCCCCCGCGTGAACGGAACGCGGCAGGGTTCTTTCATTCCGTTTCGCGTGCTTGTTACTCCGAAAAGATTGCAGATGGTTACCGCTGCAATGGATTTGAAACCTACCGTAAATGATTTCTTCACGATTGAAGGCGCAGTAAGCAACAGCGACCTGAATAATTTTTCGCGGCTTGATGATGGCGATAATGCGGGCGCGGGATTAAAAACTGCCTATCAACGGAATTTCAGGATTGGCGCTGAAAGCAAAAAGCAAAAGTTTACGGCAGATGCCAACTATGAATTTGTGAACCACAATTTCAAAGAGTTGGAGCGCTTTCGAACGGTGGAATTCAACCGCGACTGGAACTATTTGAAAACAGAAGTTGCCGATGAGCATATCGCAAATGCGCGGCTCAATTTTTCAAAAGAACAAGTTGGAAACGCGGGTTATCAGTTCTCCTCTTTTATATCAGGAGATAACTATACGGGATTTCAGCACCGCGCTTTCTCCACTTTTTCACGCAAGGGATATTCTGCAAATGTTGACTTGCGCTTTCTCACCACGGAGGCGACAACGGAAAACACAAAATACATCTGGCCGATGGTGGAAGTTGCCAAGGCTTTTGACAAACTGAAAGGATGGAAAATAGGCAGCCGCTACGAGCAGGAAATCAACAAGCGAAGAGAAGCGCAAACGGATACGCTGCTGCCAACCGGTTTTGTGTATAATGACTGGCGCGTGTATATCGCAAGCGCTGATTCAGCGGTGAACAAAATGAAGCTCGAATACATCCGCAGACTTGAATTTTTCCCGAGGGAGAATGAAATGCGGCTTATCACCAACAGTAATACGGTGAATGTGAATGGCAACTGGTTCACACACACAGCGCATAAGCTCAATTGGCAATTCACGTATCGCATGTTTGAAAGCGTTGACTCTGCGATTCAGGCGAAGGAGATAGAACATTATTATCTCGGAAGAATTGAATACGGATTGAATCTTGCCAAAGGCGCGGTGAACACAAATGTCCTCTATGAATTAGGCGCGGGACGAGAGCCGAGGATTGAATACACGTATTTGAAAGTGCAGCCCGGTGAAGGTATTTTTATTTACAATGAAGATTACAACGGCAACGGAGTGAAAGACCAAAACGAATTTGAAATAGCGCCTCCCGGTTTTCCCGGTGATTATATTAGAGTGCTGAATCCCACCACGCAATTTGACGCGGTGGATGGCACACAATACAACCAATCGCTAAGCCTGAACCCGCGAGCAATATGGAATAATAAAAATGGCATACGCGAATTCATAGCCCGCTTCTCCTCCATCACATCGTTGCAGATTAACCGCAAAGTGTTTCGCGGGGAAGGAAGGTCGCCCTTCAATCCGTTTGTGTTTAGCGAAAGTGAACAATCGCTGGTTTCACTGGGAAGCCTTGTGCGCAACAGTATTTTCTTTAACAAGTCAAGCGCGAAATACAGTTTTGAATATACCTATCAGGATAACCAGCGCAAAAGCAACCAGGTGAGCGGATATGAAACCGTGACGCTGCGCGACCACATCGGCAGAGCAAGATGGACGATTTTTCAGCCGGTGAGCATTCTGCTCACCTACATTGCAGGAGAGAAATCGAACAGCTCGCAATTTTTTACGGAGCGCAATTACCGGATTAAGTCAAACGAGATAGAGCCGCAAGTGACGTATTTCTTCGGCACGAAATTCCGCCTCACGGGGCTTTACAGTTTTACAAAGCGCAAAAACATTTTTATTGAAAACGGTGAAACCTCCACGAGCAACGAAGCGAGTTTGGAAGCGCGTTACAATGTAGTTTCAAAAAGCTCGCTCAGCGCAAAGTTTGCGTTTGTGCAGGTTGCATACACGGGCAGCGAAAACTCCGCAATTGAATTTGCGATGCTGCAAGGATTTAAAAACGGCAACAACTACACGTGGAATGCTTCGTTTGAGCGCAGCCTTGCAAAAGCGATTCAACTCAGCATCGGCTATGAAGGCAGAAAGACGGGCGATGCAAAGCCCGTGCATATCGGCAGGGCGCAGGTGCGGGCGATATTTTGATGAGTGTGGGGGTGGAGTATAGAGTATGTTCAACTAAACTTCCGCTACCTTTATATTCAATCAAAAAAATGCCTGCAAACTCAATCATCATCGCGCAAACGAAAAAGTGGATTTCCGATGTGGTGGTGGGCAATAACTTTTGCCCCTTTGCCGCGCGGGAGATGAAGCGCGGTACGGTGCATTATGCAGTGGCGCGTTCGGGAATAAATCACAAGCGCCTCCACTTTCTTACCAATGCTTTTCGGCAGTTGGATTCTGATGCTTCTATTGAAACCACGCTGCTGATTTTTCCTGTTTCATTTAAAACATTTCACGCCTACCTGCATTTGCTGGCAAATGGCGAACGCCTGTTGGAAAAATCAGGCAATGCGGGCGTGTATCAACTGGCGAGTTTTCATCCTGCCTATTTATTTGAAGGCGCGGCTGATGATGATGCTGCCAACTATACCAACCGCTCGCCTTACCCGATGCTGCACATCCTGCGCGAGGCGAGCCTCACGCTTGCCATTGACAGTCACCCCGACACTGCGGCAATTCCCGGGCGCAATATTAAGTATGCGCGAAAAAAAGGATTAGTGCAAATGCAGTTGCTGCGTGAGGCGTGTTTTTGAAAACAGCTTTTGGTGTAAACCTATTTTATAACGAGGCAGTTGACCGTGGACTATTGACTTATCCCCACCCTCTGCACACCAGCCCCAACAAGCTATAAACGAAACCTATTTCGCCCTATCTTTGTTACACTCACTCGAAAAACAATTTGGTTATGAAAAATCTCTCTCTGCTGTTTGGCAGTATTGTGTTCGTATTTTCGGCTTACAGTCAGCAGTCCGGTTATTGCGGCACACAGATGCCCGAAGAAATGACCACTTGGCTGAAGCAATACAAACAGTCGGGCGCATCGGCAGCAAAGCAGGCGGATGAAGGCATCTATTATATTCCGTTAAAAATACATCTTGTGGGGACGAATGATGGCAGCGGCTATCACAAAATATCAAGCATCCTTGACGGGCTGTGCCATCTCAATGAGCAATATGAGCAGGTGGGTTTTCATTTTTATATCTATGGCGACATTAATTATGTGAACAACACCGCCTTGTATGAGCACACGAGTTTTAACGTGGGCAACATTATCACGCAAACAAAAACAGCAGACGTAGCAAACATCTATTACGTGCAGGACCCCGCTGGCAACTGCGGCTATTTTTCAGGATGGAGAGATTTTATGGCGATTGCAAAATCGTGTGCCGGACCCACAAACAGCACTGTGGCGCATGAGCTGGGACATTACTTTTCGTTGCCCCACACCTTCAGCGGATGGGAAGGGCGCAACGTGAGCGACCCTGCCGAATCTGATGATGAGCGCGTGAACGGCTCCAACTGCAACAACGCGGGCGACTATTTCTGCGACACGCCTGCCGATTTTATTTCTGACCGCTGGGGCTGCCCTTACAACAACACCAAGGTTGATTACGTGGGCACTCCTTATGCCGTTGATGGCAGCCTGTATATGTCTTATGCCAATGATGCCTGTCAAGATAAATTCAGCCCTGAGCAGATTGAAGCGATGCGCTTGTATCTATTGACGGAGCGTTCTGATTTGTTGAATCATTCCGCACCGATAATTGACAGCGTTGGCGAAACGATAAGCATTTATCCTCCAAACGGAACGCTTGGCGTGCCGGCAAACTTCGCGCAGTTGAAATGGAAAAAAACAACGGGAGCCACGCATTACAATTTGCAGGTGACGCGCTACTTTAACGGCAACTTCTCCAATGTTGATTTGGTATTGCAAGACACTACTTATATGCTCACCAACCTTGAGCCGGGCTATAACTATCGCTGGCGTGTGCGCCCCTTTAATGAGGGCAATACTTGCAGCAGCTATACTGCTTATTCGAGTTTCGTGACGCGCGCTGCTACTGCGATTGTGCCCAGCTTCTCTGTGTCGAATATCTCCTGCCCGGGCGAAACGGATGGCTCCATTTCAATTGGCGCATCAGGTGGCACAGGACCTTATTCTTATGATTGGTCAACCGGCACCACGGGGCAGTCGCTCGTGAACCTTACGGAAGGAAATTATTTCCTCACCATCACCGATGCAGCGGGCGCTGATTCGCTCGTCATTTCATTTGATGTGGTGGAGCCTGAAACATTGGATGCGCAGATTGTTCAATCGAATTATGTGCTGAATGCGGAGGTAAATGGCGGCACTCCTCCTTTTAATTATGCTTGGTCAAACGGAGTTACTGTTCCGCAAATCACCATGACAGGCGCGGGCGATTATTCCATCACAGTTTCTGACAGTAAAGGATGCAGCACTACGAAATCATTTTTCTTCACCAGCATCACCGCGCTTGATGTAGCCGAAACGCGCATCTATCCCAACCCACTGCAAACGGGCGAAATGCTCACGGTTGATTTGTCTTCGAATGAAACATTCAAAGGAAGCATCGAAATTTTTGACAACACGGGAAGAAGTGTTTTTCTGTTTGAAAAGACATTCCTCTCAGGAAAAACAAAAGAAACTTTGAGTTTGCCTGCATTCGCAAAGGGCGTGTATCTGCTGCGTATTTCGGGCGATGGCGTTCAGCCGTTCAACAGGAAGGTGGCGGTGTTTTAATCACATGCCGGTCCGCCTAAGGCGGATCCGGCATCCCCTGATGATTTCAGTTAAAAATCCACTCTATCATCTTTACCGCATTCGCGTGGTTTGAGAATTTCTCCGCAAGCAATTGCTCCCTGCGTTGAATCATTTCACTTGTGAAATCTTCATTGATTAGTTGAAGAATTGTTTTCTTCATTTCTTCCGCATTCTCCGCAAGAATGCACAGCGGCTCTAATCCCGTGTTTTGTACCATCTGCGAATTCACCACGCAGAAACGCCCGTTGTATAAAGCATTCAGCATTTTCAATTTGATGCCCGTAGGCTGAAAAGTGGGCAGCACATTGAGTTGCGCATCCGCTATCATCACCTGCATCTTTTCATTGTATGGATTGGGAATGAGCTCAAACCGAGCCTCTTTTTTCTTTGCTTCCTTTTCAAGCGTGCTGAGTGGTTCCTTACCGGCAATCTTCAATGGAAAATCAATTCCATCAAACACTTTGTGGATGAGATAAAATGCAGCCTGATTATTTTCCGCAACGCTCAGGTTGCCGTGATAGAGCGCATAGCTGCCTTTGCCTGTTTTTGAAGTTACCATTGAAAATGGATGAAAGGCGCGAGCATACTGCACCTTCACGTTGCTGAATTTCTGTTGAAGGTATTCCGTGTCATTGGGAGAAATGGCAAGAATAAGATTGGCATGTTGCAGAATTTCTTCAAACTCCCGCAGCTTCTTCGATTCCGAAAGCAAATAGAACTTGCGGAAGAAGTTGCGCTCTGCCTTTCCAAGACTGTTGTAATAATCCCACTCAATGTTGTGCATCCGCACAATCTTCATGCGGTTTTTCAAGGAAGGATGATTCAGATAGATGCAAGTGTGCAACCCTTCAAATAAAATCGGATGCTCATCTTCAACAAGGTTTGAAAGCAAATCATCGCTTTTGCGGGAGCCGACTATGTAGGGCACACTGCTGTATATCGCCTGATAGAATTTTGCGCGGGGATAATATTTTACTGACGCGCAAATCTTTTCTAACTCAGGCGATTCATCTCTGCCATAATGAAACGTGTGCAGATGCACTTGCACTCCGGCATCGTGCAGCGCTTTGATTTTGTAAAACACATCAATCACCCCGCCATAATCAGGAGGATAGGGAACATTGAAAGAAATGATGTGGAGGTGTTTATCCAAAGCGGAAATACAAGTTTAATAACTTCTGTTCTTCGCGTTCCCAATTCAATTCTTCTCTTGCTTCAATGCAGTTTTTTCTAAGCTGCTCATACAACGCAGGATTTTCTTTCAATGAATAAACTGCTTCAACGATGGCTTGGGCAGATAAGTCTTTCAAAAGTAAACTCACGTCAAACTGCGCGTTGATTTTTTTGTATTCAGGAAACCCCATGTTGAGCGAAGGAACTCCATGATTGATATAATCGAAGAATTTATTCGCAAGCGAATAGTAGTAGCTCAATCCTTTGTTTTCAAGCAGGTTCAATCCGAGCCATGCGTTTGCAGTAAGCGTGTCTAACTTTTCAGGAGAAACAAAACCAAGAAATTCAATCTTCTGTTGCAAGCCAAGCGCGTTTACTTTCTGTCGCAATGCATCTGACAAGTCGCCTTCTCCGGCAATCTTCAGCGGCATATCAATGGATTGCATCGCTTCAATGAGTTGTTCTAATCCTCTTCCCTCATTCAACGCACCTTGATAAAGCAAATAATTTCCGGTGTTGGCAGGCGCAGTGGTTTTCTTTGGGACATTGCGAATCGTTTCAAATCTGATTCCATAAAGTTGATGAAATTGTTCCGCAAGACTTTCACTCACCGTCAGCGCGAGGTCAGCATGAGGAACAAACATTTTCCCTACCCAACTCCAAATCATTTTAGTCACCGGGCGATTCACTACTTCGGGAACATCCTCGAAATACTCATGCGCGTCAAATACTTTCTTCTTCCCTTTTAGAAATGCAACCTTAAAACAAGGAATGATAGTATCCAAGTCAACTGCTGCGTAAACATCAGCGCACATGAATAACAATTTCCAGAACAATCTGAAATTGTATTCGAGATAAAAGAGTTTTCCTTTGTTGAACAAACAACGTAAACGAATCGTCTTAAATGAAAACTGTGTTAGTTGTTTTGAATTTGTTAACTCTCTGCCAATAAGCGTAACGTCAAATCCATTTTTCGACAACGACTCACAGATGCGCTGCATCCTGCGGTCGTGCGTGATGTCATTGGTAACAGTGAAGATGATGGCTTTCAATCGTTCCAGGTAAATTGAGTATCAGTTTGCGTTAATTGCCCGTTGTCCAACATCCAGCGCAGTGTATCCACTACTTTCTGCTCGCTGTGCGTATGGATGCTTCTGACTAATGCGTCCAACTTATTATTTCCCTGCGAAAGTTGATTTTTGATTTCATGCTCAATTGCTTCCAACTCAATATCCGACAAGCTGATTTTATTTCTTTCCAAACATACATCACATATCCCGCAACGATAATTATCTGTTTCTCCAAAATAATCAAGCACGTATTGACTGCGGCAACGTGTTTTGTTCAACGTGTAGGCAAGCATCGCCCGCAACTTTGACTCGAAGTTTTGTTTGCGCTTTTTGATGAAATCTTCATCTAACTTGAGATAGCGCGCATCTTCACGGGCTTCGAGAAAAGTAAGTTGCGGCTTGTCAGTGAGCTTTTCGTAAATGGCAAGATTCAGCCTGTCTAATAATTCCAAAGTTTTTGCAACATCTTCGCGTTCCCTTTTCAGGCGCTTCGCAATTTCACGCTCATTCACGTTTACTAACTCATCAAACAAGCCGATGTGTGTGCGCAATAAAAATTTCACCACCGGGTCGCTGTCTTTATTCGCGTTTTGAAACTTACAGAGTTCCTCTTTGCTCACGATGATTTTAATTCTTGGCGATGTAAACACAGCATCGCTCAGCGCAATCACTCCTTGCTGCTCAAGCAGCCGCAGCGCATTATGCGTTTTCAGGTTTTCAAGGTTGTAGTTTTTGCAAAACGTAAGAATGTCAAATTCATAACTCTCGCCTTTGCCCGCGCCTGTTGCAACTTGAAAAAAATTTCCAAGCGCGGTGTAAACAGTTTGTACTTCTTTCAGCGAAGGGAAATTGTTCTTGATGCGTTTCTCTGTTTCCGCTTTATCCGAAAGATTATAAAGCAACACGGCAAACGATTTATTTCCGTCTCGCCCCGCCCTGCCGGATTCCTGATAATAGGCTTCGATATTTTCCGGCAAATCAAGATGCACTACGCAACGCACATCGGGCTTGTCAATGCCCATTCCGAAAGCGTTGGTGCAAACCATCACGCGCGTTTCATCGGCAATCCATTGTTCCTGCCTGAGACTGCGCTGCGCCATGTCAAGCCCCGCGTGATAATAATCAGCAGAGATTTTGTTTTTCTTTAAATAATCAGCAACCTCTTTTGTTTGCTTTCTGTTCCGCACATATACGATTCCGCATCCTTTAATGCGCTCTAAAATCGTAACAAGTTTATGCGGTTTGTTTTCTTCATAGCGATTAACGTAAGCAATATTCTTTCGCTCAAAACTGCTTTGGAAAACTTTTTCATTTTTGAATTCCAGCTTTTCACAAATGTCTTTTTTTACATCGTGCGTTGCAGTTGCGGTCAATGCAAGCACAGGAACTTTTGGAAGCAATGGTCGTATCTCCGCAATTTTTAAATAAGGCGGACGAAAATCATAGCCCCATTGCGAGATGCAATGCGCTTCATCCACCGCAAGAAGCGTTACCGGCATTTTTCCGATGCGCATACGCACAATGTCTGAAGCCAACCGCTCTGGAGAGAGATAAAGAAATTTGTATGCGCCATACATGCAGTTGTTCAGCAGCAAATCAATTTCCCTGCGCGTCATGCCCGCATAAATTGCAATTGCTTTAATGCCCCGCTTGCGCAGGTTCGCAACCTGGTCTTTCATCAGCGCGATAAGCGGTGAAATCACAATGCACATCCCTTCTTGCATCATTGCAGGAACCTGATAACAAACAGATTTGCCTCCGCCTGTCGGAAGCAGCGCCAGCGTGTCATTGCCTTCCAACACTGATTGGATAATCTCCTGCTGTAGCGGACGAAAATTTTTATAGCCCCAGTGTTTCAGGAGGGTTTCCTGCGGAGAAGTGTGCGAAATAACACCGGGGGTACTCATGTCAGAGTTCAATTCATTATCGAATTATCAAATCAGCACATTACCAAATCAACTCACCATCTTCCCATCCTTCATCACCAACTTTCTGTCCGCCATATCCGCCAATTCCGCATTATGCGTTACGATGATGAATGTTTGCCCGAATTCTTCGCGGAGTTTAAAAAACAATTTGTGCAATTCGCGCGCATTGTCTGAATCAAGGTTGCCAGATGGCTCATCGGCAAGCACAATTGCAGGATTATTTGCCAATGCCCGCGCCACTGCTACGCGCTGTTGTTCCCCTCCCGATAACTCGGACGGTTTATGATTCATTCGTTCGGCAAGACCTAATTTTTTCAAGAGGTTAACAGCGCGCTCTTTTGCTTCTTTCTGACTTAAACCGCCAATTAATGAAGGAATCTGGACATTTTCTAATGCGGTGAATTCGGGAAGCAAATGGTGAAATTGGAACACGAACCCGATTTTTTGATTGCGGAAACGGGCAAGCTCTTTTCCTTTCAATTCAGTGAAATCTTTCCCGTCAAGTATTACTTTGCCGCTATCCGATGCGTCCAGTGTGCCGAGGATATGCAAAAGTGTTGTTTTTCCCGCGCCAGATGAGCCAACGATGGAGACAACTTCCCCTGCTTTGATGCTCAAATCAATTCCCTTCAGGACTTTCAATGTCCCGTAGGATTTATGCACGTTTTGCGCTTCTAATAATATCATGGTGAAGCACAATTTTACACAAATCTTCTTCCATTTGATAAGGTGACGACAAAAACTCGCTACGTATTCTTTATTTTAATCTTTTTCGTAGTTAATCCAGCCAACCCTTTCTATTTTACGGTCGCAATTCCTGCTCTTCATGTTCAAGCCCATTATTCGACCGATTGATGCCTTTGCTTTGCTTGTTTTGACAATAGCATCCATCATCGGCATTAACCAATATACCTACGGAGTTTACAATCACTGCATCACGATTCCCTTTATAAAGAGCCTGATTAATCCTGAGATTTACAATCATGATTATCTCATCGCGGAGAAGCAATTTTTCTATACTTATTTCCTTCCGGTCTGCGGCTTTCTGATTCAGTCGCTGAAAGCTTCACTTCCCGTCACCTTTTTTGTTCTATACTTTTTATCGCTTTATGCTACTCTCGCGGCTTTGTTTTTAATCGCTTTAAAATTGTTTGAAAAAAGAGAGGTCGCTTATCTGTCAGTAATGATTCTTCTTTTTTCTATCACCACGCTCGGCATGGAGCGCACCATTGAAAACATGCTGATGGAGCGCACCTTTGCGCTTCCCCTCTTACTTTTTTCCTTCTATGCTTTTTTCGGCAGTCACTACAATACCGCTGCCGTGCTTGCCGGCATCGCCTTTGTGTTTCATCCGCTGTCGGCATGTTATGCGCTTGCTATTTTAATTATGTGCTTTGCTTACAGGCTTTTAAAAGAAAATGGTGCGCGACAATTCGTTACAGGCATCGGGTTGATTTTACTTGCAATCACCCCGATATTGATTTTAAAAATTAAAAATCCAGCTCCCAATCTAAGCCTCATCAGCGTGAGCAGTGAATGGCTTGAGTTGCTGCATTTGCGCTCTGCGCATCACATTTTTCCCACCACATGGAGCGTGGCAGAAGTGTTGCAAGGCATTGCTCTTATCCTCGGCTTTTTGATTACCTGGAAATACCGCCCGCAGGCTGCTTATCACCGCATTGTGTTGATTGCATTTGCCACTGTGCTGTTGATGTTTGTCGTGGGAACGATTTTCACCGAAATCATTCCCGTTTCGATTGTCATTCAGTTTCAGTTGTTCCGCAGCTTCAAATTCATTTTCTTTTTTGCCATCATCTATTTTGCCAACTACCTCTTCACTGCGCCCAATACCGCTTCCGGCATTGCGAAAAAATTGTTTGTTACTCTGCTCATTCTTGCCCCATATTGGCATGAGAGTATTCCGGTAATTACAGGCATCTCTCTTTTGGTAATTTCTGCGATTGCAGCATGGGCTTTGCTTGAAAAAACAACTGCGGATTGGAAAAAATATTTAGTACCCGCGCAAATCATGCTGCTTTTGTTGCTTGGTATTGCAGGCAGCTTGAATAGAGTGCAATTCTCCATCAGCAACTCGCAGAATAAAGAGTGGCTCTCCGTGCAGCAGTGGGCGCGGGAAAATACTCCGCAGGATGCAGCCTTCATTGTGCCGCCATACATGGAAGGGTTTCGCGTTGAATCCGAGCGCACGCTGTATGGCGAGTGGAAAGACGGCACACAAATGATTTTCAATCCTTCTTTCGGACACGAATGGATGCGAAGGATGGAAAATTTAGGATACAAGAAAAAGAATTCAACGTCTTTAAAAGACGCTTTCCAACAACTTACCCCATCTGATTTTGAAAAAGTAGCGATTGAGATGAGCCCCGCGCACTCGAAAATATTTGCAGTCGTTCCTGCTGAAATAAAAAACTTAAACTTCCCAGTTTCTTATTCCAATGAAAAGTTCAGCGTAATGGAAATTTCAAGTGGTTCGTCAGTTCAGGTTGTTGATGTCAACCTTATTAAGAATAGCCCCCATGAACTTGTCGCCCAATCCGCGCAGATAAGCAATTGATGACTTATCCTGGTCTTTGATAACGGAATTGGTTGAGAACACGCTGATTACTTTTTCTACAATGCTGATAAGCTCCTTTGAGTCAGAATACTCATTCAGCGCTGCTCCTTCCATAAAGATGAAATCATAATGCTGCGAAAGGTCGTTCACTAAATTGTGAAAGTTTGATTGTGAGAATACTTCCGATGGAGAATAATTTCCTTCGTAGCAACCAATCACATCAATGCCCTTCAACTTTGACTTGGTGATAATGTCTTCTTTTACCAAACTTTGATTGAAATGCTTTTCCAGTGAAGGTTTTGCGGAAAGCATGTTGGTGAGCGTATTGTTTTTAAAGTTGGTGTCAATCAGCAGCACCTTTTTGTTATTGAGACTGAGCGTATAAGCAAGTGAAATCATCGCGAAGGTTTTGCCTTCATGCTCGCGCGTACTGGTGAATAAAAAGCGCTTTGCATCGGTGGATTCAATTTCAAACCTGATTTTGCGGATAAGTTGCTTGAAGGTTTCCAACTGCGGATTCTGATTCTTGTTGTGAAAGATGGATTCCAAATTGAGGTCAATGAAATTCACGTCTAAGTTGAAACTGATGAAATTGATTTGATTCAAATAACCCAGCAGGCGCAGGTTGGTGAAGCGCTCGAACTGCGCTGGAGATTTGATGGAGACATCAATGTACTCCAACACGAAAAACAACACTACGCAAAAGCTCAAACTCAACATGCCTGAGAACAGGGAATAAAAAATTTGTTTTGTCGGCTCTGGTTCTCTGGGTGGGGAGGCTTCTTCTTCTCGCTTCAGGCTGCTTTCTGATTGAATTGCTTCTGATTGCGCTATACTTAACTGGGCAGTTACTTCCTTATATGCTTCTTCAGCTTGTTCAATTCTACTCTCTAAATCATCAATCTTAGGTTCAAAAGAAACTAGCACGGCCAATTCATTTTTCAGACTCTGTATTTTCTGGTCAATGGAGGCTACACTGGTCTGCGCAATTTGCAATTCCACCTGACTGTTTTCTTTAATTGTTTTGATTTCACCCGAATTGTTGTTTGTCGAAGAGGAGCCTTCATCAATTGCTGCTCGCAATTCGCCTTTCAGCTTTTCAATTTGGGAGAGCAGCTTTTTATCTTTTGACCCCTCGTTGATGTATTTATCATTCAGATAATTAATCTCGCTGCGCAGATTATTAATTTTCCTGTTTTGCTCTTGTTTTCTGAGAGACGATTGTTCACTTTCTTCCTGGTCGCGATTAAGATTGTTAATCGTGGTTTGATAGGAAGGTATTTTACTTTTCTCTCCTTCACGGAGCATTTCAAACTCTTTTATTTGCGCATATATAGCTCCTTTCTGTGCGTAGAGATCATGGATATTATTCTCAAGTTTAAAGTGGTTCAGTTCTTCCTTTCTTTCGTTCAGGGATTTTAGTTTGTCTTCCTGTTGCGTATTGAACAGTTTTATTTCAGAACTTTCTCTTTTCGATTTGTCTGATTTGTAATAGCGGATAAATTCAGTGCATAGCTCGTTTGCCGCAAAAGCCGATAATTCGGGATTTTCTGAACGGAACTCTACCTGAATATAATCAGAATCTTTTAATCGCTGAGGTTTCAACGCGAGGCGCAACGCATCGTAATCATACTTGAGCACCTTCAGCATTTCAATCACCTGCTTATCCTGTTCCTTACCCGGCAAAAGA
Organism: Chitinophagales bacterium; assembly: GCA_034440455.1. Lineage (GTDB taxonomy): Bacteria > Bacteroidota > Bacteroidia > Chitinophagales > CAIOSU01 > JAWXCB01. The sequence continues at coordinate 35,713 of JAWXCB010000005.1, forward strand.
ATTGCAAGCGAATCCTGCTTCATTTTAACCGTGGCAATACCGTTGTTGATTTCATCAGAGGAATATAAGTCTTTCAGTGCAGAAGGATTTCTGAACGCATCTTCATTATTGCTGATGTCGTGGAGAAAAAGTTTGTAAGAAAGCAGCGTAACAACGCTCTTAGAATTGAGGTTTTGAATCAGGTTATTAAATTTGGTTTCAATTTTTTGCGGAGGCATGTATTTGCCGTCATCGTCCTGATTATCCACGATGCCTGTGGCGAGTTTTGCGCCAGCCATATAAACATCTTCCTGCTCTCCGGTGAGGAAGTAAGTAACGCCAACAGAGAGAAGCATGATGAGGAGAATCAGCCATTTTCTCTTCATCAATACTTTGAAAAAATACATTAAATCCATAGTCGAAAATTAGAGGGTGAAGTTGGCACTTTTGCTTGCAAATTTCAAGCAAGATGTGGATAATACTTGCGCTGCCAATGTGCTATGCACATTTACTTTGCAACATTCCACACGCGAAGTAATGGTTGCATTAATAAAAATCTGTTTCTCGCTCTGCCTGTTCATCGTCTTTTATACGTATTTGGGCTACGGAATGATTTTGTTCCTGTTAGTGAAGCTGAAAGCGTTGTTTCGTCCAAAAAATCTTCCTGTTCAAACTGACGATTCATTACCTGAAGTTACCGTACTGGTAGCTGCCTTTAATGAAGAAGATTTCATTGCAGAAAAAATCAACAATTGCCTTGCCTTTGATTATCCGAAAGAGAAAATCCGCTTCCTGTTTGTCACGGATGGCTCCAATGACCGTACGCCCGATGTGGTGAAACAGTTTCCTCAAGTACAGTTGCTGCACAGCCCCGAACGCAAGGGGAAGATTGCCGCCACCAACAGGGCGATGCCTTTCGTGCAAACTCCTATCGTGGTGTTCACCGATGCGAATACCATTGTGAACAAAGAAGCTATCCGCAACATGGTGCGGCATTATCAATCGGAAAATGTAGGCGTGGTGGCGGGCGAGAAAAGAATTTCCGTGAAAGAAAAAGATGCCGCAAGCGGTGCAGGTGAAGGTATCTATTGGCAGTATGAATCCAAACTGAAAAAGTGGGACTCAGAACTCTACTCTGTAGTGGGTGCTGCGGGCGAATTGTTTTCCATCCGCACCGCACTTTTCGCTCCAGTGCCGGCTGATACGATTGTCGAAGATTTCTATATGACGCTCACTATTGCGAAAAAAGGCTATCGCATCGTTTATGAGCCGGAAGCCTGCGCGATGGAAGGTCCGTCAGCAACTGTGGGGGAAGAACTGAAACGCAAAATCAGAATTGCCGCAGGTGGAATGCAGGCGGTGGCAAGGCTTTCCGAACTGCTCAATCCTTTTCGATATGGCATCCTTTCATTTCAATACATCTCGCACCGCGTACTCCGGTGGACGCTTGCCCCGCTCTCCCTTCCCATTCTTTTTCTTTCCAACCTTACACTTGCTTTCACTGGCTCATTATTTTTTCAAGTATTCCTCAGTCTGCAAATCCTGTTTTATTTACTCGTGCTTGTCGGTTTCCTGCTGGAGCAGCGCAAAATTAAACTCAAGGTGTTTTTTGTGCCCTATTATTTTTTCATCATGAACTATGCTGTTTACATGGGCTTCCTTCGCGCTATCAAAGGCTCGCAATCAGTGCTGTGGGAACGGGCGAAAAGGGAGAGCTAATCCTGCGCAATGTCAACAATAATTCTGCGCGAGGAAATTGAAGCTCCTATTGAAGTATGTTTCAACCTTTCACGAAGCATTGACTTTCACATCATTTCAACAGAACATACCGGTGAAAAAGCGGTGGCAGGACGAACCAGCGGCTTAATATGTCTGAATGAAACTGTAACATGGCAGGCAAAACATCTTGGCATTTGGCAGCACTATACTTCACGCATTACTGCAATGTGCGAACCTGATTTCTTCGCGGATGAAATGGTAAAAGGCGCGTTCAAATCCGTTTGGCATGAACACCGCTTTCAACAAACAAACAAGGGAACTTTGATGATTGACACATTCCGGTTTGAATCTCCGTTTGGAATAATTGGCAAAATATTCAACCGTCTTTTTCTCACAGGCTACATGAAATGTTTGCTCCACACACGAAACCACTTGATTAAAGAATATGCTGAATCAGGAAAATGGAAAACATTGCCGGGCTTCTCAACTAAATGAACGGAGAACTTACTCGTTCAACTTCTTTAAAATATTGGCAAGCACTTTCAACTTATCAATAATGAGTAACAGGAAGAATGCTGAAAACACGGCAAGCGCAACAATCAAGAGGAATTGCAGGTAGTAAGTCACCGTCCATTCAAATGCTACCTTCAGGCGGTGCATCAGGCTCATGGGAACCGGTTCTCTGCCCTCCAAAAGAGAAACGCGCACGGTGCAAAATTCATTTTCCTCAGAAAAATCACCCAACTGAACACCCAATCCCTGCAACTGCTCTTCGATGTCTAAGATGCGGTTTTGCAGGTTGATGTATTCGTCAATCTTTCCGCTTTGCGATTTCAGGGCTATCAAAGATTCTCGCATGCTTTCAAGAGAAGTTTTTTTCGCATTCAGGTTTTTATACTCGCTGGTTTTATCCACTTTGGTGATTTCAGTTGACCGCAGATTACCGATTGCTTTTGCCGCCACATAAAATGAATCGAATTTTTCGGGTTGGATGCCAACGAGCAAATGCAATTCGCGGTTGCCTTTGCCGCCTGAGTTTTGCTCGTATTGAATAATGCCATTGAAATTTTTTATTTCTCCGTTCAACTTCTTATCATCTTCTTCAAACTTTTGTGTTTTCGATTTGATGGTGGCGGTCTTCTCATACTTTTGGCTCACGCTGAATTCTTTAGGCTGCGTTGCATTGGATATTTGGGACACTTGCGGAGCATACTCCACCGCTTTGTATTGATATTTCTCGCTTGCATAGTTTTTTCTTGTCTGGTCGAAGCCATCAAAAAAGTCGCTGAAATATTCTTCATCGCGGTCGGTGTGTTTGCTGGTGTAGCCATAAAGCAGCCTGAAGAGAAATAAAAGCACAAAGCCAAGCAGAATAATAAGTGATGTTTTAACAAGTTTTTTTCTGAACATAAAATTTGATTTTTCGGTAATCGAACGCTAAAAGCCGGAATTAAATTTTTCATGAAACACATTCGGCTTTCCTTCACATTAAAAATACTAAACCTTACCGGAAGACTCTACACAACTTTTAACCTTACCAGCGGACTCTTTGACTCTGTGATTATAATGATCTGCTTCAATCCAATACAAACCGGATAGGTACTGCAAAGCGCACACGCACTGTTTCTCCATTTTGCTTTCCGGGTTTCCAATTGGGCATAGATTTCACTACACGGAGCGCTTCATCATCAAGGCATTTAAAATTTTTCCTTGCAAGGCGAACGTCTGTCAAACTTCCATCGCGGTCAACTACAAACTGGATATGCACCGTTCCTTCGATGTCGTTTCGTACTGCAATATCAGGATATACCGTATTTTTCCTGATATAATCCAGCAAGGCTTCTTCACCGCCCGGAAATTGCGGCATCACTTCCGCCCAATCAATAACGGGTGTTGATTGCCCGCTGCCTTGCCCGGAAGTTTCAACTCTTTCAATGGAAGCAGTTAGCGTGGAGTCTCCCTCCTGAGTTGTAGCTCCCGCTTGCTTCTCTCCAAAGCTTTCCTGCGAGGGAACAGTATCTACAGCAGAATGGTCATCAACTATTTTAATTGTGGTAATAGCCTCCGTTGCTGCAAATACCGGAGTTGGTTCGGGTTCAGATTGAGTTTGTGCCGCTTCCGGCTCATCCATAGGAATATCAGGAAGCAATGGAATGTCTTCTAACACATGCCCCGCATCTTCAGCTTCTTTCTTTTCAATGATAGGAATGAAGTTTCTCTGCGGGTCACTTTTTAACAAAATGATATTAATGCCCACAGAAAGAAATGAAATGGAAAACAGAATCGCAAGTATGGTGTTGCGCTCATTTGATTTGCGGAGTTCATACGCTCCGTATTGCTGGTTGCGCCCATCGAATATAATGCCGCACCAGCTTTCGCTGAAAATAGATGTTGACATACAAATTTTTTTTTAAGAGTTAAAAAATGTGAAACCGGTTTCGCGTTGAAAACGGAACTTGGATAACCCTATTTTGCGGATTTTAGGATATGACGTTTAAATGACAATTGAATAAAAGAGAAAACTCAAAATTCAATTTCCAAATAACAATGATTCCTGAAAACAGGAAGCGTGGTTATTTAGTCGTCCCTCAAAAACATTAACAAGTATTGATTTCATTGGGCTTTATAGCAAAAGCAGTGGATAAAAATCTGCCAGATTCGGAGGTTACAAGCAAA
>JAWXCB010000006.1:0-34110 GCA_034440455.1 Chitinophagales bacterium
CTGCGTTTCAGAATGCAATTCCTGCTTTCCTATTTCGATTTTCAACCAAAATTCATTTTTATAAAAGTATAAAAGGACTTTTTGAGGGACGACTAAATAAATGAGATAAGTACGCGCCACCTTCCCCTTCCTGAAAATGTGTGTTGCGCATGAACGCCAAGAAGCTATTTCCTTACATTTGCGCTCTGTGAAAATTCTCCTTAAAAACATCAAACAACTCGTGCAGGTGGAAGATAAGCCGCGCGGCTTCGTGAAGGGTGCGCAGATGCAACACTTGCCCGTGCTGGATAATGCGTGGCTGCTTATTAAAGACAGCCTGATTGAAGATTTTGGCACGATGGACACCTTCCCGGAAAATGCCGACATTGTGATTGGCGCAGAAGGCAAGCTGGTGTTGCCCTGTTGGTGCGACTCGCACACGCACCTCGTGTATGCAGGCAGCCGCGAGCAGGAGTTTGTTGACCGCATTCATGGTTTAAGTTATGAGGAGATTGCGAAAAAAGGGGGCGGCATTTTAAATTCTGCAAATAAACTCAACGACACTTCCGAGCAAGAACTGATTGAGCAAGCGTTGCCGCGCCTGCGGGAAATTATGTTGCACGGCACGGGCGCGGTGGAAATAAAAAGTGGTTACGGATTGTCGGTGGAGGGCGAACTGAAGATGCTGCGAGTGATTAAGAAATTGAAAATGCTTTCTCCGCTCACTATCAAGGCGACTTTCTTAGGCGCACATGCAGTGCCGGAGAAATTTAAAAAAGATAGGAAGGGCTACATCACTCTTATCACCAAAGAAATGCTACCAGCAATCAAAGAAGAGCGGCTTGCCGATTTCATTGATGTGTTTTGCGACAAGGGATTTTTCACACCCGATGAAACGGATGCGATTCTGAAAGCGGGAATGGCAGCAGGTCTGAAGCCGAAAGTACACGCTAATGAACTGGGATTAACAGGTGGTGTGCAGGTGGGCGTAAAGCACAAAGCAATCTCTGTTGACCATCTTGAACATGTCAGCACTGATGAAATTGATGCGCTTGCAAATTCAAACACGATTCCTACATTGCTTCCTTCCACTGCTTTCTTTCTTGGGTTGAATTATGCACCTGCGCGAAAATTGATAAAGGCGAATTTGCCCGTTGCGCTCGCTTCGGATTTTAACCCCGGCACATCTCCATCAGGCAATATGCAGTTTGTGCTTTCACTCGCCTGTATAAACATGAAGATGACTCCCGAAGAAGCTGTGAACGCAGCAACCATCAATGGCGCACACGCGATGCTGGTGCAAAATGAACTCGGCACGATTGCAAAAGGAAAAAAGGCGAACGTAATCATCACAAAGAAGATTCCATCGGTTGCGTATTTGCCTTATTCATTTGGCAGCAACCTTGCGGACACGGTGATTATCAACGGCAAGGTGCAGACGGATGAGAGCTAAGAAACAATTTCTTTTTCAAGTATCTTTGAAGGAACACAAAATGAAATGAAATCAGGAAAAAAGCCATCGAAAACAATTCATCTTCCCGTTATGGTAGAAACGGACGAGGATGGTTTTTTTATTGTTTCTTGTCCTATGTTTAAGGGTTGTCATTCTTATGGAAAAACAATTGACGAAGCACTGAAAAACATCCGCGAGGTGATTGAAATGTGCATGGAAGAAGAAAAGCCGGAAAAGCTCAATCGCTTCATAGGGTTTCGTGAAATTGAAGTGCGGGCATAAATCCCTCCTGCATGGCTACGCTCCCCGTTCTCTCCGGAAAAGAATTAATAAAGTGCCTTGAGAGAAATGGTTTTGTTGTAATCCGCGTCAACGGCTCGCACCACCGCATGAAACACGCTGACGGCAGGGTGACTACGGTACCCTTCCACAAATACGAAGATTTACCCAAAGGACTGTTGCACAAAATCATTCGTGAAGACTTAAAATTGGAAGTGGATGATTTTGTGAAAATCTGTATGAAAATACGGAAGTAGTTGAAGATTGTGATTTGAATTTTGAAAATTAAACCAGATGAATTTCCAGCAAAGCGACCAGTCGCAACACTACACACAGCGCGTAAAACAATTTATAGCAGAACGCATTCGTCCGATAGAGAAGAAGTATTACCATGAAATCCTTTCGCAGAAATCTGATGATTGGAAAAACTGGCAAGTCGCGCCCGTGATTGAAGAGTTGAAAGCGCAAGCGCAGAAAGAAGGTTTGTGGAATTTGTTTCTCAGTGACAAGCAACACGGTCCGGGCTTGAGCACGCTGGAATACGCGCCTGTGGCCGAAGAAATGGGCAAGAGTTTTATCGCGCCTGAAATCTTCAATTGCAATGCGCCCGACACGGGCAACATGGAAGTGCTGCACCTATCCGGCTCGACACAGCAAAAAGCGCAATGGCTCGCACCGCTGCTCGAAGGAAAAATACGCTCTGCCTTTTGCATGACGGAGCCTGATGTTGCCTCATCAGATGCAACAAATATGCGGGCAACAGCAGCGCTTGAAAAAAATGAAGTGGTCATCAACGGGCGCAAATGGTGGACTACGGGCATCGGGCATCCCAATTGCAAGTTTGTGATTTTTATGGGACTGACTGATGCAGGCGCACATCGTCATTCACAACACACGATGGTGCTTGTGCCGCTTGATACGCCCGGTGTGCAGATTGAAAGAATGCTGCCGGTTTTTGGTGAATATGATGCGCCTTACGGACATGGTGAAGTGAGTTTCACGAATGTGCGAGTGCCCTTGGAAAATATCATTCTGGGCGCTGGTCGCGGATTTGAAATTGCGCAGGGAAGACTTGGTCCCGGGCGTATTCACCACTGTATGCGCTGCATTGGCGCATCAGAATATGTGTTGCAACTGATGATTGAAAGAGGACTTTCGCGTGTGGCGTTTGGAAAACCGATTCTAAATCTTGGCGGCAACCGCGAGCGCATCGCTGATTTCAGAATCGCGATTGACCAGGCGCGTTTGCTCATTTTATTTGCCGCATGGAAACTTGATACGGTGGGCGCATTAGCTGCGATGACGGAGATTTCATCTATTAAAGTTGTTGCTCCGAATGTGCTGCAAATGATAACGGATGAAGCGATCCAGATGCACGGTGGCGCGGGCTTGTCGTATGATTTTCCGCTCACTGCATTCTTTGCGATGGCGCGCGTAATCCGTATTGCCGATGGTCCTGATGCTGTGCATCGCGGGTTGATTGCACGATTTGAGTTGGGAAAATATTCAAGCTAAAAAACGACTCCCGCGAGCATGAAGATTAAATCTTGCAAAAATATTTCCACGAGATACAATCTCGCGGGACACAGAGTACAGCATATCGCGCTTGCTACTGATGATAGTCTTCGCACCGTTGCTGAACTGCGGAAGAGGCGTAGAGTTTCTCTATGTACCTGATACTTATTATGAAACTGTTACAGCGCGATGCGGGAAAATTGACGAGAATATTGAAGCACTGAAAAAACTCAATATTCTTGTTGACCGTGATGAGGAAGGTTATTTACTGCAAATTTTCACAAAGCCTGTGGAAGACCGCCCGACAGTTTTCTATGAAATCATCCAGCGCAAAGGAGCAAACTCATTTGGCAAGGGAAATTTCAAAGCATTGGTTGAAGCGATTGAACAGGAATTGAGAGGAACGCTATAATTCAGCTTAAAGTTTGAGGTTTGAAGTTAGTTTCAATCTGAGCGAAAACTTCCAATTATAAACTTCAAACTATCATGAGCGAACCCACCATTATCAACGAAGATGCAGCGCACAATAAATTCGCTGTGGATTGCTTCAACAAAATTTGGACCTTATTGCAAAAGGAAAACAGGACTACCGAAGAAAACGAGATGATGATTCATCTTGCGCACACTTCGCTTTTTCATTGGCTGCATGTTGGAACCGCACTTCACGAGCAGCGTGGTGCATGGATGCTGGCATGGGTTTACACCATTTTGGAAGACAAGACAAAGGCGCTGCATCATGCAAAATGCTGCCTCGCATTGACAGAAAAAAATGATTTCAAAGATTTCGACCTTGCTTATGCTTATGAAAGTATGGCGAGGGCTTGCGCACTGAATGCGATGAATTCCGAAAGCAACCATTCTCTTTCTCGTGCGAAAGAGGCAGGAGAAAAAATCGCTGAAAATGACGACCGTGATTTATTTATGAATGACCTCGAATCGGAACCGTGGTTTGGCGTGAAGTGACTTATGTCATTCTTCATCGTTGTGCAATTTATAATTTTGTTTTCTAAAATTTAAAAACATGAAAAATTCAGTAGTGTTGTTTGCGATTTTTCTGACGTGTTCAATAGCTGCTTCAGCACAGGATGTTATCATTTTCCGCAACGGCAATGAAATGCAGGCAAAGGTTTCGGAAGTGGGAACCAGCGAAATAAAATATCAGCGGTTCGATAATCTCAGCGGACCTGTTTACACGATTAACAAGAAAGACGTTTTTATGATTAAGTATGAAAACGGCACCAAAGATATTATCACCGATTTATCCAGCACAAATACTTCAGGAGACAAGAAAGTAATGGGCACAGACTACAGGTCGCCCGGACTTGCATTTCTCTTTTCCTTCTTGCTGCCGGGAGGAGGTCAATACTATAATCATCAACATGCAAAAGGTGGCGCTATGACTGGTCTATGGGTTGGAGGGTTGATCACTACTGCCGTGGCGGCATCCGCCAATGTGGACTGTTATGAAACTTACAACGGCAATTTCGCTTGCGATTACAGGGAAAATGATGGCGCGCAAGCTGCTGGTGCAGTCGGAGGAATGGTGATGTTTGGAAGCTGGCTCTGGTCGGTGATTGATGCTCCCGTGAATGCTGCAAGAATCAACCGAAACAATAAAGCAACAGGCTTGCTTGAGTTTCAGAAGGAAGATAAATTCTCGCTGCGCATTGAGCCATTCCGCAGTCAGGGTTTAGGCGGAAGCCTCTCCATGCGGTTTTAATCGTTCACTCTTTTGTGATTGAATCAAATGAATCACGCATCCCTCATCCTGCAATTAGAAGCCAACCTCAAAACTTTTGAGGGACTGCTCCACGCATCTTCAACTGAAGAAATCATCTGGCGAGCTGCGGAAAATAAATGGTGCCTGCTCGAAATCGCGAATCATTTATATGATGAAGAGCGCGAAGATTTTCGAGCGCGGTTGAAACATGTTTTAGAAAATCCGAAAGACAAACTGCCGTCAATTGACCCTGTCGGCTGGGTGACCGCAAGAAATTACATGGGGAAGAGTTATGAAACGGTAGTGCGTGAATTTTTACAAGAAAGAGAGCTATCCATTCAGTGGCTACGCTCGCTGCAATCACCCGATTGGAAAAGCACACATCATCATCACAAGTTCGGAGCGATGTCGGCTGAAATGTTTCTTGCCAACTGGGTTGCGCATGATTATCTGCATATCAGGCAAATTCTGCGTTTAAAATATGAGTATCTGAAACAAGCGGCTTCGGAAGTATCGCTCAGATATGCAGGAGATTGGTGAGCGGAAAAACTATTCCTTCGTCCAGGTTTTTTCCTCCGTAAGACATTCTTCTATCTTCAAAGAAGTTTCGACCTGCGCCCGATAAGTTTCTGTTGACGAAACTGAATCCATCCCACCATCAAGCAAACTCACGTCAAAACTCTTCATCGTTTTCTTATCAACTTCTTCATAGCAATAGAGGTAGTATTGTTCATCGCTGCTGCCTACCGGTTGTGCATAGAGAAATGTTTTTCCGCCCACTTTCGTTACCCATGCGGTGAACTTGGTGACATCCAATGAGTAAATACTGCCTGTTTCAAACACTTCTACATCATAGCTGAAGTTATCTTTCTTCGAGATAGTTACCGTACGATAATCCGGATCTTCCGCTACGGTAGTCCAGGTGCCAATGAGCGCTTTATCTATTTCCTCTTTTCCGGGATAGCCAAGCGTATAATCAATTCCAACTGGGCAGCCGGTGAAGAGCAATAAGAATGGCAGCGCCATTACTGAATTCAGGATAATCTTTTTCAAAAACAAATGATTTTGTGAAAGGAGGATGAAAAATAAAAGCAAATTCCAAACTTCAATTCAGCGCAATGCGCAAATAGGATGTGAAGGAATAAGAAAAATAGACAAACGGTTACTCCGCCTTCATTGACTTCTTCAGCAACTCTTCACCGCTCTGCACATCAGCGGGAAGTTGGAATTGCGCATCGGGAACGGACTGCGCGGTGATGCTTTTTACCGTAAATGAATATTGCACTTCGCCACCATTATCTTTCGAAATTACTTCAAGCGGCAACGCGGTGATACCATTTGACTGCAAACTGCCGATGATTCCCTTTGAGCGTAATGAAGGCGGAAAACTTTCTGCCGAAAGTTTCACCTCATCGCTCACCCAGCATTCCGATGTTCCTTCCGGTGATTGTATTTTCACCAAATAACAATTGTATCCGGCAACGCTCTTTTTCCCTTCTGTTTTTGTAACAATGGTACTCACATTTTTAGCCACAATCTTTAATGAATCCTGAGGAACGATGAACACGGCTTTCTCTCCATTCATCTCGCTCAGCAAATACAGTTGCGCGTTGCTCTTTTGAAAAAGAAGCGTTGCATTTGTTTGCTTGCCGTCCGCAGTACCCGTAATTTCCATGCGGCTGCTTCCGTTTTTCACAAACCACTTCACCACTGCATTCTCTTTTGTGGCTTTCGTAGAAGTAGTTGCTTCAATCACGCCTTCAAAAGTTTGTGCGAATGAAAAAGCCACCGTCATTAACAAGCAGGTTATCGTAGTAATCCGTTTCATTTCAATTTCAAATTTTCAAATCATCAAATGCTTCAATCACGGTCCAACTCTGCCTTTCAAAAAGGAAGTGTTGTAAGTATTGTCAGGGATATTCGTGATAAATCCATTGTGCTTCACCGCATAGCCGCCATTACCGGGAAGCGGCACAGGCACAGGAATAGGCAGGTTCAGGTTATTTACAATCGGAATTGTAATCGGACCTACAAACGGAATATTCACCGTTACAGAAATAGAAATTGTCACCTGGAAAGTACCTTGTGTGCCGGGGTAACCGTATTCACCGCCATCTCCACCAAACGCATTTGGATTGATGCTGATAGTGACAGGTCCTTGTGTAGTTGAAATCGGGATGATTAAAAATCCACCATTCCCAGCCACGCCATACTGACCGCCTGTGCCGCCCGTGCCCGGCTGATAAAACGAAAGTCCGATAAGCGCGGGATAATTTCCGCCCAAGCTTCCACCCGCGCCACCGCCACCACCCGCGCCAATGAGCAAGCCTAATGTAATATTTCCAATAATGGGAACATTAAAGGAATACGTCAATGCAAATGCCATTGAATTGCCGCCACCGCCACCGCCATAAATGTTGAAGTTGTTTTGGACATTGGTATTCACCGTCAGATTTACAGCATCACCTCCGTTAAAGCCCGCACCCGTTGCGCCATTAGCAGGGTCATTGGCAGTTCCACCATCTCCTCCTTTACCAATGATGTTACCATTATTTACAATTGCCACCACAGAACCCGCAGGAAGATTTCCCGTGGTGAAAGCCGGTGCTGCGCTGGTAACAGAGGTAACATCTACGCCTTGGTCAACCGTAATCACCACGCACACCGGAGTAGTAGTGGGCGCAGTGGGATATGTTGCATACAAATCAACTCCGCCATTATAATTATTCTGGCTGTTGTCAACATTAAGCAGGTAACACGGTGTAAGCGTTACAGAGAAAATTACATTTTGAAAATAAGAGCCACACAATGTTTGAATAATTACCGGGTAAGTTCCTGCGGGCGTATAGGGAGTTACACGCACCGTAACAGTTGTCGTTCCTGACGAAAACTGCGGGTTGGGTGAAATATCCACCGTCATTCCGGCAGGTAAAGTTCCAAGCACAGTGAATGCGATATTTTGCGGGTTGCCTACGTTTTGGTCAACAGTAATTGTGAACGTAGTGGAGTCGGTAATGGTGCGGTCAATCGTATCTGCAATATCATTTGTGGTTAAATCAAAATAACAATCTGCGCAATCTTTCTGATACACATTCAGCCAGCAGATGGTGTTCCAGTATTGAATCGTGCTGTCTTCGGTGTTGAAAATGGTTAGCCCGATTGCAGGGCTTATAATAGCATCGCGCTCGGCAGTTGTCATGCGGGGCCACAGAAAACCTTTGTCTTTCGACTCTACATGCAAAATCGCGCTGCTGTCGGGATTCAGGATGTTGATGCCCACTTGCTGCGCAAACGTGTTGCCACATAAGAAAAGAATCATTGCGATGAAAGCGATTCTGCTTCGAGTCCTGTCTTTTTGTATCATGCTTTTAACAAAGTCAAGGTGATTACACAAAGATAAAGAATGCAAAGGAAAGAATGCGGTTGCATGTTCGCTATCTGCAAGTTGCTGCAGTTAGTATAGATTCTATCTTTGCGTTCATGCAAATGCGTCTTTTATCGTTTTTCACCTGCTGCGCTGTTTTCATTTCCTGCAACAATAATGCGCCCGCAGAACCCCCACCTGCGCCTGTTTCAGAGTATCAACAAATTCCACTTATTCAAAACCTCACGAAGCAGATTGAAGAAGATAGCAATAATCCAAAATTGTATTACAAGCGCAGTGTTGCCTATTTCCAATTGGGCAATCAGATGAACGCGCTGGGTGATGCGGTGAAGGCGTTAAAACTTGATTCAACGAATGCAGGCTATTATGAGTTGTTAGGTGAAATTTATTTTGCAAAGCAGGAATACACCCGCGCCATTACTACGCTGGAGCAGGGCTATAAAATCAATCCTGATGATACTTCGCTCATGATGCAACTCGCCAAATACAACCTCATGGTGGGCGAGCGTGAAAAAAGCATTGGGCTGCTGGATGAAGTGCTGAAGAAAAATATGTTCAATGCGGAAGCCTATTTTCTGAAAGGATTGTTGTTCAAAGAAATTGGCGACACGGCAAAATCCATTTCCAACTTTCAAACTGCGGTAGAGCAAAATCCGCGCTTCTATGCTGCTTACATGCAGTTGGGATTATTATTCAGCAAAAAAAAAAACAAGCTCGCGCTGGATTATTTCAACAACGCGCTGAAGGTGGATTCATCCAGCTACGAAGCCAAATACGGCATTGCGATGTATCACCAGGAAGTGAAGGAATACGAGAAGGCGCTGGAACTTTACAAAGGGTTCATTCTTGATTTTCCGCAGGACAAAGAAGCGTATTACAATACCGGCTATATCTATTTTCAAATTGATTCCATTGAAAAAGCTACGCGCAGCTTTGAGCGCGCGATTGGAGTTGCGCCTGATTATGCGGATGCTTATTATATGCGCGGACTTTGTGCAGAAGCAGTGAAAGATTTCAAGAACGCGAAATACTTTTATCAGCAAACAGTAAATTTGAACTCCAATCACAAACTCGCTTTGGATGGAATTCAACGACTCGAACACTCATGATTAACATCACCTTTCCTGACGGCTCTGTCAGGCAATTCGAAAAAGGAACTACTGCACTCGACATCGCAAAAGCGCTCAGCAACAGCCTTGCGAAGAAAGTATTATCAGCACAAGTAAATGGCGAAGTATGGGATGCCACACGCCCCATCAACCAGGATGCGAAAATCAAGCTGCTTACGTGGGATGATGAAGGAGGCAAATATGCGTTTTGGCATTCATCTGCGCATTTGCTGGCGGAAGCGCTGGAAATAAATTTTCCCGGTGTGAAGTTCGGCATCGGACCTCCGGTGGAAAACGGTTTTTATTATGATGTGGATTTAGGTGGCAAACAGATTTCCGATAAAGATTTGGAAGCGCTCGAAAAGAAGATGAAGGAATTGTCTGCGAAAAACAGCCCCTACAAACGCAAGGATGTTCCCAAGAATGAAGCGATAGAATATTTCCGCAAGAAAGGCGATGAATATAAATTGGAGTTGCTCGAAGATTTGAAAGATGGAGAAATCACTTTTTATGAGCAGGGCAATTTCGTTGACTTGTGTCGCGGTCCGCATCTTCCCGATACTTCGCCAATAAAAGCAATCAAGTTGCTTACGATAGCCGGTGCCTATTGGAGGGGCGATGAAAAAAACAAACAACTCACACGCATTTACGGAGTCACGTTTCCTAAGCAGGAACAGCTTGATGAGTATTTAAAACTACTTGAAGAAGCCAAGAAGCGCGACCACCGCAAGCTTGGAAAGGAATTGGAAATTTTCACTTTTGATGATGATGTAGGAAGCGGTTTGCCGCTGTGGCTGCCCAATGGCGCATTCCTGATTGAGCAATTGGAAGAACTTGCAAAAAAAACAGAAGCAGAAGCTGGGTATTCGCGTGTGCGCACTCCGCACATTGCCAAAGAATCGCTCTATCTCACAAGCGGACACCTACCCTATTACAAAGACAGCATGTTCCCACCTATGGAGGTGGATGGGTACAAATATTATCTGAAGGCGATGAACTGTCCGCACCATCATAAGATTTATGCGGCAATTCCAAAGAGCTATAAAGACCTTCCCGTGCGCCTTGCTGAATATGGAACATGTTATCGCTATGAAAAATCAGGCGAGTTGTTCGGCTTAATGCGTGTGCGTTCGTTACAGATGAATGATGCGCACATCTATTGCAGGCGCGACCAGTTCGAAGAGGAGTTCAAAGCAGTAAACGCAATGTATCTGAAATACTTCAAGATTTTCGGTATTGATAAATATCTCATGCGTTTCTCCACACACGACCCCGCAAAACTTGGAAAGAAATATGTTGACCAGGCTGAACTGTGGATAGAAACGGAAAACATGGTGCGCGATGTGCTGAATCGCTCCGGCATTCCTTACAAAGAAGTGGCTGATGAAGCCGCCTTCTACGGACCAAAGATTGACGTGCAGGTGTGGAGCGTTATCGGCAAGGAATTCACGCTTGCAACCAATCAGGTTGACTTCGCGCAGGCATTGCGTTTTGATCTCACATATACTAATGCCGATAATAAACCGGAGCGCCCGATTATCATTCACCGCGCACCGCTTGGCACACATGAGCGCTTCATCGGTTTCTTAATCGAACATTGCGCAGGCAACTTCCCGCTATGGCTCGCGCCCGTGCAGGCAGCGATTTTGCCCATTAGCGACAAGTTTGGGGATTACGCAGTAAAAATTTCCAACTTGCTGAAAAAATCCGATATTCGTGTAACGATTGATGGACGTAATGAAAAGATTGGCAAAAAAATCCGTGACGCTGAAGTGAAGAAAATTCCCTACATGCTCGTTGTGGGTGAAAAAGAACAAACCTCGGAAACCATTTCCATCCGCAGGCACGGTGAGGGCGACAAAGGCGCGTTAACTCTTGAACAATTCACCGCCAATGTGCGCAGTGAAATAGAAGCTACTTTCAATTGATTTCCCAACTAAAACATATTTGATTGCAACCAAAGCCATTTTTCCGTAAGCCATTTTTCAAGCCCGTTAGAAAGCGGAATCCGCACAACATCAACGAAGAAATCCGCGCGCCCCGCGTAAGGCTCGTGGGCGAGAACATCACCATTGGCATCTATGAGGTGCGTGATGCCCTGCGCATTGCGCAGGAACAGGAACTCGACCTCGTGGAAATTTCACCCACTGCCGACCCGCCCGTTTGCAAGGTGATTGAATACCAGAAGTTTCTCTATGAACAAAAGAAGAAGCAAAAGGAACTGAAAGCAAAATCAGCTAAACAAACGGTGGTGAAAGAAGTACGCTTCACCCCAAATACTGACGACCACGATTTTGAATTCAAAACAAAACATGCTGAAGCATTTCTGAAAGAAGGCGCAAAGGTGAAAGCCTACATCCAATTCAAAGGCAGAGGCATTCTCTTTAAAGAAAGAGGCGAACTCATGCTGCTGAAACTTGCCGAGCGCGTGAAAGAAGTGGGAACGCTCGAACAAATGCCGCTCCTTGAAGGCAAGCGCATGTTTGCGACTTTCGCTCCGAAAGGGAAAAAGTAATCCTTTAGTTTAAAGGCAACATTCAAGTTACAAATGCTTATTATGTAGCACATTTGGAATAAGCGTGTGTTCGTGTATCCGCAGATACTCTCTCCCCTACGCATCCACCACTGCCACCGACCAAGCGTTGGGCTTATCGGCAAACAAGGTTTTTGCGCGCGCCCAAGTGGCTTTGAAAAATGCGCTGTTGCGATAATCCTCTAACGCTTGCTTGTCGCGCCATTCGCTGTAGGTGAAGAACACATTGTCCCGGTCGGTGTCTTCCCAAAGTTCCACGCGCTTGCAGCCGTCAAAAGAAAGTATCGTTGCTTTTTCTTTGTTGAAGATGCCGGTGAAATCATCCACCCTGTCGGGCTGGAAGGTGAGCTTTACGATGCGGATAATCATTCGAACTCAATTGATATGTAATCGCCCGTTTTGATGCCAAGCAACCTGCCCGCTTCCCCGCAGTTGATGGCTATTTCCATGTAGCCCGATGCGTTGAAAAGGCAGAGTTTTTCACCCTGCGCCACGTCATAATAACTTTCGCTGATGCTAGCGATTGTTTCCTTGCGCCTGCTGCGGTAAGTAATGGAAAAATTGCGCTGCTTGCGCACACGGGCAAAGAGGTCATGCGTGACGTTCACGATTACGTTTTGAAACGAGTCAATATGTATCACGATGCCACGAATGAGCGATTCCTGCACGACAGGCTCCAAGCCTGTGCGCTCATTTAATGCAGGGACAGCAGTTCCTAACGCTGAAATATTTTTTCCGGTTGCAAGTTGCGCGGCAGCATGCGCGAAAATCTTTTTACTTGAAAAGTAAACCAATGTGCCGTTTTGTTTGTGGCTCGGCAATTCCACAATATGTTCAGGCGCGTGATTGAACACCATATTGAAAATGCCGTTGTCCAACCCCACGAAAAATTGTTTTTCATAATCCACCGCGAGATACCGTATCCCGCGCTCGTCCTGGTCATTCACTGTTACGATATGCACCGTTCCCTCAGGAAAACTGCTGAACGAATTTTTTAAAACAAAAGCAGCCTCCGAAATGTTGTAAGGTTTGATGTTGTGCGAAATATCAATAATCGTGAAATCAGGAAGGGCTTTCAGCAATTCGCCTTTGAGCGCGCCAACATAGTAATCTTTATCCCCGAAGTCCGTAGTGAGTGTGACAATCGGCACGGTGTGGTTTCTTTTCAATAAATTTGAGATTCAAAATTACCCGAAAATAGTTGAGCGAATTAATCATCAATCTGGAAGACGTCAACCCGATAGAGTTCTTTGGCGTCAATAATTCCAATCTTACTCTTCTTAAAAAAGCATTTCCAAACGTGAAGGTGGTTTCGCGCGGCAGCAAGATTCGCGTTGCGGGCGCTGAAGATGAAGTAGAGCGTTTCCGCGATAAGGTTGGCCAGCTTTTAGAGTTTGTGCAGAAGCACGGAGTGATTTCCGAAAAAAACGTGGAAGATGTTTTGCTTGACCTTGACACAGAAGAAATTCTTCCCGGTGAAAAGAACGATGAAGTGCTCGTGCATGGCAGAAATGGGATGATGGTGCGCGCGCGCACACAGAATCAGCACAAGATGGTGAAGCTGAGCGAACACAATGACATGCTCTTTGCTATCGGTCCTGCGGGAACGGGAAAGACCTACACCGCAGTTGCTATCGCGGTGCGCGCTTTAAAAAACAAAGTCGTAAAAAAAATCATCCTTACACGACCCGCTGTGGAAGCGGGCGAAAATCTGGGCTTTCTGCCCGGTGATTTAAAAGAAAAGATTGACCCTTACCTGCGCCCGCTCTATGATGCGCTTGATGATATGATTCCCATTGACAAGTTGAACTACTACATGCAAAACCGCGTGATTGAAGTGGCACCCCTCGCATTTATGCGCGGCAGAACGCTCGACCACGCTTACATCATTCTTGATGAAGCGCAGAATGCCACAAACGCGCAATTAAAAATGTTTCTCACGCGCCTTGGTCCTGCGGCAAAGTGCATCGTGACAGGCGACCTCACACAGATTGACCTTCCTAAAAATCAGGGTTCAGGGCTTCTTACTTCATTGCGCCTGCTTGAAAATATTGAAGGCATCGGCACTATTTATCTCACGCAGGCTGATGTGATTCGCCACAGGTTAGTGAAGAAAATTATTGAGGCGTATGGGAAGATGAGCGAGCAAAATGGGGATAGACAGTAAATCAAATTCCGACAGCAACGCGAGTCTTAATTAGAAATGCCGTTTGTAGTTCCCGTGGAGACTCCAACGCACAAACCAAACTTAAGCACTACCAAAAGTTTGTTTCGCATTCATTTATTCTCTGATTTTGTAGTTTCGATTCGCATGAATCCCAAAATTCAAAAGATTAATGCATTCATCGGTGATGTCAGGTTTTATGTGTACAGGCACAGATTCAGCGATGTGCCGCTGTGGCCGATATTTCTAAAAGGCTATGGATTAACCGCATTTCTTATACTTGGCATCCGCTGCCTGTTCTTCATTGGTGCCGAATTTGCTGATGGGGAAGTGATTAATTACACCATCGTTAAAGAGGCGCGCCAATTATCTGTCATCCAGATGATTTCTTTTAAAACAAAAAAGGGGGACACGGTTCGTGTTCCTGCAAGAAGAAACCTCTACCTGAAAGTGGGTGAACATGTGAAAATAATTTACAAAGTAAAAAATGCTGAGCGGGCGATTGTGTTCACCTATGCCGGTTTTTGGGTAAACGCGGTTGTATTCTGCGGTATAGCGCTGATGTTTTGGATAGGGCTTCCGTTGGCTCTTTTCGGGTTTGAAGACTGATAAATGCCGCGCTTGGAATACCTAAGTCTTCCGTTCATCTCGCTTCAATGCGCCATCTGCGAAATTCCATAACAAGAGCAATATATTTATTTACAAAACGCATCTGCTTCAATTGCCGTGAAGTTCTAAAAGAAAGTTTTTACGCTTCCGCTAATGTGTGCTTGCGGCAGCAGCGTTGCACTTCAAGCGAATGGTGATGAAGTAAAAAAAGCTTCTGCCTCTATTTTTGGACTGTGTTTCAAAATGCAATTGTTGCTTTTCTATTTTGATTTTCAACTGAAATTCGCTTTTATGAAAGCATAAAAAAAATTGAGGGGTGACTACTCAGACTGCACAGAGTTACCTGAGATTGCAATAAATAATGAAATACAATATCTGAAATGCTTTTCCATTGTAGAATTTCGTGTTTCTGACTCTGAAAATGTGAATAACTTGATTATAAATTTCTTGTACAGGTAGGAATACTATTCCTACCTTGCAGCATAAAATTTTTAAACAAATGGCTAAAACACCAGCAAAAAAAGCAGCAAAAAAAGCTGCAAAACAAAAAGTAAAGCGTACTCCTAACGCAGCATTCATGAAAGCCTTGACTCCAAGCGCAGCGCTTGCAGCAGTTGTAGGCAGCAAACCACTTCCACGTACACAGGTTGTGAAGAAGGTTTGGGAATACATCAAGAAGAACAAGCTTCAGGATGCAAAGGAAAGACGCAATATCAATGGTGATGCGAATCTCCAGAAAGTATTTGGCGGTAAGAAAACTGTTTCGATGTTCGAAATGGCAAAGCACCTCAATAAGCACCTTTCCTGATTACATCAGAAATTGTTTAAACAACAATGCCCCGCACCGCTTGGTCGGGGCATTGTTATTTTAAGTTTTCCCTGTTGCTACAAAATCAACTCTGCTCTTATCATTCGAGGAATGAACATGTTTCAATCAGCGGATTGATAGACACGAAGCGCATATTCTCTGCGGAGGAATACCAACTGTCATTAACCACCTTGAATATGAATAATAACTACCTTATCAGCGTTACACTTCCCTTCTTGTATTCGATGTATTCCCGTGGCACGATGCCGTCAATAAAGTCAATGTCCACATAATAGACAAACACGCCCGGGTTCAGCTTCTTGCCACGATAGATGCCATCCCACCCTACGGTTTGGTCGCGTGTTTCAAACAACTTATCGCCCCAGCGGTCAAAGATGACAAGCCTGAATCGTTCAAAGCCTCTTCCATACACCATGAAGTAATCATTCACCCCGTCACCGTTTGGTGTAAACGCATTCGGGATATAGATAGCCACCTGACCAATGGAGTCAATGAACAATTCAATGGAAGTAGTATCATAACAAACAAGCGTATCGTTTGCCACCGACACAACAATCGTATATTCAATAGGCGCGTCAGGCGTTGCTATCGCAGTGGCGCAATCAGCGCAACTTAATCCGACATCGGGCGTCCACACATAATCTTGCACGGTGACGCCTGCATTCACAAGCACTTCAATGCCGATACTTTCACCAAGAATCACGGTAGCAGTATCAAGCGGGTTGGTGTGCGCGCCAATGGCAGGCAGCATGGTGAGCGTAGTGCGCACAATGCTGTCGCACCCGCCAGAAGCGGTGAGCACATCGCGGAAGATGCCTGACGTTATGTATGTGTTTCCATTCAGGAAGAAGGTATCTCCAAAACAGATTGTTGGTGCAATATTCACTATGAAGGAATCCACCAGCGAGAGCGTGATATCAAGAAAACTGTCGCATCCCGCAACAGAAACAACCGTGTCGGGATAGATGTCTGCAAACTTCTGCCACACGCCACCAAGAAAGGCGCTGTCGCCATTGCAGATTTCAAGCGAGCCAGTGCCAAAAAGCGGTGCAGGCTGGTCAACAAAAATACTTGTCGTAATTGTGCATCCGCCCTGGTCGGTAACAACCACCGTGTAGTTGCCTGATGGAATGCTTGTGAGGTCTTGCATTGTATCAGGGACAAGATTCCAAGCATAGCTGTAAGCAGGCGAGCCGCCTGTTACGCCCACATCAATACTTCCGTCAGAGCCGCCAAAACATAAAGCAGGCGTTGCGGAGATTGTGGTTGTCAATGCAGTTGGCTCTATCACTTGCGCGGTATCATTCACGGTGCAGCCATTGGCATCAGTGATAGTAACAAAATAATCGTCAGGTGAAAGCGCAGTTAAATCTTCGTCTGTGCTGCTGCCTGCGCTCCACGTCCATTGCTGCGTGAAGGGTTGTGTGCCGCCTGATGGCGTAAGGTCAATAAAGCCGCTGCCTGTGCCATTGCAGGAGCCATTCACCACAGAGAAAATAGCAGCAAGCGGAAGCGGTTCATCAATGGTAATCGTATCACGCACGATACATGCGTTTGTATCAAATGCAAAAACGTAATAATCTCCCGCTTGAAGTCCGGTGATAGTTGCGCTTGTATCAGGAAGTGATAGGCTGTCAGTAAGATACTCCCAGTGGATAGCATAAGGGATCTGAGCGCTAACGGGGATGCCGCCTGAGATATTCACCGTGATGGTTCCATTTGAATCGCCCGGACAAGCTAAATCCAAATGTGTTTCAAGCATTACTAAAGGCGGTGGCTCGCTGAGCGTAATGTTGTCTTCAATCGTGCAGCCTGTGGCATCCGTAACAGTGACATTGTAAGTGCCGGCAGGCAGATTCACGCCTGTTTCATTATTGAAGCGCGTAGTATCGCTCCACCTGTATTCAAAGGGCGGCACTCCACCGCTTACATCTAACTCTACTGAACCCGTTGTGTCGCCATAGCATCTCACATTGTAACCGTTTCTTTGAGTGCTGCTAATCAGGGTATTTAATGCAGGCGGCTGAATTAGGTTAGCACAATCTGTTACAGAACAACCATTGGCATCTGTGGCAGTGAAGCAATAATTTCCAATCGCGAGATTGCTGATGGAAGAAGTTGTTGCGCCTGTACTCCACGTGAAAGAAACAGCGCCAGTGCCTCCCGAAATTGTTACGTCAATTTCTCCAAGTCCATTGTTTCCGCAGTGCGGCTGCGTTACATTCATAAAATAAAAGAGCGAATCAGGTTGATTTACCGTTATTGGAGTCCACGGGCTTTTGCAGTTGTTGCTGTCGGTGATTTGCACATGATAGAGCGCGGCACACAGGTTATTGAATACGCTTGCAGTTGCAGATGGTATGGGCGCAATGAGCGCATCTGCCCATTGATAGTTATAACCCGGAGTTCCACCTACTATCACAACGCTTGCGCTGCCATTGCAATCGCCATAGCACAAGGTTGGCGTGGAGGAAACGCTGGCAGTAATAGCGGAAGGCTGGCTGATAGTTACAGGCGGAAGCGTGATGGCGCATCCTGTAGCATCCGTAATTGTTACATTGTAAGTTCCCGCACAAAGATTTGCAAGAATGGGGCTGTTGCCGCCAATCGGATTCGCGCCATCATCCCATTGGAAACTGTAGGGCAATGTTCCGATTTGTCCGGTTGCTAAAATCTGCGCGTTGCAATCGCCAAAGCAACTGATGGATGTGGCAACAGTAATTCCGGTGAATACATAAGTTGCTACTGTCGCTGTTACTGTTTCTGTGCAACCGGCTGCATCCAGCACCTGCACCGTGTAAGTGCCAGGGCAAAGGCTGCCGACCGTTGCAGTTGAACCAACTAATGTATTGCCCGCATCGCGCCATTGATAGGAGTAGCTTGCTGTTCCTCCGCTCACGCTTATGGATACCTGACCATCGCATAAGCCATTACAGGTAATACCCAATGAGGATGGAGTAAGCACAAGTGGATTCGGAACAGTAATGCTGAAATTTGCAACCGATTGACAACCGTTTCCGGGATTCGTCACGCGCGCAATATAATCGCCTGCGCAGAGTCCATTTGCAGTTGATGCGGTTTGCGGGAGCACTAATCCGTTTGATTCTATCCATTCAAAAGTGCAGGTCGGACATCCGGTAACTGTTGCCGTAGCAGTGCCATCACAACTATTTGCGCAACTCACATTTGTTGTGCTTACGCTCAAGGGGTCAGCTCCGATATTTCCAATTGCGACAGAGAATTGAAGCGTACATCCCTGGTTTGCATCCGTTACTTCCACAAAATAAATTCCCGAACATAATCCTGTTGCTGTTTGTGTCGTCTGCCCGTTTGACCAAAGGAAAGTATAAGGACCTGAGCCTCCTCCGGGAGTAACTGTTGCATTACCATCACAGGAACCACAGTTGGAGTTGGTTTGTGTAAAAGTTGCCGTTATCGGTGTGGGTTCATTAATCGTTGCTGATGATGTGAACGTGCATCCGTTTGCATCGGTGGCAGTTACGTTGTAAGTGCCTGGAGCTAATCCGGAGTTAATTTGTGTTGTGGCTCCATTTGGTGACCAATAGAAAGAATTGGGCGCAGTGCCGCCAGTCATATTCAATACGGCAGTTCCTGTAAGCCAGCCGTTGCAGGCAATATCAGTTGCGTTGATTGTTCCGACAAACGGGTTGGGTGAAAAGACATTCAACGATTGGGTATCACGGCAACCATAATTATCCGTCACAGTCACATCATAAGAACCCGGACATAATCCGGTGGCAGTAAGCGTGTTTTGAACTGGGTTTGTTCCCCATTGAATTGTGTAGTTTGGATTGCCTCCCGTAATATTAATGGTGGCAGTTCCATTACAATCACCGGAACAAAGCGTGCCTGTTACGCTTGCAAAATTTGCAAACACAGGGCAATGCACAACGGCAACTGTATCTAAGATGTTCGTGCATCCTCTGTCGTTTGTCAGCGAGATGTTTGTCCAGTTGATGAATGGCGGACAATAATCAAATGTATGCGTGGGGTCTTCTAATGTGCTGCTTCCTCCGTCCGCAAAAGTGTAGTTCCATGTAATGATGCGCGGGTCTCTTGTCAGGTTAAAATTTGAAGGTGCGCCAAGACATACTTCATTCATCGTTACGCTTGCCCAGCTTTCATAAATGTAAGGGTCAGTATCGCCAAGCCCATTTGAGTTGGTATTCGGAGGGCAGTTCACATACACGCGCTGCGTTATCGTATCTCTTCCATCCAGATCGCAGCACAGCATGTTTCCGGTGATAATCAGCATAACATCATAAGCTCCGCAATCATCATAGTGATGCACAGGATTGGGATTACCAATGCTTGTTGTTCCATCGCCAAAATCGTAATAATATCCAAGGTTGAGAACTCCCGGAGGAATAATGGATTGGTTGGTAAATGTTGTCACTCCTGGTCCCAGACAAACAGTATCAGTAGTAAAATGCGCTTCAAACAAAAACGGCTGATTGGACACAGTAACCTGCTGCGTGATATTGCATGTTTGCGTTCCAAAAATGCTGTGACAATACCCTTCGATATGCATGGTTGCGGTATAAGTGCCGGGCTGATAATCATGACAGGGAAGCGCACCACCAAAACTAAATGGAAAAGAGGGCGAGCCATCACCCCAGTTGATGGAGAGGTCGGTCAAATCATCGCAGTCGCTGATGAGCAGCGCATTTCCATAACCACCGCACAACTGCCAGCATCCGCAGAAAGGTGAATACGTTAACGTAAATGATGATCCGGAACATCCGTTTGCAAAACTTTCGCTTGTCCATGCCGCGCAACATGCAAGCACCAGCGAGAGTGTTTTTAATTTGAAAGAGTTCATGCTTTGCATATCGGTTGAGGGTTTAATCGTTGGTTATGGCAAATTCAAATAGAACTCATTGACAAATATTTTTTGCGCGCACTTCCCTACCCTGCTGCCCGATGTTGTTTGCATCCGGCTTTTTGTAATTGGGATTATTTACGGGTTCAATGCCTGTGGTAGATGCATTTGTAATTTTCTTTGCGGTAACGGAGAAGTTTTTTCCAACCACAGCGGCATTCGCGCCAAGGCAGCCCGCGTTTCCGCTTGCGTCTGTTTTCAGCAGCAACACATCGTAGCTTTCTTTGCCCATGCTCACCTGTCCGGTTAATGCAATGCCATTTGCAGTCAACGAAAGTTGCGCTCCATATTCACCGCTTTCACTTCCATAAGTTTTTGCCCAGAGCACATTTCCCTTTGCATCTGTTTTAAACAACAACACATCGCTTGCTCCCGCGCCAAAACTGTTTGTTGAACCGGAAACCAAAAAGCCTCCATCCGTAGTTTGCGATACATCCGACACGGCATCAAATTTTGCTCCTCCAAAAGTTTTTGACCATTGCAACGCGCCATCGGCAGCAATGCTCATCATAAAATAGTCCACGTTG
Organism: Chitinophagales bacterium; assembly: GCA_034440455.1. Lineage (GTDB taxonomy): Bacteria > Bacteroidota > Bacteroidia > Chitinophagales > CAIOSU01 > JAWXCB01. The sequence continues at coordinate 21,006 of JAWXCB010000006.1, forward strand.
TTTGTGTTATCAGGCGTAGCAATTCCCACAACTACGAAGCCGCCATCCTGTTTTTCAATCACTCTGAAACCTGCTGTCACGCGGTTGGCGCCATATTCATTCGCCCATGCAAGCGAACCATCCGTATTCACTTTCAGCAAAAGCATGTTGCGAGAATCGCTGTTGCCTGCGTCATCAGCAGATTTTCCCGCATCGCTAATTTCACTGCGGGAAATATTGCCTGTGATAATGTAAGAGCCGTCTTTTGCCGTAATCACAGAATTGCCCGTAGTTGAAATTTTCGCATCTGAAACAAGGAGGCAACGCGACCAAATCTTGTTTCCGTTTCCATCCACTTTCAGCAAATACAATTTTGGATTTCTGTCGGTCACGTTGAAGAAAGCGGTGGACACAATATTTAATTTGCGCGTGATGCCGGTGATAATGTAATTGCCATCAGAAGTTGCGTTCATGGAAAATCCCTCCGTTTCGTTGCCGCTTTCATCAATTATTTTTTTCCAAAGCAACTTTCCGGAACCATCCGTTTTTCCAAGCGTTAAAAATTCTCCTTCTTTTTTATCGGGTTGATACCTTTCCGCAAGAAAAAGAAATCCGTTATCGTTCATAAGCACCACATCGTTAATTACTTCTCTTTCTGGTCCGCCATAGGTTTTTGACCATTGCAAATTTCCACCGGCATCTGTGCGCATAAGCAGCATATCTGTTTCCTGCAACCCATAGCTCTGCGTTTCACCGCCAATGATAAAACCGCCATCGGGTAATTGCTTTAATGCGCTTCCTTTTTCAAAGCCCTCAATGCCAAATGCTTTCTGAAAATTACCTTGCGCAAATGCGATGCTGAAAGAGTAAAACGAAACTGCAACGAGCACAAATGCCGCTCTTTGCTGGGCTGAAACAGAGCTATACTTCTTCATGTTTGGAGTTAAGAGGAAAAACAATGTCACAAATTAGAACTTTTCATCCCAAAAAACCAAAACCTGCACTGTGAAATGTTTCCCTGTAATGTTGAAAAATCCATTCTATGGAAGCGATTTTACTGTCCATTTTTCAATAAAAAAGTAACGCTGATTAAAGAAATGATGTCGAAAAATGCAGGAAGCCGATAGATTACATGAACACCTTCAATATCGCTTCAGGATATAATCCGGCAAGCACAGTAAGCAATATGCAAATCGCTATCACTGCTTTGGCTGTGGGTGAAGATGTGGAAGGCATTCCCTCCTGCTTGTCTTTCACAAACATGTTGATGAACACAATGAAGTAGTAGTAAATGCCGATGAGCGAATTCAGAACTGCGAATGCGGCAAGCACCCACAACCCTTTGTTTATTGCGAGTGCAAACAAATAGTATTTTCCGAAAAAGCCTGCGAGCGGTGGAATGCCTGCGAGAGAAAGCATGCACACCGTCATACTGACTGCAAGTAAGGGGTCGCGCTTTGCAAGACCGTTGAATGCACTGATGGAAGAATCGCCTGTGTTTCCTGCAATTACAAGCAACACTGCAAATGCGGCAATCGAAGCCATTGCATAAGCAAACGTGTAATAAAGAATCGCGCCTGAGGAGCTGAAGGAGCCGTTATCATAGGTAAGCGCTACAATGCCAATCAACAAGTAGCCAGCGTGTGAAATTCCCGAATAAGCCATCAGGCGTTTGAAGTTTGTTTGATAAAGCGCAGTGATATTTCCGATAGTCATGGTAAGAATGGCAATCACCGAAAGTAAAATCGTCCACCAACCTTGCGCGGCTGCGAAACTGCCCATCATCAAACGGAGGAAAGCGGCAATAGCAGCAATTTTCACCACGGTTGCCATGAAAGCTGTAATCACCGTTGGCGAACCCTGATACACATCAGGCGCCCAGTTGTGAAATGGCGCAGCAGAAACTTTAAACGCCATTCCCATGATAATCATCATAATTCCAAGCACAGTTAAAAACGGAAGTGAGTTTGCATTTACTGTGATGTAAGTGCTGATACCCGGCAAATCAAGGCTACCTGTTGTGCCGTAAATCAATGCGATACCAAGCAACAAAAATCCGCTGGCAAAAGAACCAAGTAGAAAATATTTCAAGGATGCTTCGTTGGATTGCGCGTTGTATTTTCGGCTGCCTGCCATTACATAAAGTGAGATAGAGAGAATTTCAATTCCGATAAACAGCATCACAAGGTTGCTGAATGATACCATCACCACCCCGCCTACAATGGTAAATAACAGGATGGCGTAAAACTCCCCGGCATGTTCTAAATCTTCTTTCACTTGAAATTGCGAAAGCGCGAGTACCAACATACTTGCAAACAATAACAAACTTGTAAAAGCAAAAGCGAAGTTGTCGAAATCCAACATCCCGTTATTGTAAGGCGCAATGAGGTCGCTAAAAAACGGAACAGCACCTCGCCATTCACCAAGATTCAGCAGGAAGGTAATGGCAAGCCCAAACAACGTGAGCGGCAATAAGATTTTACGCTTATTAAAAACACCGCTGATGAGTGTTGCTGCGCCAAGAACCGACAAAAGGATAATTCCTCCCATTTAAATTTATTTCAAAGTCAAAAACGTATTGTACTGCTCCAAAATCTGCTGCAAAGCAGGCTCTGCAAAATTTAGTAATGGCTTCGGGTAAATGCCGATTGCAAACACCGCAATCGCCAATGCGCCAAGCACCACTTTTTCAGACATCAAGATGTCTGTAAATTCTTCTGTGTGTGAATTCGTTTCACCCAGCATCACACGCTGATACGAGCGCAGCATATACACCGCACCAAGAATGATTCCCAACCCGGCAACTGCGGTGAAATACATATTATACTGATACAATCCAAGGAATAACAAAAATTCTCCCACGAAACCATTTGTGAGCGGAAGCCCGATGCTGCCCAAGAGCATAATCATAAAGAACACCGCCATCGTTGGCGCTTTATGTACGATGCCACCCAACTTGCTGATTTCTCGTGTGTGCGTTCTGTCATAAATAATATCTGCAATGAAGAACAATCCTACTGAGGTGATACCGTGATTTACCGCTTGCAACAATCCGCCTTGCAAGCCTTGAATGTTGAGCGCGAAAATTCCGGCAATCGTTAAGCCCAAGTGACCGATGGATGAAAACGCAATCAGACGTTTGAAATCTTTTTGCACAATGGCAACGCATGAGCCATATACAATTCCAATAATTCCCATCATGATTGCCCAGTCTTTCCATTCCATCACGCCTTCGGGAACGATTGGCAATACCCATCGAATCACGCCATAAATACCCATCTTCAACATGATACCTGCAAGGAGCAACGTGCCTTGCGTAGGCGCGCCTGTGTGTGTGTCAGGCAACCAGCCGTGAACCGGAAACAACGGAACCTTAATGGCAAATCCGAGGAACAAGCCCCAGAAAAGAATGCTTTGCTCTGTGGCAGAAAGATTGAGATTGTAAAACGCAGCAATGTCAAACGTGTGCGGTGCGGGAGTTTGTAAATACAAATAGATAAGCGCAACCAACATCACCAAACTGCCTGCGAGCGTGTAAAGGAAGAACTTAAACGTAATCTGCACTTTCCCTTCTTTGCCCCAAAAGAGGCAGATGAAATACATTGGAATCAGCGCGAGTTCCCAAAAGATGTAAAACAGGAACGCATCCAGCGCGACAAACACTCCGATGAACGCCATTTGCGTGGCGAGTATCATTGCGTGATAGTGGCGCACCTGTGGCTGATCGCGGTTGAAGTTGGAAATCACTATAATAGGCATCAGGAAATTCGTGAGCAACACCATCAATAAACTGATGCCATCAATGCCCACTTTGAAACTGATGCCGAGCGACTCAATCCACCAGTAGTCCAACAGGAATTGGGTGTCGGCAATGTTTTGAAAATTCACCACCACAAACAGCGACAGCACGAGCGAAATCAAAGTTGAAACAAGCGAGGCATACTTCACATGTTCCTGCTTCACCAAATAGAGAATTGGAATGGAAGCAAGAGGGAAGAAGATTAATATGGCTGTAATAAGATTCATGCTTTAATTCGATAATTTTTAACCGCAGAGGGTGCGGGTTGGCTTTTCCCTCTCCAACTGGAGAGGGACAGAAAGCGAAGCGCTTCAGGGTGAGGCTTCTTCGGAGAAAGCGTTCCTGCTCCTGAAAATCTCCTTACCCCGCCCCTCTCCAAAAGGAGAGGGAGTCCGAACATTTGTACTTTATTAATAGCTAAATTCATTCTCTTCTAAATAAAATACCCCGCAAGCACCATCACAATCACACCCACCACCATGATAAATAAATATGTTCCCACGCTGCCGGTTTGAATCAGACGGAAAGTTTTGCCTGATGCCATTGCAGTAGCTGCGGTGAGTTTGCTGAATCCATCCACAAACACGCTTTCAATCACTTCATAAAACAAGTCTGAAATTTTCATCAGGGGCTTCACAATAATCGCGTCATACAATTCATCCACATAGTATTTGTTGTAAATGAGTTTCTTAAAGAATGAAGTCGGCTCACCTTCTTTCTGATAGTTTGCAAACATTCTGCTCGCAGCAAAAATTACAAGCGCAACAGCAGTGACTGTGATTCCAATCAGCATCCATTCGGTGGAATGTGAAAGGTGATGATGTTCGATGTTTAATGCAGCATGAATTTGCTCTCTTCCTTCAAAAATCGGTGCGAGGAATTCATTCAACTTATGTGGAGCATGAAGCAATGCGGGCAAACCGAAAGCGCCTCCAATTGCTGAGAGGATTGCAAGTACAATTAACGGGAAGGTGATGAGCTTAGGCGATTCGTGTAAATGATGCTCCTGCTCATGTGTACCCCGAAATTTTCCTGTGAATGCGAGGAAAAATAAACGGAACATATAGAATGTGGTGAGCAGCGAACCAATCAAGAGCAATCCCCAAGCGATTGGACTGTGCGCGAAAACATTCGCAAGAATTTCATCTTTGGAAAAGAATCCTGAAAAAGGTGGAATACCTGAGATGGCAAGCGTACCAATTAAGAACGTCCCAAAAGTAATCGGCATCCATTTTTTCAAGCCACCCATGTTGCGTAAATCCTGTTCTCCACCCATCGCGTGAATCACACTACCCGCGCCAAGGAACATCAACGCTTTGAAAAAAGCGTGTGTCATTAGATGAAACATTCCGCTCGTGAACGCGCCAACGCCCAACGCAGCGAACATGTAACCCAACTGCGAAACCGTTGAATAAGCAAGCACTTTCTTAATGTCGTTTTGAAACAAGCCAATTGTTGCTGCAAACAATGCTGTTGCAATTCCAACTACAAGAATCAGTGAGAGTGCCGCAGGGGCAAGTGTATAAATCACGTTGGAACGCACCACGAGATAAATACCAGCCGTAACCATCGTAGCGGCATGGATAAGTGCTGACACAGGAGTGGGACCCGCCATTGCATCGGGCAACCACGTGTAAAGCGGAATCTGCGCACTCTTTCCCATTGCACCAATGAATAACAACACTCCGATTGCAACTAAAACAGGCGCGCCCATCGTGAGTTCACCGCTGTTGAATTTCGCCAACACGGAATCAAACACTTCATGATAATTCAACGAGCCGAAGGTTGTCCAAATCAGCAACATGCCAAGCAGGAAACCCAAGTCACCGATGCGGTTTACGATGAATGCCTTTTTTGCAGCATCGTTGTAGTCATGATTTTTAAACCAGAAGCCAATGAGCAAGTAGGAACATAAACCCACGCCTTCCCAACCAACAAATAGTAATAGGTAATTGCTGCCCGTTACGAGCAGCAGCATAAAGAAGATAAACAGGTTGAGATACGCGAAAAATTTATTGTGCCCTTCATCATCGTGCATGTAACCCATTGAGTAAACATGAATGAGAAAACCCACGCCTGTGATAACAAGCATCATTATTAAAGAAAGCGAATCAACCTGGAAAGCAAACTGCGTAGAGAAACTGCCGACTACAATCCAATCAAATAAAGGAACAACAACAGAATTATGCGGATGCGCGAGATGTTCAATGAAAATTCCGCAGGTAACGAGGAAACTTCCAAACACCGCTCCACTGCCAATCACGCCCGACATCGTTTTCGGGAGTCTATTGCGCAGCAACCCGTTGATGAGGAAGCCAATGAGAGGAAGGATGGGAACGAGCCAAACTAAGTTTACCATTTCAGCTTATCTAATAGGTTTATGTTCACCGACTTCAAATTCCTATAAATCATTACAATGATTGCCAAACCCACCGCCACTTCTGCCGCTGCCACCACCATTACAAAAAACACGAACAACTGCCCGGAAGGGTCGCCACTGTAAGCGGAAAATGCTACAAACAACAGGTTCGCTGCGTTCAGCATGATTTCAATGCACATCAACAGCACAATTGCATTGCGCCTGAGCAACACGCCTGTTACGCCAATCGCAAACAGCGTAAGGCTCAAATAGATATACCAATTGAGCGGGATGGTTTGGAGGGTAGAGACAGATTCGTTCATTCGGGATTAATCTTTTCGTCCTAATACTACAGCGCCAACCATGGCAGAAAGAAAAAGTATCGAAACAACTTCAAACGGAATCAAATACTGGTTGAACAACGCCAAGCCCAACTCGCCTACAGAACCGATTCCGGTAGTTGGGTAGAGCACGGCTTGCGTAAGTCCGCTTTTACCTTCGCCAACTCCTTTCACCACTCCGGCAACGGTAAGAAGTAAGAGCATACCACCGGACATCGCTGCGGCAACTTTCAGCAATGAAGACTGCTGGGCTTCTTCATTCAAATTCAGCAACATCACCACGAACAGGAACAACACCATGATTGCGCCTGCATAAACTATTACCTGAACGACTGCAAGAAATTGTGCATTGAGAATAACATAGTGCGCGGCAATGCAAAAGAAAGTGAAGATGAGATATAAGATAGAGTAGAGCGGCCGTTTTGAAGTCACCACCATGATTGCGCCCAACAGCGCCATTGCAGCTAATCCTAAAAATGCGATTTGATTCAAACTCATTTTCCGAAATCCTTATTTACCTCATAAGAACTCATGCGCTTGTCAACGGAAACTTGTTTATCAGCAGGCTCTACAAGGATGCTTTTGTCATAAATGAAATCTTCGCGCGTGTAATTTGAGGGAGTGATTCTGTCGGTGAGGAAAATCGCCTGCTTGGGACATGCTTCTTCGCACAATCCGCAGAAGATGCAGCGCAGCATATTGATTTCATACGATGCCGCATATTTTTCCTCACGATATAAACCTTCTTCGCCCGGTTTGCGCTCGCCTGATGTCATTGTGATTGCTTCCGCAGGACACGCAACTGCGCACAGCCCACAAGAAGTGCAACGCTCCCTGCCCTGCTCATCTCTTCTCAATACATGCATTCCGCGAAACACCGGACTGAACACTCTTTTTTCTTCGGGGTATTGAATCGTGCGCTTCTTCTTAAAGAAATGACTGAAGGTGATTTTCATCCCGCCCAAAATTGCAGGGATGTATATCTTCTCCATGAAGGTCATCTCCTTTTTGACAACAACTTTTGAACGATTCGTTAGCTTTTCCATTTTTCCTTTATCCCGTAATGAGGATGATTAAAGCAGTTACAAAAATATTCGCTAATGCCAATGGTATCAAAATCTGCCAGCCCAACTTCATCAACTGGTCGTAGCGGAAACGCGGCAATGTCCAGCGCACCCAGATAAACACAAACATGAAGAACAATGTTTTGCCCATCATGGCTAAGTGACCGAGAATCGTAACGACATTCGCATCAAGTCCCAAGGAGTTCATGAACGGGAAGTTGAAGCCTCCGAAAAACAACACCGCCATCATTGCGGATGAGGTGAACATGTGGATATATTCAGCGAAAAGAAACAAACCCAACTTCATGCTGCTGTACTCGGTGTGATAACCCGCTACGAGTTCAGCTTCGCACTCAGGCAAATCGAAAGGAGCACGGTTGGTTTCAGCAAAAGCGCACACGGTGAAAATGATAAAGCCGAGAGGTTGAAAGAATACATTCCAATGCAATCCGTCAATGCTGATTCCGGTGAAAGGAATAACCAATGGTTGTCCTTGCTGCACCACAATTCCGCGAAGGCTGAGTGTTTCGGAAATGAGCAGCAAGCCGATTAAGGACAAGCCCATTCCTAATTCATAGCTGATGATTTGTGATGATGCCCGCAACGCTCCAAGCAAGGAATACTTATTATTAGAAGCCCATCCGCCAATCATAATGCCGTAAACGCTGAGGGAAACAACGCCAAACACATAGAGCACTCCAATATCAAGGTCAGTGATTTGAAGAAGGTATGGTGTGCCGTTGATTGTTATAGTATCACCCCAGGGAATCACCGCTCCAACCATCAGGGCTGTTGTCATTGCAATACCGGGCGCTATAATAAAAAGCCATTTGTCAGCACTGGAAGGCGTGAACTCTTCTTTGAAAAAAAACTTGATGCCATCTGCGAGCGGTTGCAACAACCCGAAGGGACCCGCGCGGTTGGGTCCGATGCGGTCTTGCAGGAATGCCGAGAACTTGCGCTCGGCAAGCGTTGCATACATGGCAATCGTCATTGTCATGCCGAAAACGGCTGCGATAACGATGAGTTTGTAGATGATAAAATCCATTCTTTATTCGCTGTTAGCCATTAGCTGAAAGCCTCAAGCCGCTTCTTCTTACTTCATTTTTTTAAAGCCCCGCAAAAGTAGAAAAAAGGGAACAATACTTTTTCAAGGTATTCAGATAGAAATGTGAATAACTCAGCGCTTTTGTTCAATCAAAATTAATGAGTCGTTAAATCTTTGCCCAATCAGCGGTTGGAGTGGTTCTCGGTTATGATTTGCGCCCGCTTAAAAGTATTTTTACCACGTTCCAAAAACATGAATACATGAAATTATCCGGCATCCTTTTTCTCACAATTATTTCCTTTCAACTCTTCAGCCAGCAACCTCCTACCTGCGGAACAGACCTGATGCACAGCCGCGCATTGCAAGACCCTGCGATTCAACAAAAACATACGCTGCTCGAACAAGCTATTTATCAGCAAATGAATCAGCGGCAAGGGGTTGCTTTCAGGCAGGCTGGCGGCTCTTACGTGCTGCCGGTTGTGGTGCATGTTATTCATAATAATGGCGCTGAAAATATTTCTGATGCACAGGTCTTTGATGCGATTGACCACATTAACGATGCTTTCGCAAACGTGGGTTATTACGATTCGCTAAATGGCGTGAACACCAATATTCAATTTTGCCTTGCAAAGCAAACTCCGCAGGGCGCAGTTACCAACGGCATTGTGCGGGTGCAATCATCGCTCACCGATTTGGATATGGCGGATGATGTGCAAATGAAAAACCTGAGCCGATGGAATCCGCTTTGCTATGCAAACATTTGGATTGTGAAAGAAATCTGTAGCCAGAGCAGCGGATGCGGTGTTGCAGGCTATGCGTATTTCCCTTCTTCGCATGGAGGCAGCGTTGACGGGTTAGTAGTAGAGGCAAGATATTTTGGATCAAGTCCGGGCAATACGGGTGTTGCCGTACATGAGTTGGGGCATTACCTCGGATTATATCACACTTTTCAGGGCGGCTGCACCAATAACAATTGCCTAAACGATGGCGATAAAGTATGCGACACGCCTCCCGACCAATCCACTGCGGCTATTGCTTGTGGCGGCAGCGCGAACACATGCAGCACCGATGCGCAATCGGGTTTCACAAGCGACCAGCCCGACAATCACACGAACTATATGGATTATGGATTTCCCGCCTGTATGAATATGTACACGCAGGGACAAACCGACAGAATGCAGTGGCATATTGAGAATGTGCGCTCCAGTTTATTGAATTGCATTTCCTGCAATAATCCCTGCACAACAAACATCACTGCGCAATTCGCTGCTTCCTCCACCAGCACAACAATAGGCAGTGCAGTAACCTTCACCAACCAAAGCGTAAATGCGGCAACTTACAATTGGTTGATTAACGGACAATCCTTTTCTTCAGGAATTTCTCCGAGCTACAATTTCACACAACAAGGCACTTACATTATCCGCCTTGTGGCAACAGGCAGCGACCCGAATTGCGTTGCTTATTTCAACGACACCATTACCGTAACATGCGGAGTGGTGGCAAGCATGACACAAAGCACCACTGCCGTGAATGTTAGCGGGCAAATCACGTTCACCAATACTTCCATTGGAGGCACTTCATTCAATTGGTATGTGGATGGCGTTTTGGTGAGCAATTCATCAACCACTTACACCCATACATTTAACGCAAGCGGAACGTATCCTATTTACCTCATTGCAAACGGTGCGATATGCAGCGACACTACTTCAATTGTGAATTTCATTCAGGTGGGGCAACCCTGCGCTGTTTCTTTCACATACTCGCCACAGCAGCCAACCACTTGTCTCCCTATCACTTTCACACCTGATACGAATTGCCGCTATACAAACTATTCATGGACGTTTTGCGAGCAGGCTAATTTGGGAATACCAACCGTGCAGAGTTACCCGGTGGTTGGACCTTTGCCAGCAGGAGCGGAGTTGATTAAAGACCACAACGGAAACTATCATGCTTTTTACAGCGCATACAGCACAACCAGTTCTTTTGTAAACACTGTTTACCGGTTGGATTTCGGCAACAGCGTGAACAACACGCCTGTCGTTCACCCGATATACACCCCTTCAATTACTGCGACTTACGCGCATGGCATTGATGTGGTGTATGATGGCGGAAATTATTACGGGTTTGCCATTTATTACAACAGCATTTACCGCTTTGATTTCGGAACTACTGTTGCAAATGATACTCCATCTGTAACGCAGGTAACAGGGTTTACTGCCGGTAACATTAATTGGGCGAGCAAGATTGAAGCGGTGCGTGAAACCAACACATGGTGGCTGCTTGTAGTTGCAAGAAACGGGGGATTCAATGTTTTATATCTCGGCAACGATGTAACGAACAATGTGCAAAACGCCTATCAAACCCAATGCACGAACTGCTGGGGCTTCAGCTATCATAAAGTGAATGGCAACCATTATGCGTATGTTACGAACGTAAACAACGGAATGAAGCTGCTTTCGTTCGGCAATTCACTCGCCAACACGCCTGTTTCGGGCGCGTTCGCTGCGTATGGCACAGGCTATCATGGCGATGTGTCGCTTTATCAAAACTGTGACGGAAGTTTTGATGGCGTTATTCTAAAAGAAAATCAGTCAGCGCATACCATCATCCATTTAGATTCTATCAATGCAACACCGCAAGTCATCACAAACAGCTTCAGCAACGGGCTTCCAAGAACAGGCACTGCGGGAAAAATCATCAGAACGGATGGGGGACTCACGATGTTTACGTCTGTTTCGTATAGTGGCGCAATGGCGAAACTCACGTTTCCAGATTGCGGCATCACTTACAGCAACCTCAAGTTTCCCGCGCCTGTTTATTATCCGCAGGCGGGCAATTATTATGTGAAACTTGCAGCGGATGAAGGCTTGCCTTCGCAGCAATCCTACTGCATGAATTTAAATGTTACCGCCATCTCCCCCACCCCGCTTGATTTAGGTCCCAACATCGTTACCTGCGCCAATGCTGCTATTCCGCTTGATGCGGGCGCAGGATACAAAACTTATTTGTGGGATGATGGCACGAGCGACCAAATCAGAACCACTTTTTTCCCCGGCACTTATTGGGTAGAAGCAACCGACAGTTGCAACAACAATTACCGCGACACAATTACCATCACGGTTGACAGCGCTACCGATATCGTGCTGAATGATGCTACCATTTGCCGCACCACGGGCGTTATCCTCACCGCGCCCACCGGGTTTTCAAATTATGTGTGGACTCCCGCTACGGGATTAAGCTGCTCCAATTGCTCCACCACCGTTGCAACGCCAACTGACACCACAGTTTACACCGTAACGGCAACCACGCTCAACGGATGTGTGAATTCAGCAAGCGCAACCATCAATGTGAATGATTGCGGAACAAACCTGCCGCTCACTGCTTTGCTTTCGTCTGTAAATGTTTCCTGCACGGGCGGCAATGAGGGCTCCGTGAGCGTATTTGTTTCCGGGGGAACACCACCCTACTCCTACTTATGGAGTACGGGACACACTATAACAACAGTTAATAATCTTTCAACAGGCAGTTACAGTGTAACTGTTTCTGATTCTACCGGCACAACGATTATTTCCAATGTATTTATTAATGCGCCCGCTCCGCTGATTGTAGTTACAGCAAGCTATACCCAGCGGGTTACTTGCTTTGGTGATAATAGTGGCGCGGCAAAAGTATTTGGCAGCGGTGGCACTCCTGCTTACACTTATTTGTGGAACAACGGACATACTGGCGATTCGCCAACCAACTTGCCCGCAGGCACGCACACCGTTACAGTTACTGATGCCAACGGATGCACCGCTTCGTCAATCATCACGATTCTGGAGGGCGCTGTTTTAGATGCTGGCGACATTGCGGGACTTGATACGGTTGACACGAATATTCCCGCTACATTCACGGTGAACGCAGGCTACAATTACACCTGGCAAAGCAGCGGTGCAATCATTGGCGGGCAAGCGACAAGCATCGCAACGATTGATTGGAACAACACGGAAGGATTTGATACGATACAAGTAATCGTTTCTTTATTAGGATGCGCGGATACGCTTTACAAACCCGTTGTACTCTTAAACCTCACGAGCGTTGATGAGATTGCGTTGAGCAACATTGAATTATTTCCCAACCCAAACAACGGACTCGTTACCGTGAAAAGCGGATTCGCAAATGCTGAAACTACATTGCGCTTATTTGATACCGTTGGAAAATTGTTGCTTCAGAAAACTGTTTCCGCTACAGAAATACAAAGCGGCATTGAGTTGAATTTGAGTTTAGTGAGCGAAGGGATTTATTTCCTGCATCTGAAAACAGGAAATGCAGCAAGAGTGATGAAGGTGGTGCGCTATTAGTTGTTAGCGGACAATGGTTAGTTATTAGTGGTTAGCTGCTTGTTCTAACGATTAACCGCTTACGACTTACGACTACCTAGTCGTCCCTCAAAAAGTCCTTTTATACTTTTATAAAAATGAATTTTGGTTGAAAATCGAAATAGGAAAGCAGGAATTGCATTCTGAAACGCAGCCA
>JAWXCB010000007.1:0-30545 GCA_034440455.1 Chitinophagales bacterium
GCCTTTGTTTTAAGTTCCGTTATATTTCTGTTGTACTTAGGCATTGTGAGTTTTTATGTATTTGATTTTGCCTTCGGCAACTTTTAGAATATTCAAATCAGTTTCTTCGTTTAAAATCTTATAAACTATTTGGTCGCTGAGAAACTCATCAACCAATTCTTTTTCTTCAACTTTAAAAAAATCAGCAAACTGCTTTATTAGTTGTCGAGTTGGTTGTCTTTCGTTGCGTTCAATTTTTGCAAGAAGAGAAGTGTCAAGAGTTAAACTCGCTGCAACTTCTCGCAAGGTCAAGCTATTAATTTCTCTAAGCGTCCTAAGGTGTTCTCCGAAAGTTGTAAATTTTTTCACGAGTGTCATTTGGTCAGTTTGTGTCCAAAAAATAGGCAATATTTTCTTTTGCTCAGAAGTCGTCAACTATATTTTATTCACATTGTCGGACCTAAAACAATTACGCAACTTTACGTAATCCCAATTGCCTTTGTCATTCAGCAGGTTGCTTATGTAGATTATGCACACCTAAAACTATTTACCAACAAAATGAAGCTTTCCTCCCCCTTCCCGCGAGATTGCATCTCGTGGGTTATATACAAGCAAGTTTCCAACTTCATGCGTTAGCCTTTCCCCGGTTAAATAGTCTCCCGCCAGTGAATATTTCCTTTGCCTTCAACATCATTGTTTTCCCGCGCAACGGCTAAAGCCGCCAAAAAGAAAGTGTGTAGTTCACATTTACCCCCGCCATAAATGGCGGGGCAATTATATACCACGCTTCAGGCAATTCCAACCAACCTTATGAATCGCACAGCGAGCGCAAGCCGCCCGAAAGCGCGGAGCGGTTCTTTCGGGCTTGATTTTCTTTGGTTCTTTCTTGCATCAAGGCAAGAAAGAACAACCACAAACCTCAGGGTTAAACAATAGCTATAATTTCTTGTGCAGATTTTCCTCAGCCGCGCAAGGGCTAAAGCCGCCAAGTAGAAAGTGTGTAGTTCACATTTATCCCCGCCATAAATGCGGGGCAACTAAATTGCCCCGATCTTTAGGTCGGGGTTTAGAGGTGTCTCCAAAAAAACCCAAGAGCTTTAGCCCTTTTCCCCCTCCCGCGAGATTGCATCTCGTGTGTTATATAAAAGCAAGTTTCCAACTTCATGCGTGCGCCTTTCCCCCGGTTTAATAGTCCGCCCCGCTTGGGCTTCCCAAATTCCTCATTCGTAATTCCCCATTCCTAATTGCCATTTCCTTCCCCCCTGCATTTTTGTCACTCAATCCCCATGTAATATCTCCCATTTTAGGCGGTGATGCGTCCCGATTTGACTGGTGTGCGTCCCGATTTGACGGTCTTGCGCTTCGGGTTGGTTGGTGTGTTCCCCGCATTGGTTGGTTTGCGCTTCGGATTGGTTGGTGTGTGTCTCGACTTGGCGGTCTTGCACTGAAATTTGACGGTCTTGCGCTCCCATCTGCCAAAACAACCGTACAATTCAGTAATCATAAGCGCGCGTGCCTCGAGCAAAGACATCGTTTTTCTTCCTTCTATCCACCAATCCATTGTGGGTTGTTTCTCGAATGCGGTTGGCTTTATTTTTCTACTTTTGCCGCGTTCAAAAAAATATTCTCCCCGCATGACAATCGGACTTTTGAAAGAACCTGAAGGCGAGAAGCGTGTTGCGCTGCTGCCCGAAAGCGTGCAAACGCTGGTGAAGATGAATGTGAAAATCGTAGTGGAACACAACGCAGGCGCAACAGCTTTTGCAGATGATGCAGCTTACACGAAAGCCGGGGCGGAAATTGCAGAGAGAAACGCGGTGTTGAAAAATGCTGACCTTGTTATCGGCATCAGCCCACCGCAAACGGGCGACACCAATCAAATGCGTGAAGGGCAGGCATGGATGAGCGTGTTCCAGCCGCTTACAAATAAAAACTTAGTGGAGGATTTTCTTGCGAAGAAAATATCTTCGTTCAGCCTTGACATTATTCCAAGAACCACACGCGCGCAAGCGATGGACGTGCTTTCTTCAATGGCGACTGTTTCGGGATATAAGGCGGTGCTGCTTGCCGCAACACAATCACCACGATTTTTCCCCATGTTTATGACGGCTGCGGGAAGCATCACGCCTTCAAAGGTGTTGATTCTCGGTGCGGGCGTTGCCGGATTACAGGCAATTGCTACTGCGCGAAAGCTGGGTGGCGTTGTGGAAGCATTTGATGTGCGCGCTGCTGCCGAAGAAGAAGTAAAAAGCCTGGGCGCAAAGTTCGTGAAGGTGGAAGGTGCGAAAGATGAGAAGAGCGCGGGAGGATATGCAGTGGAACAAACAGATGAATTCAAACAGAAGCAACGTCAGCTCATTCACGACCACGCGAGCAAATCAAACATTATCATTTGCACGGCTCAGATTCCGGGAAGAAAAGCTCCCTTGCTGATTACCAAAGAAACCGTTGAAGCGATGAGTCCAGGCTCTGTGATTGTTGACCTTGCGGCATCTACCGGGGGCAATTGCGAAGTGACAAAAAACAATGCCATCATTGAGCATAAAGGCGTTACGGTGATTGGCGATTCCAACCTGCCCTCCACCATGCCTTCGGATGCGAGCAAGATGTTTGGCAAAAACGTAATTAACTTTTTGAAACTCATCATCACTAAAGAAGGCAGCCTCAATCTGAACTTTGAAGATGATATTGTGAAAGGCACCTGCGTGACGCACAATGGAGAAGTGATGAGCGAGCGCGTTAAAAAAACATTCTTTGAAACAGTTGCATAAATGGAACAAGCATCACAGTTATTCTACGACAACCGCGAATTCATCTTCCTCATCATCCTTTCGATTTTTCTCGGCATTGAAGTAATCTCCAACGTGCCCGCGATATTGCACACGCCCCTGATGTCGGGCGCGAACGCGATTCACGGAGTAGTAATCATCGGGGCAATTATCGTGATGGGACAGGCAGAACCGGATAATTATCTCGCATTGACGCTCGGCTTTCTGGCAGTGATTCTCGGAACGCTGAATGTTGTTGGCGGCTTTGTCGTCACCGACAGGATGCTGGAAATGTTTAAGAAGAAAGAGAAGAAGAAGAAATGATTCGATGATGTGCTGATTCGAGAATTCGATGATGAAAAGCCAAGCACGAACAACTATCAACTGACAACTAAC
Source organism: Chitinophagales bacterium (assembly GCA_034440455.1). Taxonomy (GTDB): domain Bacteria; phylum Bacteroidota; class Bacteroidia; order Chitinophagales; family CAIOSU01; genus JAWXCB01. Next base: position 3,144 of record JAWXCB010000007.1, read on the forward strand.
AACTGATTAATGATTTCCCTCTCAATTTTAGAACTATCATATATCATCGCTTCCATCACCTTCATCCTCGGATTGAAGATGCTGGGTAATCCTGAATCGGCAAGGAAGGGAAATATGATTGCTGCTGTCGGGATGTGCATCGGCATATTCGCCACCATTTTTCTTTATCAATCAAAGGATGGAGAAAGGCTGGGCAACTACGGATGGATTTTCGGAGCAATGACAATCGGAACTGCTATCGGATATTGGATGGCGAAGAAAGTGAAGATGACCGCCATGCCGCAGATGGTGTCGTTCTTCAATGGGATGGGTGGCGCGTGCGCAGGCGTGATTTCGATTGTAGAATTCAATCATCATATTCATTCTGGTGAACCGGTGCAGGTGGGATTAGGCATCGTGATGATTCTCGGCTTAATTATCGGCAGCGTTTCTTTTGCTGGCAGCATGGTTGCTTATGGCAAGCTCGAAGAAAAAATTAAAGACAAAGCGCTTCCGGGCAGCACCTTTATCAATATCGCGTTACTGCTTGTCATCCTCGGGTTAGCCGGATACTTTGTAATGATGGATGTGCCTACTGCCGGAATGATGTATTTGATTCTCGCAATTTCATTAATCTATGGAGTTTCTTTCGTGATGCCGATTGGCGGTGCGGATATGCCTGTGGTAATTTCTTTGTTGAATTCCTTCACCGGCATGGCAGCAGCTTTCGGTGGATTTATTTACAGCAACCAGGCGATGCTCACGGGCGGCATTCTTGTCGGCTCCGCAGGAACAATTCTCACGATACTCATGTGTACCGCAATGAATCGCTCTTTAATGAACGTGATTATCGGTTCGTTTGGCGGTGGAGCAGCAGGCGCAAAGAAAGATGGACCAGAAGGTTCAATTAAAGAAATTTCAGTGAGTGATGCTGCAATCCTTTTGAGCTACGCGCAGAAAGTTTCTATCGTGCCCGGCTACGGACTTGCGGTAGCGCAGGCGCAGCACATCTGCCATGACCTGGAAAAGATGCTGGAAGAAAAAGGCGTGAACGTGTTTTATGCGATTCACCCCGTTGCAGGAAGAATGCCCGGACACATGAACGTGCTGCTTGCCGAAGCGGATGTCCCCTACCCGAAGCTGATGGAAATGGAAGAAGCAAACTCGCAATTTGCCTCAACGGATGTGGTGATGGTGATTGGCGCGAATGACGTGGTGAACCCTGCTGCAAAGAAAGACCCGTCAAGTCCCATCTATGGAATGCCGATTCTTGAAGTGGAAGATGCGAAAAACATTATCGTATTGAAACGCAGCATGGGCAAAGGCTATGCAGGTATCGAAAACGAACTCTTCTTCCATCCGAAAAACAGGATGCTGTTTGGCGATGCAAAAACCTCGCTGCAAAATCTGGCGAGTGAAGTGAAGTCGCTGTAAGCGCTGAATTTCACCAATTATAAAAGGCTACCTGTAAAAGCCATTTATAGACTTAAATCGGAGTAATCAACCCCACAAACAAAAAAGGTGTCTGAAAAATAGTTTAAGCCTTAGAATTCAAACGGCATATCAGAAACGCTCATGTCTCTTACGCTGACATAACTGCCGTTTCTTAACAACGAATCAAGAGCTTTTTTTCCTGCGCTCGATTTCATCGCGGATGCGGATGGCTTTTTCGTAGTCTTCCATCTTCAGCACTTTGTTGAGCAACTCGTTGAGTTGCTTTTCGGAGAGTTTGCCCATGTTGGTGAGGGCTGAGTCGGGTTCTACTTCGGTAGCGGCTGAGATTTCAACTTTTTCTTTTTTGGCAGGCATATTTTCGCTGCCGGTCATCTGCTCGTCCATGATGATGCCTGCGCTGTCAAGAATAAATTCATAAGTATAAATAGGGCAATTGAAGCGCACTGCAAGCGCAATAGCATCGCTGGTGCGGGAGTCAATTTCTTCGATGCGGTCGCCTACTTTGCACACGAGCAGGGCGTAAAAAATTCCTTCTTTCAGATTGTTAATCACGATTTCAACCAGCTCCATTCCAAAGGTGTTGAACATGTTGCGGAGCAGGTCATGCGTGAGAGGGCGCGTGGTGGGCATCTTTTCGAGCGCTACTGCTATCGCTTGAGCTTCGAAGCCGCCAATCACGATGGGCAGTCGTCTTTTGCCTGCTGTTTCTTCGAGCACTACTGCATACGATTGTGTTTGCGTAATGCTGTGGGAGAGGGCGACAATCTCAAGCGGTATTTTTTTCATGCTCTCGTTTCAGGTTTGCGCGGGGCGGTTTTAAATTTCGTTTTTGCTGAGTTTTAAAGTTACTATTCTTCCGCATACTTCACTCAACACTCCACCAGCCCCACTACACCCTCAATGGTTGTTTGCAAAATAAGTTTTAAAGGCTTCATTCAGCTTCGGCACCACATCAAACGCATCGCCCACAATTCCGTAATCAGCATATTTAAAGAAAGGCGCTTCGGGGTCATTATTTATCACCACGATGCATTTACTGCCGTTCACTCCGGCAAGATGCTGGATAGCTCCCGAAATGCCGATGGCGATATAAAGATTGGGACGCACAGTGAGCCCTGTTTGTCCCACATGCTCATGATGCGGGCGCCAGTGCACATCGCTTACTGCGCGAGAACAGGCTGTTGCTGCGCCAAGCAACTTCGCCATCTCTTCCACCATGCCCCAGTTTTCAGGACCTTTTAATCCGCGTCCGCCAGAAACTACTACTTCAGCTTCGGGCAACGGAACGCCCGCGCTTTCTTTTTCAAAGCCCACCACTTGCACTGCGAAATCTTTGTCGCTCATCTCAACTGCAAATGGCTCAACTGCTGCGGCTTGTTCCACCTGTTCAACTTGAATTGAATTAGGATTGAGCGAAAGAATTTTTACGGGCGTGGCGATGGTGTAATTGGCAAATCCTTTTCCGGAGAAAACGCTCTTCTTCACAGTGAAGTCGCTGCCTGTTTCGGGCAATGCGATAACACCCGAAACGAGACCTGCCTTCAGGCGCGTGGAAAGGCGCGGACCCAATGCTTTGCCATTATTATTAAAGGACAGAACAACAACTTCGGCTCCTGTTTTCTGCGCTGCCTGCGCAATCGCTTTGGTAAATGCGCCTGAATCGAACTTGTCGAAGCGGGCATCATTCACATGCAGCACTTTTGCAACACCGGATTTGCCGATGCTTGCAAGTTCTGCGGCATCAAGCGTTCCTAATGCAACTGCAATCGTTTCTTTGCCAAGTTGTTTTGCGATTTTGCTCGCATAATATGCGGCTTCGCGTGCTGATTTCTTAAATCGTCCTTGTGCGCTTTCTGTAAATACTAATACCGACATTCTTAAATCATTTTAGCTTCGTTATGTAATAAGTCCACGAGTTCCTGCACGTTGTCGGCTTTCACCAACTTCACGGATTGCTTCTGCTTTGGCGGCTCATAAGTTTTAATCGTGGTGAATTGCGCTACCTGTGCGGGCTGCACTACGGCAAGCGGCTTTGTCTTTGCAGCCATGATACCGCGCATGTTGGGGATACGCGCTTCCGCTAAACCTTTATTCGCGCTCACGACAAACGGAGTGTTTACTTTCACCACTTCTTTGCCGCCTTCAATTTCTCTTTTAATGGTGGCGGTGTTTCCTTCCATTTCTAATCCAATCGCGAGTGACACAAAAGGAAGGTCGAGGCTTTCAGCAACCACACCTCCAATCATAAAGCCGTTGTAGCTGATTGTTTCTTTTCCCGTGAAGATGATGTCGAAGCCTTTGTCTTTTGCATACTCTGCTATTTGTGCTCCTACAAAATAACTATCCACAGGGTCGGCATTGATACGCACAGCATCATCAGCGCCAATCGCGAGTGCTTTGCGAATAATAGAATCAGTGTCGGGTAAGCCTACGTTGATTACTGAAACTGTGCCGCCAAGTTTTTCTTTTAATTCTAAAGCGCGCACGAGCGCATACCATTCATCGGTGGGGTTGAGAATCCATTGCACTCCGTCTTCGTTTAGTTTGGTATTATTGTCTTTAAACGCGATTTTGGTGGTGGTGTCAGGCACTTTGCTCACGCACACGAGTATTTTCATATCTTCACTTTTTAATTTTGCATTGCGAAAATAGACCTTTTCCTAAAAAACAACTCTCCGAAACCAATTGTTTGTGAAAGATAAACTTGAGTCATTGCTCGACCTGTTGAAGGATGCTCCCAACGAGCCTTTTATTCTCTTTGCGCTCGCGCAGGAATGTGTGAAAAAAGGCTTGGATTCAGAGGCATTGAAATATTACGAGCGCATTCTTGCATCGAAGCCGGACTATACAGGCGCGTATTATCATTTGGGAAAATTGTATGAGCAACTCGGAAGAATGGAAGATGCCATTATGGTGTATGAAAAGGGAATAGAAGTAACACGCGCAAAAGGCGAACAACACGCTTATGGTGAATTGCAGTCAGCGCTCGCAATGGTTCAATAATGCAGGGCAACGATTTCATCACGCGGTTTTTGAATTTCATTTTGCAAAACAATTTATTGCAAAAGCGGGAGCCTGTGTTGCTTGCCGTGAGCGGGGGAGTTGACTCTGTGGTGCTGTGTAAATTGTTTTCTCTTGCTTCTTTCCCCTTTGGAATAGCACACTGCAATTTCAAACTTCGTGGAAATGATTCCGATGCGGATAAAAAGTTTGTGGAAGCACTTGCTGCTTCTTTGCAAGCGCCTTTCTTTTCAATTGAATTTGATACAACCCAATATGCCAGCGAAAAAGGTGTCTCCATTGAAATGGCTGCGCGTGAATTGCGTTACGCCTGGTTAGAGCAAACAAGAAAAGAAAACAACTATCACAAAAATGCCACAGCGCATCATCGTGATGATAGCATTGAAACTGTTTTGTTGAATCTCGTGAAAGGCACAGGCATCAGCGGCTTGCACGGCATTCTTCCCCTGCGCGATAAAATCATCCGCCCGATGCTCGTCTTCGGAAAAGAAGATATAATCGCTTTCGCGACAGCAGAAAAACTCACCTTCCGGCAAGACCACACCAACCTTGAATCGGTTTACCAGCGCAACTTTCTCCGCAACGAAATCATTCCAAAGCTGAAGCAACTGAATCCGAGTTTTTCGGAAACCTTCGCAAGCAACATTGAAAAGTTTAAAGATGCGGAAGCGCTCTACAAGAAAGGACTGTCGCTTGCTAAAAAGAAACTCATAGAGCAAAGAGGGGAAGATCAATACATCTCAATTAAGAAATTGTTGTTGCAGCATGCAAGCAAAACGATTCTTTTTGAATTGCTGCGCGATTTTGGTTTTGGCGAAAAGCAAACGGAACAGATTTATGAAGGCTTGCGCGATGATGCTTCAAAACAATATCTCTCCGAAAAACACCGCGTCATTCAACACCGCGATTTCCTCATCATTGCAAACATAGCCGAGGAGCAGTCACAAGTTCTTTTGGTAGAAAATATCAATAAGCCATTTAAACTTCCCGATAGGGTTTTGAATTTTCATTTAATGGCAGGAGCAATTGTGAAAGAACATGCGGGCAACGACATTGCCTGTCTTGATTTTGATAAATTGCAATTTCCCCTTTTACTCAGGCACTGGAAGCAGGGCGATTACTTCTATCCGCAAGGCATGGATGGCAAGAAGAAAAAACTCAGCGATTTCTTCACCGACAACAAGCTTTCCGTTTTAGAAAAAGAAAGAGCGTGGGTGTTTGAGTCGGCTGAGAAAATAGCGTGGATAGCAGGCTACCGCATTGATGAGCGTTTCAAGGTGACTCCGCAAACGAAGCAAACGCTGTTGGTGAAAGCATGAGGGCTTTTGATAAGCGTTATTGTCAACTGAAATTAATTTTTATCTTTACGGCTGAAGTTTGCATAGAATTATTCTTTCATTTTTATCAGAATCATCCATGAAGATTAAACTGCTTTTCACGGTGGCGGTAATATGCTTGTCGCTTGGTGTTTCAAAACAGGCGCAAGCCAGCCACGCGATGGGAGCGGATTTGTCCTACGAATGTCTTGGCGGTGACAGTTTCCGCGTTACGCTCAATTTGTATCGCGATTGTGCAGGTATTGATGCGCCCACAAGCGCAACCATTAACTTCAGTTCCGGCTCCTGCAGCATCGGCAGCCTCACCTACACGCTTCCATTGGTTGGAGTTGCGCAGGAAGTATCCTCGCTTTGCCCCACCAGCCTTCCGCAAAGCACCTGCAATGGCGGCTCGCTTCCCGGTGTAGAGCAGTATATATATGCGGATGTGATTGTAGTTCCCGCGCAATGCAGCGATTGGGTAATCAGCTACACGCTTTGCTGCCGCAATGACCAAATCACCACCTTGCTCACGCCCGGCTCTTATGATTTGTATGTAGAGTCCACAATGAATAACACTGCGGGATTGTGCGATAATTCACCGGTGTTCACTTCGCTGCCCGTGCCTTATGTGTGCGCAGGTCAGCAATTCAATTACAATCATGGCGCGATTGATTTAGATGGCGATTCGCTCGTTTATTCTTTAATTGCCCCGCTTGATGGTCCGGGAGTGAGCATTCCCTATACAGGAGGTTTAGGTCCAAACAATCCGATGAATGCTACGGGTTCGTTTGTGTTTAATTCAGTTACAGGGCAAATGACTTTTACGCCAAGCGTTCCTCAGGTTGCAGTTGTTGCGGTGCTTGTTCAGGAATACAGGAATGGGGTACTCATCGGCTCTACAATCCGCGACATTCAGGTGGTGGTAATTGCTTGCAATAACAACCAGCCCGTTGTTACAGGCATTCAAAACCAAACAGGTGGCGCCACGCGAGATTCGCTCACTGCGGAAGTTTGTCCTGATGAAACGATTTCATTTCAATTTACTGCAAGCGACCCCGATGTGCTGAATAACCTCACCATGACATCCAATGTGGCGCAGGCAATTCCGGGGGGGATATTCGATACAACCATCACCGGAAATACTGTCACAGGAACATTCACCTGGATGCCCACCCCGCTCGATACGGGCGTGAATGTGTTCACAGTAACAGTAATTGATGGCGCATGTCCCATTTTCGGAACTGCGGTGGTGAGTTTTCAAATCTATGTGCTTGATGGAACTTCTGCCGGACCTGATGTGCGCTATTGTCCTGCGGGCGGTCCTGTTCAATTGAATGCGTTGGGTGGAAATAATTTCGTGTGGACACCTGATAATGGTTTGTCAGATGATTCGATTCGTAATCCGCTTGCTTCGCCAACTGCAACTACGGATTATGTCGTAGTAAGTGACCTCAGCGGGTTTTGTAAAAATATTGACACGGTACGCGTATTCGTAGTGCCTGATTTTATTTTATCCGTGAGTCCTGATGATACGATTTGCAGAAATGGCTCAACAACCATAGCCGTAAACACTGACCCCTTGTGGGCGCCATACACATATCAATGGTCGCCAACAAGTTCTGTATTTGATGCAAGCGCGGCAAGCACCACAGCATTTCCTTTTTCAACAACTACTTATGATGTGGTGGTAACATCCGATACCGGCTGCACCATTCGCGATACTGTAACTGTTTTTGTAAATGGCGTTGGTCCTATTGTCGAAATCACTGCTGATAGAAATAATGTATGCCCGGGTGATACAGTGCAACTCACCGGGCAAATTTTTCCGCTTGATTGCGGAGAAACGCTCACCGGATGTTCAGCGCAAAATCTGCCCATCGCAAAAACGTATGGCTCAGGAACGACTTCTACTTTTACGGGAACTCCGTTTGCCGGAGCGAGTGAAGACGTGCGTTACCAAGCGTTATACCTCGCAAGCGATTTGATTGCTTCAGGCATCGGACCCGGCACGATTACAAGAATTGAATTGGAAGTAGGTTCAAAAGCCAGCACAGGCGTGTATCAAAATCTTACTATCAAATTGGGTTGCACCGGAAACAACAGCCTCAGCACCGACCAGTGGGAACCTGCAAACACTGTGGTGTTTGGTCCTGCGGTATTTTCCACCAGCACCGGCATCAACAGTTTTCCGTTAAGCGTTCCTTACGATTGGGATGGAAGAACCAATCTCGTACTCGAAATCTGTTTTAATAATCCAGCTCTTGCAAGCGCGGGTGGCAATGACCAATTGATGTCAGTAACTCCAACCAATACTTACAATGCTTCGATGCGCGCCACCAGCAACAACACCGATGGCTGCACGTTGAATCCAACTTTCGTTTACGCGGAAATTCCAAGAACAATTTTTCATATCTGCGACCCGCTGGTTTCCAACTATACATTTTTCTGGACTCCCACAGCAGGATTATCGAATCCAACGATTATTAATCCTAAAGCGGGTGTCAGCGGTATTCAACTCTACACTTTAAATGTAAGCGACAGTTTGTGTGAAGGCTCCGGTTACATTATTGTGAATGTTGACACGAATTATTCCATTGACGCAACTCCTGACACAACGCTATGCGGAGGCGGACAGGTGCAATTAAATGTTGCCGTGCTTGGTTCGCCACCCAGTTCTACGCTGCCTTGCGGGGCAAACGGAACACAATGCAGTTCGGCATCCAATGTGCGCCAGATGGGAACAGGCGCAACCGGTTCTGGAACTGGAACGCCCTATGAAGGATTTTGGGAAGACGGTCGCGTACAATATCTCTACAGAGCATCGGAACTACAAGCAGCAGGATTGACAGCCTCAGGAACGATTACTGCGCTTGCGTTTTTTGTAACACAGAAAGCAAGTTCTCAGCCCTACGAAGGCTACACAATTAAAATGGCTTGTACTGGTTTACCTACGTTGCCGAGCACAAGTTTTGTAACAGCAGGTTTTTCAACCGTGTATGGACCAATCAGCTATAACACGACATCAGGATGGAACACACACACACTTTCTAATCCTTATGACTGGGATGGCGTGTCAAATATTATTGTAGAAATCTGTTTTAATAATCTTGACTGGACAGATGATGATGAAGTAGCGGTGACATTTACGCCCGGATATAATTCCGTGTTGTATGATTTCACCGATGGAGCAATCGGTTGTAATCTGAACGGTCCCGCTGCAACATCCGATAGGGCGAATACGCGCTTCACATTTTGCAACGCGCCTGCGGGAAGCACTTCAATTTTATGGACTCCTTACGCCACGTTGAGCGATTCTGTTATTTCAAATCCCCTTGCTTCTCCTCCCGCGTCAATTACATACACGGTTGCTTACACATTCGTAGATGGATGCACCCGCTATGACTCGGTAACGGTGGACGTAACAAGTTTTATTACAACCATCAGCCCTGACCCAACTATTTGTTCGGGCGACAGCGCTCAACTTGTTGCAGGCGGTGGAACAAATTATTTATGGGATACTATTCCGGGATTAAGTTGCTACACCTGTCCGAATCCGTTTGCTTCGCCTGATACCACGACAAAATATTTTGTGAACATCACTGATTCACTCGGCACTTGCTTAAAGGTTGATTCGGTAACGGTAACTGTTTTACCAAAACCGGCAATCAGTTTTTCAAACGATACTTTATATTGCTTCATTGGCAGTTTTACTTTGGATGCAGGCGCGGGCTATGCAGATTATGATTGGAGTACGGGCGCATCAACACAAACAATCACAGGAATAACAGCAGGCTGGTATGCCGTAACAGTCACTGATACCAACGGTTGCACCAATGCAGATTCCATTCAAATGACGCTGAACCCACCGCCCACGGTGAATCTTGGCGCAGATGTGGTGCGCTGCGCAGGTGATTCTGTAACGCTGGATGCAGGAGCGGGATTTGTTGCATATTCATGGAATACAACTTCCACTATTCAAACAATTACGATTTTCACAAGCGGAGATTATGTGGTTACAGTTACTGATGCAAACAGTTGTCCGGCTATTGACACTGCAACTATTACATTCAATAGTCCTGATGTTGATTTGGGAAATGATGCGATATTGTGCGCAGGCGTTTCACTGATTCTTAATGCAGGTAATGCGAATAACACCTATCTGTGGAATGACAGTTCTACAAACGCTACGCTCATCGTGAGCCAGCAGGGGACTTATTCCGTAACCGCGACAGATGCAAATAGTTGCACCGATGTTGATTCCGTAACACTGGGTTATTTTCCCGATGCCCCTGTTGATTTAGGTCCCGACACAGTGACGTGCAACAACCGCAGCATTTCATTTAATGCGGGCGCAGGCTATACTTCTTATTTATGGTCAACCGGCTCGGCAGCACAAGCTATCAGCACTGCGCTTCCCGGAACGTATCGCGTTACTGCAACAGACGTGAATAATTGTCCATACAGCGACACCATAACATTGAGCGACATTACTCCGACAGTTTCCATTGGTGGCGACCGCACGATTTGTCAGGGAGACACGGTGGTGTTTGATGCGGGCGCTGGATTCACCACGTATGCGTGGAGCAATGGACTAAGCACACAATCTATTACTGTTTCAACAGCGAATGTTTACACTGTTACAGTTACAAGCACGAATGCCTGCACAACGACCGATAATGTGCGCGTAATTGTAAACAGTCTTCCGCAGCCGAATCTTGGCAGCGCTGACAGCGTGTGTCCCGGCTACATTATTTATCCCGGAAATTTTGAAACCTACGAATGGAGTGATAATTCCACCGACTCCATTCTCATTGTGAATTTCACAGGCAATTATTGCGTCACCGTTACAGATGCAAACAGTTGCAGCAACTCAGCGTGTATTGATTTGCTCGTGTATGAATTGAATTTGTTTGTGAATGATGTGCTGCTGTGCGAGCCGGGTGATTCAGCGCTATTGACTGCGCCTGCTGATTTGATTTTTTACCAATGGTCAACTGCTGAAACAACGCAAACCATCACAGTATTGAATCCCGGAACATACAGCGTTACGGTGCAAAATGTGCAGGGATGTATCGGCAGCGATTCAGGCGTTGTCGCTTATGATTCCATGTCGGTAGTTGCTACTGCAAGCCCTGTGTTTATTGGGGCAAACGGCTCAACTACGCTAAATGCTGATGTGATTAACGGCTCAGGCGCATACACTTTCAATTGGAGTCCGGGGGAAACGCTTGATGATTCTACTGCGCAAAGCCCGCAGGCTACTCCTGTTTCCAACACAACGTATTTGGTTGAAGTTACCGATGCAGAAACCGGCTGTACAGCAACCGACACTGTGCTTGTGATTGTGGACAGCAAGTTCACCTTCCCGGATGCATTCACTCCGAATGGCGATGGGCAAAATGATTTTTTTAAACCAATCAAAAATGAAAGCGTGGTGGTGAAGGAGTTCCGCATCTATAATCGCTGGGGGCAGGTTATCAGCGAAGATGTGAACGGATGGGATGGAAAATTTGAAGGGAAAGAGCAGTCGGTAGGCACTTACACTTATTATGTTGTAGCGCAGTTGGCAAATGGAGAAACAAAAACACAGTCGGGAGTATTTTCATTACTGAGATAAACTTTTATTTTTACCACACATTTAAAGATTATGAGCATGAGCAGATTTAAGAAATGCAAGTTGGGAATTTTAGCCATCACCTTTTTCATGTTGGCGAATACGGCAACTGCGCAAGACATCCACTTCACGCAGTTCTATGCTTCCCCGCTTACGTTGAATCCAGCGTTGACGGGGAAAATGAATGGCGACTATCGCATTGCCGCCATTTATCGCGGGCAGTGGAAGAGCGTTACGTCTGACCCATCATTCAATGCGTATGCAACGCCTGCCGCTTCTTTTGATATTCCATTTGTGTTTGGAAAAAAGAAAAACAACGCGATAGGCGCAGGCATTTTATTGGTGAATGATATGACCAATAACAAACGTCTGAATACGTTGCAGATTCAGGCATCGGTTGCGTATCATAAGGCATTGGATAAAAATTTCAACCACCAGATTTCTATTGGGGTTCAAGGCGGGATTCGCCAAACGCAAATTAAAGGTTCTGAATTTTTATTTGAATCGCAAATCAATGGGCTTGGAGATGACCTCCTTATTACAAAAGATGACAACAACACAATTCCCGCTATCAATGCCGGTTTTTTTTACAGCGGCACTTTTGCTAAAAAATTGACTGCATTTGCTGGATTTGGTTTGTTCAACATCGGAGAACCCAACCAAAGTTTTTCTGATGCAGGCGAGAGCGCTCTGCCAATGCGCTATGTGGTGCATGGCGGTTTGGATTGGGCGATTACGGAAAAAATTAGTTTGCTGCCCGGTGTAATTTATATGGCGCAGGCGGAAGCGCGTGAAATTAATTTCGGCACCAACCTCGGTTTTGATGTTTCAGAAAAGCCGGGCAAAGAAGCCACTTTATTTGTTGGCGCATGGTATCGCTGGGAGGATGCCATCAGCCCGATGGTTGCCGTTGAGTTGATGAAAAGAATGCGCGTGGGCGTGAGCTATGACGTGAATGTTTCTGATTTCAATGACGCCACCAGCAGCAGAGGCGGATTTGAAGTATCGCTGATTTACACCGGAAGAATTGTGCGCATTAAACAAGCGAACCTCTTCTGCCCCAGATTCTGATTTTAAAAATTTCACCCAAATATTTTATAGAAATGAAACGACTGATTGTTTTCGGATTTTTCCTGTTCCCGTTTTTTGCTCAACAGGTTGCAGCGCAATTTGTTGCCGACACCGTGCAGCAGGAGTTAAGCCCGCGCAAAACGAAGCGCATGGCTACCAAACTGTATAAAAAAGCCAGCTTCTACAACTCACTGGAATATTGGGAAAAGTATTATGAAAAGAAGCCTGAAAAGACAGCGACTATTGAAAAGATAGCCAATCTGAATTTTCAGTTGCGCGATTACAAACTGGCGGAAAAATGGTACAAGACCTTGATGGAAACCGACCCGGAAAAATTTCCGAAAGCGCAATACTCCTATGCCTTAATGCAGAAATACAATGGCAAGTATGATGAGTCGCGCGAAAACTTCAGCACGTTTGTGAATCGCTACCTTGCTGATGACAGCGAAGAATTTATCAAGCTCGCCAACAAACACATCGCAGGCTGCGACACAGCGAAAGCCCTGATTGCCGACCCGCTGCGTGTGAACATCACACATTTTGACGAGCGCATTAACAATCCGTTCACTGACTATGCACCGCGTCCTTTTGGCACAGACTTATATTATTCCACGATTCGTTCTGACAGCGTGATTGACGTAATGAAAATGAAAGGCGTTGATTATTATTCAAAGATTTACAAAGCGCCTTATCAGCAGAATGGGGAATATGGCTCAGGCGTAGCAGTTGAAGGCGCAATTAACAGCGCGGAATATCACACAGGCAATGGCGCATTTTCGGCAGATGGCTCAAAGTTTTATTTTACACAGTGTTACACCAAGAAGAAAAAAATGCAGGTGCGTTGCGATATTTATGTGAGCAAGAAAAATGGCGACTCGTGGGGCGAGCCGGAAAAATTAAGTGATGCAGTGAATGCAAAGAAGAAAATGAACACGCACCCCGCCATTGGCATCGGTGAAGATGGAAAAGAATATCTCTATTTCACATCAAACCGTGAAGGCAGCATTGGCGGCACCGATATTTGGTATGCTGAAAATCAGGGGAATGACGGCTTTGCCGCTCCCGTGAATGCAGGAGCGAAAATCAACACTTCGTCTGATGAGAGTACGCCTTATTATGACAATAAAAACAAGAAACTTTATTTCTCTTCAAACGGACTTACCAATATCGGTGGCATGGACGTGTATGGCGCGAAAGGCAGTGGCGCGCAGTGGAACGATCCGCAGCACACCGGCTACCCGCTCAATTCAAGCGTTGACGACCAGTATTTTTTCATGGATGAAAAAGAAGAAAACGGATTCTTTGTATCAAACCGCCCCAGTCGTTTTTCATTGAAAAGCGAAACCTGCTGCGATGATATTTATGCGTTTAAAATCATCAAGGAAATTTATCTCGATGCGTTTGTTGCGAAGAAGTCACAGCCGGAAGTGCCGATTGGCGATGCAGATGTAAGCGTGTTCACCGTGAATGGCGCAGTGCTGGCACCGCTTTCCACATTTAAAACTGACACGATGGAGCATTTCATATTGCCGCTTGACCCGGAGAAAGTGTATCAGTTTAACGCAACGAAAAATGGTTTCTGGGGCAGCGAGGAAATCATTGACATGAAAACCATTAGTGTGAAAGACACGCTCTTCCGCACATTCTTTGTTGAAGAAATCGTGCGCAGAAAAATCAAACTCAAAAAAATCTACTACGAGTTTGATAAGTATGACATCACCAAACTTTACAAAAAAACATTGGATTCATTGCACCTTGTCCTTACGGAAAATCCCAAGTTCACCCTGCTCATCACAGGCCATTGCGATGCGAAGGGCACGAACACTTACAATGACACGCTGGGCAGACAACGCGCCCAGTCAGCCGCTGATTATCTGATGGCAAAGGATATTGCGCAGGAAAGACTCACGCTTGCTTCAAAGGGTGAAGCAGAGCCGATTGCTCCTAATACAAAAGAAAATGGCGCTGACGATCCAAAGGGACGCGCAAAGAACAGGCGCGTAGAATTTAAAGTAAACACCAACGACCCGAACCTCGAAATTGAAATCGAGTATGAGGAAGTAGAGCCCGCAAGCACGAAGTAGGGGAGAGGAGCCACAAATAAAAAAAACGGCAAGCTAAGACTTGCCGTTTTTTTATTTTGTAATAATCTTCTACGTATTTCCACTTAGTTGATAACTTTTTATCACTTCTTATACGTGAAGCTGCACGTTCATTTATTACATTCGTGTGCAAGGTATCGTACCGCGGCAGTTGATAACCCACAAATTCCTGCATCATGTTTTCACGACTTGCATCTTTCGCTTTACTCATCTCGCTACTCAATTATCCGTTACTCACGCACGCTCAATTTCTCAACTCCACCAGAGGTAAAATTCACATCTCTGGCGGAGCGATGAACGTGCAGGGCAAAATGATTTTGGATTCAGCAAGCATCATCGAAAATAAAGCCACGCTGAAAACGGATTCGCTGAAAAATGCAGGTGATATTCGCTTAACAGGAAATGCTGCGCAGTTGGTGATTGACAGCGGGATGATTTTGCAGAAAGGTGTTTTTAAAAATTCCTGAAGGGAAACTACTGTTATTAAATGCTGATACTTCTGCGATGCAAGTTGCTCCCCTTGCAGGCATTAAAACAGAAAATCCGGTGTCGGGAAAAGTTATGTGGCGTATCGGTGAAGTCGAAGCCGGTAGTAAATATGTGATACCTTTTGTAAATGACTCATTAGAAGACGTAGGGATTGAATTGGAAATTGTAGAGGCAGGAATAGGTAATGGCTACTTCGAGTTTATCACATACGCTACTGACACAAATAATATGCACTATCCTCCTGTAATGTATGCTTCTTACTTTAAAAATCCTGATGACATTGTAAATCGTTTTTGGAGTATTGAAGCTAAAAATTATACCGTTGTGCCTTCTGCAACCATCACTTTTAGATATGCTGAAAGTGATACAGGCGCATGAGCGAACCTCCTGCTTTAGTGTCGCAATGGGCGGATACAAGTTGGCTACCTGTACTGGCAACATTGAATACTACTGAGAATAAATTTACTATTGATTCTGCAAATAATTATTCATTGTGGGCTTTAAGCAGTGACACGATACAAACTCAGAAAGCATTATTTTATTGCGAAGGATTTGAAGATGTCGAGCCAGCGGATAGCACCCTAAGAAGGTCATGTGTCAATACGTCTGATGCCTTTATGAATAAATACAGACTTCAAACTTATTATTATCCTACACCGGAAACTCCTGTTAAGTATATTAATATCGCATTCGTTGTGAGAAATAGAAACGATTCGACCAGAAACTATTCGCAAAGCGATACAACGCATGTGCAAAAGCTATATGATATTTTTGAACGGATGAATTATTACCTGAGAGTAAATGAGCGTCCCAGCGACCCGAGAACCAACGTGTGCGGTAGTTGCTACATTCGCGATTCAAGACTGAGATTGCAACTTGACACGATAGTTTTTACTTATGACACCACAACATTCAGAACATATAGTACAGCGAATGGCGTGGGGTTAGGAAGGATAATTAATATCTTTTTTAGAGGCGATGCCTCGCCATGTGATGATCCGGGCGGTAGAAGAATAGGCAACTCACTATTCATGGGCAATCAACATTGCAGCAATCAACCTCTTGACGCGATAGCTCAAAATGTTCTACATGAAATCTTTCACATTTTTGAAGTGAATCATGTTTATCAGGATGAAACTTGTACTGTAATTGACACAAGTTGTTGCTCTTTTGCTGCTGATACAAGTTGTTGCAATACAACATTTACCACTTGGTCTGGTGATGATATTGGAATAGTCACTGACATTGATTATCTGACTGATGTATTTGGAAATACTGGCATACATACATGGGAATCTTACATTTATAGTGCGTGTGATTCAAATGCTCAGTGTGATCCATATTTGAATAAAAACGACAATTGCACGAATAATCTCATGGGTTCCAGAGGTAAATATATTTCCCCCATGCAAATGGGAAGGTTACATCGGAATTCTATGATAGAGGATGAAAGACGTTTTGTCTGCGGATATGGCACTATTCCCTTGCGTATCACCACCAATGAAACTTGGGATTTCACTATTAAAATCTATCAAGATATTCTTGTAACAACAGGCAATACGCTTACCATTCAATGCAATGTGGAAATGGTGCCGGAAGCAAATATTATTGTTGAGCGTGGAGCAAAACTCGTAATAGATGGAGGAGTGATTATCAATGGCGTAAGTCATGGGTGCGAGGGATTATGGCGGGGAATTGTGGTTTTTGGCAATGACACGATACAGCAGCCTTCCGGCATTAATATCAGGAATGCCGCCACTTACCAATTGAATGCTGCTGACCATGGAGTGGTGGTCATCATCAACAACGGCAGAATTGAAAATGCAGAAATCGGTGTTCAGTTGGGAAGCAGGCCTCCCGGTTCTTTTAACCTCCCGAATTCGGGAGGAATGATTTTCGCAGACACTGCCGTTTTCAGAAACAATAAAGTTGCGGTGCGCTTTGAACTTAGCTTAGTAAGAAACAAATCGAAAATCACTAACTCCACATTTGAAACAACGGAACTATTGGCTGATTCTGATGTGTTGCCGGAGGCTTTTGTACAAATGCTGGCTTTAAAAGGTCATCCTTATTTCAGGAACAATATTTTTCGAAACACCGCCACTACCCTGTATAATAATTGGGAAAGAGGAAACGGCATAGAATCTTATGGACCCTTTAATGTTTCAGGCAGACGGGAAAGCTTATTGAATTATGAGAATAGCTTGGAGCAAAATGAATTTGAAAACCTTGTGTATGGAGTAAGTGTTTACGGCAATTTTGCGCAAGGAGTAAATATCAGCCGCAATATTTTTGCCAATAACCGCAATTCTATTTTCTTAAGTAGCGCGGATAATGCGGTGGTAACGCTGAATGCAATTACAGTAGGGTTCCGGAAGCGCCTCTCAGCGAGCCAATTCCTTACGCCATTTATCTTGAAGGCTGCGATGGCTACAAGGTGGAGCAAAATACCATTGAGCAGGATGAGGAGCATTTTTATGGCATTTATGTTTATAATTCGGGAACCGCTGCCAATGAAATCTATAAGAATGAACTCAACTACCTTCATGCTTCACTGCTGGGCGATAAGGAAAATAGCCAGTTGCAGTTCAAATGCAACGAAATGAATGATGCGGAATATCACATTGCTGTGATTGATGGGCAAATCAGAGATCCGCAAGGAAGATGTCAGCAAACCGGAACAACGGGTGAACACCGTTCCCCTGCAGGAAATACTTTCAGCGAATGTGACACTACACTCAGCGGAGGCGCACATCTACACCGAAATCCAACAGCATTTGGATTTACTTATAATTATCATAATGCAACAGGATATTTGCCTGACACAACTTGCGTTTCGATTAATATAGTGACACGCGCCTGTGCCACAACAGAACCTTCCTGTCCGTCACGTATCTTGACGGCATCCCCTTCCACTCCAGGGGCAGTTATCAGCATTTTCAATACCTGCATTATTTGCGTGAATGACACGATTGACATTCATCGCTCCGGTTTGCACAGCGATTGGGAAAACCTGCGTGAAATGGCAAATGGCTATTCGCTTTTGGCAGCGGCAATGAAAGATTCACTCGCGCACCAGGGCAACCGCTTGCCTGATGAAATTCTGCTTGATGCTATCGTGAAGAAACAGGAAAATAATGACGACCCGTTTTTCAGCGATGTGCAGTTGCGCGATATTCTAATTTCGAACGCGCCCAATACTTACCGCGTGATGAAAGCGGTGCGGGAGCGCGAGCCTGCCCTCAGCGGTGATGTGCTGCCGCAAATTGAAGCCGCGCAAGACAGCCCCGCAACAGGCAGGCTCGACACCATGCGCATCATTCAGGATATGGAACACTTGCAAACATTAATTTACAACGAGTGGATACGCTATGCAATTGATGATGACAGCAACGACCTCTCCGTGCTTGATGTGATTGACAGCCTGAAAATAGAGGAGGAGCCACAACTGAGAGCAAAATTGGTTGAGTTATATCTTATGGAAGATTCTTTAGAAGCCGCAAGAGAAGCGCTTGACGCCATTCCGTTGTATGACAGTGAAATGCGGGAATTTCACCGATTCTTTTCCATGAAGCTCGACCTTGCGGATGAATCAAAAACATGGCTTGATGCCGACAATGACCAAATCGAAAAACTATGGGATATAACTGAAACCACTACGCGGGCAGCAATTCAGGCGCGAAACATCTTACGGATTTTGGAAGACACTACTTTTACTGAAGTGGTTGGAGAAATTGAAACGGTTGGATATAAACGGGGAAAGGAAAATCAATGGATAGAAGAGTCGGGCATAGAAGAAACTTCCGCTCAACATATCAGGCTCTACCCAAACCCTGCAAAAGACGAGTTGATTATAGAATATGACTTGGAGGAGCCTGTTGCAAAATTCATAATTTATAATGCAGTTGGTCAGGAGCAAATCATCCTTGTGCTGAAAGGAAAAGAAGGCAAGAAAACCTTAAATGTTTCCCACCTGCCTGAAGGCGTTCACCTGTATAAAGTATCTGCCAATAAATCGCTCCTACAGGAAGGAAAAATAACCATCCTGCGATGAAAGCAGCGGCAGCATATTTTTTTCTTTGTTATTTCCAATTCATTTTGGGGGCGCAGACGGTAACCTTTGAAAAGAACATAGATTTTAGTTTAAACATTGAACAGGCAACATCGGTTTTAGCTGAACAAGATGGATATGTAATATGCGGTTTCGGTTCTGAACAAGATTTTGGTGGATTTTATGCAGTGCGCTTGGTAAAAACAGATTTATTGGGCAATATTATTTGGAGCAAAAATGCCGGTAAGGATAGTAGTAATTTTTATTCAGGAATACAAGGTTCATTAATAAAAATGAGTGATGGAGGTTATGTTCTTGGAGGAAGCATAGAGAAAATTCCTTCATTGGAACGGGATGCGATGTTAATTCGCTTTGATTCAAGTGGAGATACGGTATTCACGAAATTTTTTGGCGGTGCTAACGATGATGAAGCCTATAGTTGTATAACCACATCTGATTCAGGGTATGCAGTGTTAGGCTACACCAAAAGCAGGGGCGATGCTGACGGGGATTATTATTTGGTGAAAACGGACAGCGCAGGAATATTTCAATGGGATAAAACCTATGGCGGAAACAGGCGCGATGGAGGCTTGTATATTCTTCCGACAAATGAAGGCGGCTTTTTGCTTGGCGGAGGAGGCACGATAATAAATAACCGTTTTCAGACCTACCTGATTAAAACAGATGAAAATGGAAATGCTACTTGGGATACTACTTATGGAGGTGGTTATCCGAGTTGTGGCGCATATATCACTCCTGCTTCGGGTGGATATATTTTTTCATCCTGCACCGACAGCATCAGGAACAGTCAGGGCGAAAGCGCTTACCTGATAACACGAATTGATACAGCGGGTAATGTTATCTGGCAGAAGTTCTTCCCGCACACGAAATACAGCGACATTTTAATGGTGCGGGAAATCGCATCAGGAGGTTTTATTTTTTGCGGCAGGATTGAAGATGAAATTATTCTTAAAGATGTAGGATGGGTAACTAAGTTGGATGAACAAGGGAATATACTTTGGCAAAGACGTTATGCGCATAACAACCCGAATTTTTCTTATGGCTTATCACTATCCGAATTATGGGATGTGCAACCCACGCCTGATGGTGGTTTTGTAGCAGTGGGTTTTACCGCAGATGCAACCGCAGACTTTTGGATTTTGAAATTGGACAGCCTCGGCTGCATAAATGGCTATTGCGGGTTAACAGACACTAATTGCTATTACCAGCCTTGGCCTTGTGAAGATACAGTAGGCATAAAAAGTGTGTTCGTTTCATCATCGCTGGCAGACATTTACCCTAACCCATCTTCGGAAACTATTTTCATTGATGCAAAACAAAACGGTTGCACCATTCGGCTTTTCAATCTTCTGAATCAAGAAGTTTTTATGACGAAACTTTTACAAGGTAAACATCCAGTTTCGATAGCTCCTCTTGCGCCAGGGCTATATCTTTATGTAATGAGGAATTCCAAAAATGAAATTCAAACAGGGAAATTAATCGTTGAATAACGAAGCATGAAATTTTTTTCTTTTGGTTGTCTATTGTTCGTGTTCTGTATATCCGGCAAAGCGCAAAATGATTTTCGCTTTGCTGACCCAACTGCGGTGTGGAATCTGCATGAGTTTTACTATTGGGCTTCATCAGGAAGTGAGGAAATGACAGTTACTTATAGAGTTCAGAAAGACACAACATTTAATGGATTTGATTATCAAAAAATCATTCCCAGACCTTCTTACTCTTCTAATTTTATATTCATAAGAGAAGATTCAACCGCCAAAGTATTTGTTAATGATGACTACTACCTCTATCCTGAATCAGAAAGATTGGTTTATGATTTTTCGTTGAATGAAGGAGACACCTTCAAATTTTTCAATCCACACCCGCAAGATACTATCATTCTTATGGTTGACTCAACTGATACAGTTACTTATGGAACTCCAAGAAAAAGAATGTTCATGAAATGTATTTCAGAAGATGATTGTTTTGACATTACTTGGATAGAGGGAATAGGAAGTTTGAATAGTCATTTCTTAAGTCCATTAGTTTATGAGTTTGAGCCTGAAGGTTCAAGCTATGAATTATTGTGCTTCACCGAAAACGGAGTCACTTATAACTTCTCGCCAACGTGTTTTGTGGGTATTGAGGCGGTCTCCAATTATGCAAACTCAATTTCCGTTTCTCCAAACCCAGCCCAAACAAACATCAATATTCAATTTTCCGAACCTTCATGGAATCTGCAATCCATTCTAATGCATAATATTACCGGAATGGAAGTAGCGACTATGCAAGTTTCAGAGCTGGAAGTAACAATGAATATCCAAGCATTGCCTTCAGGTATTTACTTCTGCCGCATGATTCTGAGCAATGGTAGCAGGGTGGAAAAAAAATAGTTATCGAATAGTCGTATATCAGATTTATTTACACCCTTTTGTATTTTATTTCAGCACAACAACCCGTTGCATGAGCGTGTTGCGATTTGTCTTGAACTGGAGCAGATACGTTCCTTGCGGCAATTCAGCAGTGATGATTTCAATCGTTTCTTTTTCAGGATGCGTGATTTTATGGAGGCACTGTCCGTAGAGGTTCATCAGACAGATTTCTTCTACATCAGCTTTCGTAATGTCAATGTAGAGTTTCTCCGTTGCCGGGTTTGGATATACCTTAATGTATTCTGCTTCAAGGGTAGTCACCCCTGTCGGTGCAACAAGCTGAATTTCTCCGTCTTGCTGGAATACTTCTTTTTCCGTTTCATCTGCGGTTTCATATTCCACATCGCTGAAAGAGAATTGCAGCGCGCTGTTTTCAATTTGCAAATCATCGCGTGTTCTGAAGCTGAGCGTCCCGATTTTGCCATAACCGGAAATGCCTGTTTGATTCGTACGGGTGATTGCCACCTCCAAAACGGATTCATTGAAAAATTCATGGCTGAACACTTCCGCATCTGTTCCATGAATACCTACCCACGATTCCTCCATTTCAAATGCTGCCGAGCCTTCTTCAACAAATGCGTTGTCAAAGTTCAAGGAGAAAATAATTCCATAGAAGTCATGCACTTGCAACGCTTCTGTTCCGAAATAAACAGGTAGTTGAACAATGCTTCCGGCTGGTTGCGGTTCAATCTCTCCAAAATAAATCAGCGGGTCAGCGGGTGTGCCGTTGATATCTGTCTTATCATGCGACAAGAAATAGTTTTGATGCACAGCAGTTATATCCAATCTGTTCACCACACCATTTCCATTACAGTCTGCGTGTTTGTGATTCACTTGATTTCTAAATTCCTGTTCCCAGTCATCGCAGGTTTGTCCTTTCCAATCAATACTTGGGCGGTAGCGCGGAGAACCTCTTTTGCCAAAGGCGTGTCCCACTTTAAGAATATCTTTTTTGTTTACCAAGCCGTCTGCATTTGCGTCACCAGGCCACACGCAGAGGTTGGTTTCAGGAATTGTGATTTGAATCGTGTTGCTGCAACTGTTCGCATCCGTAACCGTGCAGGTGTAATTGCCGATATGCAAGTCAAAAATTTCTCTTCCCGTTGCGTTGTTGTTCCATTGGAAAGCATAAGGAGTTCTTCCGCCTGTTGCCGCAATGATTACTGCTCCATTATTCTGCGCCTTACAAGATTCGATAATCGTTGACGACAAGGTGATTGCTGCATTTATAGCTGTTAATCTTGTTGAATCAGAGATGCGGCAACCGATAGCATCTTCCACCGTGTAGTAGTATGTTCCCTGCCGCAACATATTGATGTTCTGCGATGTGGACGTGAATCCATTCGGTCCCGTCCAATTGATTGTGAACGGGCGATGCTGGCTGTAAATGAAAAGTTCAATACTTCCATCCATTGCGTTTCCGCACGATGGATTACGGGGCGAGACGCCATAGGAAAAATGCGTGATTGCATCCTGAATACGCACCGTATCCTGAATCACGCAACCGCGCACATCTTCTACGCGGTAGTTATAGCTGCCTGCATATAATCCGGTGAGGTCTTCATTGGTTGAAGCATATCCGTTTGGTCCTGTCCATTGAATATTGAATGGAGGACGATTACTGGAAATGAATAAATCAACCGCACCGCTGTGCGAGCCGCGACAACTTGTTGCAGTGGGAGTAACGCCATAGGCGAAATGTGTAATTGCATCTTCCACGCGAATGCCTGTTTGTGTTTTGCTGCACCCGCGATTGTTATCGGTGATTGTTACGTTGTAATTTCCTGCATAGAGATTTGTAAGGTCTTCATTGGCAGAAGTGAACCCGCTGGGTCCGCTCCATTGCACGGAGTAATTATTGTGATTGAGGTAAACAACCAAATTGATGGAGCCGTCATGCGCCCCGCGACAGGTAGTTGCTGTTGCTGTGTTGCCGATGGCAAAATTTCCGATTGCATCAGGCACGGTGATGGTGCCGGTTTTGCGGCATCCGCGTGTATCTTCCACTGCGTAGTTGTAAGCCCCGGCATACACATTGGAAATGTTTTGCTGCGCTGAAGTAAACGCATTCGGTCCCGTCCATGCAACGGAGAATTGCGTGGTGAGCACAGGCTGTATCGTGATGGAGCCGTCATGCCCGCCTGCGCATGTGGTTGCGGTTGGCGTTTCATAAATTCCAAAATTTCCGATTGCATCGGTTACGTTGATGGTTCCCGTTTTGCGGCATCCGCGTATATCTTCAATCGTGTAGTTATAATTTCCCGCGTAGAGGTTGGAAATATTTTGTTGATTGGAAGTGTATCCGTTTGGTCCCGACCATACAACGGAGAATTGCGTAGTAAGCACAGGTTGTATCGTAATCGAACCATCATGCGCACCTGCGCATGTTGTTCCTGTTGGTGTGCTATAAAGTCCAAAATTTCCAATTGCATCTACAACACGTATCGCATCGGTAACTCTGCATCCATGCGCATCTGTTGCGGTGAGATTGTACAAACCTGCGTAGAGGTTCGTTAGATTTTGTTGCGTGGATGTGAATCCATTCGGACCGCTCCACTGAATTTGCAAGGGCAGATTTGGTGTGTTGAATGAAATCGTAATAGAGCCGTCATGCGCGCCCTCACAGGTAGTAGCTGTCGCACCGTATTGATACGAGAATTGAAGAATCGCTTTATCTGTTGTTACAGAACAGCTATTCGCATCGGTTACAGTGAGATAATAAATACCTGTTCTTGTGTAATTGATGGATTGCGTTGTGGCGCCTGTTGACCACAAATAAATAAATGGAGCAACGCCATTCTGCGGCTCTGCCCGCATCACACCGCCTTGCGGACAAGTATCCCCAGTGATAATCACATAGTTCAATGCAGTTTTTATTTGAATAAAACTGTCAACAGCAGAGCAGGCATTCGTGTCGGTCACCGTGCAGGTGAACATCAAATTGCTTGCAGTTGAAAAACGGTAGCGCGGATTGCTTCCATCCTGATGCGCGCCCAGAGTCCAATCGAACGAGTATGGAGTTGTGCCACCTGAAACATTCGCGTGGAATTTTGTTACGCTCTGACAGTTAAAACTGTCTTCAACCACATCAACTGTCAATTCCGTAGGGGCAGCGTTAATCACATAGCTGCCTGTTGCATTGCAATTGCTGTTATTGGTAACTGTAACTGAATATGTTCCCGCATCAAGATTAAAAAGATTCCAGCTTGTGGAACCGTTACTCCACGAAGCATTATGCGGAGTAAGCCCGCCTGTGGGATTGATGCTGATGAATCCTTTTTCGCTAAAACATTTTGGTTGCGTGACAATCGGATTTATGACAACTGTATTTTGTTGAGCCAGCACGGTGAGGTTGGTTGTGCCTTCGCATTTGTTCGCATCAGAAACAGTTACAGTATAATTACCCGCTGCATTTATGCGAATTGAATCGCGTGTTTCCCCATTCGACCATCTATATGTATAAGGCGCTGTGCCGGGTAATGCGCTTGTTACAATTGCAGCAATTGTTGTGTTCCCGCCATTGCATGGAATAGCTCCGGCATTATATGCGCTGATAGAAAGTGTACTACTGTTGGATAATATTTCAACAGAAGCGCTTCCTGTGCATCCGTGCGCATCGGTTCCTGTCACAGTGTAATTTCCGGGAGCGAGATTTCTTACGGTATCGCCCGTCATTCCATTTGACCACACATAAGTGGTTGGCTGCAATGCCTGACTGTTCACGCCCTGATATACACGCGCCCATCCGGTGTTTGCCTGACAGGTTACTGGTCCGCCATGCGCAGTTGCAAATGATAACACAGCATCATGATTTTGAATCGTGAATGTCTTCGTTCCCGAACAGGTATTCGCATCGGTGATAGTGAGCGTGTAGCTGCCGACATCTTTGCGGAGGATGGAAGCTGCTGTTTCACCGCTTGACCACACATACGTGAAGGGAGGTCTTCCCAAAATATTTGAAACACCGCACGTGCCATAACCTCCGTTGCAGGTGTCAGGATGTGCGAACGAAGTGATGACGTTCGTGAGCGAAGGATTATAATTCAGTAAATTGAATTCTTTTGTTTTCGGGCAGCCATTCGCATCGGAAATTGTTGCCGTATAAATTCCTGCAAACAAACCTGTGATTTCGTAGCCGCTGCCGCCATTCGACCACCCGATTTGATAAGGTGCAGTGCCGCCTGTGATTCCTTGATTCAATACGCATCTTCCTCTTCCTGCATTGCACGAGTCATACCATGTTTGTACTCCGTTGTGATAAATAGAATCAATCACGCTGCTTACCGTGAATGTGCGTGAAGCCGAGCAAGTATTTCCATCGGTAACGGTGACAGTATAATTACCCGGACCCATGCCAGTTGCAGTTGCGCCTGTTTGCCCGTGTGACCATGCATAGGTATAGGTGGTGAAGAAATTTATTTGTGTATGAAATCCTGTTGCAGTTGCGCTGCCATTTAACCCTGTGCAATGCGCGGGTTGTGTTGTAACGGAAACATTCGGAGTTGGTTTTTCATCAACCGTGTAAGTGTGTATGTCTCTGCACCCTCGCGAGTCAGTAGCGGTGAGGGTGTAGTCGCCTGTGCGCAAATGATGAATGACGTTTGCTTGTGAAGTAAAACTGTTTGGTCCTGTCCAATTATAGGTATAAGGCGGTGTGCCTGCGTTTACAGTCGGGTCAATAAATCCTCTTGCGAAACCAGCACAAGTTCCATTGGTTACATAACCTCCCGGAAGAATGTCATAATCAGAAATGCTCACTCTGAACGTGTCATTATCCTGACATGCGTTTGCATCTGTTGCGGTGATGTGATAAAGTCCTGCGAATAATCCGGTGATGTCTTTTGTATTCGCAGTGAAATTGTTCGGACCATTCCATTGGTAGGTGTAAGGCGCGGTTCCCGCAGTTACATTTGGTGTAATTGTTCCGTTGCTTGCCCCTGTGCAGGTTGGCGTGAGCAATCCGCCACCGGGAAGAATATCCACGGCTTGCGCAGGAATATTCCAAGTGTGCTGGTCTTTGCAATTTTTCGAATCAGTAATAGTAAGTGTGTAATCACCTGAACGGATTTTTACCAAATCCTGCACATTGGCGGTGAATCCATTTGGTCCTGCCCAGTTGAAATTGTAGGGCGCAGTGCCTGCATTAATTGTTGGGCGCAAATTTCCGCTTGCTCCCTCTGCGCATGAAGAATTAAATATGCATCCTCCGGGAAGAATATCAACCACAAAACTGTTTACTCTGAATGTATCGCTGTCGTAACAGCCATGCGCATCCGACACACTGATGTGATATAAGCCTGCGCGCAATCCGGAAATATCTTTTGTATTCGCAGTAAAACTATTCGGACCTGTCCATGCATAAACATAAGGTGGAGTTCCCGCAATGACATTCGGGGTAATGCTTCCATTGTTTCCATCCGCGCATGTTGGAACTAACACTCCGCCACCGGGCAGAATATTCAGCGCACTTGCAACACTGCGAACACGAATGCCATTCGCGCCTGTGCATCCATGCGCGTCAGTTACCGTTACATGATAATCTCCGGCAGTAAGTCCTGTAATTACCGCATTGGCTGATGTGAATCCATTTGGTCCTGTCCAACTGTAAGTGTAGGGCGGTATACCGTTGCCTTGAATATTCAGGCTGATTGAACCGATGCTTCTACCACAAGTATCTTCGGTGAACGCACCGAGATAAGCGTAGATGGTTGAAATAATATTATGAACGTGAATGCCATTTGTTCCAGTGCATCCGCGTGAGTCGGTGACAGTTACAAAATAATCTCCTTCATGTAAACCGGAAATGGCAGCATCTGTTGATGTAAATCCATTTGGTCCTGTCCAACTGTAGGTGTAAGGAGCAATGCCA
>JAWXCB010000008.1:0-151735 GCA_034440455.1 Chitinophagales bacterium
GGGCGCAGGCGGCACGTTTGGTCCGATTGGCGTAAGCGCAAAAGTGACTGCAAAGTATGGCGAGAAATTTTCAAACACGGATAACAACACACAGAAAGTAACGGTGATTACGGAGGTATCTGCAAAAGATGACGACCTCATTTACGCCACCGTGTGCGACTATGATGCATGGGAATATCCCGTGTATGAAAATGATACCTTGCGCGGTTACATCCTCGCGCTCGAACCCAAGCTCACGGAAAACCGCTGGTTCCCGAGCAAAAGCTGGAGCGCATTTTCTTATGTGCCCGACCATGAAGTAGGGAATATTCTTTCTTACCGTGAATACGCACAGTTCATAGATAATCCGTTGTCAGATGAAACCATCCGCGCTAATACGGGCGACAGTTATGTGCTTGATGCAAGTTCGAGTTACAACTGGACGCTGATGTTTTCAGATTTTAATTCTTCCTCTGCTTCCACTACAAAAGAAATCGGACTGGAAGTGAGCGCTGAAGTAAGCGGATGGGGAGTGAGCGTTGGCGCTTCAGGAAGCTACAACAGCAGCGAACTCTCCACGCATGAAACGCAGGTGGGCGACCAAATCACGATTAAAGCAGAAATACGCAATGTGGATTTAGGCATCGGTGAAACGCGCTACACAGTGACGCCCTACTCTTATTGGTCGAAGAACGGCTCACTGACGCTTGATTATGCTGTGCGCCCCGAAGTGCCGCAAACCAGCGGAACGCCTACATGGTGGACGGATAATTACGATGTGCAAGACCCCGCGTTCATTTTGCCGTGGCGCTATGACCCTGAAAAAGGATTCACGTTGCAAGACCAGGTGAAGCGCAGACAAACAAAGTCCATCACGTTTCATCCTGAAAATCCGCAAGTAGGAGACACGGTGAAAATCAAAGCGCGCATCCACAACTTCAGTCTCGAAACCTGCGAGCCGGTGAAGGTTTCATTTTATTTTGACGACCCTGCGAATAACAACATCATCACAGGACTGAACGGAGAGACATTCATGATGACCAACTCCATTCTTGCGCGTCAAAGCGAACTCTTGATATTCCCGTTTGTGCTGCCTTCGGGACTGGGTTCATCACCGCGCATCTATGCGAGCATTGACCCCGACAATACGATTACAGAAATTCACAAAAACAACAACATCGGTTTTAATATTCTTGGAAATCAGGGATTTCAGCCGGTGGGCGTTGAGTCGTTGGATGCTCCGATTGTCGGGGCAATCAGCAAGTTGTATCCAAATCCCGCATTAGCGATTGCGAGCATTCAGTTTGAATTGAAGCAGCCTGCATTTGTTTCGTTGAAAGTGTATGATATGCAGGGAAAAGAAGTGAAAAACCTGCTCGAAGGAAATGAAACTCCGAGCATTTATGACGTGAGCTTTGATACGCGCAATCTGGAAGCGGGCGTGTATGTCTATCGTCTGCAAATCAATGATGTTTCAGAAACGCAGAAGTTGGTGCTGGTGAAGTAAGCTGCCCACAAACTATTTTCTAACCCCAAAAACTCCCGCACAGGAAAGTTGCGCTTTGCTATTTTGAACGCATGAATGCAGATATAGAAAAAGGAATCAAGAAAATTTTCAACACGTTTGGTTTTGAGATTACGCGCAAGTGGAATTCACCGACAGGCGATATGCCTTCTTTTTTAAGCGACCTGAAAAAGCGAGGCTTTCAATGCAATGCTGTTTTGGATGTGGGCGCATATAAAGGCTGGTTCAGCCACCTTGCTGCGGAAGTATTTCCAAATGCCGCATTCTATTTGTTTGAGCCGCTGATTGAAATGCAGGAAGAGTTAGGAGCGTTCTGTATAGAATATCCAAAGGCAAACTATTTCAGCATTGCACTTGGTCCGGCAGATGAAACGCTTTCGCTCCGCACGTTCCGCGATTTGAAATGGTCGGGCTTCATGGACGTAGATATTCCGGCAAAAGATGAACGCACACCGCGCATCGTGGAAGTGCGCAAGATTGATACGCTGCTGAAAGAAAATAAAATTCAACTTCCCAACCTCGTGAAGATTGATGTGCAGGGCTATGAATTAGAAGTGCTGAAAGGCGCAGAGTCGCTGTTTGGAAAAACAGAGCTTTTCATTTTAGAAACTTCGCTGCACAACAAGCATCCAAGCTTTCCGCTGTTTGCCGATGTGATTGCATTTATGAATACGCGCGATTATGTCGTGTTTGATTTTCCCGGCTTTCTGCGCCAGCCCGACAGCTCGCTGATTGAATGTGATGTGTGCTTTGTGAAGCGGAATAGTTTTTTAAGGAAGTAGCGCCTTTTGCCGGACTCGTTCCGGCATCCCCTCAAACAAATCTTCGCAGCGGATTGCGAACCCACACGTGCGGGATTCCGCAAGGACAAAAGCTATTTTTTCTCCCCCGCATCTTCTTTCGCTCCGGCAAGCGATTCCATTTCTTTATCAATGTAATACAAGCCCATCCCTTCCAAGCCGATGAGCTTGATTTTATCAATGATGTGGATGAGCACGGTTTCGCCTTCACGCTGGTCGTCAACAAAGAACTGAATGAAATTATACGTAGCGTAATCTTTTTCTTCGGAAGCAAGCTCAGATAGCTTGTGTACTGCCTTTGTTACTTTTTGTTCTCCCACAAGCGCCTTTTTACAAACGTCAAGAATGGATTCAAATTGAGTTTTCGGTTGCTCAACTCCGGGCGCAAGCGCGTGTCCTTCCACTTCATTAATAAACCTGAAAATTTTCAGCATGTGCTGGCGTTCTTCTTCAGCCTGTGCATAAAAAAAATTGGCAGCGCCATTCAAACTTTTCTGCTCGCACCACGAAGCCATCGAAAGGTAATTGAAAGATGCTTCCGTTTCTAATTTTATTTGTGCGTTGAGCGCCTTTTCAAGTTTCTTTGAAATCATAGTAAATCTGTTTTGATAAAGTTGCTCTGCGAAAATAGAATGTTTTGAGAAGGAAATGCTTTTCAGGAATGCCGTTGCACTTTCTTCACCTGACCAAATTTTGGGCAATCGCATTTGTTTGCCGCACAGGAAGATAAAAGCAAGAGAACAAATAAGAGCGCCAATGTAGAGTTCTGCTTTTTCATGCAATAATTATCTCGTTAAATTTAGCTAATGATTCTTGAATCAAATCTTCCTTGCGTTTCAAGTTGAAGTATGGGAAATACATCTGATGAAACGTAAAAAAATAATTCTCATTGCACCACTTGACTGGGGATTAGGACACGCAAGTCGTTGCATCCCGATTATCCGCGAGCTCCTTACACAAGGTCACGAGATTATTCTTGCTACTGATGGCAGGGCGCTGGAGTTGCTCAAGTCTGAATTTCCTCAATTGAAATCTATATGGCTGCATGGCTATCATCCCGTTTATCCGAAAGGAAAAAACATGGTGATGAAAATGGCTGTGCAAACGCCTAAGTTTTTATTTGCCATCGCGCGGGAATATTTTCTTCTGAAAAAAATTATCCGCGAACACTCCATTGATATAGTCATTTCTGATAATCGCTACGGGCTCTTTTCAAATGAGAAACCTGCAGTTCTCCTCACCCACCAGCTATTTATCCTGATGCCTTCACCTTTGAAATGGATGGAATTAACTGTAAATCGGGTCAATCATTTTTTCATCAAAAAATTTTATCGCTGCTGGGTTCCCGATATGCAAGGAGATGAAAATTTAAGCGGAAGCCTTTCGCATGGACCAAACATCCCTTCCAATGTTGAATTCATCGGAACATTGTCCAGATTCTCAATTACACCATCCGAAAAAAAATATGACTTGCTTGTTTTGCTTTCAGGACCGGAGCCGCAGCGCACTATTCTGGAAGAAAAAATTATCAATCAAATCAAACAGATGCCCTTGCATACTTTAATTGTTCGCGGAATAACGGAAGAAAATAAAAGTGTACAACTCACGGAGCTGATTGAAACCATCTCGCATCTTACGTCTGAAAAAATGAATGAAGCCTTGTTGCAGGCGGATGCAGTTATTTGCCGCTCTGGTTACAGCAGCATAATGGAACTTGCTTCCTTGGGAAAATCGGCAATACTCATTCCCACACCGGGACAAACAGAACAGGAATATCTTGCAGAGAGAATAGGCGAACAAGGATTTTTCGTGCTGCAAAAACAAGATTCCCTCAATGTACAGGAAGGACTATTAAAGTTGAAGCAATTAAGAAACCCGAAGATTCCCTTTGAAGGCAATTTGTTTAAAGAAACGCTAAAAAAATTTCTTGAAGTAATTAGCTAATTGCCTACCTCGATTTCTGTACAGCAGTTTTTCCCGCGCCAATTAAATCTTCTACCGACTGGGCACCCAGTACTCTGTGTTTCACATTGCCCTCACTATCTATAAAAAGGAGCGTGGGATATGCAGTCACTTTATAGTTCTGCGCAATTTTAGGACCTTCCCCTTTTTCCATGTCCAACTTATAGTTGATGAAATTTTCGTTGAAGTATTTGCTCACTTGCTCATCAGGAAATACGTTGTTTGCCATCCAGCGACAGGGACCGCACCATACAGCATACGCATCCACAAACAATAATTTGTTTTCGCTTTTTGCCTCTTTCAACGCCTCCCCCCACTTTCCTTCAAAAAAACGCATCTGTGCAAATGAAGCTCCCGAAATCAGGCAAGTGAAGAGGAGTATAAAAATTTTCTTATTCATAGCTATAACTTTTTTGATTTTCCCATAGTGGGCAATGTTTCAATTCAATTTCACCTTTAAAAAAAAGCCGAGTTGTCTTTTCAAACGACTCCGTTAAATCGGAAACGTAAAAGTGGTCTTTTCTCAACTTCTTTTCACTGTGTAAACGGTGTTTGTCAAGAATTGTTCCAACTTCTTCGGAAATGAAATCTGTCGAATCAAAAACACTCACCCTGCCTTTGTAGAAATCGTCAATCTGTTCTTTGATAAGCGGATAATGCGTGCAGGCAAGCATTAACGTCTGGATTATATGCAATTTTTCATCGCTCAAATATGTTTCAATTACCGCCTCACTAATCTGGTGATTGAAAAATCCTGCTTCAATCATTGGTGCGAGCAAAGGTGTTGCTAAAGAATGCACCCGAAAATCCGGTCGCAATTGCTTTAACTTCTCTGCATAAATATTTGAACTGATAGTACGCTGTGTGCCGATAATGCCAATGTCGGTTACGCCCTGCATTTTTGAAATTCCCCGAGCTGCCGGATCAACAACATTGACAAAGAAAACCTTATCGCCAAAATCCTTGCACAACTCTTCATAAGCTACGGACGAAGCGGTATTGCAGGCGATGATGATGAGTTTGCAACCTTCCTCAATTAGAAATTCACTGATTCTTCTGCTGTAGTGCCTGATTAATTCTTCTGACTTATCTCCATAGGGAAGATGCGCAGTATCGCCAAAGTAGATAATATCCTCAGTCGGGAAATCCTTGATAATGCGCTCTGCAACTGTCAGTCCTCCAATGCCTGAGTCAAAAATACCTATCGGGGAACTGGCATTTGCTTTCAAGGAAATGCTATTGAGTAATCCCCAACTTTGCCTTCACCATATCGGTAACGTCATCAGTGGGCGGATAGTAAAGAAGATTGCTTCCAACGCTTGCGTCAAAAATATAAGAGAAGCCTTTGTCGGTAGCGACACCTTTGATTGCAGCCATCACCTGCTCTTCAAGCGGCTTGAGCAACTCCACTTGTTTTTGACCAAGCTGTTCTTCAGATGAACCCTGAAGTTTTACAATTCTTGATTCAAGGTCGGTAATTTCCCTCTGCTTGATTTCTTTAATTGCAGGCAGCATATCTTTTTCCTGGTCATAATAATCCTGCACTTTCTGAGCGTATTCCTTTTCCATCTTCCCCACAGTTTCCTGCAACTGCATTGCAAATTCCTGCAATTTTTTCTCAGCAGCCTTATAGCCCGGCATCGCTTCAAGCACTTTAGTAATGTTTACGTGACCCAGCTTGAGCGTTTGCGCCTGTGCCGGAATCGTCATAGCAGTAAGAAAAAGGGCTGTCAATACGTTTAAAATAATTTTCATTTTTAATTTTTTAGAGCGTCAAAGATACTAATTATTCTGCCTTGGGAGCCGGTTTCGATGCAGAGGGCGAGTAACCCATTGCGCGCAACACATCATCGCTTTTGTTGTACTTGGGGCTGGCGAACAACATGCTCACCCCGCTTGATTTGTCAAACACGAAATCATACACCTTTTCGGTAGCCATTTTTTGAATTTCGTTGTAAATCTTATCCTGAATTGGCTTTACTAATTCCTGCTTTTTCGCAAACAACTCACCTTCGTAGCCGAATTTTTGCTTTTGATAATCCTTCACCGCTTTTTCTTTGTTTTCGATTTCCGCCTGCTTTTTCACCTTCATGTCTTCGGGCATCAGGATTTGCTCAGCCTGATAGGCGCGATAGAGGTCATCAATCTCTTTGTATTTTTTGTCAATCTCCGCTCTCCATGCTTCAGAGGTTTCGTCCAATTTTTTTTGCGCCTGCTTGTACTCAGGAATGTTATTGAGGATATATTCGGTATCCACATAAACAAACTTTTGGGCGTACGTGAAAGTGAAGGCGGCTAACAGGAATAGAGTGGTAAATAATTTTTTCATGGTGTTTTGTTTTTATTCCGGCTCAAACCCGAGGATGATGCTGAACTTTCCGTAGTTGCTCAGGTAATCTCCCGCGCTTGAACCTTTAGGTGCATTTTTGTCAAATCCTATGCCATAGTCAAATCCCAACATACCAAACATGGGTAGAAAGATGCGCACACCCAAGCCGGCAGCGCGTTTCATGTCAAAGGGATTAAAATCTTTTATATCCATCCATGTATTTCCTCCTTCCATGAATGCCAGACCATAAATTGTCGCAGAAGGATTAAGTGAGAAAGGAAACCGCAACTCCATCGTGAGCTTATTAAAAAATGGTGCGCCTGCGCCTGACGGAGTGACTTCGGCTACTTCATAACCACGCAGTGAAATAATATCTCTGCCATAAAACTGCACATTAGAAATACCATCACCACCCACTTCAAATCTTTCGTAAGGCGAATAGCCGATTTTGTCATTGTATTTTCCAAGGAAACCAAACTTTGCTGAAAAGCGCAACACCAACGGGAATTTTTTGCTGCGCGTCAGGGGTAAAAACCACTCTGCATTAAACCTCCACTTATGGTACTCAATCCACTTGTATTTTTCTTCGTCCGTAATCGTTTCTAAACTGTTTGATAAAAAATTGCCGCCTCTGAACAATGAATAAGGAGGCGTGATACTGAGTGAAATAGAAATATTCGAGCCGGTTGTCGGAAATATTTGGCTTACATCACTACGCGCGGAAAATCTTCCAAACGTAACATTTGCACTCAGGTTATTGGAAACTCCATCATCCAAAATAAAATTTGAAGATGCCCAGTCGCGCAAGTCAAAGCGCTCATAAGTAAGTCCGTATTGCAATGTGAACCAATCGTCAGGCTTTTTTAGTCGCATCCCAAAACCGATAGACGCTCCGTTTGTAATTTGCTGACCGTCTATTTGTCTATTTGAGTTAAGGTCTGCAAAGCGCGTGTGATAATAGCTCAATGTAAAGGAGTTTGGCTTTTTGCCGCCTAACCATGGCTCGGTGAAAGACATATTGTAAGCCTGATAAACTTTTCCGTTCGTTTGAACGCGCAAGGACAAGCGTTGCCCGTCACCGGAAGGCAGTGGCGACCACGTGCCTTTTTTGAAAATATTCTGAATGGAAAAATTAGTGAACGTAATGCCCAAACTGCCCACTATACCGCGTCCTCTGCCGCCCCACCCTGCGGAAAGCTCCAATTGGTCTGAAGGTTTTTCTACCACATGATATTCAATATCCACTGTTCCTTTTGCCGGATCGGGAATCGGTATTACCTGCAACTGTTCCGGATCAAAGTAGCCGAGGTTCACAATTTCGCGCTGTGAACGAATAAGGTCTGAGCGGCTGAATTTGTTACCCGGCAATGTTCTCAACTCTCTGCGAATCACGTGCTCTTTTGTTTTTGTGTTGCCGTAGATGCGGATTTCATTGATTGTTGCCTGCGGTCCTTCATAGATGCGTATTTCTATATCAATCGAATCATTTTCCACTGTGATTTCAGCGGGCGTGATTTGAAAAAAGAGATAGCCGTCATCCATGTAAAGTGAACTGACATCATTTCCGTTTTGGCTCATGAACAACCGCTCATCCAGCAGTTTTTGATTATACACTTCGCCTTTCTTGATGTTGAGAATGGCGTCCAACATCAGGGAGGGATACTTTGTGTTACCCGTCCAAGTGATATTTCTAAAGTAGTATTGATTGCCTTCGTCAATCACCAAATCAATTCTCAGATTTTTTCCGTGCATGTAAACCGAGTCATGCGCGATATAGGCATCGCGGTAACCTTTCTCGTTATAGTAAGCGATGATGTTGTCCTTATCATTTTCGTATTCCTTTCTCAAGAATTTCGAGCCTTTGAAAATGTTAAGGTTGGTATAATCTGTGGTGTATTTATAAGCTCTTGACGGGGCAAAATTCCCTGCAATATCAAGAGCGGAGACACTGTCGGGAATAGCGCCCTTTATATTCTCCTTATCAAGCATTCCCTTCACATCAAATTTTACCTTTTCATGCGTTTCCTTCATCAGCTTCTTTATCTTCTTCCTGCTGATAATTTCAGTTCCTGCAATGTTGATGCTTTCAATTTTCACTTTGGCGCCTTTATTAATATCAATATCCAGCATCACGCTGTTTGAAAGCAGCGTATCTTGTTTTTCACGTATTGTAATCACGCTGTTGAGATACCCTTTTTCTTTGTAAAAATTCTTAATCGTGTTTGCAGTAGTGAGTTTCATGTTTTCATTCACCACTCTTCCTTTGGTAAGTTTTATTTTCTCGCGGATGTCATCGGCTTCGCCTTTCTTAATTCCATTGAGCGTGAAGCGCGACAAGCGCGGACGCTCTTTCACAGCGATTTCCAAGAATGCCGTGCTGCCGATTGTTTTTGTGATATACACTTTCACATCTGTAAAGAAACCTTGGTCCCAAAGATTTTTTATAGCGTTGGAAATAGCATCACCGGGAATCGAAATTTTTTGCCCCACTCTCAATCCCGTTAAAGAAATTAAAATATCCTGATCGAGATATTGGGTGCCGCTCACAGTGATTCCTCCGATACCATAATCTCCGGGGGCTGCGTAATTAGCTTGTTTTTGTGCGTAGCTGCTGTTTGCAAAAAAGAAAATACCGCACAAGATGAACGATACGCGCAGAGCGGCTTTCCTGAATTTGTTCATCCTACTTTTATTTGTTCACTGATTTTGCCAAAGCGCCTTTCGCGCTGCTGATAACTGATAATCGCCTGATATAAATCATCGGCTTTGAAATCAGGCCAGAGCGTTTCTGTGAAATACAATTCCGCATACGCTATCTGCCACAGCAAGAAATTGCTGATGCGCTGCTCCCCGCTTGTGCGGATGAGCAACTCCGGGTCGGGATAATGTTTCGTACTCAAATAGGTTGAAAATAACTCTTCGTTGATTTCGTCAGGTTGCAGACTGCCCTCCAACGCATCCGCAGCCATTTTCTTGCATGCTTCTGTAATTTCCCAGCGCGAACTGTAACTCAACGCAAGAATTAAATCCATGCGTTTGTTGCCTGAAGTCATGTCAATTGCTTCCTGCAACTGTTCCTGACAACGCTTAGGCAGCGCATGAAGATTCCCGATTGCCTTCAGCCTGATGTCGTTCTTCATCAGCGTTTTCGTTTCGCCCTTAATCGTATGCACCAACAATTCCATCAGCGCAATCACTTCTGCTTTCGGGCGACTCCAATTTTCTTTTGAAAATGCATAGAGCGTAAGATGTTTAATGCCCAACTCTGCGCTCACCTCTGCAATATGCTTCACGGTTTTCACCCCATTGCGATGTCCGAAGATGCGCGGTCTGCCGTTGCGCTTTGCCCACCGCCCGTTGCCATCCATAATGATGGCTACATGCTCGGGAAGATTCGACAAGTCAATCTGTGACTTCAGTTCGCTCAATGGGTAACAATTTCCGCAAATCTAATAAAAAGGCTCAACGCTTACCCTGCGGTTATCCCTGTGAGGCAGGGGTTTCTGACTAATCAACCAATCACTTCCACGGCTGAATTTTCGAGGGCTTCGGGCATTTCATGCGGATAGGCGAATAGGAAATGGAGATACCGAAAAACATATAGCCGTCTTTGCGCTCCTCAAAGCCGCGCTGCTTGCCCTGCTTGCCAATAGGCGGGTCAGTGACTTCGCCCGATCGGTCGCTCAGGCTGTTTGCCAGCGAAGGGTCGCCATTCCCCGCAAGCAAGCCCGGATATACATCGCTCACATCATCCAAATAATCGGTAAATGTTTTGCGGAAGCCTCCTTCCAAGCCAAGCGTCCAATAGGGCGTGAAACTGTATTTAAAACCTCCGCCCACAGGAATGGCAAAGTTGATACGGGAATATTTTTTACCCTCCGTTTCCAATGGTTGCAACGCATAGATGTCGCCTTCAAACTCCGCCTTTGGATTAAAATAAAAAACAGAAATTCCCGTCAACAAATAGGGCGTAAAGGAATGTTGCTTCTTCTCGCGGTCATACTTGAAAAAATTGAACTCCACATGGCTGCTGAACTCCACGATGTCGCTCTTGAACGAAAGATTGCGCGACTGCTGGTAGGTAAATTCGGAAACGGCATCTTCAAAACTCACCTTGCCGTAATTAAATCCGTTCTTAAAGGCGAAGCGCGTTCCCAAATTGTAGCGAAAAAACATGCCGCCCGCAGGACCAAGAAACTCAAAACTTGCATTGCTGTTGAGATCGCCAAAATAGTTTGCTACTCCTACCCATCCACCATATTCCAACTCCTGCGCATGGGTGTGTTTCCAACCCGCAGTGAGCAATGTGATAAGGATTATAAAAAGCAGTTTGCGATACACAGTATTAAGGGGCGTCAAAGTTACATCATTCGTGCGTGTAACGTGTACGCACGGAGGTTATTGCTGTTGCATTCTTCCCTGCGTTGAGCATCACTTCACCAACGTCACATTTCCGCCCTTCACAATTTTTTCACCATCGCGATTAAGCACCCTGATAACATAAGCATACACGCCCAATTCTTGTGTAACGCCATTATAGGTTCCGTCCCAACCTTGGTTGAGGTCGGTGGTTTCAAATAGTAGTTGCCCCCAACGATTGAATACTTTGAAATCTAAAAGCTGCTGCACATTGAGCACACGCAAGATGCGGAACAAATCATTCGTGCCATCATTGTTTGGCGAAAAAGCAGTTGGCACAACGAGCAGATTCACCACTTCTACAAAAATGGTGACGGTATCTGTTTTCACGCAGCCATATTCACTCACGGCAGTCAGTCTGTAATTCGTAGTGTTAAACGGGCTGGCGCGTGTTGTCAGCGAAGTAGAATCTTCCAGCCCTGCTGATGGCGTCCATAAGTTTGTAATTCCGTTTGCACTGCCATTCAGAAAAACAAATTCATCGCGTATCATACTGTCATCAATGCCTGCATACGCTGCGGGCAGCGGACGAATCGTAACATCCACCGAGCCGGTGTCGGCAAAGCAATCGTTGGAAACTATCACGGTGTAGATGGTGGAAGCGGAAGGCGCTACGGTGTAATCAGGCAGCGTGTTGTCGGTTAATCCATCATCGGGCGACCACAAATAGTAAATGCCGCCTGTTGCAGAAAGCGTTACGCTGGTTGTTTCACATAAATCCTGAGCGGGTGTAACAGTCATTCCAATGGGATGCTGAACTGCAATTGTAACAGAGTCAATATTTCTACATCCGAAAACATTGAAAGAAGTTAAAGTAAAAGTAGTTGTGTCGGCAATACTTGCTGTTGGGTTCGATAGAGTGGAATCGCTCAACACATTTCCGGGCGACCAACTGAAACTGATGCCACCTGTTCCGTTCAGTTGATAAAAATCGCCTTCGCAGATGTACGTGTCGTTGCCTGCGTTGGTATTTGGCAGCGGGTTCACAGTGATTGTTACAGAATCAGTATCAACGCATTGATTCGCATCGGTAATGGTGAGAACATAAATCGTAGTAGCGGCAGGCGTTGAAATGGGATTTGCAGTTGCAGCAGAATTTAATCCTGTTGTGGGTTGCCATTGATATGCCTCACCGCCCGATGCGGCAAGCAACACCTGCTCGCCAATACACAACACAGTATCAGGACGAACAATAGCAACGGGCAGCGGATGCACCGTGACTGATTCTGTCACCGTGTCACTGCATCCCTGATTGGAATTTGCAATGAGCGTGACATCAAACGTATTTAGGTTGTTGAATGTTTGGGTAAATGTCGAAGTTGAATTGATTGGGTTATTATTAAACAGCCACGAACGCCCGGTGATGCTCCCTGAAGTGACCGTTGTTAAATCATTGAATGTAACGGGCGTATTCAAACAAACAGGCGAAAAACTAAAATCCGCCTGCGGCATCGGATGCACGACTACTGTTTTTGTTTGCGTATCACTACATCCTTTGTCAGACCTGGCGGTGAGCGTCACCGCAAAATTTCCTCCCTGCTGATATAAATGTGAAGTGTTTTGCGCGCTTGCAGTAATACCATCGCCAAAATTCCACGACCAAAAATTTACCGTGCCGTAGCTGGTTGCTGTCTGGTCTGTAAATGTTACGGGCGCATCTGCGCAACCGGATACGAAATCAAAATCAGCAGTAAAAGTTGGATAGATTTTCACCAGCACAGCAGTGGTATCTGCGCAATTGAAACCGGGATTTACAATGAGCGTTACTTTATACACGCCCGAATCAGGATAGGTATAAGAAGGCTGAAACTGCAATGATGTATCAGCAATTGTCGTCAGGTCGCCAAAATCCCAGCGATAGAAAGCGCCATTTCTGCTTTGGTTGATAAACTGAACAAAGAATCCCTGGCACTGATACATAAAAACTCCCGCTGTGCCTGAAGTTCCGGCTCCTATCGTGTCCACTACCGGAATTTTTGCTTCCACATCGGTTGAACACAGTGTTACATTGAATTGAAAGTCACGTTTTGTTTCACCCACAAAAACCCCATTACGAAATTCCTGCACACATACGCCCACAACAAACTGTCCCGTGCGCGTAGGAGTGCCCGTGAGTAATCCCGTTTGCGCGTCAAGTGCAACCACAGGAGAAGCATCCATCGGATTTGTCGCATTAAAAGGATTCAGCCAAGGCACATTTACAAAGGGCGAAAGAAATAATTCAGGTGAAGGTTGCGGGTCTAATGAACTTGCTCCTGAATAGGGCGTACATAATGAATATACCAACTGGTCGCCATCGGGGTCGGTGGCGGAATGGTCGAAGTTAATTGGAGCATTCACGCAAATCACAATCGGAGGAAAATCTGTGAAGCGCGGGCTGCTGTTGCAACCGCTTTCAGGAATATGCGTGGTGTAAGTCGCGCCATAATCATTTGGTGTGGGAATGTTTGCAATCGTGGCATTGCGGCAGCAGCGTACATACACAATATCATACCCTCCTGCCTGTGGCGGTAAATTTCTTACAAAAGAATATGTACCTACATGCACACACACGTTGGCAGGCGCTTGCAGGCAAGGGTCTTGTGTTTCGGGGGGAATATTAACAGGAGAGCCGAATTCGAGATATACATTTTCGGTAAAAAGCAATGCACCCGATACATCATATACTCCAATAAAAGCAGGCTCATCAAACCACGCCACATTCGGACCGCTTGCATTGCAATCGCGGTAAACTTTCAGCGTGATGCGGTAATCGTTGTTTCCAAGGCAGTCATAATACATGTCACCGCCAACGATGTGCGCGGCAAATGAACGCAATGCGAACATTGATGTAATTGACAGTATGATGAACGTGCTTCTCATTTTTTATCTCGAACAATATTTTAAGGGCTAAAGCCCTTCAACTATGTAGTCGTTTTCATTTTTATACCCCGCCTTAAAAGGCGGGGCAATTAGTTTCCCCGACCTAAAGGTCGGGGAAAAGATTCACAATAACCTCAAAGGGCTTTAGCCCTTATTATCAAACGTCAACATTTAAGTTAATAAATTCCTGAACGATTCCTAAAGTTTTCTCCGGTTCCTCCAGCATTCCCATGTGCCCGACATTCTCCAAAAAATGCACAGAAGAGATTGCGGGATATTGGCATTGCTCCAAACTTTTTCCGTAAGGAATCGCCTTGTCTTCTTTTCCCAAGATAAACAGCACGGGCTTTCTATATGCCTTCAGTACGTGGGTTTTGTCCGAGCGAAGAATCATCGCTTTCAATCCCGATGTAATTGTTTCAGCGGGATATGCTAAGGCATTCATCTTCTGGAGCTCAACCGTTGCTTTGTGTTCCGCGCGAAATTTTTCAGCGAATAAATTCGGCACTAATTCATTCACAAAATCACGCGCTCCGTTTTTCTGCACAAATTCAATACCCTTTTGTCTGAATTTCTTTTTTTCTTCATCATCTGCAAAAGCATGAGAATGAAACAGCCCGATTTTCTGCGGAAAGTCAGGATGCTTTTCCACCAATGCCAACGTGATGTATCCGCCCATCGAATGACCGATAATGATGGGATTACTGATGTTTTCATTTTGAAGAATGGCGTAAATGAAATCAGCCATCCATTCGATTGTGAGCGGTTGCTTCGGTAATGCGCTGTTGCCATATCCCGGCAAATCAGGAATGATGACGCGAAAATTTTTTGAAAGATCTTTTTTGAAATCATCCCACACTGAACTGTCTTCACAAAATCCGTGAATCAGCGCGATTGCTTGTCCCTCGCCTTCATCGCTGTAGGCGGAGGTTATATCAAGAAAGGAGATAGATTTATTCATAAAAACAAAACACGATGCTTCTGATTTAAACACATTCCATTACCTTAATTCACAGCGCCAGAGTGTTGCCTGGTCGCTCTATTTATAGCTTTCAGATGTCATTCAAATCAAAATCATTGAATTTAAAATTTCAGGGAGCGGTATTGTACTCATGAATAATTGCGGAAATTTCCTGAACGGGATTACTGCCGTTCAATGCGCGTATGCTTGCCTGCTTTGAGGTGATTTCGTTTTCAAGTTCTTTTTTTTCGTTCTTTAATGTAAACATGCTCGCAGGCTTGAGATACAGTCCGAAATGTTCGCGCATCAGCGGCTGGTATTTAGGATGCGCACCTACCATATCTCGTTGCAGTTTCAATTCCTCCGCTTGTTCTTTCAGCAACTGAATGTAAACTTCAATCTTCTCATTGCTCAGGCTGTCTAAATGGTCAGACTCTTTATTGAGCCACTGCATTTCAAGTCGCAACAGGCTGTGCAAATCGTTTTTCTCATAAGCGGCAACCGCCTCCTGCATGAGCGCTCCTTTTTCTGCTTTCCGGGCTTCATCGCGCTCAAGGTCGGGATGCAATGCTTTCACCAACTGCCGGTAAATAACGCTGATGCCACGCTGCCGCGCTTCTTCTTTTTGCTTTTCTTTTGCTTCCCGTTCTAATTGCTTTGCCGTTTTGTTGCGGGCAGCTTTTTTGTTGGCTTCTTCTTCGTGTTCTGCTTTCCTTCTTTCCTGAAATTCTTTTGCCTTTCGCGCCATATCTTCCTCAAAAGAATCTCTCGTTACATCGCTCATGTCAAAATCAACCCCCATGCTTTCAAACATTGCTTCCGTTTCTTCTCTCATCAACTTAAAATCTTCTTCTGCCGCTTTATCATAATCTACGCCTTCCACATTTTTGAAAATAGTTTTCACTTCGTCATCAGGAGGAGTTTTTTCAAGCGAAAAAAGGGACTTCAGTTCATTAGCGAGAATTTCTTTAAGGACTTTCTTCTCTTTTTTTGAAAGCAGTTTTCGGTCAAGGTAAAAGCGGTGCAGGAGTTTCACCAACTGTTTTGTAGTATCCGCCAGTTCTTTTTCAACAGGATAAATTTCGCTGCCATAAAAGGCGAGACACGCATCAAAGTCTTTCTCCTGCGATTCAATTTCTTTTTGCAGTTTTTCAACCTGCTTTGACAGTCTGTTGAATGTCTGTTGCGCTTTTGTTAACAGTTGTTTCTTCCGTGCGCCTATAATGAGGCTGCCTGAATGTTTCGGCTCATTCAGCAACTCGGTTTCAAAAAGTGTGGTTTGCTGACTCAAGTGAAAAATTTTGAGGTAAAAATAACAGGATGGAGGTAATCACTGTACCTGTCGGTAGAATTATTTCAAACGCAAATAAATCCGGTTTCAGGAGAAAATTGCTGCGCATCCGGCAATATTTCGTCTAAAT
Organism: Chitinophagales bacterium; assembly: GCA_034440455.1. GTDB lineage: Bacteria > Bacteroidota > Bacteroidia > Chitinophagales > CAIOSU01 > JAWXCB01. The sequence continues at coordinate 16,259 of JAWXCB010000008.1, forward strand.
TTCTTTCGATTGAGTTAATTATGTCTGAACAGTTTCGGAATTTAGGCTCTCCATGCGATTCGCCCACACAAAAAAACATGCATCAGGTAGCCATACTTTCTTCATACGTTGGGTAAATGCGTTGTTCTTTTTTCTTCTTTCTTTCTTTCCCGCTATTTCGCAGGAAACATTTCCTGTGAACGGCATCACGGATGAGCGCGCGGAAACCTTCGCGTTCATCAACGCCACTATCCATACCGATTACAGAAACACGCTTGAAAATTCCACGCTGCTGATTCAGAAAGGAAAAATTGTTGCCATTGGAAATGCGGTTGCGCTTCCGAATGATGCGGTTGTTTTCGATTTGAAGGGAATGCATATTTATCCTTCATTCATTGATTTATATTCCGATTACGGAGTGCCGCCTGCGAAAAAGCCGGAAGGTGATTTTTGGAAAAAAGGATTTGAAACATCAAAGAAAGGCGCGTTCGGATGGAACGAAGCCATCAAGCCGGAAATCAGTGCGAATGAACTTTTCAAAGCAGATGACAAAGCAGCAGACGAACTGCGCAAACTCGGATTTGGCGCTGTGCTTACGCATCAAAAAGACGGCATTGCTCGTGGTTCAGGAGCATTAGTTACGCTCGGAAGTAAAAAAGAAAATGAAGAAACGGTGCGTGGTGTTTGCTCTGCGCACTTTTCATTTGACAAAGGCAGCTCGCAACAGGATTATCCCACTTCGCTGATGGGTGCAATTGCGTTGCTGCGCCAAACTTATTTGGATGCGCAATGGTACGCTTCGATGAACGGCAAAGCGGATTACAATCTTTCGCTTGAAGCGTGGAATCAATTACAGGCGCTTCCGAAAATATTTGAAGTGAATGATGTGTTCTCACTTCTGCGGGCTGATAAAGTGGGCGATGAATTTGGTGCGCAATACATTTTGAAAGGAGCAGGCGATGAATACAAGCGATTGAATGATGTGAAAGCAACACAGGCGAGTTTGATTCTGCCTGTGAATTTCCCTGATGCATTCGATGTCGCAAATCCGTTTGATGCGTTACAACTTAATCTTTCCGACATGAAGCATTGGGAACTTGCGCCCGCGAATGCTGCGCTACTGAACAATGCGGGAGTCGAATTTGCTTTTACTACAACCGGACTGAAAGAAAAAAATGTTTTCCTCGCCAACATCTACAAAGCAATTAAAAACGGATTGCCCGAAGATGCAGCATTAAAAGCGCTCACGTTTACGCCTGCAAAAATGGTGAACGCGCAAAATGAACTTGGTGCGCTTGAAAAAAACAAGCTCGCCAACTTTATCATCACCACCGGAAAATTGTTTGATGACAACACGCGCATTACTGAAAACTGGATTCAGGGAAAGAAGTATGCGATTGATCATTCCAACCTTGAAAACATTGATGGCGTTTACAAGTTGAATTTTTCAGGTAAAACATATTCGCTGACAATTGAAGGAAGTCCTTTCAAAACAAAAGCATCCGTTCAATTGCAGGACACGGTGAAAGCTGACGTGCAATTCTCACGCGTTGATAATATCGTTTCTCTTTCATTCAATCTTTCTGCTGATAAAAAAGTGAATGAAGCTGTTCGACTCAGTGGGTTAATAGAAAAAGAAAAGTGGTCGGGCAAAGGACAACTCAGCGATGGCGCTTGGGTGAATTGGGAAGCGCGTTTTAACAAAGCGCTCGATCAAAAAGAAGAGAAGAAAGAGGAGAAGCGTGATTCGATTCCGCCCGTTGGAAAAATCATTTACCCGTTTGTCGCTTACGGCTACAGCGAAACTCCGAAACAAGAAACCGTTTTGATAAAAAACGCGACTGTTTGGACGAATGAAAAAGACGGCATTCTTACAAATGCAGATATTTTAATAAAGAATGGAAAAATTGCAGCGGTCGGAAAAAACCTCTCAGAAACAAATGCGCGTGTTGTTGACGGAACGGGCAAGCACCTTACATCAGGCATCATTGATGAACATTCGCACATTGCCATCAGTCGCGGTGTGAATGAAGGCTCACATGCCAGTTCTGCCGAAGTGAGCATCGGTGATGTGGTAAATTCGGAAGACATCAATATTTACAGACAGTTGGCGGGTGGTGTAATTGCTGCGCAGTTGCTGCATGGCTCTGCAAACCCGATTGGCGGGCAGTCGCAAATCATCAAATTGCGTTGGGGATTTGCTCCCGAAAAAATGAAATTGGAAAACGCTCCGCGCTTCATCAAGTTCGCGCTTGGTGAAAACGTGAAACGCTCCAACTGGGAACAACCATATCAGCGTTACCCGCAAACACGCATGGGCGTTGAACAAGTGTATATTGACCATTTTACACGCGCGCAGGAATATGAAAAAAAGCAGACAGCGTTTACAAAACTTTCAAGCAAAGAAAAGCTGACCACTGTTGCGCCACGCAGAGATTTGGAAATGGAAATTCTACTGCAAATTTTAAAGAAAGAAAGATTTATTACGTGCCACTCTTACGTGCAGTCGGAAATCAATATGCTAATGCACGTGGCAGAGCGGTTTGGATTTCGCGTGAATACGTTCACACATATTCTGGAAGGCTACAAACTTGCCGACAAAATGAAAGCGCACGGAGTGAGCGCATCTTCGTTTGCCGATTGGTGGGCATATAAATACGAAGTGCTTGAAGCGATTCCTTACAACGCGGCAATCCTTACCAAAGCAGGCGTGAACACAGCAATCAATTCTGATGATGCGGAAATGGGAAGAAGATTAAATCAGGAAGCTGCAAAGTGTATTAAGTATGGCGGACTTACCGAGGAGGAAGCATGGAAACTCGTCACGCTGAATCCCGCGAAGATGCTGCACATTGATGAGCGCATGGGAAGTATCAAAGTTGGTAAAGATGCGGATGTAGTAATGTGGTCGGATAATCCTTTGTCTGTTTATGCTCGCGCTGAAATGACTTTTGTGGACGGAATTTGTTTTTATGATTTGAAGAAAGACGAAACAATGCGCAAAGAGATTGCCACGGAGCGGGCACTATTGATTCAAAAAATGCTTGCAGCAAAGAAGGCGGGTGAGAAAACGCAGAAGCCTGCGGGAACAATGGACAAGATTTGGCATTGCGAAACAATGGAGGGGTATGATGAATAGCCGAGTTGACATTATTTGTTACTGTATCTTTAAGGTAGAATTTCTGTAGTTCAAATATGAGAATTTCACGACTAAAACTTATTAACTGGAAGAATTTCAAAGAGGCTAATGTAGAATTACGCTACCGGGTTTTCATTGTAGGACCTAATGCATCTGGGAAAAGTAATTTTTTAGATGCCCTCCGGTTTCTGAGAGATATTGTCAGGCAAGGAGGAAGCTTACAGGAAGCTGTTGGAATCAGAGATGGCGTATCAAAAATTAGATGTGTCGCAGCAAGAAGTAATCCGGATATTACGGTAGGTGTTGAAGTGACTAATAATGAAGATAAAGCAGAGTGGTACTATGAACTTACTTTCAACCAAACTGGAGGAGGTATTGCAGATTTAAAAGCAGTAGTAAAGAAGGAGTACCTGGAAAATTTAATTACGGGAGAAATTTGCATAGATAGACCCAATGAAAAAAAGGAAAGTGACTACTTGCTAGAGTTTACATCTATTGAACAGGCGTCTATCAATGAAAAATTCAGAAGTTTTATTGAGTTACTTAGTGAAATATCTTATTTGCACCTGATACCTCAATTGGTAAGAGACCCTAAATCTTTTTTGAAAACAAGTAAAGGAGAAGATTATTACGGCAGAGATTTTTTGGATAGAATATCTTCCCTCAATAAATTAACTCGGAAAGCGTATTTAAAGCGGATAGAAACGGCATTGAGGTCAGCTCTTCCAAATCTTGAAAAATTAGAGTTTGAACCAGATGAATTAGGCATTCCCCATTTTGAGGCAACATTCAAGCAATGGAGAGGGAAGGGAGTAAAACAACGGGAAAAACATTTTTCAGATGGCACATTGCGATTCATTGGCTTGTTTTGGGCACTGCAAGATGGCACCAAACCAATACTTCTTGAAGAGCCAGAGTTATCCTTACATAGTGCAGTTATTGTCAGGCTTGCAGATGTAATTTGGAAACTGCAAAAAAAGAAAACAGGGAAACGACAGGTTATTGTAACAACACATAGTCAAGAACTGCTAAATAATACAGGAATAAGCGCAGAGGAAATCTTATTAGTGATGGTGGAAGGAGAAGAAGGGAGCAAAATAATTTCATCTGCATCCCTACCTGATGTAAAGGCATATTTGTTAGCCGGGCAGCCGATAGGTGATATCCTTCTGAAACGCACCTCGCCAAAGAATATTCAACAACTAATACTCTTTGAATAATTATGCAGGTTCAGCCGGTAGTTGAAGATCTGGTTCAAGAAAGAATTGTTTTCAAACTGTTCAGCACTCTCAGACCAGAACTTGATTTACTCAATTCATTGGGAGGTCAGGGCAATTCTTACATACGCTTAAGAATGAAAGGTTTTAATGCAGTTTCACATGTTCTTCCTCATTTTATAATCACAGATTTAGATAATATTACCTGTGCTCCTGAACTTATTAGCAAGTGGATAGATTTTCAACTGTCTGATAAATTATTATTTCGTATTGCAGTGCGTGAAGCTGAGGCATGGCTTTTAGCAGATAGAAAAAATTTTGCAAAGTTTTTCGGTGTTCCTGTAAACAAGATTCCTCTTTATGTTGAGCAACTGAGCGACCCGAAAGAATTTGTTGTAAACCTCGCCAGAAAATCAAGAAAGAAAGGAATTCGGGAAGACATTATTCCGGAAGGAACATCGAAGGTAGGAGCGGGTTATAATTTAAGGATGGAGGAATTTATTCACTTTCATTGGAATTTTAATGAAGCTTCACAAAGCTCTCGAAGTTTAGAGAAGGCAGTCCTTCGAATTAAAGAATTTCTACGTCAGAAAAATTAGTCTATTGAAAAACAATCTTTTAAAAATTCTATTGACCCTTACAGCAAGTTTTGCTGATACAAACTCTTTCGCTCAAATCCCAACTCCCTCCCTTCCACAATCCCACCCAATCGTTTTGCGCGGAGGCATCGCGCACATCGGCAATGGACAGGTGATTGAAAACAGCCTCATCCGGTTTGAAAATGGGAAAATCTCTTTTGTCGGAACATCGGGCGAGTTCATTCCTGATGACAACACAAAAATCATTGATGCAACCGGCAAGCACATTTATCCCGGATTCATTGCTGCAAATACTACCATCGGCTTATCAGAAATTGAAGCTGTTCGCGCAACCCTTGACTTCAATGAAACGGGCGAGTTGAATCCGAATGCGCGAACCATTATCGCATACAATACCGATTCAAAGATTATTCCCACCGTGCGCTCAAATGGAATTCTGCTTGCACAGATAACACCGCGAGGCGGACGCATCTCCGGCACTTCATCCGTTGTTCAGTTGGATGCATGGAACTGGGAAGATGCCGCCTACAAAACCGACATCGGCATTCATCTGAATTGGCCGTCTAAATTTTCGCAGACTGGCTGGTGGGCAGAACCGGGCGGAATAAAAATGAATGACAACTACGCCAAGGAAGTTGACGCGCTGCGCGATTTTTTCATAGAGGCGAAACCCTACTCAACAACAACTCCGCAGGAAATCAACCAGCGGCTTGAAGCGGTGAAGGGATTGTTTTCAAACGAGAAAAAGTTATTCGTGCATGTAAATGAAGCAACTGAAATTTTGGAAGCAATAGATTTCAGCAAACAGCAAAGTTTGAAAATCACACTTGTTGGTGGAAGAGATGCGTGGCGCGTGGCTGACTATTTGAAAGAGAACAACATCCCTGTAATTTTACAATCCCTGCACGAACTCCCCGTAAAGCAAGACGATGATATTGATTTAATGTACAAACTTCCCGCTTTGCTGAAACAAGCCGGAGTGGAATTTTGCATCAGCATGGATGGCAACTGGGGGGTGCGCTCGCTGCCCTTTGTTGCTGGAAATGCGGTGGCGCATGGATTAACAAAAGAAGAAGCCTTAGCTTCTATCACGAGCAGCCCTGCAAAAATTCTTGGATTGGAAAAATCAGTGGGAACAATTAAAGTCGGGAAAGATGCAACACTCATCGTTTCAACTGGCGATGCGCTTGATATGCGCACAAGTAATATCGAACACGCTTTCATTCAAGGTAGACAACTTGATTTGGACGACTTGCATAAAATACTCTATCGCAAATTCAGGGCAAAGTATCAGTAATTTCTCTGTCATGCCGTATTCATTCCGGCATAAGCCGAAATGAAAAACTCTCACTTCAATTTTCTATCTTTTCACCATGATAGTCCCCGTTGAGAAACAATTCAAAAGCATTGAAGAGCAGCGTAAGAATCTGCTTGATGAAATAGCAAAACTTTCACACGCGCAGCAAAACTTCAAACCTTCGCCCGATGCGTGGAGCATTTTGCAAGTGGTGAATCATCTGCTTTTTTCTGAAACCAATGTGGTGAAATACATGCTGAAAAAAATGCAGGGTATCGCAACCGTTGAGAAAGCAGGCTTTCAGGCGAAAGTGCGCTCTGTCGTGCTGAATTCGTTTTTAAAATCACCGTTCAAATTCAAAGCGCCAAAAGCGGCAATGCCCACGCAAGAGGAAGTGTACATTTTTGAAAATCTGCGCAAGCAATGGAACGAAACGCGCAGCGGGTTTGCAAAAATCCTCGACCAACTGAATCCTGCTGATGCAGAGAAACTGATTTTCAAACACCCGCTTTCCGGCAAGTTCAATATTTACCAAACGATGTCCTTCATGCAGGAGCATGTGGCACATCATATCCGGCAGGTCGCCCGAATAAAAGCACATCCTAACTTCCCCCAGAAGTAAAAGAATTTTTTATTTTATTTTGAATGAAATTTCCGGAACATTGCGTACAATCTTATCGGGTCCTTCCGCTTTGATATATTCAAAATAGTAGCGGTCACCGCGTTGCGCGGCAGCAACCAATTCCAGCATCTTTGGGGTAAATACAGAAGTTGTTGCATCACCATCATTCACTTCGCCCTTGTGTTCACGCGTCATGCGATAGCCGACAACTTTGTAATGCACACCTTCAAATTCAAAATCTTTCAGTACTGTCTTCAGTTCCTTTGCTACTTTAAATGTTGCGATGTCTATTGGGCCGCCTTCATAACCCAGCACCTGCGCTGTTGGCGTAGGTGTGCGTTTCACTCTGAATTCCGAAATACCCATTTCTGTTTCTTTCCCATCTTCCATCACAACATTGACTTTGATTTTTGCACGCCCGACATTATTCATTTTCACTGAATACTCTCCGTTTGCACCGTTAATGGTACCGTTTCCTGAGATAAGATATGCACGCACCCGTTCGGCTGGGTATCCGGGCACGGAAACTGATAAAGGATTTTCAATTCCTGCATACAACAGATTGATTTTATCGGGTGAAACAATTGCCGTAGGCTGCGCGGCTTTGTAGTTCACTTCAAAAGGATAATAATTGAAGCCAGTGCCTTCCGGATTTTTGATTTTGATTACTCCCTCACGATACTGGTCGCCTGCTCTGTCAGGCAACTCATTGTATTGCGCAACTCCATCTTTCACTTCTAATTGCGTAAACCCATCCTGAAGCGGGAAATCCTCCACTTGATTAAATAATTTTCCGTTTGCATCGCGCAGAGGGATTCCGTTATTAAATTTTCCCACGAACACCTCCACCTCCTGTGTCTTACTGGTGGCTGCAAAAAAAATATTCGCATTGAACTGCTGGCGGTTGGCAAGCACATAATTGTTTGGCGCAATCACTTTTGCAGAAAGTTGTTCAAACGCATAAGAACCGGCATCCACTCCTTTATAGAGTTGCTCAAGGATGCGCGATTCCGCATCTTTCGCATCGCCTTGCAACTTTGCAAGCATCGTAACTGCTGCAATCACCGGCACTCGTTCAAAGTTGTAATTCGCCCAGCTCTTTTTGTCCAGCTTCTCTGCTTCCAGCACATCATAACTTGTACTCAGCGAAATTTCTCTTTCTAATCTTGTCCTTGCTTCAGTCGTTAGCCCAGCAAGCATCGGCAGTGAAAATAATTTTTCGCGCAACTCATTTATTTTTCTCTCCAGTTCGATGCCGCTTTCGCGCTCAATCATAATGCGCGTAGTAACGTCCGTATTTTTTGAACCGCTGATTTTTCCCTGTGCCACGCCACCGCTTTCTTCAATCAATTGCGTTTTTAATTGCTCCGTGTAGGTATAAAAATCATGCACCATGTTGCGCGCAAGCACCGCATCAGCGAGGTACGGTTTTGTCTTTGCCGCGTTGCTGTTATACTTCGACTGGAACATGCCCATCAGCGAGGCGGTTTTCGCTTCGGCTGCTTCATTTGAAACATTGAGCTTGTCATTGATAAGTTTGAATGCGTTCAGCACTTCGCTGGAAACATTCAATGCTAAAAGAGCGGTTAATGCCAGGTACATGATGTTAATCATCTGCTGGCGCGGTTGTTTGGGAATGGACATAGATTGGTTGTTTAATGCGTGATTAAATAACCTTAGCGGGCAGGGCAAATCTTTGGGGAAGAGAACGACTTAGGGGGAAAAGCGGTGAAAGAACGGAGGAGCTTTTGAGATATTGCGTAGTATAAAACTTTTTTACTGAATTTGTTACGAATCAGCAAATCAATCAACTTCCTCGCCTTCCGGCACACTCTGATACCGCGACTTCACAAAATTGCACCAGTCACAATCTTTATCGTTGCATCCGTTTTTGAATTCAAGATTCATGATGCTGTTGTAAACGCGCGTGATTTCACCAGTCACAATTTCTACATCGGCATCCGTAACGGGGATGCGTGTTTTTGAAAACTTCCCTTCCTTATCGGGCTGCACAAAATCAATTTCAGCAGAAGCAAACTGCCAGTCTGTTGTGCGGTCGTTGTCAATTAAAATGCGATAGAACACCGCTTGTCGCCAGTAGTCGCCTTCCTGCGGGATGAGTTTCTTTTTCGCATTTTTCGGGTCGCCTGTTTTGTAATCCACCACGTTCACAAGTTTTCCTTCAAACTCAATCTTGTCCAATTTTCCATTTAAAGGAACTCCGTTTACCGCAACGGTGCGAATATTTCTTTCGGGAGAAATCACTTTATTCCACGAGTTGACATATTGCTTGTAATAGGCTGGCAGGATTTCTTTTCCATATTCAAGTCTCCGCTTAAATTGTTCGGCAGTGAATGCTTCCGCCTGCCAGTGCATCGAGCGTTCAAAATCACCCGCAAATTCATCAGCGTCAGGAAATGTTTTATTGGCGGTTGTCATTTTGCGGAACAACTGCTCCAGCGCATAATGCACTGCAGTGCCGAAAGCGAGATGCTCATTTTTTGCAGTGGGCACCTTTAGCACGTATTTGAAATAAAAGCTCAACGGGCAGCGCAGATATTCATTAAGGTGCGTTACGCTGAGCGAATAATTTTCCAATGATTTGCGCAACCATGATTCTTCGATTAGCTCAAGAACAGGAGGCGCTGGTTCCTGCAACATCAATTCATGAAAATCCACCAGATCATCATCAGGCAGTTCAATTCTTCGCTCGGTAATTCCAGTTGCTGAACTAATTTCTGCCACAAAGCGGCACTTCTCCTGCGGATTCATTTTATTATCCGCAGTGTGATAGCTGATGTAAAGGCGTTGCTTTGCGCGCGTGAGCGCGACATAAAACAAGCGTCTGGATTCCTCCATCTCATCGCCATCAGTCGCAATCTGTGTTACAAGATTGTCGGGCAACTTGTAACCGCTGCTCATCGCGCCTTTTTCCCACGCGTCTTTTGTGCAGCCGAATAAAAAGACCTCATCAAATTCCAATCCTTTTGAAGCATGAGCAGTCACGAGATTCACGCCTTGCTCATTGTAAGAAATTTTATTTACGGGCAATTCAATTTCATCTTGCTGCATCATGCGAATGGTTTCCGCGATGCGCGCAATCGTGATGCGCGGATTTTTCGCGCTCTCGCTTTTTACGAAATCAAAAAACGAAGTGAGTTCCTGCATTAGCCACAACTTGTCGGACGACTGCATGATGTAGCGCAACACGCCACCGCGTGTAACGATTTTTTCCAGCAGTTGCTGCACGGTGATATTTTTCGATTCATGAATCCAATATTCTAAATCATCACTCAACTTTTTCATGTTGCGCCACACGCGATTGTCCGTTTCTTCAAACAATTCATTTTTTATTTTCCCGCCAACCCTGCTGATTTCTTCGCGCCACGTAAGGTTGCGTTTTGATTTCATATCAAGCGCCATGCGGGCAATCACGAGCGCGTTAATGCCGAAAATGTTGAAATGCAATATGTCAAACAGCAAATATTCTCCGCTGTGCGGGTATTGTGTTTCCGCGTCAATGTAGCGCAGGATTGTTATGATTTGCGTTACGAGAGGAGTATCTAACACATTGGCTCTGCGCCTGAGATTCACCGGAATGTTGTGCTCTTCCAAAAATTTAGCGAGGTCTTCAGCCTGCCGGTGCTTGCGGTAAATCACTGCAATGTTTGCCAGATTCACGCCTTGTTCTTTTCGCGCAATGATTTCTTTTGCAACATGCGCAGTTTCATAAGCGATACTGGCATATTCCCTGATTTCCGGCTGAAAATCAAGCGCGGCATTTTCTCCCTTCGCAAGAAGATTTTTGCTTAATCCCGGAATTGCAGTAATGAGCCGCTCACGGTTGTTTTCAATCAGCGCTTTTGCCGCGTCAAGAATATGCTGCGTGGAACGATAGTTTTCTGTAATCACAACCACGTTTGCGCTTTCCTGAAATTCATTTTTAAACTGTAAAATATTTTCCACGCTCGCGCCCTGAAAGCGATAGATAGATTGGTCGTCATCGCCCACTACAAACACGTTTGGAGTTTCCCAATACCCGATAAGCTGATGCAGCAGTTGGTTTTGAATTCCGTTGGTATCCTGATATTCATCCACCATCACATACTGATAGCGTTCCTGGCAGGTGAGCAGCAAGTCGGGATGTTTATTAAAAGCATCATGCACCCACAGCAGCATATCATCAAAATCATAGCGCCTTGCTTTCTCTAATTGCTCTCTGAATTGTGTGAATGAATGCGCGGCAGCTTTTAACTGCTCCATTTGTTCGGTTGCCTTTTTGATAGCATCTTTTTTCGGGTCGCCCTTTTGAATCCCTTTTACTTTGTTGGCTCTTTTGTATTGAAACTCTTCACGTTCAGAAAGCGAAAACAAATATTCATCGGCTTTGCCGCAAATAAATTCCGCATCCCATCCTTCTTTTTTCATTAAAGAAAATAATGCGCGCATGCGTCTGCGCTCATAATACGCATCTCCGGTGATACGCTTGAGCGGATGTTCCAATGGAAAATCATCTATCATTTTGCGGATAAGCGCGTTCGCTTCCAAATCGGAAATCAATTCCAAATCATGAATGCCGAAGATGTCAAGATTATCCTGAATGATGTTGTTACAAAAAGCATGAAACGTATTGATCGTGAGTCTGTAAGCATCGGGACCGATAAACTGTAATAACCTTTTGCGCATGGCTATCGCGCCTGCATCGGTGTAAGTGAGACACAAAATATTTTCAGGACGCGCGTCTGCATTTTCTAAAATGTAACCGATGCGCGCTGCGAGGATTTGCGTTTTGCCCGTGCCGGGTCCCGCAATTACTAAAACGGGTCCTTCAATTGTTTCAACTGCTTCCCGTTGTTTAGCGTTGAGTTTTTCTAATTCTTTTTTGAAAGATTCGCGATAGTGCGTAGGCTCTTTAGGAGTTTCATCGGTTCGCGCAGAGGATAAATCCATATTCAGAGATTGAAAGAATTACATTATCGCTTGCATTAAAGCGAAACGTCAAGATAAGAAAGATTCGGGAAGGAGTTCGGGAGAAATCCGATTAACCTACGCGCAATTTATAACCCGTGCCATGCACATTCACGATTTCAATGTTCGTGTCGTCTTTTAAAAACTTGCGCAGCTTGGTGATGTAAACATCCATGCTTCTGCCTGTGAAGTAGCTGTCATTGCCCCACACGAGTTTCAAGGCAATTTCACGCTCAAGCACCTGATTTGCGTTGAGGCAGAGTAAGCGTAAAAGGTCTGCTTCTTTGGTAGTGAGCTTTTGCGCTTCGCTTCCTTTCAGCGTCAGTTTTTGTGTCGGATAATCGAACGTGTATTTCCCGATGGTGAACGTATTTTTTGCAGGCTCTTCTTTTTTCCCTTTGCCCGTGCGCTTCAGCACCGCCTCAATGCGCGCTTCCAACTCTTCCATGCTGAATGGCTTGGTGAGATAATCATCACCGCCCACTTTGAACCCTTCGATTTTATCTTCCTTCATGGATTTTGCCGTGAGAAAAATGATTGGTGTAGCCTGGTCGGTTTTCCGCACGTGTTTCGTGAAGGTAAAGCCGTCCATCTTGGGCATCATAATATCCACTACACAGATGTCGAATGGTTTATTGTTGAATGCTTTTAATCCCTGCTCGCCATCTTCTTTCAGGGTGACGACAAAATCTTTGTGTTCCAAAAATTCGCGCAACACGAACCCGAGGTTCGGGTCGTCTTCAAGCAACAATACGCTGGCTCTGTCTTCAGTTTTCATTTGTTTGATTTGAGTGTGGAATGAATATTTCAAATGTCGTGCCTTTATTTAATTCGCTGCGGAATTTCACGTTGCCGCTATGCGCTTCCACCATCGCCTTCACGTAGCTCAATCCCAAACCGAAGCCTTTCACATTATGCACGTTGCCGGTGGGCACACGATAAAATTTTTCAAAGATGCGTTTTTGCGCGTCTTTGCTCATGCCGATTCCTTTATCAGAAACACTGATAAGCACACCACCAGTTTGGTCGCGTGTTGAGACGATTATTTCCGGTTTTTCGTTTGAATATTTAATCGCGTTGTCCAGCAAGTTGGTAATGATGTTTATGAAATGCGCTTCATCCACCTGCGCTTCAGGATAACGCGCTGTGAAGTCTGTTTGCAGCGCACCGCTTTTTTCTTCCAGTTGCAACGTCATCTTTTGAATCGCCTTTTGCACAAGCTCATGCAAATTCACTAACGATAACTTCAACTTATGCTCGCCACGCTCAATCACCGCCATCTGCAACACTTTCTCTACATGGCTGCCGAGTCGTTTATTTTCTTCATGAATTACTCCGGCATAGCGCAAAATTCTGTCAGGGTCGGAAGCAACGCGGTTGTCGCGCAACATTTCGCTTGCGAGTGAAATCGTTGAGATGGGCGTTTTTAACTCGTGCGTCATGTTGTTCACGAAATCGGTTTTCATATCCGACAATTTCTTTTGCCGGAAAATAATGTGAATCGTATAAGCAAAACAGAGTGAGACAAGCAGAATCAAACCAATGGAAGAAAACGACATCACACCCAGATTTTTCATGATGTAATTCCTTTTTGAAGGAAACTGCACGAGCAGATAGTTATGCTCTGAAAATAAATCGTTGGGAAACAACGTCACTTTGTGCGAAGCGGGAATCAGTTGCGCGTTAAAGCGGTTGCTTGCTGCAATGGATTTTCCGAATTGCGTTGTCACCACAAATTCAAAAGGCGCATCAATGCCTTCGCTTTGCAGCGCTTCGCGAATGATATTACCCATCTCATCTTTTGGGATGCGGTCATGAATTTCACGCTCGTTGCTGAAAAACTGAAAGAAGATGTCGTCCACTAAATTTTTTCCGTAGTTCAGCTTTGTAATTTCCTGATTTACGGATTGCAGCATCTGCTCGCGACTTTTGTTGGAAACCTGAATTTTACAATCGCCTTCCGCCATCTTCACTTTGATCGTGCTGTGGAACACACCGTCTTTATCCTGCACGGTGTCAATGGAAATCATGCTTGAATTAAGTTGCGATCCCAGTTCATTTTCTGAAGAAAATTTTCCTGACCAAGTGATGCTGTGATATTCCTCGATTTCTTTAAACAGCGGCTGAAACTGGTTTTCAAGCGAACTGCTTAACTTGTTTTGCAACAAGCGGATTTTTCTGTCTTGAGCATGGTCGCCTTGACTTGCGGTGAAAAACTCATCGAAAATATAATTGGCGGCATCGTGTTTCTCTAACTTGTGCGACACTTTATGCAGCGCGTCATTTACGCCCTGGTCAAACTGCTGTTCGTGGAGCGTGATGGCATTTTTAATCCAGAAAATTTGGATAAACACCATCCCCGTCAAGACCAGCGTCATCACAACAATCAGAATGGTTATCAGCCTTTTATTCATTGATTTCAAAGTTACCCAACATGCTTCCCATCTGCTTTCGTTTAACAATATTTAACGAGGCGGAAAAGCCCTGCTGTTACAACGGCTGAACTACGGCAGTTGTATGAAATTGATTCCTAAAACGGGGAGATTAACTTTTTTTAGCAGAACAGCGCTTAGTTTCTCCTGCGATATTTTCGTCTGGGGGTTGGGCTTACTATGATAGATTGCTGCAACATGAATTACTTTTTTTCGGGGCAAACATTCATAAACAATGGCATAGGGAAAGCCCGACACTTTTGTTTCTCTGAAATCTGATTTCCTTTTGCTGAAATATTCAGGATGCTCGCTGATTTGATTCAACTTTCGCTCCACAGCATCCATAAATCGTTCGCCCAAACCTTCCTTCTTCAACTCATACCAGTTATACGCCTCAATATATTCCCGATGCGCGAACTCATGCAGTCTGACAGCATAACCCACTATTTTTTCTTTGATGACCTGACGCGCTTGCGGGCAGCCTCTTTGGTTTCTTCCCAACTATAGGTAACTGCCGTGCCCTCGGCAAAACTTTTACTTCTTTGTTCTAATTCCTTGACAAAACGCGCATCCCAATCGTGCAGTGGCGCGTCTATTTCATCCTCCAGCATGGTGTAAATCGCGCGTATTTTTTTTCTTCCGCAACGCGCACGTAGTTTGCCAATTTTTCCCGAATATCTGAGGCTTTCATGCTTTAGATTTTCTCAAATTTACTTTGAAAGAGCGAATCGTTCGCTTTATCCCCCGCATTACATTTTTAACTTTGAGGTGAATACCGATTCGCTAAATCCCCCTTTATGAAAACACTTATTTCCTATATGTTGCGCGGCTTGCTGTTGCTTGCGCCTGTTGTTGTCACTCTTTATATCATCTACGCCATGTTCAAAGTGCTGGATGATTCAGTGAATGATTTTTTAGAAAATATTTTCGGCATCCGCGTGACGGGGCTTGGCGTCATTGTGCTGCTGGGCGTGATAACGGTGATTGGATTTCTCAGCTCCACGCTGGTGTTCCGTCCGCTCTTCATCATGCTGGAACATGCCATTGCTCGCGCGCCTTTGGTGAATATCATTTACACTTCGCTGAAAGATTTCGTTGCCGCCTTTTTCAGCGACAAGAAAAAATTCAACCAACCTGTGGTGGTGAATGTGAACGGCAATCCTGAATTTCAGAAACTGGGGTTCATCACAAAAACTGACCTGAGCAGCATTGGGTTGAAAGGAAAAGTAGCGGTGTATCTGCCGCACTCCTACAATTTTTCAGGAAACCTGTTTGTGGTGGATGCAAAAAATGTAACACCGCTTGATGTGCCGGTGGCAGAGTTTATGAAGTTTATCGTTTCAGGCGGCATCACGGAATGGGATGCCACCGCCTCAACTTTAAAAAAATGAAAAAGCTGTTGTTCTGTTTCATTATATTTTTTTTCATCGCGCTGGCTGCTTCGCCACCTTGGGGCTTCTGGGCGCATAAGCGCATCAATCGCATCGCAGTGTTCACGCTTCCGAATGAAATGTTTGGCTTCTTCAAGCATCATATTGAGTTCATCACTGAAAATGCAGTAAGTCCCGACAAGCGCAGGTATTCTTCGCCTGATGAAGCGCCCCGCCATTACATTGACCTCGACCACTACGGCACTTTTCCTTTCGACAGTTTTCCGCGCAGGTGGGATGATGCGGTGGCAAAATATTCGGAAGATACGCTGCTTGCGTATGGCATTGTACCCTGGCATGTGCAGCGCATGACGTGGCAACTCACCGAAGCATTTAAAGAACGTAATGGCGCAAGAATTTTACGCCTCTCAACCGAACTTGGTCATTACATTGCCGATGCGCATGTGCCGCTACACACTACGGAAAACTACAACGGGCAACTCACTGACCAAGTCGGCATTCATGGCTTTTGGGAATCGCGCATTCCTGAATTGTTTGGCGATGATTATGATTACTTCCTCGGCAAAGCGCGCTACATCGAGCAGCCGCTTGACAAGATTTGGGCGGTTGTTTTAGAAAGTCATCGCTTGGTGGACAGTGTGCTTTCGCTGGAAAAAAATCTGCGCGCTGAATTTCCAACTGACCAGGTTTTCAGTTATGAGCAACGGGGCAACACAACGGTGCGCGTGTATTCTGTTGACTACACCAAGGAATATGACAAGCGCATGAACGACATGGTGGAAAAAAGACTGCGCGAGTCTGTAATCAGCATCGGCAGCTTTTGGTTCACGGCTTGGGTGAATGCCGGGCAGCCTGATTTGAATGGCTTATTAAATCCTGCATTAGAAGAAGAATTGCGAAAAGAAACAGAAGCGGTGGTAAAGGATTCTTCTTTTACCGAAAAGAAAATACACGGGCGGGAGCATCCGAATACAGGGGCAGAGTGAAGCGGCTTTACACCACCTGCATCAACGTCCTGAACGCAACAAACTTCACTTCGTATTTATTAAGCGCTTTTTGCTAAAGTGCAGACGCGAATTTTTCCTTGTAGAATTGATAGTTTTTCTTGGACGTTCACAAAGTTTCCTTGAAAAAATTCTTTGAGGATTTATAAGTTTGTTTTGTGAGTAACATCAAACTTTTCGAGAGCAGGCAAATCCGTTCCGTTTGGAATGAAAAAGAGCAGAAATGGCATTTCGTTGTAGAAGATGTTATAGCTGTATTGACGGATAGCAATGACCCCAAATAGTATATTAAACGTATGCGCCAAAGAGATGCGGAACTTGCCAAAGGGTGGGTACAATTTGTACCTACCCTTCCGGTGGACACTCCGGGAGGCAAACAGCAGATGGGATGCGCCAATGCAAAAGGTCTATTGCGTATCATTCAGTCTATTCCGTCACCCAAAGCAGAACCGTTCAAACTCTGGTTAGCACAAGTCGGTTCTGACAGGTTGGACGAAATTGAAAACCCGGAATTAGCCACGCAACGGACAAGAGAACTCAACAAACTGAAAGGCTATCCTGACGACTGGATTGAAAAGCGGATGCGGAGCATTGCCATTCGCGAGGAACTGACCGAGGAATGGAAAAACAGAGGAGTAAAAGACCAGATTGAGTATGCTATACTCACAGCGGAAATTTTAAAAGCTACTTTCGGACTTACGCCCACCGAATAGAAGAAAGTGAAAGGGCTGAAAAGCCAAAACCTGCGCGACCACATGACTGACCTTGAGCTGATTTTCTCCATGCTTGGAGAAGCATCAACAACAGAGATCGTAAAAACACAAAACCCTAAAGGGTTTTTGCAGAACAAAAAAGCAGCAAAGCAAGGCGGAGTAGTAGCAGGCAATGCAAGACGCTAACTTGAAAGCAGGACGGGCAAAAAAATAGTTTCATCAGAAAATTACTTGCCGGAAGCAAAGAAGAATAAGGAATTGAAATAAGGGAAATAACAACCACGCAGGAACCTTACACCACCTCCATCAGCGTCCTGAACGCAACAAACTTCCCTTCGTATTTATCCACTACTTTTTGTTGAAGCGCAGGCGCGAATTTTTCTTTGTACAATTGATAATCAGCCATTGAGTTACTGAGATACTGAATCGCAAACGTAACTCCATCGCTTTCATCTTGCTCAAGTAACCGGGTCATTCTGTATTCTGTGAACAAACCCGTTTGCAGCACATTGGGGATATGCTCTTCTTTCATCCATTTTATCCATTCATCCTGAATGGCGGGGTCAATTTTTATGGTGATGTTGTAAAGAATCATTTGGGTATTGAGGGTGGAGGGAGGTATGTTGAGATTTCAAAATTCGCTTTTATTCCTTTGGAAAATACAGGAACCGCTGAGGAAAGGAGTGAATACACGCGGAGGTGAAAGAGGATAACTCTCAGATACCTCTGCGCCCTCTGCGGTTAAATTGTATTCTTTACAACTGGTCGCCACGCAAAGCGCGAAATCGCTTGCGGGCTTCAACCAAATAAATGCTGTCTTTGTATTTGAACAACAAATCCTGATAAAGCTGCTTCGCTTTCTCTTTATCGTTGAACGTAAATTCATTCAACTCTGCAAGTTTGTACGTAGCGTCATCACCCAGCAATTCATCGGGATATTGCTGAATGATTTTTTCAAAAAAACCAGCTGCGGTTTGATAGTCCTGTTTTTTCAACGCGATGTTCGCCTTCATAAAATAAATATCATCCGTGAGCGTATGGTCGGGGAAAACGCGCAACACGGAATCAACCGAATTGAGCGCAGCGTCTGTTTTGTTTTGATAGAAATATAAATCCGCCTCTGCGAATTTCAGCATGGGCCACAACGTAGTGTCCAGCCCAAGATTATCCATGATGAAAACGGAAAGTTTAATCGCATCATTTGAAATCAACTCCGTAGTGGCTGACTTTAACACGTCCAACTGCGCCTGCGCCCACTCAAATTCCCCGCGATAGTAGGAGAGCTTTGCATTTTTAAACCGCGCCAATTCACCGAGCGGCTCATCTTTGAATCCCTTGTCCACTTGCCCATAGAGTAATGCCGCTTCCCAAATTTCCCCTTTCATAATGTAGAAATCACCCAGCAGTAATTTCAATTCGCCCTTCACGCGCGGCTCGATGCTTTGATTGCTGATGAGATTATCCAGCAGGCTGATTGCTTTTTCATAGTTGTTCAGATAAAACGCCTGCAACTCCGCTTTCTCTTTAATCGCGTTTGCCGTTGCGCTGTTCACGCCAAACTCTTCAATGAATTTGTCAAACTCTGCATCAAGCGTAGCCAAATCCAAAGGCGTGTAAGCAACGGAGTTGATAATTTTTTGTTTGTACACGCCCAGCATTTCTTCACGCGCCTTCATGTAAAATGTCGCGCCTTTGCCTTTGTCTAGCACATATTGAAACGCTTCCAGCGCAGGCTCATACTCTTTCTCCGCGAGCGCTGAACGCGCGATGTTCATCAGGCGATAGCCATTTTCTTTTTGCCGCTTGTCGAGCGCTTTCGCTTGTATAATTGCGCCCTTGAAATTTTTCTGTTGCACATAATGCCAAATCAGCAACTCATTGTAATACACCGCATCGGGATACTTTTGTGCGCGCGATAGTAATTGTATATGCAACTCATCGGCAAACGCTTTTTGCTGCACCACATTTTGCAACAGGTTTTTCACCGACTGGTCATTGCCGGGATTCTGGTCAAAATAGCTCAGGTAATTTTCAATCGTTTTCTGCGGGTTGTTTTGCTTTTCATAAATGGAAGCAAGCTCAAGCGAGAATGCGCCCGGGTCGCCCAGCAATTCTCTGCCCTTTTCGTAAGTCTTTGCAGCCAAATCATTTTCATTGTAATTGATAAATGCGCCCGCAAGCTGCACAATCACTCCGCCATTTGGCTTCAACAACTTAATCGCGTTGTTATATTCCTCTTTCCCTTTTGACAAATTTCCCTGCTGATTATAGAAATAGCCGAGGTCAACGAGATACGTTGGATTGTCGGGATTTTTTTTGATGTTCTTGCGCACCATTTTTTCCAACCCTTCATAATCGCGAATGTAGAGCAGTGAATTATAGAGATAGCGATAAATAGCAGGGCTTTGGTCTTTCTCGTAAAGTTTTGAGAGCAAGCCCGCAGCTTTTTCATACTCGCCATCGCGGTAATATTGAAACGCAAGACTTTGCTCGGTGTTTTCCTGCGCGAAAGAGCAAATCGAAATCAACAGAAAACAACAAGGAAGGACAATCTTTCTCATACAGATTTTGGAGATGCTAAGTTAGCGCGGATTGCCCAAGAATATTTTTAGCGCTTTGTTCCTGAAGTAGAGTTGAAAAACTTTCTGTCTGCTATCACATTTGAAAAGATGAGCGCTAAACCGGATGCGCTTACAATACCCATTAACGCTGCAAAGAAAAAAAGCATGTTGTTTGATTTTGAGATTGGAGATACGACACAAAAAACGCAATCAGCGGGTGATTATTGCCCGCACATACTTAAAAACTATTCCACCCAGCAGACAGCCGAGCATATTAGCAATGCCGTCATAAATATCAAACTGGCGGTCGTTGGATAAAGTACCCTGCATCACTTCAATTAAAAAACCATACGCGGAGCAAATCAAAAATGTGAACAGCATAAATCGAAAAGCAGGAGCGGAACGTATTTGCTTGGAGAGTCCGCGCAGGGAAAATACCATCAGCACAAAAAAAACAAACAGATGTCCGAGTTTGTCAAAGTTGACGATGTCCCAAATATTTGCCGGGGCAATAAATTTTCCCGGCAACATGGAAAGAAGAAAAATGAAAAGCGCCCAAACGAGGGCGGGCAGATAATTTTTGAGGAACATGGCGTTACGCCTGCACCAATTCTTTGTAGGCTGCGCTGGTTAAGAGGGAATCTGCCTCGCTTTGGTCTTTCAATTTAATTTTCACCATCCAGCCTTTACCATACGGGTCTTGATTCACAGATTCGGGCGATGATTCGATTTCTTTATTCACTTCCACGATTGTTCCCGACACGGGCATAAACAAATCTGAAACGGTTTTCACCGCTTCAATCGTGCCGAACACCGCTTCCCGCTCCACATCCTCATTCATCTTTTCTATATCAACATACACGATGTCGCCTAATTCGCGCTGCGCAAAATCGGTGATGCCGATGTAGGCGTATTCGCCTTCAACGCGAATCCATTCGTGGTCTTTCGTGTATTTTAAATTGTCGGGGAAGTTCATGGTCCAATTTTGCGACAAAAATACTTAAAGCAGTCAGCTTTCAAAAGAAAGAATGATACAGACAACTCCGATTAAGGAGATTGTAGCTCTGATATCAAAGTGACGCAATCTTATTTATGTTTCTATTTCGATATACGCTCAAACAAACGGCTACTGTTTAGCAAGCGAGGTAAGCAATTTATCCAAGTCGCGGGGCTTCAGGTTTTTGCCGATGATGATGCCATTCTGGTCAACGAGGAAGGAGGAAGGGATGGAACTTACGCCATAGCTGTCAACAACAATGCTTTTCCAACCGAGCAGGTCGCTCACGTGATGTTCCCAGATGAGGTTATCCTGCTGCACCGCATCAAGCCACTTTTCTTTATCGGTATCAAGGGAGATGCTAATGACTTTCAGCCCTGTTGCTTTTTGAAAAGCAGTGTCTTTGTATTTGTTGTAAAGCGAAACGATTTTAGGATTTTCTTCGCGGCACGGTTTGCACCACGATGCCCAGAATTCAAGCAGCACCAGATTTCCCCGTTGCGATGAAAGCGTGAAGGAGGTTCCATCCCTGTCGGGTAAAGTGATTTCCGGGGCAGGAGAACCGTTGATGAGATGGGAGGAGTTGAAATAGGAGCAGGAGGAGAGAAATAAACTAAAAAGAATTGTCATAGCGGAATCATTCCGCCATCCCCTCATTGCTTTAATACTTGACAACAGGGGATGCCGGAACAAATTCGGCATAACACTAACACTATATCTCATAAGCTTCAATCTGTTTTTTCCACGCATCGGGAATCGCAATGCTTTTCTTTTCATGGTAATCATAGCCGACCAGCACTGTTTGCGCCTTTGCAACAAGCACAGGCGGCTCGTGGTTCACATTTACAATTTCATATTCCAAATCGAAACTTTTGTTGCCGATGCGGCTGCAACGGGTGCGCACCTGAATGGCATCCTGAATTTCAATCGGCAGAATAAAATCAACCGTAGCGCGGGCAAGAATAAAACCTTGCTTTGAAAAATCAATGCCTTTGCTGAGAATCTCATTAAAATAACGGATGCGCGCAATCTCAATGTAGGTGAGAAAGTTTGCATTATTCACATGCCCCATCGCATCCATATCAGCAAAGCGGATTTGAATGGGGGTGCTGTGGTGATATGAGGGGTTCATGGGGGTTAAAAAAATAGAAACAATGCGGCTTTTGTGCGTTGGCTTCTCCCTTATTAGGGGAGACAAAGAGGGGTATCTGAATTTCAAAGTTACCCCTTTGTATTTCCCCTAAAAGGGAAACACCTTGCGCTCGAATTGTATCTTCGCAAAAAACAAATTCATGGCTGATAAAAAAATCATCCGCACTGACAGAGCGCCACTCCCAATCGGACCTTACAATCAAGCTGTTTTTGCAAATGGCTTTCTGTTTGTTTCCGGGCAAATTGCGCTCACGCCCGATACAGGCGAATTAGTGACCGGTGAAATTCGCGCGGAAACAAAGCGTGTGATGGATAACCTCAGCGCAATTCTTGAAGCAGCAGGCATGGATTTCAGCAGCGTAGTGAAATCAACCATTTACCTCACCGACATGAACAACTTCGCAGTGGTGAATGAAATCTATGGCAGTTTTTTCAAAGAAGAAACCGCACCCGCGCGTGAAACAGTGCAGGTATCGAAATTGCCGAAAGGCGTGAATGTGGAAATTTCTGTGGTGGCTGTGAAGTGATTATTCAAACATTATTCCCGCAGATGTACGCAGATTTTAGAACCGCTGATTTACGCTGAAAATATCTGCGCATTCTGCGTGTAGTTCAATCTGCGAAAATCAGCGGGGAATTTATCAGAGGCGAAAACATGACTGGTGAAATAGCTATTTCCCCGTCAAATAAATCCCAAGAAGAATACAGCCCAGCCCAACTAAATCAACTGCGTGAATGACTTCTCCGTCATTCAAACCCCAGAGTACCGCAACAACAGGAATCAGATAGGTGCAGGTTGATGCAAACAAGGCGGTGGTCTTTTGAATCAGCACGTTGAATAATGAAATGGCAACTGCTGTTCCCATCACGCCAAGAATGGCGAGATAGCCAAGCGCTTTCCATGCTTCAGGATTTGTTTTGAAAACTTCAATTGCACCGCTTTGATATGCGATAGCAGCCGCAACGGGACCGACAAAAACAAACGACCATGCGGTAAGCCCGATAGCCGGTAATCCGCTCAATCCACGTTTCAAAATATTGGTTGCAATTCCGTAACAGATACCTGCAACGATCACCAGCAGCGCGAACAAATTATTTCCATCAAGCAAGCCGTTGGAGCGAATGAAAATAGTAGCACCGCATCCGATAATTCCCAGTAGGACTCCTGCAATTTTGAAGTTGTTTAAATTTTCCTTGAAGAAAAAAGCTCCTACAAGCAGCGTGAATAGCGGCACCAGCGCATTAAGAATTGCTGCAAGCGAACTGGAGATTTTTGTTTGCGCGGTTGCAAACAGAATTGCGGGCAATGCGCTTCCCAATAATCCCACCAAGGCGACATAGAGCCATTGTTTTGCGGTGAGGTTTTTCAGCTGCCATACAAAAAGAAAAGGCAGCAATGCAACAAACGCAATCGTGACGCGCAAGCTGGCAAGCTGCAAGGGAGTAAAGACTTTCAGCGCATATTTGATGAGGATGTAGGAACTGCCCCAGATGAGCGCAAGCAGGATGAGCAGCATCCAATTGGCGGGCGATGGTTTTTGATTATTCATGAATTACTCCCGCTGGTGTGCGCAGATTTTAGAACCGCTGATTGACGCTGAGAACATCTGCGCTCTCTGCGTGTAGTACAATCTGCAAAAATCATCTGGAAATTCTCACCCGATGTCTTCGTTGAGCGCCTTCCACAACAAGTCTTTCAACTTATCCAATCCTTTTCCCGTGAGCGATGAGATAAAAATGTGCGGCACTTTTTTCGGCAATTCTTTTTTCAGCATTTTCTCCAATTCATCGTCTATTAAATCGCTTTTTGTAATTGCTAAAACTCTTTGTTTATGCAGTAGTTCTTTGTTGAATTGCTTTAGTTCATTCAACAGCACTTTATACTCAGCGGCAATGTCTGCGCTTTCGGCTGATATCATGAACAGTAACACGGAGTTGCGCTCAATGTGGCGCAGGAAACGATGTCCCAACCCTTTGCCGAGATGCGCTCCTTCGATAATTCCGGGAATATCCGCCATCACAAACGACTTTGCATCATGATAGCTCACAATGCCGATGTTGGGCACAAGCGTGGTAAAAGCGTAGTCTGCAATCTTGGGCTTTGCCGCGCTCACCACTGAAAGCAGCGTTGACTTACCCGCGTTCGGGAAACCCACCAATCCGACATCGGCAAGAATTTTTAACTCAAGAATACGCCAGCCTTCTTCGCCCGACTCGCCCGGCTGCGAATGGGTGGGAGACTGGTTGGTGGGAGTGCGAAAATGAAAATTACCCAATCCTCCGCGACCGCCTTTCATCAGAATTTTTTCTTCGCCATCATCGGTGATTTCAAAAATGATTTCACCTGTTTCTGCATCCTTTGCTACTGTACCCAGCGGCACTTCGAGCAATTGGTCTTTTCCGTCAGAGCCTGTGCGGTTTTGTCCAGCGCCCTTCACGCCATTTTCAGTAAGAATATGTTTGCGATATTTCAGGTGCAGCAACGTCCACATTTGCTTGTTGCCCCGCACGATGATGCTGCCGCCCTTCCCTCCGTCACCGCCATCGGGACCGCCTTTCGGAATAAATTTTTCACGATGAAAATGCCTGCTACCCGCACCGCCATCGCCTGACTTGCAGAAGAGTTTTACGTAGTCAACAAAATTTGAATTTTCCAATGAGGGATTTGTTTTCTGTCATTGCGGATTTATTCCGCAATCCCCTTTGAGTTGGGGATGCCTCAACGAGTGCGGCATGACAATTAGTTATCTATCGCAGCAGTAAGCCTGTTAAAAATTTCATCAATGCTTCCTTCGCCTGCAATGTTTGATAGCTTGCTTTGCTTGTCATAATAGTCGGCAACAGGAAAAGTTTTTTTACGGTATTCTTCCAATCGGTTGCGCACGGTCGCTTCGTCCTGGTCGTCTGACCGTCTCGATGTTTTGCCGCGATTCAGCAGGCGTTTGATTAATTCGGGCTCGCTCACCTGCAACGATAACACACGCGTGATAGGATATTTTTTCGCGTTGAGCAACTTATCCAATGCTTCAGCTTGCGCGATGGTGCGTGGAAAGCCATCGAAAATGAATCCGCCTGCGGTGGTGCTTTCATCCAATTTTTTGCTAATCATTCCAATCACAACTTCATCGGGCACGAGCTTGCCGTTATCCATGAATGCTTTCGCTTCCAGCCCGAGCAGGGAGTTGGCAGCGATTTCAGCGCGCAGCAAATCACCGGTGGAAATATGCACGAGCTTGTATTGAGCGATGAGCTTTTCCGCCTGCGTACCCTTACCGCTGCCGGGAGGACCAAAGAGAATAATGTTGACCATGTGTTTCGATTTGGGGCGGTAAAGTTACGATTGCGATTGCATAGGGCAAAGCGATTGCAGAGAGCTTTGTAACATTGCTTTTCAAATGCCACTGCTCCTCCATATTGAAACTGCTACGGAAATTTGCTCTGTAGCTTTGAGTGAAAGCGGAAAATTGCTTTCCTTGCAGGAGGAGCGCAGCCCAAATTCCCATTCAGCAACGCTTACATTACTGATTGAAAAGGTTTTTGCAGATGTCGGACTCTCTATGCAAAAGCTTGAGGCAGTCGCGGTGAGCGCTGGTCCTGGTTCCTTCACGGGATTACGCATCGGGGTTTCGGCTGCAAAAGGATTGTGTTATGCGCTTGATAAACCACTGATTGCTGTGCCCACGATGCAGGGGATGACTGCCGGTGCAGTTGAACAAATGAAAAATAAAGATGCGCTTTATTGTCCTGTATTGAACTCAATTAAGCAGGAAGTATATGCAGGTTTGTATGATTTTAACCTTGAGGAAATCATTCCTGCATCACCAGCAGAACATACATTGACGGAATTTATTCCCCGCTTCAATCAACAGCCGGTTTATTTTTTTGGAACAGGCGCAAAAAAAATACCCGCAAATATTTATGAAAAAGCAGAAACGCTCCCTCACTTTTCAAACTCCGCAAGAGATATGATACGAGTAGGTGAAAATCATTTTGAAAAACAACAATTCGTTTCCGTGGAATATTTTGAGCCGCTGTACGTGAAAGGTTTTGTGGTGCGGGTTCCTTTAAAATAGAATCTCGACAACTTCAAAACTCTTCTTGTTAAATTAATTTTCTCTGCGTGTGTTTTATGTAAATTTGACTCGCACAAAAAGTACGCTATGAAAAAGTTTTCAGTTACCCTCATTGCCCTTCTTCTTTCAATCTGCACATTCGCACAAGACCCCGCCCTTGCTCCGTTTTATCACGGAGTCGCCTCGGGCGATGCGCTTTCCGATAGAGTAATTCTCTGGACGCGCGTAACGCCTGATGTTCCCGCCTCGCTCACGGTTGATTGGTTAATTGCAACCGATACGTTGTTTACTGATATTGTTAACTCAGGAACAACAACTACTGATTCGACAAAAGATTACACAGTGAAAGTGGATGCCACAGGCTTGCAACCCGACACTTGGTACTATTACATTTTCAAACACGAAGGAGAAAATTCGCTGATTGGAAGAACGCGCACTATGCCTGTCGGTGATAATACGCATATCCGCATGGCTGTTGCTTCCTGCGCAAGCATCGGCTCGGGAGATTACTTCAATGCCTATCTCAGCATTGCCCGCAGAAACGATATTCATGCGGTGGTGCATTTGGGCGACTATATGTACGAGTACGCAGGAGGCGGACTAACAGGAACAGGGATTCCGATTCTGCCCAACACCGAAACTACCACGCTGGATAAATATCGACAGCGCTATGCTACTTATCGCCTTGACCCTTATCTGCGAAGATTGCATCAGCAATATCCGTTTTATACCGTGTGGGATGACCATGAATCAGCGAACAACTCGTGGGAAGAAGGTTCAAATAATCATACGCCAGGCGTGGAAGGTGATTGGCAGGTGCGTAAAGCAGAGGCGAAACAAGCAAACTTTGAATGGCTCCCCAGGCGTGAACAAGCTCCTGGCGATTATACAATTTACAGAACCTTCAGCATCGGAAATCTTGCCGATCTGGTTATGCTTGATACACGACTGGAAGGAAGAGATGAGCAGGCAACAAACAGCGCGGGCTATCAGGATACCAACCGCACGATACTTGGAACAACTCAAAGAGCATGGCTCCTGGATGAGTTGAGTGGTTCGCAGGCGAAATGGAAAATCATCGGGCAGCAGGTAATGTTTGCACCTTTGATAGCAACTACTTTCACAAATGACATGTGGGATGGCTATGAAGGCGACCGCAACCGCATTGTCAATCATGTAATGAATAATAATATTGAGAATGTGGTTGTGCTCACCGGAGATATTCATTCTTCATGGGCGAATGATGTGCCGCAGAAAGGAGTAAGCTACAATGCCGGAACAGGTGCCGGCTCGGCATTTGTTGAATTTATTTGTTCGAGTATCACTTCGGGCAGCGGATCGTTCAATCTGAATGCTCAGACGGTTCAGCTGCTTGCTCCGCATGTCAAATATCTGGACTTAACAAAAAGAGGCTACCTCGTAATTGATATTGACTCTAACCGCGCTCAATCAGATTGGACGTATGTTTCCAATATTGATAATGCTGTCTTTACTGAAAGCACTCCAGTTTCATGGTATGTGAATAAAGGTGAGCGCCACGTACGGGAAGCATCAGCCCCTGTTACCGGGTATGTGAATTCAGCGCCCTTTGCGCCTTTGAACCGCGACACAACAAACGTGAGTGTGCGCGAAACAAGCAACACGCTTAACGTAACTGTTTATCCGAATCCGTTTGGAAGCGCTATTTTCATTCGTGTAAATAATCTCCACGAAAAAAATCTCGTTGTGCGCGTCTATAATGTGCTTGGCAAATTGGTGAAGGAAAAAATAGTGCCTTCAACGCCAACAATAAGCATGGATTTGTCTGATTTGAAGCAGGGAGCCTATCTCCTGACGGTCGCAGCGGGAAGTGCAGAGTTCAAATCTACGATTGTGAAGATGCAGTGATTGAGCTGACTGCTCATTGCGCTTTTGCAAGCTGTATCGCTTTTTCCGGGCAAGCCGTAACGCACAAACCGCAGGCGTGACATTCGGATGCGTTTACTGCAAACGCTTTCTGTTTTCCTTTAAAAAATGTTTTCACTTTTCCTTTGAAAGATAATGCAGCATAAGTTGCGTCATCAATCGCGTGCATTTCAAACACATTGTATGGGCATACGTCCACGCAATCTTTCTTTCCTTCGCATTTGTTCAGGTTGATGATGGGAATGAGTTTTCCCGCTTCGTGCTTGCAATCGTCTTTTTGTTTTGGCATGGAATTAACGCGTTTCTATGCAGCCCGCTAGGAAATGAACTTACCTCTCTATTATAAATTTTCCTCTTGCTACTTTCTTATCCTTAAAGTTTGTCAGTTTGTAGAAATAAAGTCCAGACTCCATTTGTTGTGTTTCAACTTTTAGAGTCTCGGTAACATTGTTCTTAGCAAGAATGAGTCTGCCCAAATTGTCATAAATCGCTAATTGAAATGAAGAATGTTCTATATTATCAAACCCAATGGTTATGCTATTTGTCGTGGGATTAGGAGAAGCCGTAGACTCTATTTGTTCGAAGCCTATTTCGTCAATTCCAAAAAAATAGACTGAGAGGTCAATATCATCAAACATAAGTCCATCTAAAGTGTCGAGATTGACATCGCTTAAAAAAGAAAACCTAATAAACAAAGGAGTATTTCGAAAATTGAGATCATAAATATCGGCCTCAATAATAAACGAACGCCATCCATTACTATTTCCAGTAAGCACGGGCCAACTTTCTCTATTATTAAATGGATTTAAACTATTTACATCAATCCAGTTGAGTTTGTCAGATGAAACTTCAATTAGTCCACGATCATTTAGTGAATCACTATTGACGTTATAGTAACCTGCTATTCTTAAATTACTTGGTGCATAAGCATAAGTTTCAACAGTAAAAGAGGAAGTATCGTTGGGCGGATATGGATTTATAGTATCGGTGATAATGACATTTTGAAATGAATAGGCAGTGTCAAGAATCGTTTTTTGAGGCTTTCCAATTTGCCAAATACTTGGCGTATCAATAGTCAAGCAATGCTTGTGAGGGTCGAAATTGATTGTTCCTGAAGTTCCACATTGTCCTTGAGCCAAGTGGTAATTCATCATAGTTAACGAAACCAAGATAAACATTCGATTCATGGGGTGTGATTTTTTTGTTTGCCAATTTTTTTAATAAGGAAGGCTTCCCTTCTTCATCCACCCCTAAGATACATTTTCTTTTCACGCATTCAAGCAAGGAGAGGCTTCGCAATCTTTTTCAAGCCAGAGCAGGGGAAACCGTTTACTGGTAAATGATTTCCCGCTGCCACCCTCCTTCTTGCTGCGCATGGAGTTTCCAAAATGATTCGCAAATCAAATCAGGCGCGAATTTGGTTGCAGGATTTACTTGTCCGTTGATGGTAACTGTTGCTGCGTGAATGCCCAATGGTTTCAATTCCTCAAATAAACTCCATGCAAGATTGCGGATGCCCGCTTTGCCGATAGCGAGTGATGATAAGAAAGGCAATGGATGCAACGCCTGTCCTCCGCCTGTAATCAGAATCGTTCCTTTCTTTTTCTCTTTCATTGCAGGCACAACCTGTTGCACCGCAACCAACACTCCCGCTACATTCGCGCGAAAATCTTTCACGCTGGTTTCAGCATCAAGCGCGGTGGGTGTTGCTTCGCGGTAAATAGATACGTTATAGACGAGCACATCCGTATCTCCCAGGTTTTTCTTTACATCTTCAAACGTATTTTTCAGTTGATTGAAGTCTGCAACATCCACATAAAAGTCATGTGACTCATAACCAAGCTCTTTCAGTTTTTGCTGAAGCGATTTCAGGTCATCTCCCGGTCGTGATAGCATCGCGATTACGAATCCTTCTTTGGCAAAACGCTTGGCGATTGCAAATCCATTACCCGGTCCCATGCCTACGATAGTGCAGAGAGGTTTACTCATTGATTTAGTTTGATTGCTAAAGTAGCAGTTTACTGTTTTCTGTTTACAGTTTATCCATTCAGTGAGAGAACAACTGAAAACCGTAAACAGCAAACCAAAAACTTATTTCAACTCGCTTGGTATCACTTTCAGTTCCGTGAGCTTTCCCATGCGCAGCACGGATAACAGTTTTTCAACTCCGATTGTTTTCTCATCAAGCACGCGGTGCAGCGCGTCAATGTTTGAAACGGGTTTTTCGTCAAAGCCCACTATCACATCGCCTGAAAGTAATTCGTGGTGAAATGCAGGACTGTTCGGCTCAATGCTTTGTATCAACACTCCTGAGCGCACGTTGAGCTTATTGAATGTAATCACGCGCGGGTTCAGTTTTACTACCTGCCCGCCAATGCCGAGATAGCCTCTGCGCACTTTCCCTTCAGTCAATAATTTTCCGACAACATATTGCGCGGTGTTTGATGCAACGGCAAAACAGATTCCCTGCGCGGGAAGAATGATTGCAGTATTAATCCCAATCACTTCTCCGTGACTGTTCACTAATGGTCCGCCTGAGTTGCCCGGGTTCAGTGCCGCATCGGTTTGAATTACGTTGTCAATCAATCTTCCTGTGCTCGAACGAAGCGAGCGTCCCAATGCTCCGACTACGCCTGCGGTCACGGTGTATTGAAATCCATAAGGGTTTCCAATTGCGATTGCCAGTTGCCCTACGCGCAACTTTGACGAATCACCCAGCGAAACGGCTTTCAAATCAGGCGCATAGATGCGAATCAGCGCGAGGTCGGTTGAAGGGTCTTCTCCGACAAGTTGCGCTTTGAAATTTCTGCCATCAGGCAGCGCTACAAAGATTTCATCCATGCCATGCACCACGTGACTGTTTGTCACGATAAAGCCTTCCGAAGAAATAATAAATCCCGAGCCTGAGCCTCCCTGCCTGCCTTTGTTTTTGATGCGCGCAGGCAGAATTCCCTTCTTCTTCACCGTGATGTGCACCACCGAAGGGCTTACTGTTTCGCAGGCGCGGATTACCGTTTGCGAATAAGCATCAAGCAGTTGGAAATCATTTATTTCTTGTTGTGTGGTAGAGGTGTTTCCGTTTGCAGAAACATTTTCATCAGCAGTGATTGCGCGCAGGGTTGCCATAGCATTTTCTTTTTGGTGAAGCGAGAAGGTTTTCAAAAATCAATCCAATGGCGTTTTGGCAGAATAAAGCGTAATTGCGAATCCGTAAAATCGCGTCATTGCGCGGAAATGATAGCCTTGAGCGTGAGCCATTTCCGAAGCAATCCCATGATTAATATGCTTGCTTTTAGTTGGGATTGCTTCGGTCGTTCCTCCCTCGCAATGACGACACTACTTACAGAAAACCCTTGCACCCCTTCGCTCTGCAGCCGCAGCGCAGCTTGCCATCATGGTAGGTGATGCCGTAGTCGCAGGTGATTTCTTCGCCTGCTTTTATATTCTTCAGCGCATAAAACTCCACATGCCAGCCAAGAATGCGGATGTAGGTATTCGGAACACAAGAATGGTTCACATGACTCAACGCGTTGCCATTCACCGTGCCATCAAGCGTTTTGCCGTTGCCATATTCCACGAGGTGCAGCACCTCTTTCGTTTTTGCCTTTGCATTTGCCGCTCTTTCAGAGATAATCGTGCCGCCCATCGAGCCGATTTTTTTGCGAGCTAAAATTTTTTTCTCTGTAAACGCGCCCACTCCATGAATGCCGCTTTTGGCGAGGCGCAGGGGATAGTTGAGTTTGAAATTTGTTTCAGCCATAGTTGAGTTGCAAGTTTCGGATTTATTCTTTGGAATGATTCGTCCAAATTAGATGCAAAGGGGACGTTAACCTAAAACTCATTGTGCTTCCCTTTCCAAGCGACATTTCTTATTTTCACAGTCCCAAAACGGAACACGCATGAAACATTTCTTGTTCACAACCCTCTTCTTTGTTGCTTTGATTAGCAAGATTTCCGCGCAGGACGCATGGAAAAATCACTCGCGCACAGCAGAGATAGAAATCAACTACCGCTACGCGGAATGCCATGATGATGCCAACGGGATTCACAAAAGCCTCGTGTTGCTGCAATTCGTGAACCTTACGAACAAGCAGCTTTCTGTGAGCTACAACAAGCAGGCGTGGTATAATGATGTGTGCAAGGGATGTGAAAACACGCCCGAAAGCCTCATGGGAATTCGCCTCGCCCCGAATGAAACTAAGATAGGCTCGTGCGAGGATAAGCAAACGAAAGCCCTTTATATTTTTGACAAAATGCTCCATGTGAAAGCGAACACGCTTCAGAAATTCGAGCTGGGAAATATTCAAATCACAACCGTTCAATAAAACTGTTTATGCTGAAAAGATTTTATTCTGCGCTTAGTGTCGCGTGTTGTGTACTCATTACTTCAAATGCTTTAGCGCAATGCGAAGTGGAAGCTGCCGTATTTCCGGGCGAAGTGGTATGCGGTGATTGCGCCACCCTGAGCGCAAACGGACGGGGACAAGGCTTGCAGGTGTTTGGTGAAAATTTCGATTCGGGCACGCCCATAGGATGGTCATTTACGCAGCAGGCGCGTTTTGATAATCCATGTAGCATCAGCGGTGTTGACAGCACTACGCACATCTGGATGGGCAACACTTCGGCTGTGCCGCGTTCATTGGAAACGCTTCCGTATAACTTCTCTACTGCGACAAGCGGAGGCACGGTATGTTTTGATATGCTCTTTGCCATTCAGGGAAATGGCGCCCCCTGCGAAGGTCCCGATGAGCCACAAGAAGGAGTGTATTTGCAATATTCAACCGATGGAGTGAATTGGATAACGATTCAATATTTCGACCCAAACGGAGGCAATGACCCGCTGCTCATTAACTGGACCAACTGGTGTTTTCAACTTCCACCGGCAGCGCTTTCGCCAACCACGCAAATCCGTTGGTTTCAGGATGCCGACTCAGGCGCTGACTATGACCACTGGGGCATTGACAACGTAGAAATTTTTTACAACGACCCCACGTATGAAATTGTATGGGTGCATGATGGCTACAACTATGGACAAGGAAGCAGCGGTGGATTGAATCCTAATCCTGCATGTCCGCAGCAGACAACGGATTACATCGTAGTGATGAGCAATGGCTCCCAAACATGCAGCGACACGGTGCGTGTGAATGTGGTGGCGCCACAATTAATCGTGAATGCCGGTCCCGACATTCGCGTGTGCGAGGGAGAATGCGCCACTATCAATGCAACAGCAAAGGTGATTAAGCGCCCCGCGAAAACTCCTACTTATGCAAATGCTGAAGTAACACAGATTGCAAATACGCTCGGCACTTCAACCACTATCGGTATCAACATTACCGATTTGAATATCACGAACGTGCAGCCCAACTCTATTACGCAGGTGTGCATCACCGGGCTTTCGTTTTTCGGGTTT
Source organism: Chitinophagales bacterium (assembly GCA_034440455.1). Taxonomy (GTDB): domain Bacteria; phylum Bacteroidota; class Bacteroidia; order Chitinophagales; family CAIOSU01; genus JAWXCB01. The sequence continues at coordinate 49,718 of JAWXCB010000008.1, forward strand.
AATTTTTTTCCTCCCGCGCAGCAAACGATTGGTGATTTGAATATCTATCTCGTGTGCCCTGACGGAACAAGGATATTGCTCATTCCCTCCGGACAAACTACTTCCTTAACTCCGTTTGATGGTTATACAAATACCTGTTTTACTCCTGCATCAACTAATAATATCAGTTCAGCTTCATCGCCTTACACCGGCACATTTGCTCCGGGTGAACCATTAAGCAATCTTGCAGGCTGCACCGCCAATGGCGTGTGGCAGATTGAAGTTGCGCCCACTACGGCTACGGGAATCGGTGTCGGTTTTTTCAATGGGTGGTCTATTTCTTTTAATGACCCTGAAATAAGCTACACTGCTGAACTCTCCTGGAATCCAACAGCAGGCTTGAGCGATACTAATTCACTAAGACCTGTTGTTTGTCCCACGCAAAACATCACTTACACACTCACTGCTTCTGACACTGCCGGTTGCGTAACTACTTCTGATGCTATGAACATCACAGTAGATACCACCAACCTGAATATAGCTGCCACGCTCACCAATCCTGATTGCGGAGCGACTGATGGCGGCATCAACATCACCGTGACGGGCGGCTCAGGAAGCTATACTTATCTGTGGAGCAATGGCGCAACCACGCAAGACCTTGCTTCAGTTGGCGCAGGTATTTACAATGTAACCGTAACTGACCCTGCGCATTGTCAGGAAGACACGTTGTTTAATCTTTCAAGCGCGAATGGTCCTTCAATTAACAATATCACCCCCACACCCGAGACTTGTTTTGGTTTGAATAACGGTGTAGCAGTAGTTTCTGCCACTGGCGGCACCGGGACATTGACTTATGAATGGAGCAATGGGCAAACGACTGCAACAGCGACAGGTCTTGCACCCGGCACTTACACTGTTACCGTAAGCGATGCGCTGAGTTGCCAATCGGTTGCCTTTGCAACTGTTGGCGCTGGCGCGAATATCATTGCATCATTCACAGCGACCAATGAATCCTGCTTCAACGCCTGCGATGGAACAATTTCGGTGAGTGCAAGCGGAGGAACAGGCGCGCTGGATTATGCATGGAGTGATGGAAATGCAACTATCGCAACACGCACAGGTCTTTGTGCCGCAACGTATGGCTTCACGGTGAGCGATGCGAACAATTGTATTGAGAGCGGTTCGGTTGAGGTACTCTCAGCAGGAGTGCTGGTAGTGAATTTGGGCAGCGATGTAACATTCTGCCAAGGATTTTCCATAACGCTGGATGCAGGAAATGCTTCGCAATACGCGTGGTCAACAAGCGAAACAACGCAAACGATTGAAGTGACGCAAAGCGGAGATTACTCCGTGACAGTTACAAGCGCAGCCTGCACCGCATCTGACACGGTGACTGTAACCGTAACGCCCGGACCAGCTATCAATATCAATCCGAATGACATCACGATTATTATTGGCAATGGCGTTGCGCTCACAACAACGGTAAGCGGAACGGGCAATGGAAATTATTTCTGGTCGCCCTCTGATTTTTTAAGTTGCAATGATTGCACTGCTCCTGTTGTTACTCCTGCTCCTGATGGTGACTATATCTACACTGTTGCATACTATGATGAGCAGGAATGTTTAGGCACAGATTCGGTATTCATTAAAGTGTTGCCGGAAAACTTTACGCCCGTAGTGCCAAGTGCATTTACTCCAAATGGCGATGGAAGAAACGAATTCATTAAGGTATTACCTACAGGAATCACCGTGAAGGAATTCAGGGTGTATAACCGCTGGGGACAGGAAGTGCATAATGCAAATACTCCCTGGGATGGTACCTTTGAAGGAAGCCCGCAACCCATTGGCACGTTTGCCTATTACGCTGTCGTTGAAATGCCTGATGGAACAGAAAAAAAGTTGAATGGAGCATTCAGCTTGCTGAGGTAAAAATCTGCTCGCGTCCTTCGCGCTTCTTTACGCGCCTTGCGTAAAAATTTCACTTCACAAATTTCCGGGCTATAACTTTGTCCCGAATGAAAAAGAAAAAAATTCTTGTACTCGGTGCCGGAATGGTAGGCAGCGCGATTGCGCTTGACCTTAGCGCTGACTACGATGTAACAGCCGCTGATAGGAGCAAAGAGTCATTGCAAGCGCTGAAATCAAAGGGCGTAAAAACTAAGCAAGAAGACCTTTCAAAAAAGAAGGAATTGCAAAAGTTGCTGAAAGGATTTGATTTGGTGGTAGGCGCAGTGCCGGGCTATCTGGGTTTTCAAACCTTGAAAACAATTATCGAAGCAAAGAAAGATGTAGTGGATATTTCCTTTTTTCCGGAAGATGCATTTTTGCTGAACAAACTTGCACAGCAAAAAGGAGTAACTACTGTAGTTGATTGTGGTGTTGCTCCCGGCTTGAGCAACATAATTGCGGGCTATCATCACCACCGCATGATGGTGAAAAACTTTGAATGCTATGTAGGCGGATTGCCGAAAGAACGAAAACCACCGTTTGAGTATAAAGCGCCCTTCTCACCCATTGATGTGATTGAAGAATACACCCGCCCTGCGCGTCTGGTAGAAAATGATGAAGTAGTGACGTATGAAGCGCTCACGGGAATCGAACCACTGCAATTCAAAAATATCGGAACGCTCGAAGCCTTCAATTCTGACGGATTGCGCTCGTTGATTTTTACGCTTGATATTCCCAACATGAAGGAAAAAACATTGCGCTACCCGGGACATGCTGATAAAATGCGGCTGCTTCGCGATGCAGGATTTTTTAGTCACGATGTAATTGAACTGAATGGAAGAAAATTGAAACCAATTGATTTCACTACGCAACTTATTTTCCCGCAGTGGAAATTGGAAAAGAATGAACGTGAGTTCACCGTGATGCGGGTGATTGTGGAAGGAGAAGAAAACGGCAAGCAGGTAAAGTATCAGTATGATTTGTATGATGAGTTTGATGTAAAGACAGGCGTCAGCTCGATGGCGCGTACCACAGGTTATACCTGTACAGCCGCAGTTCGTCTCGTGCTGGAAGGAGACTATAACCAAAAGGGAATTTCACCACCTGAATTTCTCGGAGCGAGAAGCGAGTGCTTTGAGTTTACAATGAAGTATTTAAAGGAAAGAAGAATATCAATCAAGCAGAGGAAAACGCATTAACAAATCGGCATATCGGCAAATTATCGAATCACTCCATCTCCACCAGCACCGTTCCTTTCTCCACCGCATCACCCTGCTTGACAAGAATTTTTTTCACAGTTCCGTCACAGGGCGATTTGATTGTGTTCTCCATCTTCATCGCTTCAAGTATCAGCACGGCATCTCCTTTCTTTAATTGCTGACCTTCCTGCACATCCACCCGCAACACTTTTCCGGGCATGGGTGCTTTAATATTTCCAACGGTTAGTGCAGCTTGCTTTGTCATGCCCATTTGCTGCAACAGCAAATCCAATTTGTCCTTCACCGTTACAGCGTACTCATTGCCATTCACTTTAATGGTCAACTTTTTTTCCGCAGGCGATTGGTCAACTACTTCAACATTGAATGATTTGTTTTCGTGCAACACATGAAACTCATTTGCGCGAATACGCGCAATATCTAATTCAACAGCTTTTCCATTCAGCGTGAATTTGCCGTTGTCATTTTCAATAGCGTATTCTTTTCCGTTGATGGTTACTTTCCAAAGCTGCATAATCAAAATGAAATTTTCTCTGCGCCTTTGCGTCTCAGCGTGAAATAAAAACAGTCCGCAAGTTAGCAAATACGCCATTGGGCGGGAATTGGTAATTTAGGCATCCTCAAAATTTTTAAAATGAATTTACGGTTTAGATTACTCCTTCCTTTCATCTTGATTTTAGCCGCGTGCGGCACATCTAAAAAAACGCAAAAAGACGACACGCTTTCTTTTCATCTTGATGATATTGAAATCTCGCCTAAGGGCGAATATCAGGCAACAGCGACTCGTGTAAATGATTTGCTGCACACCTCGCTCAATGTAAGTTTTGATTTTGAAAAGCAGCAATTGAAAGGAAATGCCGTGCTCACGCTGAAGCCTTATGCAAAGCCAGTTTCCTCGCTTGAACTTGATGCAAAAGGATTCGACATTCTGAAAGTGGAAATATTTGACGGCAGCAATCGAACACCGCTCACGTACTATTATGATTCGCTGAAGTTGAAAATTGATTTGCGCAAAACCTATACAGAGAAAGATACTTACACCGTGCAGATTGATTACATCGCAAAGCCAAATGAACTTGCTAAAGGCGGCAGCGCGGCAATCACTTCCGACAAAGGATTGTACTTCATCAACCCGCAGGGGAAAGAAAAAAACAAACCATTTCAAATCTGGACGCAGGGCGAAACGGAAGCCTCTTCGTGCTGGTTTCCCACGATTGACAAGCCTTATGAAAAAACTACGCAGGAAATTTTCATCACCGTTCCCGATACATTAGTGACCCTATCAAATGGAATTCTTGCGCGCTCCACAAAAAATGCTGACGGCACGCGCACCGACTATTGGAAAATGGAGATGCCACATGCGCCTTATCTCTTTATGATGGCGGTGAGTGATTTTGCTGTAGTAAAAGATGCCTGGCGCAATCTCGAAGTGAATTACTACGTGGAGAAGCAATTTGAACCGTATGCAAAAAATATTTTCGGCAACACGCCTGAGATGATGGAGTTCTATTCCAAGCTGCTCAACTATGATTTTCCTTGGCAGAAATACGCGCAGGTAACTGTGCGCGATTATGTTTCTGGCGCGATGGAAAATACTACTGCAACTGTTTTCTTCGACAATATGCAAATGACAAAGCGCGAGTTGATTGATAAAAATTTTGAAGACATCATTGCGCACGAATTATTTCATCAATGGTTTGGCGACATTGTAACATGCGAATCATGGTCGAATCTTTCGCTCAATGAAGGCTTTGCTACTTACGGAGAATATTTATGGGCGGAATATAAATATGGCAAAGATGAAGCGGAACGTCAACGCGCGGACATGCTTCAGCAATATCTTTCAGAAGCATGGATGTACAAGCGACCGATTTTTGATTTTCACTATGATGACAAGGAAGATATGTTTGATTCGCACTCCTATTCTAAAGGCGGATTGGTGCTGCACATGCTGCGGAATTATTTGGGCGATGCAGTTTTTTTCAAAGGGCTGAATCATTATCTCACAAAACACGCATTCAAAAGCGTGGAGGTGCATGACCTGCGCATCGCGCTGGAAGAAGCGAGCGGTGAAGATTTGAATTGGTTTTTCAATCAATGGTTTCTTTCCCCCGGGCATCCTGAACTTGAAGTGAGCTACTACTACACGGAAGCAGAAGGAACGCTTTCTGTAACGATTGAGCAGGTGCAGGAGAGCAAGTCGCCTGTGTTTCGTCTGCCGCTTGCAATTGATATTTATGCAGGCGCTGATTTGCAAAAGGAAAGTGTCGTGTTGGAAAATAAATCACACACCTTTGATTTCAAAACGAGCAAGAAGCCTGACCTTGTAAATATTGACGCAGAAAAAAATCTGCTTTGCGAAATCAATGACTACAAAAGTGTTGATGAATATGCAGCGCAGTATGATAAAGCGCCCGGGTATAGAAACAAAGAAGAAGCGTTGACGCAACTTGCATTACAGCAGGATAAGCCGCTCGCAAATGAAAAACTGATTGTCGCTTTGCAAGACCAATTTTGGGCATTGCGCAAATTGGCGGTAGAGAAAATCAATCTCACTGATGAAACGAAACCATTGCTTGCGAAAGTTGCGGACAGTGATACGCATCCGCAAGTGCGGGCTGCTGCAATCCGCAGGCTGAATGAAACAGCGAGTATAACATACACAGAACTCTATAAAAAAGCGCTTGCAGACAGTTCAATCCAAGTGAATGCAGATGCGCTGGATGCCTTGTATGTTATTGACAGCAGCGCAGCGCTCGCAGCCGCAGCACAGTTTGAAGAGTTGAATGCGATAGCAATCATCGCCTCAGTTGGACATATCTATGCCTCAATAGGTGGAGAAGAAAAGCAAAGCTACTTTGAAGAAAAAGTTTACGCTGCCGTTGGTTATGCGCGTTTCAGCGTGTTGAGCGATTATGGTGATTTTCTGAAAGTGAAAAATGAAACAATCGTTCGCAAAGGTGCAGCGACATTAGAGGATATTGCTTTGAATGCAGGCTCATCGTGGGAACGCTTTGTAGCAACGAATGCGCTGTATGAATTGAGAAAGGATTTCGATGAAAAATTAGAGAGCAAAGCAAAAAGCAACGAAGCAGACGCGCAAGTAATTCCTGCATTGATTGAAGAACTGCAAACCAAATTGGATAAGATTATTGCCGCTGAAAAAGATGCTTCGCTGCTGAAACGATATGGAAATTTTAAGTAATCACTTTTTGTAAATAACCCAACTCCGCATCATCAGCACAAACATAATCGGATAGAATGCAGCATTGAATTGTTGCGGAATAAAAGTAAACCCTCCGATGAATGCAATCGAAGTGATGATTGCAGAAACGAAAAAATAATTCTTCACCCACTTCAGTTTTTTTGAGAATGGCAACAGCGCGGCAAAAATCAAATGTGTTGGAATTGCCCAAAGCAAGTTATAATTCCGGGCGGCATGATGGTCGGAGAAGAAAGAGATGTACGCAATCACTATCCCTGCAAGACCAACAAGCGCAAACAAAACAATATCGGCTGCAAAAGAAATTTTGGCTTTCCGAAAATCAAAAACTGTTTTGAGTAAGAACGAAAGAAATAGCAACCAAAAAATGTAAATAGGTGCGAAATATTTTTGTTCTGTTTTTTCCTGCTCCGCGTTGTAAATAGTTGCGGATTCTTTGGTGAGAGGTGTGGATGAATCTCCTTCTACAATTTTTGCGTGCTGAAATCCCTGTCGGAGATAATCGGGCAGGAACATGTAATAGTAAGGTCGTGTGGGCGTGTCAATCACTGAACTCAAGGCCAAATCAATTCCGAAATCACCCCACGGTTGTTGCCCCAAATACAAATCCATCAACTCGCGGAACGTGAAAGGATGAGGAATGTGTGTAGAATCGAAAACGATATTTCCATTCGTGACCTTTATCAATATATCTCGGATGCGCGTGGCGCAATTGTCGTAGATATAATCGTAACGATACTCGCGGTTTTCGGGAAGGTAATTTTCTTCCAGCAACTCAAAGAGTTGTTGCTTTTGCGCTTGTGTGAGTTGCAGTACATCTTCAAACACCGAGCGGTTTTCATACACATACGCCCGCACAAAATATTTTGTAGGCGATACGCTCAACATAAAGATGGGTCTGCCTTTGGCGTAATTAGAATAGAAGTTGGGCTGGTCGAAATCAAATGTTCCGTAGTTGTAAGTGCGGTCAATTCTGTTTTGCGGATCATACACGCGCAACGCGCTGTGACCGAAAGCTGAATACAACTCCGTTCCCGCTGAACAGGTAATCAGGCTGATTTGAGATGCAGAAGATAGTTGAGGTTGTGCGTTTGCTATAAAATCAGAAACACAAAAAAATAAAAATATCATCCCCCTGCCTGCGCTCATAGCTAATGCACTCCCCCTTCGCAAACCCGCAATCCATTCGCACAAGGGGGACTTAAAAGCAGCTCGTTCACATGCCCTTGCAAGGGGGACTTTCAAATTCACAATACCCAACACCCGACATCCAACACTCATAATCAAAACGCTTGTAAGTCAACTAATTTTTTATATACGCCCTCATGGGCCATCAGGCTGATGTGGTTGCCGCGCTCCATAATTTTTCCATCCTGCAACACCACAATTTCATCGGCATACTGAATTGTAGAAAGACGGTGCGCGATGACAATCGAAGTGCGATGCTCCATGAGTTTGTAAACGGCATCCTGCACGAGTTTTTCACTTTCCGTATCGAGCGAGGAAGTGGCTTCATCCAAAATCAAAATGGGGGGGTCGTTTAAAATCGCTCTTGCAATGGTGAGCCGCTGCCGTTCGCCCCCGCTGAGTTTGTGCCCGCGGTCGCCAATCACAGTGTCGTAGCCTTGTTCCATCCGGATGATGAAATCATGCGCGTTCGCAACTTTTGCTGCATTGATAATATCTTCACGCGAAGCATTTTCAACTCCAAATGCGATGTTGTTGTAAACCGTATCGTTAAACAAAATGGACTCTTGCGTAACAACGCCCATTAGTTTTCGCAGGTCGGGTAATTTGTAGTCTTTGATGTCAATGCCATCCAGCAAAATTTCACCTTGCACAGGGTCGTAAAAGCGCGGAATCAAATCCACTAAGGAAGATTTGCCCGCGCCCGATTGACCAACCAGCGCCACCATCTTGCCTTTTTTTATCGTGAGGTTGATGTCTTCAAGCACGCGCTTGTCGTCAAAGTTGTAATAGGCAAACGACACGTTTCTGAATTCAATTTGAGCATTGAACGTGTTCACGCTTTTTGCATCCGGCTTTTGCACGATGCGAATATCCGCGTCAAGAATTTTTGTGATGCGGTCAACAGAGGCAAGCCCTTTTTGAATGTTGTAATACGCGCCTGAAAAAGATTTTGCAGGTTGAATCAACTGTGAAAAAATCACCATGAAGCCGATGAATGTTTCCGCTTCCAGGGCGCTGTCAGCGCTCAACACTAATCTGCCGCCAAACCACAGCACCGTAACCACAATCGTGATTCCCAAAAATTCAGAAAGCGGTGAGGAGAGGTCTCTCTTTCTGAATGCGCGCGTCATGGTTTTGTAATATGACTCGTTGGATTCGTTGAACTTATTAAGCTGATATTTTTCAGCGGTAAATGCTTTTACGATGCGCATCCCCGAAAGCGATTCTTCCACCACCGAAATCATTTCACTCAATCGTGATTGCGCTTTTGATGCGGAGCGTTTCAGGCTTTTGCCAATGCGACCGACAACAAGCGCAGTGAGCACAATCATCGCCAGCACAAACACCGTTAGTTGCGGACTCATATAGAGCATCGCTCCGAGAAATACTAAAATGTTAATCGGCTCTTTGAACGTGATTTCGAGTGTGCTGATGATGCTGTATTCAATTTCCTGCACATCGGCAGTCATGCGCGTGAGGATGTCGCCCTTGCGCTCTTTGGAAAAATAAGAGAGCGGCAGCGTGAGCAGTTTTGAAAAAAGTTTTTCGCGGATGTCGCGCACTGCGCCATTGCGCAGCGGGGCAAGTTCAAACATGGCGAAATAACGAAACAGGTTTTTCAGAAAGAAAACGACAATCACTATAATACAGATGGAAACAAGCGCTTGTGTTTTACCTTGCTCCACAATGATTTTAATAAAATGATGGTCGAATAAATCCAGCGCGTAGCTAATGGAAATTTTGAAAACAGGCTCTGCTGGAATAGCAGTTTGCGGTCCGATTTCTTTATCGAACAACAACTTCAGAAAAGGAATCAGCATCGCAATTGATGCTAAAGAGAAAATGCTGGAGAGCAGGTTGAACAGCACATTTAATGCCGCCAGCGCAGAGTATTTCCGCACATATTCAAGAATTCGCAGGAAGCCGCTCATGGTGTAAAGTTGGAGATTTAAAACGGAGGGAGGAAATTGGAGAATACGAAACCGCAGAGGAAGCAAAGAAAATCCACGCAGAGGTAAAAGAGTTCTCTCGTTGCATTCTCCTTTTCCTCTGCACAAACCTCTGCGAACTCTGCGGTTCCTGTATTTCGCTCCGACTTCCTACTTTACGTTATCTTTATCCGCCACTCTACAATTTTCATTCATGTCAACGAGAAGACAACAAAAAGTAAGCAGCCTGATTCAGGAAGAACTCAGTGAAATTTTTCAACGGCACGGCTCTACATATTATCACAACGCATTTGTCACCATTACGGGCGTGGAAATTTCACCTGATTTGTTGGTAGCCAAAATTCACCTGAGCATCTTCAATGTGAAAGACAAAGAGAAAAGTCTGGAAGACATCCGGTCAAACACGCATGAAATCAGAAGGCATCTCGGAAACAAAATGCGCTTTCACCTGCGCAGGATTCCCGAATTACTTTTTTTTATTGATGATTCTATTGAAAATGCGATGCGCGTGAATGAGTTGCTAAAGGGTATTGACAAAACTTCAGGAAAGTAGCTCAGTTTTGTAATCAAGTTGGTTTAGCATTATCGAATCACCGAATTATCGAATCAACAAATTGAATCCCCTCCTTTTTCAAATCGCCTTCCGTTACCTCGTTTCTAAAAAATCCACGAACGCTATCAACTGGATTAGCCGCGTGGCAATGACCGGCATGGGATTCGGCACGATGGCGCTCATCCTTGTGCTGTCGGTGTTCAATGGCTTTGAAGGATTGGTGATTTCGCTTTATTATGCGTTCAATCCCGATGTGCAGATTACAGCCAATGAAGGAAAAGTTTTTTCGATAGATGAACAAACGCTCAATAAAATTGCTTCGCTAAATGAGGTGGAACATGTAGCACAGGCGTTGGAAGAAAATGTGATTCTGAAATACAAAGACCACGAATACATTGCATCTATCAAAGGCGTTGACCGTGCATACGAGCAGGTGACAGGCGTGCAGGAAAAAATGGTGGACGGAAAATTTGTTTTGTCTGAAAACGGAATCAACTATGCGGTGCTTGGCGCGGGCGTGGCGGGTTCGCTGCTGGTGGATGTGGAGAATACGCTGCAAACTATTCAGGTGTATTTGCCGCGCAGGGGAAAAGAAACAATGTCGCTTGACCCTTCGCAGGCATTCATCAAAAAAAATATTCAGCCTTCGGGAGTTTTTTCCATTCAACAGGAATTTGACAGTAAATACATGCTCGTGCCTTTGGACTTTGTGCGCGAGTTGCTGAATTATGAAAAAGAAGTTTCCGCGCTTGAACTGAAGCTGAAACCCGCTGCCGATGCAGACGAAGTGAAAATACAACTCGCGAAAATTTTGGGCGCAGGCTTTTCGATTAAAGACCGCTACGAGCAAAATAAATTTCTCTACCGCGTGATGCGCATGGAGAAGTGGGCAGTGTATGCAATCCTCTCGCTCATTTTAGTGATTGCTGCTTTTAATATTATCGGCTCGCTTTCGATGCTGGTGATTGAAAAAACAAAAGACATCGCCATCCTGAAAACAATGGGCGCAGACAACGGCATGATTCGCAAAATTTTTCTGCTTGAAGGATTGCTCACCTCGCTCACGGGAAGTCTTGCGGGCGCGCTGATGGCAGTGCTGCTGTGCGTAATCCAAATTCAATTCCACGTTATCAAACTGCAAGGCAGCGGCACGTTTGTGATTGACGCTTACCCGGTAGAAATGCAGGGAAAGGATTTTCTGCTGGTGGGAATAACAGTAATTGTGATTGCTGTCGCCACGTCCTGGTTGCCTGCGCAACGCGCGGCTTCGCGCAGCGCGATTATAGTTCGAGAATAGCAAACGGTTGTTTCGCAACCTGACTCTCTTTAAATTTTTTCACTGTTTCATCTATCGCCCGGCTCACAGGCGTGAACGTGAAGTTGAGGGCAGATTTTATTTTCGTGTTGTTGAATTTTATTTCACGCGCGGTGATGCGCGCAACATCAGCGGTAAACACCGGTTCCGTTCCGCTGAGTTTCGCCCGCGTAGCATCAAACACGCGCCCAACGGGTATCACCCACTTGTTTAGCACGTAGGGCGGACGTTTCACTCCGAGTTTGTCGGCAACTTCAAAAATCGTGTCACGAAACGTGCGGTTCTCCGCATTGATGATAAAGCGCTCGCCCTGCAAATCTGATTCCATGAGTTGAATCAGAATCTTTGCGGCATCGCGCACATCGGTATATCCGTTGGAGCCGGTAGGATAAAAAAGCTGTCCTTTCGCAACCGCCTCAAATAAGCGCGTGGAAGTTTCTGACCAGCGACCAGCGCCAATCAGCGTGGTGGGATTTGCAATCACCGCGTTCAGTCCTTCAGCGATGCCGCGCCACACTTCGCGCTCACCGAGAAATTTACTCACACCATAAACCGAATCAAGCTCATCTTTTTCTTCGTTCATCTCTTCATCTACCAATGCTTCGCGCTCAGACGCTTTGAACACGGTGGAGGAACTTACATACAGCAGCTTTTCGATTTTATTTTCCAGCGCGAGGTTCACCACGTTTGCTGTGCCTTCCACATTCGCATGCATCATGGTATCTGCGCCCGAAGAACCCAACGCGACAACTGATGCAACATGATACACTTTCGTTACGCCCTTAAACGCTGTTTCCAATGAAGATATATCCACCACATCGCCTTCCACCCATTCCACTTTGTCTTTTGCTTCGCCTAATAACAACAGGTCGCTTGTTGCGCGTTTCAGCGCGCGCACTTTAAAATTTTGCTGCACTAAATACCTTACAAGGTAAGAGCCAAGAAAACCTGTTGCGCCTGTAACGAGAATCACTTTTTTAGTTTGAGGTTTGAAGTTAGAAAAAATGAGGCTCTAAGCAGTAACTTCCTTTAAACCCCAAACTGTTCTCTCAATTCTCCAAGAAATTTTAACTTCGGCATACCATGACAACACTAACGATGAAAGGCAAGCGCTTTGTGCTTGTGCCGGAAAGTGAATATCAGAAAATGCTGAGAGAGCTTTCCATAATTGAAAAAGAAAATACCGCTCTTGCGAAGGAAATTCGTAAAACGGATGATGAAGAGTACATAGATGTAGAATCGTTTAAAGCGCATTTAAAGCAACGTATCAAAACGCTTCGCAGAAAAAAAAGATGAGGGTAGTCATCACAAAACGGTTTAAGGAAAACACAGACTCCCTCCGCAATGCCGATTTGCTTGAGCAAATTTTCATCACCATCGAAGCTGCTGAAACAGCAAACTCACCCTTTGATATTCCTGACTGTAAAAAACTGACGGGCTACCCTGAATACTATAGAATTGCCGCAGGCGCTTATCGCATCGGCATTAAATCAAGCGGGAACACTATCCGGTTTATTTGTTGCCTGCATCGCTCGGTAGTATATCATCAATTTCCAAAGAAGCGCAGATAAATCAGTAAGGTAAGAGCCAAGAAAAGCTGTTGCGCCTGTCACGAGAATCCTACTTACCGTTTAGTGAGAATCTTCAATGTTCAGCATTTACAATATTTTTCTTCTTATGCTTATTTAACTCGATTACATTTTCTTCTGAACAACTGCGCACTAAGACATTAAGCTCCGTGTAAAGATTCATGAATCTATCTCGTCCGCCCTTAAAACTATAATCTATGCTTCTGCAAAGCACATAATATTTATTACCCGTCCTATATTCAATTAGAAATTTATCGTGTCCGTCAGCCACCGAAAAAATTTGTTCTTCTTCAAAATCAACCTTTTTAATCGCTTCTTCAATCTTTAAAAGTTTCTCTCCTTGTATCGTGCAGATTAAATGCTCTAATAAATCAAGATTGGCATCGGAATCAAAATCAACCCCTGAATAAGTTAAATTCCTAGTTGCTTTGTTGAACTCAATTCTAATGGTGTAATATCTTCCGAAGTTTTCAATTCCTTCAGCAGGGAAAACAATACGGAGCGTTCTTTTGTCATTGGCATAAAATAAACTTGGTTCTGAGAGGTTCTTTAAAACGAAAGAATAATTCAGTTCGTAAATCAAGTTTAGTGGTTCATATTCGAAAGGATAACCATTAATAAATGAGCTATCATGAGAAATCAGTAATGGGAAAAAATTTATTACATCCAAAGTGCTGTCGCTTCTCTGCTTATAAACATTCGTAGAATTGAACCAATCATTCCCCTCTTTTCTGAACCAAGATGTACTTTCAAAAGCTGAATCAACAAATTCCTCCCTGAAATAATACGCTCCATTCGGTTCAACAAACAGCGTGAAAGGATGAATAGAATCTCCGGAGTGGAAATTTACTTCTGAGAACTGAATCAAATAGTCCTTGCGTGGTAACGTGTCATTTTTTTGACAAAGACCAAAATACTGAAGACAAATAAAAAAGAGAATGGATGCAATCTTCAACTTTAAAAATTTGATATTACGCAGCTATTATAGTTGGTGCAAATTTCAAACCTTAAACTTCACCCCCTGATAAATGGCCCCGCCAACATTGTCGCGTTCTGCACCTGTAACGGAGGTCATGCAGTTGGTTTCATTGCGCAGGCGCAACACGCCCATCAGCCCCATCATCAGCGCTTCCTTAAAATTCACTGTCTCGTCATCAGGAAGAACAACCGTGATGGGCGCTTTTTCTGTGATGCGCTCCATCAAAAACTTATTGAGCGCACCACCGCCCGTCACGAGCATCTTATCGGCTTTTGAAATATTGATGCTCTCCTTATTGATGATTTGCTGAATAGACCTGCCGATTTGAATGGCGATATGTTCGCAGAGCGTGCAGAGTTTATCCTGCGTAGAGATTTGGTGACGCGCAACCACAGGCAGCATCACTTTGCTTACCCATCCACCGCTCATTGATTTCGGGTAATCCTTTTCATAATACCACGAGCCGTTTAACTCTTCGAGCAATGCAGTGTTTACAGTTCCCGCAGCGGCAAGCAAACCGTCTTTGTCGTAATCCTGTCCAGCGTTTTTTGCGAGTTTATTCAGAATCAAATTTACTGGTGAGATATCAAACGCGATGTGTTTGGTGCCGGTATTACACGTAATATTAGAGATACCTCCAAGATTGAGCAGACATTTATAATCAGGATAAAAAAGTTTGTCAGCAATAGGTGTGATGGGTGTGCCCTGTCCGCCCAGCGCAACGTCAATACCTCGAAAATCACAAATCACCGGGTAGCCAGTTACGGCAGCTATCGCAGCGCCATCGCCAATCTGGCTGGTGAAGCGGTTTTCAGGTTGATGAAAAATCGTTTGTCCGTGTGAAGCGATGAAATCAATTTGTCCATCAAGGTGATGCCGCTCAATAAACGCTTTCACTTCCGTTCCATAAAAATGCCCAAGAAACGCATGTGTCTTGATATAGGTAACTGCATTTTGCAACACAAGCTGCTCCAAGCGCAACTTCCACTTCACGGGATAGGGAACCGTTTCCGCGTTCAGAATTTTATACGACCATTTTCCTCCATCCTCCGTGATGTGGCAATAGGCAATATCCAGCCCGTCCATAGAGGTTCCCGACATTAGCCCGATAGTTTTATAGGTATGCATAGCTTGCGATTTTTCAGAAAATCAAAAAACGAATGAGGATAAATTTAGGTGAAAGATGGGAAACCGCAAGCCTCACCCCCGCCCCCTCTCCAAAGAAGAGGGGAGTCCGGACATCATTTCATGGAATCAGATAGGCATAAGACATCATTTAATTATTCGCACTCCCATTAATATTGAAACTGTCTGGACTCCTTCTCCTTTGGAGAAGGACGGGATGAGGCTTTCAGATATTTCGTTTCTTTGCGCAGCATTTTGAAGCCTATTCAAATTAACACGAAATGAATTTCATGTACCGCATCCCATTATTGCTCACCCTGCTTTTTTGTTCTTTCTATGCTTCCTCTCAAAACTGGGCGGGCTTTGAAACAGGGCGTTTCTCCGGCATCAGCAGCGCAAACCAGCGTCCGGCAAGCATGGCGCCCATGCCTTACAAAGTTGATATTACACTTTTCGGATTGCATGTGAATACGCAGCCGAAGAATTTATTCAGCAAAGATTTTTTGAAGGTGGCGTTATCAGGCGGTTTTAAAAATTTGTCAGGCTTCCATGAATTGAGAAATAGAACAAGCGTGTTCAGCAATTTGCAGGGACCATCCATTCAGGTGCAGGCGCATGAAAAAGTCGCGCTCGCATTTTCGTGGAATGTGCGCTACCTCTGGCTTTCTGATTTGACAGAACCGAAAGTCGCGCAACTTTTTAATCCCGAATTGGAATCGCTTGAACTACAAGGAGAAAACGAAACGGTAAATATTCTCTACACAGGTTGGGATGAATTTGGATTGGGCGCTGCGGGCGTGGTGTGGGATGAAGGGTTTCACAGCATCTCGCTCGGGGGCTTTGCAAAATTGGTATTTGGCACCGGACACATGGACATCGCAATGCAGAATGTAAACGTGGATGCCAGCGGCAACACCGTGAATCACGCTGATTTTTCCATTGACGCAACCGTTACCGATGCGATGAATGAATTGGTAGATGATGGCAAGTTGCGCTTTGCCGACAAAGTAGGTTATGGTTTTGATTTTGGATTTGAGTATAAATTTCTCAACCCGCGCTCTTGTCCGGGCGCATCAAATGCGCGGGCGAAAGTCGGGTTTTCTATCACTGACATTGGAAAAGCATTTTATAATTCAGCAACTCATTCTTCAAAAACAAACGCCAGCGCGGATAGCATCAGCAGAGATGTGTTTCATAATTCTTTCACCAACACTACGGACACGCTGCAACAAATTTTTGAGTTGAATGAACAAGCGCTTACTGATTTCAATGTGACATTGCCGATGTCAGTGCGCGTTTATACGGAAGTGAATATTCGCAGAAGGCTGGTGGTGTATGGCGAGTTTCATTTTCTTTTTGCGCAACTCGCGCATCCCGATATGCCGATGTATTTCCGCTTCAATGTAACTCCGCGTTTTGAAGATGACCGCTTCGGAATTTATCTGCCGCTCACTACTACCAACTATACTCCTTTCGATGCAGGGCTTGCACTTCGCCTGAAGCCGTTAGTGTTTGGTTCAGGAAATCTTTTTTCCTTTTGGGCGTATGAGGAAAGAGGCAAAGCGCTCGACTTTTATGTAACGCTCAAGATTCCGATTTTGAACGATGACGAGCGCATTGACTGGGTTACGATGAACAGGAAGAAGAAAAGATGAGTTGTTTTTTGGCTGAAACTATGCTGTCATCCGGCAATTAAAAATTTAGATGCAATGAATTGGCGAGTGCATTTGGTATTGTTGTTCACGAGTCTGCGCAAACCGCTCGACCCAAAGCCTGACGCAGACATTTCTAAAATGCGCAGACTATCTGACAGAGCAGCGCGATTGGGTTCATTGCTTTATGATTCAAAAACTCCAATTGCATTAGTAAAGGATGCATCAGCCGATGGCGTTCCCGTAAGAATTTACAAAGACTCAAAGGCAAACGGTCAGCGTGTAATGATTTACTATCATGGAGGCGGTTTTGTGTTATATGGCTTGGATTCGCATGACAGGGTGTGCAGAAGATTGTGCAAGATGAATGACTGCATCGTAGTATCTGTTGACTATAGGCTTGCACCGGAACATACTTTTCCCGCAGCGCATGAGGATGCATTTACCGCTATTCAATGGGTAAGAGCAAATATTGAAAAGTATGGTGGTGATTCTTCAAAGCTTATTTTGATAGGCGACAGCGCTGGCGGCAATCTCGCAGCGTGCATGGCGCATAAATGCAAACGGGGAAATATTCCGCTGCTTGCTCAAATATTGAATTACCCGTGGATTGACGGTAAGTTGAATAATCCCTCTATTGATAAAAATGGGAAGGGTTATTTACTCGAAAAGGAAACCATGTTCTGGTTTCAGCAGCAATACACTCCGAAAAAGGAAGACCAATGCAAACCCTCCGTATCACCTTGTTATGAAAATGATTTTGCCAACCTCGCTCCGGCATTTATTCTCACCGCAGAGTTTGACCCGTTGGTGGATGACGGCTTCAACTATTACGAGCAACTGAAAGCCGCAGACAATCGTGTTCTTTATAAAGAATACCCGCAACTGATTCACGGTTTTTTCAGCATTCCCGGAGTTTCAAAAGAAGCGATGCAGGCGTATCGGGATATAAAAGAATTTCTAAGCGCTCTTTAATTCATCCTCCGCAGATAATTCACCTGCCCCAAATGATAATTGAGATGTGCCGTGAGATGAGTCAACACAAAAAGTGTTGTTGATGCTTCTTTGAATTTTTCAAGCGGATAAATCTGCATCACTTGTTCATCCGTTAATTCTGACAATGTTTTTTTTACGATTACCGCAGTTTCATCCAAGCCTGCAAGAAGCGTTTCTTTCGAAATAGTTTTATCTGAAAACTCTTTATCGCGCTGACGCACGAAGCCCGTGTTTCCCAACACAGCGCCAATGAAATGCTTCAGATTCCCCGTGAGGTGCAGCGCAAGTGTTCCTGCTGAGTTTTTAATTTCGCCCTGCACAGTCCACAAGTGATCTTCAGGAAACAAGCGTATCTCTTCTTTGAATTTCTCTAAGTCGCGGAGAATGATTTCTGAAAAGGAGGAGGCTATCATGATTTACTGTTTAATGCTTTCGCCCACATTCTGATTCGTTTTTTTGAATAAGCTCGTGCTTCTTTAATAGTAAATGATCTCTTTGGTTTCTTCATATCAAATTCTCTTTTCTAATACAAACCCGATTTAGTCCGGACTCCCTCTCCATTTGGAGAGGGGCGGGGTGAGGCTATCCCTTAAACAACTCAAACCCGTTTGCAAACTCCTTCACCTCATTGTGTGTGGCGCTTATCAGCACAGCGTCATCATGATGCAAAATGAGCGTATCAATCCATTCCACGATGCGCAGCATATCACTTTCCTTCATGCCGCGTGTGGTAGCTGCTGCCGTGCCGATGCGCATTCCTGAAGTTACCATTGGTGATTTATCATCAAACGGCACCATGTTTTTATTCACCGTAATGCCCGCTTTGCCGAGTGTTTCTTCCGTGAGTTTGCCCGATACTTTCTTCGCGCGCATATCAATCAGCATTAGGTGATTGTCCGTGCCGCCTGAAATCACTTTATAGCCGCGCTTCACAAATTCATCCGCCATCGTCTTCGCGTTTTTCTTCACCTGCTCGATATAACTTTTATAATCAGGAGTGAGCGCTTCATAAAAAGCAACCGCTTTCGCAGCAATCACATGTTCCAGCGGACCGCCCTGCGTTCCTGGGAATACGCCCGAATCAAGCAGCGCACTCATCATGCGGGTTTCACCTTTCGGAGTTTTGATGCCCCACGGGTTTTCAAAATCTTTTCCCATCATAATCACGCCCCCGCGCGGACCGCGCAATGTTTTATGCGTGGTGGAAGTAATGATGTGGCAATGCGGCAGCGGGTTGTTCAGCAAGCCGCAGGCAATCAGCCCTGCGGGATGCGCGATGTCAGCCATGAGCAATGCGCCTACGCTGTCGGCAATAGCGCGGAAGCGCGCATAATCCCAATCGCGCGAATAGGCAGATGCACCGCAGATGATAAGTTTAGGCTGCTCGCGCTTCGCAGTTTCTTCCACCTTGTCCATATCAATCAAGCCGGTGGCTTCTTCCACGCCATAGAAAAAAGGTTGATAGAGCTTTCCTGAAAAATTCACGGGCGAGCCGTGGGTAAGATGCCCGCCATGCGACAGGTTGAACCCGAGAATCTTATCACCGGGCTTCAGCACTGCAAGCATCACCGCTGCATTCGCCTGCGCGCCCGAGTGCGGCTGCACGTTGGCATAAGCCGCACCAAACAATTGCTTGAGGCGGTCAATGGCGAGTTGCTCCGACTCATCCACAAATTCGCAGCCGCCATAATAACGCCTGCCGGGATAGCCTTCCGCATATTTATTGGTGAGCACACTGCCCATCGCATCAAGCACCTGCTGGCTCACAAAATTCTCAGAGGCAATCAACTCAATGCCGGTGATTTGCCGCTCGCGCTCTTTGGCGATGATGTCAAAAATCAGCGTGTCGCGCTGCAAGCCTTGCGTTTTTTTTGTGAGCGTTTCCATGAATCCGAGTTTTGTGCAAATTTAAGGATGCACAGGTGAATTGAGGAAAGGATTTGGCGCGTATTTACTGTGTTTCTTTAGTGCTTTTACTGGTAGCATACTTTGTAGTAGAGTAGTGAATATCTACAATAGTGCTTGTAAATACGTTAGTCAATATGCTCCTAAAAATTTATGTCCGTTGAAATGAACGCATAAGGGATAAATGAAGTTTTTAAAAGAAGGGATTAGAAGCACAACTGTTCGTTTACCTATCAAAACCCTTCTTTTAAAAATTTGCAATTATCTTTCTGTTAGCTGATGCCGTGCTTTTCCCACGAAGTGATTCACTTTCATGTCAGCACGAAAGTATGTAAAAGCGAATTACATTAAAAGCAGAATCGTGTCAAGTTTGCAGAAAGCCAAGTGCCTTGAGAAAAATAAATTTGTAAAAAAAGGAAGGGTGGATTTTTTTTGGGTGGCGAAAAAATACTCTCTTAAAAACTTTGCTTGTAGCGTTGGCTTGCAGCGGTTTTAAAAAGTGTATTTTTTTCTGCGTTGGATTTTATTTTCAGATGTTACTTATAGTCTTTGATTTATAGTCAACAAGTCAGCACTTTTGCACCGTGGATGTAAAGCTAAAAATAGGTCAAAGAATGAAGACACTCCGTGAGGCATCAAGTATGTCTCAAAAGGATTTGGCTTATGCTGCCAACCTGGATAGAAGCTACATTGCAAGTATTGAAAATGGTCAGCGAAATGTATCTATTGTCAATATTGAAAAGATTGCAACTGCCCTAAATGTAACCGTAAAAGAATTTTTTAACGATGCCAAATTCAATAAACATTCAAAAGGCATTAAATAATTTCAAAGCCCTAATTGAAGATTCAATTAGAGAGGGTGGAGAAGAAGCCAAACAAGCAATGATTAGGTCATCAAGACCTATCTTGAATTTGCATGAAGCAGTTAAAAGTGAATTGATAAAAGCTGGTGTTGCTAAGGATTTTATTTTTCCTCCTCTTAATTCAAGAACGCCTGAATTAAAACTTGCTGGTTCAAGGAAACAAAAAAATCAAGATGTCTGTATTGTCCCCAATCATAAGAAGGCAGATGAAATATTAAAGGAAGGATTGCTGCAAGATGTCGTTGATGAGTTTGGTGAAAAGTTTACTGAAAGAACAATTGCAATAAATGTAAGAAGCCAAATAAGCAGTATTCAAAAAAACTTTGACACTCTCTATGAAAGAACTACATCAGAGGCAATAAATCTTCATGACCGTTGTCCGAAAATGTGTATGGGAGAAGTTTATATGATTGCAGTTCCTGAATATGATGATAAGGCAATTAGGGAAAGTAATGTTGGCTTTAAGAAAATAAGTCAAGCATTAGTTCTTAAATACATCAAATCGTTTCAAGCAATCAACAATAGAAAAGGAATTGAGAGGAATTTCTATAAGTATGAAAGAGTTTGTTTACTAATTGTTGATTTCAATAAAAGTCCTGCGAAGATTTATAACACAAATGCAGAATTGATAAAAGATGGATTGATTCCCAAAGATAGCACGGTTGACATTGGCGAATTGTCTTGGGATAAATTTGTTCCCGAACTTTTAAAAACCTATTCAGAAAGATTCGGCAAATAAATATTCAAGTGATATTTTTCAATCAGAAAATCATTAATCTCCTCGCTGTCATTCAAACTTCTTAAAGTTTGAATTTCGTTTTCTGTTAAGTCGGGAATATTAAATTTCTCTATGAAGTTTTTTTGATAGCAAGGATAACCGCCTTCAATCGCAACACTTGTTTTACTTACATAATAATCCATAACATAAGAGTTCAGAATTTTCTGAACTACATCTATGTTTTCAATTTTGGTAATTGGATTTATTAACTCCGCAAACATTCCGTTGGTCTCTTGCTCTCTGTAATAAAGTCCGTAACCGTTTGTAAAAAAACCTTCATCTTCAACCAATAAAAATCTTGGGTGCTGACTAAATGTTGGGTTCAAAATTTTCTTTCCTGTTCTTGTCAGTCCTTGCGTTCTGCCCCAAACAAAGAAAGGTGCAAAGGCAACTTTGCCTTTGTCTCTTGCAAGTAAATTTTCTTTCTCTGTAAGAAAGTAAGCGTAACACTTTGGATATTTTTTCTTAAAATCATTTTCAGGAATTGAGGTAGCAATTCCATTTTTAATGATGTAAGGAAAAATAATTTTCCTTGTGTTGTGTTCAACTTCTTTTTGCGTTCTGAAATCAGAAATTTTGTAAACTGGTTTTACAACTTCCTTTTCAATTTCAAAAGTTCCATTGTCTGTTGTCTTGATGTAACACCCGTTTTTAATGTTGCTGCCGTCAATGAAAAATATATCGTCTTTGAGTGTTGCAATACCAACACAAATATCAAACAGTTTACCGATTGGCTTGCCAATCGTTTCAATTGTTTTGATATTTTGTTGTTCGTTTGTTTTTAGCAGTCGCCACTTTTTTACATTCAAGTTTTCAAGATAGTTTAGCGAACCATTCGCATTAGCAACAAACGCCTCTGGCGTTTGTTGTTCTTTTATTCTGTCGTAGGTTATCGCCTCATTCTGTTGCTTGCTCAAAAAAGTAATTGCGGTGTAAGTCTGTGCATCAAAAACTTTTTTGTGGCTAAAATCAATTATTCGTGTTACACATTTTTGTTGCTGAAAATATTTACGCAATGCCTCACCTGCAAGTGAAGTGAAATAATTGTTCGGTGTGATGTAACCAAGTTTGCCTGTTGGTTTGAGCAACTTGTAACCCAACTCAAAAAAAGCAAAGTAAAGATTGAAAGTTCCGCCTTCAACTGTTGTCCAATGTTTCGCTAAATAATTTCTGTTATCGTCTGTCAAGTCTTGAAACTTTACATAAGGTGGGTTGCCCACAATGTTGTCAAAGTTTATTTTCCAATTTGTCCGCAAACTGTCTTGGTGATACAAATTGAAATCGCTGTCGTTAAGTTGCTCACCGTTTTGCAAGGCGTAAATTGTCAGAATGAGTTTTGCTCTGTGAATGTTGTATTCAAGAATGTCCGAACCGAAAATATTTTCTTTTACAATTTTTCGAATTGATTTCTTGAAAGCCCGTTTGTAGTAGTCTGTCAAGCCAACTAAAAATGCACCGCAACCACAACTTGGGTCAAGGTTTTTATCATTTTCTTTCGGCTGAATTTCGTTGATGATAAAATCAATGATGTAGTCGGGAGTAAAAAATGCTCCGTTAAATTTTCTGTCGCTAATTGGAATGATTAACTCTAAATGATTTTCAAGTTCCTTGATGTTGGAAATGTTTAGCGAAGAAGTGTCAAAGTAGAGTTGTGGTGTTTGCTCAAAGTCCTTGAAGTAGCTTGTCAGGATTGAGCTTTTGGCAAAGTTGATTTTGTTGTTTGTCAGGTAGAAATAAATTAAATGCTGTTCAAGACTTGTCAAGTCGTGAGTTTGAATTAGCTGATTTAATATTCCCTTCTTTACCATTTGTCCGTGTTGACTTTAAGCAACAAAAGTAACTATAAAAATTTACTCTTCAAGAAAATTCTGAAAAAACTTATCACCATCTTCAAAGAGGTGGAGAAAACACTCTTTCATTTTTTTTCGGGATAGCTTGTGTGTAGGCAAAAAAATGAAAGTGTGTTTTGTGCGTTGGAGTGGGTGGCTTTTTTTACAAATTTATTTTTGAAGCGTTGCCTTTAGAAGCTGTGTCGGTTGTCGTCCATCTTGTCAAAAAACTGTTTGTTCAAAGCCGAAAAGTTCAAGGTTAGCAGTGTCCCAATACGTTTTCAGCTAACTAAATGGTCGGGATGGTCAGCCGTCCATACTTCGGTTTCCCAAGCGATGTCCATCTGCCACTTTCTAAAATCATTTCTTGTTAAGAACGCTGTTACAAAAATCAATTCAGCATTGCAGTCCTTCAACATTTTTCGCAATTCCAAAACTCGCGTTTCACTCATCGGTCCCGAACTATAAACGGCTTCAATCAAATAGAGCCATTTATTTTCCTTGCTGTAAGCAATGATGTCGGGCAATTCATCATGCGAAAGTTCAAAGAAGTTTAACTTCTTCAACTCTTCAATTTCTATGTGCAAAAATTTATTTGAAGTGTCGCCAATGTAAAGAACAGAACAGTCGCTTCCGTATCGTGGCAAAAATTCTTCAATGATTGCTTTCTGCAAAACATTGTGTTCGCCAAGCGAAAGTTCAAGTGGCAAGCCGCTTGGAAGTTTCACTGGAATTTTTTCAATGTTTCTTTTTCGTGAAAGTATTCGAGCAAGATTTGGTTTGTTCTTGTTGAATACTTTCAAAGATTTATTCCAGTTAACGGTATTGTATGTTACGATTAACGCTTTGAAGTCAGGATGCAAAGCATAACCTCTTGTTGGATCATTGGTTGCAGAACCTTTATTTACTCCGCTGTTAATTACAATGTCAGCAAGCACAAGCAACTTCAAATCTTTTCTTCTGATGTCGTCATAAGAACCCGAAGAAATGTTTTCTTCAAAGTTTTTATTTACGATGTTGATGATGTCACGTGATTTTAGATTTGCATTTTCTTTTGCTTTGCTTCAATCTGTTGTAACACCTGCAACTGCTAAAAGACAAACAGCCATTCTTTCCAAACCTCTTTCGGTTTTGGATGTCATAGGAATTCCAACACTCTCTAAAATTTCAAGTGCTTCGTTAATTATTTTCTGAACCGATTTTGATTTGGTGCTTTTGCGGATATACTTCTTCATAGATTAAACAGGGTAAGCACCTTGTTTGCTTGTAAATTATTTTCTAAAACTTCTTCAACGGAATACATTTCGTTTTACTGATAACATTCTTTCAAAGCCAATGCTAACTGATAAGCTAAAAGCGGTGGAACTGCATTTCCTATTTGATTAAATCGTTGTGTTTCGTTTCCTGTAAACTCAAACCAATCGGGGAAACTTTGCAGTCGTGCAGCTTCGCTGTGAAATAATCTTCTGCGTCTGCCATCTGAAAGTCGCACTCGTTGCATATCGCCTGTTGCACCTGCAAGATTTCTACAAGTTAATGTTCGTGCAGGTTTAGTAGGGTAAAGGTCTCTGGGGTTGATACAGAAAGATGCTTTCTCATACTTCGCAACATAAGTGTCCATTGAAGCATTCAAAAATTTGCTGCCTTCGGGTGCTGTTAACATGGTATCGCCAATGGCTTCGCCAACTGTTACTTTTTTATGATGTGGTTTCGGGAAATTAAATTTTGCTCTGTGTCCGAAAACAAAAAGTCGTTCTCTGTTTTGCGGCACTCCAAAATTTACTGCGTTCAAAAGTTTGTAGTCAATAATGTATCCTAACTTTTGAAGTTCTTTAATCACCAAATCAAAATACCATTTGTTTGAGTAGAGAAGTCCACGAACATTTTCAAACATGAAAACTTTCGGCTGCAGTTTTTTTACTGCATCAATAAAAATCGGAAAGCCATCCCGTGCATCTTCAATTCCTTTTTGATGTCCGCCAACGCTGAACGGCTGACAAGGTGGTCCTCCAATAATTATTTCAGCTTCGGGATATTCAAAGTCAAGGTTAAGTTTTACAGCAAAGCAGTTACCGTTTAAATTCTTATCATAAGTTGCAGTAGCTGCCGTATCCATTTCGTAGCCGATTGTCTTGTAACCAGCCGCCTCAAAACCCAATGACAAACCACCACAACCTGCAAACAAGTCTAACACTATTTCTTTCTCGGTTGTCCTTGGTTTTAGAGTAGACTTTACATAGTCAATGTAGCTTGTCATCAAATTTTTTGTTGTTTCAAATTTAAGCAAGAGCACCTACAAGAGATGACATCAATCTCCATCCTTTTTTCTTTTCACTATCCAAATTCCCAATCCTCAACCTTATCTATTAATCTTCACCCGCTAAATCTCCTTTCTCACCTGCTTTTTCTCAAACAGTAAATGCTTTAAAGAAAAACTCACACGCTGCATTTGGAGAAGCACCTGCAAAAAAGAATGCAGCAGGTGAAAAAGAAAATGTAGCGATTGCTTTTGAAGAAATAGCAACTGCTATTTCAAGTGTGGCAAGCAGTTTTCCGGATAGAGCATCTGCAAAAAATAAATCAGCATCTGCGGCATTTAAAAAAGCAACCGAAATCTATTTAAAAGCAGGCGAAACTTTTGCTTCAGTAATGCGTATTATCAAATCATAACCACCTAAACGCAACTCTATGGCAAAAGTAAAACTCGGACTACGCAACCTGAGCGCAAGTGAAACAATTATCAAAGGCACGAGCATCCTGTATCAGATGCAAGGCAATCCAAATTTCCCACCTGAAACTACCCCACCCCTTTCAGAGATAGCCGCACAATTGGCAGAGTTGCGCACAACCACTGCTAATGCAATGAATCATGACAAGGTGATGATAACACGCAGAAACCAAAAGCACGAAGAATTTTTGGTGTTGCTGAGGAAATTGGGAGGATGGGTTTCCATGCAAACGGATAATATAGTGGTTATTCAATCTTCAGGTTTTGATGTGATTGAAAAGAAACACGCATCCCCGGAGATGACGCAGCCCGAACGTGCGCGTAGCATTTCCAATGCGGGTGCTGCTCAACTGAAAATCATGTGGCGACCTGTGCAGGGCGCAACGCAATACGTAGTGGAAACAACCACAGAAAAAGAGCCTTATAGAGCAGAAGTGAAATGGAATGTATGCGGTTATTCATCACAAGCAAAACTTACCATTGATAGCAGTGAACTGAAACCCCTCACTCCGTATTATTTCCGTGTTCGAGCCTTGGGCACATCAGGTATCGGACCTCCAAGCGACATTGTAAGAGGCCTATTTTTTTAATTGAGGTAGCGTACTTTCGGTACGTTCTTCTATAAGCACTCTTTCAAGAGGGGAAACAAGATTTTTTGAAATCCTTCGTTTCTTTCCTTATATTTAGGTTATGAAAAATGTCCTTTCATTATCACTCGTTGCGCTACTCGTGTTGTGCGCTTCTTTTGTTTTGCAGACAACGAAAAAATTCACGCCACCCGGCACCGTGTCCGTCAACGACTCGCTCTATTTTGATGAAACTGAAATCTCCAACCTGCAATGGAGGGAATATGAAGATTGGGTAAAGCAGAAATTTGGCGCGTCCTCTCCAGAACATGCAAAAGCAATTCCAGATACTTTAGTTTGGCGAGTAGCTCTTTCAGAAGATTACTACGAGGAGCAATACTATAATCCGAAATTCAAGGACCACCCCGTAGTTGGAATAAGCCATGAGCAGGCGGGTGCATACTGCAAATGGAGAACAGCAAGAGTGCGGCAAGTGATGGAAACAGATGCAAAAGGGAAAGAGGTTTTGCCAAAATCAATCAACTACCGCCTGCCTTCAAAAGCCGAGTGGGAGGAAGTTGCGAGAGCGGACTTTAGTGAAAAAACGAAACAGCAATTAAGCAAAAAGAAATGGCAGGGAGCACAGCTATACAATGCTGTGCGCTATGATTCCACATACATCGGCACAGGCAAAGTAAATCCAAAAGCTACCATCACCGCCCCTGTTTATATGTATTTGCCAAATAAACTCGGCATCCATAACCTGTTCGGCAACGTGGGTGAAATGATTTCTGAGGAAGGAGTTTACAAAGGCGGTGGCTGGGCGGATAAGATGGATGAATTGAAAGCGGAGAAAGACTATTCTTATGAGAAGCCAACCGCCACTGTCGGCTTCCGGTGCGCGTGCGAGGTGAAGTGGAAGTGAAAAATTCCCGTTTCCTGGAATAAGTACGCGCCAAAAACCGCTCAAATAATCCTTCTGTGTGCTATGAGAACTCTCCCCTGTTCTCTATATTTACTATCCTAAAAATTACCCTGCACAGTGATGAACAAAGAATATTACGCATTCTTTTTCTTTTCTCTTCTTCTGTGGACTGCATGCTCGGAAGATGAAGGAAACTCAACAGGCTGCGCAAAAGGTGATTTTATTGGCGTGTGGAATATGAATGAGCAGTGTAATGGCGCTGATTTTCAAAATCCACTCACGATAACGGAATTGGCTTCGGGTATTCGCATTTCAAATCTTGGTGGTGGCGGAGCAAACGCGGCAGTGGATGCTTCGATAGATGGTTCATCTTTTACAATTGCGCCACAATCTGTGCAAGGCTATACGATTAGCGGCAACGGCTCTCTGAATGCGGGTTGCGCGCAACTCACGCTCAGTTGGCAGGGAGGACCCAATGGCAGCTGCGCGGGAACGGGTACGAAATAAATTTTCCATATCCAAATGGCAAATAACAAAACTCAAAAAGCCAGCATTCCGCTTGTTGTTTGTGATTTGAAATTTGAGAATTGAGAATTTTGATATTGGTTATTTAAACAACTTCAGTTCGTGCAACTACTGAAGCAACTCATATTGCCCTCTCTCTTGCTCTGTGCTTACTACGGACATTCCCAATGTGTGCCCGTGCAGCCGCAGAACCTACAGGTGAGCGTAAATAATTTCACAGGCAACGTAACGGTAGAATGGCGCGTGCCGTGCCCTTCATCCTGCAACAACAGCGCAAACACTTCGGTGCTTTATTTCATTGGTTTCTATTCGCAGCAATCAGCCGCCCCCAATGCGCTTGATGGCGAATATGGCTTCACTACGTTTGTCGCGGTGGGTTGTCCTTATACTGAATTGTGGGACGGCTTCTATCGAGACTCCACTTCCACCGCAGAGCCGAAAGAATCAGAGTGCATTTCTATTTTGATGGGGCAGGAGGTGAACCCGTTCAGCCCGGGCTTTGAAGCATCGTTCAGCAAGCAGGAAATCTGCAACAACAATTATGGCTATGGCGCGGGCATCATGCGGCAAAGCTTTCCGGGCTATGTGTTTTGCAGCGGTGTCACCTATGATGTGAAAGTATGGGAAATCGAAGTGAATGTGCCTCCTAATGGCAGCGTGACTTCGCAATCAATAGCGTGCAATGATTTGTATCTTGATGAATCTGCGCCTGTGGTGCAGACATCTGCGTTCACATATCCCGGTTTTATTTCCACGATTGCTTCGCCCGTCATCACCATCAGCAGTTCTGAAAGCAGCGATGGCGTTTACTCAGGGGTGGATAACAGGATTATCATTGATTGCACCGACACGTTTTCATTTGAGTATAATGTAACGCCCGGTTGCAACTTCACCGAGTCGGTTGCTGCGTATTTTAATATCAGCCAGACTTATACTTATGCCACCGGCATTTACAATCCGTGGGATTGGGGACTGGGCGTGGATGATTGGTATATCTTTTTTGCAAACAATATTGTGAACGGAAGCACTGGGCAACCTGTGCCTTACATCGGCACGAATTATTTTCAGTCGTTTACCGTGAGCGATGATATGGAAGTGTGCATCCTCACGCAAGACCCTTGCAATGGCAGTTCGGGAAAAACGTGTATCCAGTTTGAGGCAGTTGATTTGGATACGGTGATAGCAGACTTCGGCTACAATATCGTGTGGTCAAATCAATGCGATTCGTTTGAAGTGGAATTTATCAATAACACCACTGGTGCAATTACTTACTATTGGGATTTTGGTGATGGAGGTTTTTCAACCGATACAAACCTTACGCATCTGTTTGTAGGTGGTGGTCCATTTGAAGTTGAGCTTGCTGCAATCCATACAGGCTGGTGCGGCAACAACGACACGGTGACGCAAACATTAAGTTTCTCCCCGGTGATTGACACCGCGCAGGCAGTAATCAGCTACACTTCCACTTACTCGACATCGTGTGATTCGCTTGTTGCGCAATTCACTACCCAAACCATCAGCAACGGAAGTTTGCTGTGGGATTTCGGCAACGGAACAACATCTACCGCGCTGAATCCCACCGTGATTTACACGCAGCCGGGGACATACGATGTGTCACTTGTGGTGATTCCTACAAGCGTTTGTTTGCTGCCGGATACATTTCATGAAACGGTTACTTTCAATCCAATTACAAATAATGCTGTTGCTGACTTCAGCTACAATTTGATTTGGTCGAATGATTGTGATTCATTCATGGTAGAGTTCACGAACCTCTCTACGGGCACATCCGATTATTATTGGGAATTTGGCGACAACACGTTTTCATCGGATACGAATCTCACGCATGTATTCACTTCGGGAGGACCATTCACAGTTGTATTAACTGCTTATTATGGCGGCACCTGCGGCATCAATGATTCTACTGTTCAAACGCTCAACTTCACTCCCCTGATTGATAAGTTGGAAGCAGCTTTCAGTTACACTTCTGCGTATTCACCAAATTGCGATTCCTTGCTCGTGCAATTCACAGGCAGCAGTTCAGGCGCGGCAACCTACCTGTGGGATTTCGGAAATGGCACAACTGTTTCAACTCCAAATGGAAGCGCGGTGTATTTCATTCCGGGCGACTACAATGTTTCGCTCATCATCACTCCAACTGCAAACTGCACGATAGGTGATACTGCTGCACAACTCGTGAACTTCACTCCGCTTGCTTATAACTCTATTGCAGATTTCACTTACAACATTCTTTCTTCCAATGCCTGCGATACGTTTGTTGTTGAATTCACCAACCACAGCACAGGTGGCACTTCCTACTTCTGGGATTTTGGAAACGGAACAACTTCAACCGACACAAATGCGATTATCACTTATGCGGCAGGAACTTACGATGTACAGCTTCAGGTGAATGATAGCAGAAGTTGTTCATCAAACGACACAACAATGCAACAACTTCTATTCACGCCTGTGTTCGACACGCTGCTTGCTGATTTTGATTACACAATTGTTCCAAACTGTGATGTGGTTGAACTGACATTCACCAACCTCAGTACAGGCATCAATCAATTTTTGTGGCAGGTAAATAATGCAATCGTCAGCAATGAATTTTCACCCAACAGCACGTTACTTTATTCCGATGCAGATACGCTGAGTGTGTCGCTCACCGCCCGCGCGACAAACAACTGCATCACCGGAGATACTGCATCAAAAATCATCTCGTTACCCGCGCCTTATGGTTATCCTGTTGCTGATTTCACATTCACTCCGACAGAACCTGATGAAGATGAAGTAGTAAGGTTCACCGATGCTTCGCTGCGAGCGCATCCTGATTCTTATTGGTGGGATTTTAGGGATGGCGCTTCTTCCTCTGAAAAAAATCCTCAGCATATTTACTCCGAGTTGGGCGCATACACCATTTGTCTCTCCGTGGCGAATGAATACAGTTGCCCCGATTCGGCTTGCAAGCAATTGCTGATTGTGTCAGATGATTTGGTGGATTTGCCCACAGCTTTTACTCCGAATGGAGATGACCACAATGATATTTTCATCGTGCGCGGAAAAGATATTGAAAAGATTGATTTGAAGATTTTCAACCGCGGGGGAGAATTAGTTTTTCAGAGCAAAAACCCGTATTTTGGGTGGGATGGCACTTACAAAGGC
The DNA here is from genome assembly GCA_034440455.1 of Chitinophagales bacterium. Taxonomy (GTDB): domain Bacteria; phylum Bacteroidota; class Bacteroidia; order Chitinophagales; family CAIOSU01; genus JAWXCB01. The sequence goes on from JAWXCB010000008.1 coordinate 80,711, forward strand.
GAGCCGCAGGAAATGGAAGTGTATGACTGGCTGCTGAATGCAACACTAAAGTCAGGCACGGGAGTTTTTAAGAAAGGAAATGTGACGTTGCTGAGATGAAATAAAATGAAAAAAGCGGCAAGTTTTTTATGAAAGGCGGAATTAGAGTTGTAGGGGAACGGTGGTTTTACCAAATTGATATAAATGCGAACGTGAGTATAAAGCCGGAACGGATTGCACTCAAATGAAAAATACATTTAACCCGGTTTTTGTTTTCGCACTCGCAGGATTGCTTTTCTTTGCGAAAAATATTGCCGCCCAGACTGAAACCATTCCTGCCGGCTCATTCATCGTTGACATGGGCGTGGTTCCGCAAACCATTGGCAACGGATTGAAGCCTTATGGTTTGGTTTATTCTTTAATCGAGAACTATAATGTTCCCGTTAGATGGGCGATTAATCCCAACAAAAATTTTGGCGGAGTTGATTTCAGTTACAACGGTTATGATTTCAGGGGCGGTCCGTTTATTATCACAACTCCTTCCCGCACGGCAGTGGTAAACAGCGAAATAGCAGCATGGCAGGCACAAGGTGTGGCGGGCATCACAACTACAGCGGATCTCACAGTCCCCATTTACCGGACGCTCACAGAATTTACAAATGTCGTGATTGACCAGCAGAATGAGGCGCTGGTGATTCCTTATTACAACAATGCCGGAATATCAAGTTCCTCCTACCGTATTGGCTCGCCTGCCGATTTGAATTATTGCGATGACATGTACGCCATGCCTCATGCCGACCCTGAATGGACAACGCACCAAAACTTGCTGTACTTCAACACCAATCTCAACGGATTCATCTGGGCAGGTTGCCATGCAGTGAGCATGTTGGAAGCATTGATAAATCCTGCCGATTCATCGCAACGGACAAATTTTCTCACGCAAAGCGGTATGCAATGCTGGAAAATAAATAGCTGCGAACCACCTATCACCGAGTTTCATGCGCAACAGCCAACCTTGCCGTATCTCTATGATTCTTCAACAGGAGGCTTGCCCGTGATGCAATTTATGGAAGATATGACTCCCTCCACTGAAAATGGCTCCGAGCCATGGTATATTCCATTAAACACAGGCACATGGAATCCGGGAGCAATCCGTTGCGTCAAAACTTCTGATGGAGCATCTCCCCGTGAGGGCGTGAAACTCGTGTATGGACGCGGCTTTGATAATCCGTCAAACGGAATGGTGATGTATGAAGGCGGACACACAGGGCACAACAACGGCAGCATTCAATCGCAGGTAGCTTTTCAAAGAGCTTATTTCAACTTCGTGCTGATGGCGGGACTTGAACGGCATATTGACACTGTGACTGCGGACTTCAGCTATAGCATTATCTGGACAAACAACTGCGATTCGTTCATGGTGCAATTCGTGAACAACTCAACAGGGGATGCCGATTACTATTGGGATTTTGGTGATGGCGCTACTTCAACGGATTCTGCGGTGACGCATCTTTTTATCGGAAACGATTCTGTGGAAGTGATGCTCGCTACAGTGACAACGAGTTGGTGCGGATTAAGCGATACCACCTATCAGCCTATCCATTTTAACCCGGTGCTTGACACGCTCGATTTTGATTTTATTTTTTCAGAAAGCCTCGCTGCGGATTGCGATTCACTGCTGGCGCAATTCAACACTTCAATAAGCGGCAATGCAACTGCGTCTTGGGATTTTGGAAACGGAATGACTGCGACCGGCACTTCCGTTTCCTTTGCTTATACGGACACGGGCATTTACAATGTGACGCTCACTGTTACGCCTGCATCACCCTGCACTATTGGGCGCAGCATTTCAAGGCAGGTTACTTTTAGTCCGACACGCTATGCTACCATCGCTGACTTTACGCACAATGTGATTTATTCTAATACTTGCGATACGTTTGTAGTCAAGTTCAACAATCTCAGTTCTGGCGGCACTTCTTACCTCTGGGATTTTGGCAACGGAAGCGCGTCAGCAAATTTTGAAGAAACAATCACGTACGCAGCCGGAAATTACAACGTGTCTTTACAAGTGAATGACAGCCATCAATGCTCAACGAATGACACCGCCTTCCTGTCCCTTGTCTTCACTTCGACCATTGTGAATCCACTTGCCGATTTCACTTACGATGTTGCTACGAATTGCGATGTATCAGAAGTGAATTTTTCCAATCGCAGTTCGGGCACGAGTAATTTCATCTGGCGGCTGAATAACAATGTCAGCAGCAGTTTGCTTTCGCCTGATGGTCCTTTGCAATATTATCAATCGGATACAATCAATGTTGAACTCTCTACAGCGGGAACAAACAATTGCTATTCGAATGATACCATTTCAAAAACTATCTTCATTCCTGCACCATATGGCTATCCGGTAGCTGATTTTAATTTTATGCCTGTGAATCCTGAAGTGGATGAGGTGATACAGTTTACCAATTTATCGCAACGCGCTGACCTTTCTTTATATCAGTGGAATTTTGGCGATGGAAGTACTACAGCCGAAATCAATCCGCAACATGCTTACACGCAAAAGGGTGTGTATGACATCTGTCTCTCTGCTGACAACGGTTATAACTGTCCGTCTATTGCCTGCAAGGATATTCCAGTGATTTATACCGAAGTAGTTGAACTGCCCACAGCATTCACTCCCAATGGCGATAATCACAACGATATTTTCATCGTCCGCGGAAAAGACATCGAAAGAATTGATTTAAAAATTTTTAACCGATGGGGCGAGTTGGTGTTTCAAAGTAAAGACCTTACTGTAGGCTGGGATGGCACCTTCAAAGAAGATCCGCAGGAAATGGAAGTATATGATTGGCTGCTGAATGCAACACTGAAATCAGGCGCAGGAATTTTTAAGAAAGGAAATGTGACGTTACTGAGATAATTACGAATTAGGAATTAGGAATGACGAATTACGAATTGCATAAAAAAAATAGCTGTCGTCAATCAAAAGGCAGCGGTAACTCAGTATCGAATTACCGAATCATCAAATTATCAAATTTGCTTGCCATTCTATTGTTGACTGTCGTCTGTCGTCTGATGACTTCCGCCCAAGACATTCACTTCTCTCAGTTCTATGCTTCTCCTCTAACGCTAAATCCTTCGCTTACCGGCAGCTTTGATGGACTGATGCGTTTCGGGGGAAATTACCGTACGCAGTGGGGCAGTGTGAGTGTGCCTTTTCAAACAGTTTCTGTTTTCACCGACCTGAATATCATGCGCAGTAAAATGGATGGCAACTGGTTGAGCGCGGGACTGCACGCGGTGAATGACCGTGCGGGTGACGGAAAACTGATGGCGAACAAAGCATCACTTTCACTTGCGTATCATATCAAGCTTACGAAGTGGCGAAATTTTTATCTGAGCCTTGGCGCAGCGGGATTGTTTGTTCACAAGAAAATTGATTTCTCAAAATTGCTGTTTGATTCGCAATGGAATGATGTGGGGTTTGATAGCCAGATCGACCCCGGAGAAAATTACGCAAGTGATGCCGTTCAGTATTTCGACTTTCATGCAGGCGCTTCCATGTCATACTCTGTTCCGAAAAAATTCAGCATTGAAGGTGGCGTTTCTGTGATTCATATTTTCGCTCCGTATGAATCATATTTCAATGAGGACAACCAAGTGCACCGCAGACCTGTTGCGCATGTATATTCCGATATTCGTGTGCATAAAGACTGGGGCTTGCAGCCAGGCGCCTCGTATATGTATCAGCGGGGAGCACAAGAAATTGTTGTCGGAACAAACGTAACGCTTGATAAGAAACTGACTTACTCGCGCAAGCTTGTCATCTTCTTCGGCTTGTGGATGCGCAACCGTGATGCATTGTATCCTTTGGTTGGCGCGCAGTTGCAACGCACTCGCATGTTATTCAACTATGACTTGAACCTTTCAAAGCTCATTCCCGGCAGCTACTCGGTAGGTGCGTTTGAAATCTCCATCGTGCATGTGATTGACAAGGATAGACCGGTGAATAATGTACGCATGTGTCCGAGGCTGTTTTAAAATCAACTCCTTTCACTATAAAGTCAACCGGTTACTTCAGCAAAAATCAATTGTATCTGTGCTTCAAAATAGTATTTTTACCCTCTGAAACATACGTCCGTCATGGAAAAACGCGAAGAAGGTTCTGAATTCACCGGGTTGAGCAGGGAAGAAATTGTAGCCCGTTTTGATGAATTAAGCAAAACAAAGGAGGTGCCCGAACTGATGCCACTGGCGGAGGAGTTGGAATCTGCCTACAACGAATTGCTGAATGAGCGCAAGGAAGATGAGAAGCAAAAATTTCTCGATGAAGGCGGCAGCGAGTTTGATTTCGTGTATCATCGCGACCATACAGATGGCAGGTTTGCCGAGTTGTATAATCTTTTCAAAGACCGTAAAAACAAATTTTTTGAAGAGAAGAAAACGCACGAGCGCGATAATCTTGTTGCTAAACAACAAGTGGTTACCGACCTGAAAACCCTGATTGAAAAGGGCGACAGCGTAGGCAAAGCATTCCAGCAATTCCGCGAATTGCGTGACCGCTGGAAAAACATCGGAGAGATTCCGAAAAAAAATGAGGAACAGTTAGAGAGCGATTACAGGCATCAGCGCGAGCGCTTCTATCACATGATTCAGCTTACGCAGGGCATGAAAGAACTTGACTTGCAGAAGCATCTTGAAGAGAAAGAACACTTGCTGAAACGGATGGAAGAATTGATGGGCGAAAGAACCATCAGGCGCGTGGAAGAATTGATTCGGAAGTATCGTGAAGATTGGTATGACATTGGTCCCGTGCCTGCGTTGAAGAAAGATGAAATCATCAGCCGGTTTAATGAAAACAGCGAGCGCGTGTTCACGAAAATCCATGCGCATTATGAGGGATTAAAAAAGAAATACGAAGAAAATCTGCTGGCGAAACTTGCGCTTTGCGAAAAGGTAGAAACAGTGGCGCAGGAAGAAATCTTCCATCCCCGCGATTGGGAAAGGAAGACGAAAGAAATATTAGAGTTGCAGCAGGAATGGAGAAAAATCGGCAGGGTGATGAAAGAAGAAGCTGAAGCGGTATGGGAACGGTTTAGAAAAGCAAGCAATGATTTCTTTGAAAAGAAACGCGCATTCTATGAAACGCTGAAAAAAGATTACGATGCAAATAAGCAGGCGAAAGTAAAAGTGTGCGAACAGGCGGAGGCATTACAAACGAGCAACGACTGGGACAACACCGCTCAAAAACTTATTCGCCTGCAACGGCAGTGGGAAAATATCGGACCGGCAGGGCTTTACAAAACCGACCAGACGCTCTGGAACAGATTCCGTGCAGCATGTAACGCATTCTTTGATTCAAGAAAAAAACAGTTTGCAGCGCAGGAGGAAGAACGGAAAAATAATCTTGCAAAGCGGGAGCAGATTGTGAAGAAATTGGAAGAACTGATTTCCTCCATCAGTTCAACAGAAGCGTTGCCGACTATTAAAGCCATTGCAAAAGAATGGGATGAAGCGGGTGAAGTGCCGCAGGATGTGCGCGAAGCGGTTTTCAAAAAATATACGCAAGCTGTTGATGCCTGCTATGAGCGAATGGGCATGAATGAAAGCGATAAGGAAATCTTGAAATTTCAGAACAAAGTGGAGCGCATGAAAGGGGCTCCGGATTCAATGAGATTACTGGAAGATGAAAAGCGTTTCCTGCGCACTAAAATCCGCACCGTGGAAGATGAAGTGGCGAAAACGGAAAACAACATGGGCTTTTTTGCAAAATCAAAGAATGTGGGCGCGTTGCTGGAAGGCGTGATGAAAGGCGTGGAGGAATCGAAAGCGCAATTAGCTTTTTTAAAGAAAAAGCTGGGAGTCCTTGAAAAAAATCTCCCGCGCCAAGAACAGATTCGGTAAGTTTTGATTCTCACGAAATTCTTTTCGCGCTAACTTCAAGGGATGAATCAATTGCCCGCCAACGGCAACTCTGAGGAAACTTTTGTTGCCAATAATAATTTTTATCAATCGCTCATAGACAAGGTCTTAGATGGCATCGCCATTATTACATTTGACGGGAGCGTGAAGTTTTACAGTCACTCCGTTGAAAAAATCTTAGGCTACAGCCAAGAGGATAGCAGCGCACAAAACTTCTTTGCGCTTGTTCATCCTGATGACAAGGACAAGTGTAGCATAGCATTGGAAAAATTAATGACGGAGCCGAACATCCCCATTTTGAATTCGGTACGATTTCGCCATAAAGACGGTTCGTGGAAAGATCTGGAGGCAAAAGCAGTTAACCTGGCAGATGACCCTGATATTCAGGGTATTCTTATTAATCTCAGGGAAGTGACAGAACGACTGCTGATACAGCAATCGTTGAAAGAAAGTGAAATGCGCTACCGGAGTTTGATTGAAAATTCGTTTGACGGAATTACAATTATTGATTTTGACGAAGTTGTAAAATATCACAGCCCTTCCTTGTTGGAAATTCTTGGATACAGACCTGCGTCCGGAATCGGAAAGAGCATTTTGGAACTTTTGCATCCTGATGACCATCGCATATTTTACGATTCAATACCGGTGCTGAAAAACAGTGCGGGTCATTTGGTTACAAACATTGTCCGGTTCAAGCATAAAAATGGTTCATGGGTAATTTTGGAAACGAGATTTGTGAATTTATTAGACAAGCCCGGCATTGAAGGCATCCTGATAAACTATCGCGACATTACCCAGAGCGAAAACCTGAAAGAAGCGTTGCGCGAAAATGCAGAGCGTTACAAAACCATTGTTGAAACAGCTCCCGAAGCTATTTTTTTGATTGATACATCTACTGGCGCCATTCTCGACTTCAATCAGCGGGCAATGGAAATGTTTGGATACTCGCGGGAGCATTTGCAAAATATGAAAGGTATTCATCTTAGTCCCCGCACACAACCGGACGGCATTTCTTCACTTGAATTCATCAAAGCAAAGATTCAGGAAGCGCTTGGCGGTAGGAATGTGAGCTATGAATGGCATCATAAGGATTTCAACGACCGTCTTTTCCCGTGTGAAGTCCGTATCACCCACTTTCCGCCTTACGATAAAAAAGTCATCCGTGGTACCATTGTAGATATTTCAAAACGCAAACAGATAGAAACCAGCCTGAAGGAAAGTGAAGAGCGATATCGCAACTTCACGGAAACAGCGCCTGAAACGATTTTTATTGTAGATGCTGAAACAGGAAAATTTATTGATTGCAATAAGAACGCAACAAAGTTGTTCGGCTACTCGCGTGAAAAGTTATTGAGCATGCGCGCAATTGAATTAAGCCCGCCCCGCCAGCCTGACGGCAGAGATTCGCTTGCAGCGGCAAAAGACAAGCTGCGCCTCGCGCTCAGGGAAAACAATATCGTGTATGAATGGCATCACATCAATTCGAAAGGGAAAATTTTCCCTACGGAAACAAGATTAGTTCGTTTTCCGCCTTATGATAAAAAGTATATTCGGGGTACAGTAAATGACATTACCGCAAGGAAAGTGCTGGAAGAAAAACTCAAACAGCAGGAAAAAGATTACCGCCATCTTGCCAATGTATCTCCGGTTGGAATTTTTAGAACAGACACAAAAGGGAGAACGGTATTTGTAAACGAGAAATGGTGTGAAATCACTGGTTTATCATTCGAAGAAGCAACTGGTAATGGATGGCAAAGTGCAATCCATCCCGATGACCGGGATGGATCGTTGAAAGACTGGAAGAAAGCATTTAAGCTGAAAGAGGTATCCAATGCAGTATTTCGTTTTCAAACACCGCAAGGAAGAATCAACTGGGTGTATGGGCAGGCTGTGCCTGATAAAGATGAGAGAGGAAATGTAATTGGCTATGTAGGTTCTGTGACTGATATTACCGAACGGATGCATGCTATTGAGGCGCTTGCGAAAAGCGAAAAGCGCAATTCAGTTTTGTTGAAAGCAATTCCAGACATGATTTTCCGTCTCTCAAAAACAGGAGTTTTTTTAGACTTTAAAGCGGCAACAAATTTTGGTCCCTTGGTTCCACCCGAATTCTTTATAGGGAAAAGAGTTAAAGAAGTATTGCCTCCGCCTATAGCAAAGCTTTGCATGAAAAATGTGAAGCAGGCGCTGAAAACAAACGCAATTCAAACTTTCAACTACTCGCTTGCCGACCCATCAAACCCTGAAAAACTTAATTTTTTTGAGGCAAGAATTCTTACGGATGATAATAATGAAGCACTGGCGCTGATACGGGATATTTCTCAGCAAAAAGAGGCAGAACAGGAATTGCGTGAAACGAATGGAAAACTAAAAGCCCTCTACCAGCGGCTTGAAACCATCCGCGAGGAAGAGAAGAAAAACATTGCAATGGAAATTCATGATGAACTGGGCCAGGAACTCACCGCCATGAAACTTGGTATGTTTTGGTTGCAGCAATATATTAATCAACACAGAAAACGCGGGCTTGACATTTTTCAAGTTGAAGACAAAGTGAAATCCCTTATTGACCTTTCAAGCCAAACAATAAGCTCGGCAAGAAGGCTCGCGCATCAATTACGTCCGGTTATCTTAGATAATCTTGGTCTTATTCCTGCCATTGAATGGCAAATCAAATCGGTGAATGAAAGCGGAAGTGTGGAATGCGAATTCAGACATAACATCAGAAAGGTTAAATTTTCGGACGCTTTCAGCGTGGCGTTCTTCCGTATTATTCAAGAATCGCTCACCAATATCCTCCGACATTCAGAAGCAAAAAAAGCACTCGTGAAAGCGCATGCTACGAGAAGCGAACTGCAGCTGACAATTCAGGATAATGGCAAGGGGATTGAAAAGGAAGATTTATCGCATCCTGATAAGTTTGGAATTTTCGGCATGAAGGAACGGGTGAAAACATGGAGCGGTAAATTTGAATTGAAAGGAACGCACGGAAAAGGCACTTTGCTGACCTTTACCTTTCCATTAAAAGAAGTAGTTAAAAAGCATGATAAGCATAACACTGTGTGACGACCATCAAATTGTAAGGAAGGGCATTCGGCAGATTCTCGAAGAAAGACCTGATTTTAAAGTCGTGTCTGAAGTTTCTAATGGAGAGCAACTCCTGAAAGAATTACGGCTAACCAAGCCGAATGTAGTGTTGCTTGATATCGGGCTGCCCGGAAGAAGCGGCTTGGAAGTGCTGAAGCAAATTCATCTGCTCTATCCAAGAATTAAGGTATTGGTGCTGAGTATGTATCCGGAGGACCAGTATGCAATCAGAACCATAAAAGCCGGGGCATCGGGCTATCTCCACAAGGACAGCGCGCCCAATGTATTGTATGAAGCGATTACTACAATTGCAAGCGGAGGTAAGTATGTAAGCGCGGCTATCACGAATTTATTATTTAATGAAATCCTCTCAGAGAGTAAAGGTTCTCCGCTGCACAAGACGCTCTCTGACCGTGAGTTTGAAGTGTTGCTTCAACTTGGAAAAGGAAAAAAAGTTGGCGAAATCGCTCAGGGCTTGACATTGAGCGTAAAAACAGTGAGCACTTATAAAACCAGGATTTTTGAAAAGCTTGGCATTGATAATGTCGCAGAGATTACTCAGTATCTTTTGAAGCATAACCTGCTACAGGAGAATCTTGCAGAGGAACCGCATTAAGGGCGGTTCAGAAAATTCTGCCACAGACACCCTCTCCTTCAGGAGAGGATTGGTTTACCTGCCTAAGTTTTAACGCAGGCAGGGGTGAGACGATAAAAAAAGCAATTTTCAGAACTGCCCCTAAAGCGCTTTCTCTCAAAATTAATTTCTACGCTTTTTTACGTTCATTCTTTGTAGGAAAATTCCTACAAGCCTTTCAGATAGAATATCAATGCACTTTGCATCATCCGGATTTAGCTTGCGTACTAGTTTTATTTACTGGTGAGCAACAGACTTCGTAAAATTGATATTCTTATTGCAGATGATCATCCAGCAGTGCGTTTAGGCATTCGGTCAATTCTGCAACTCGAAAAAAATCTCAATGTAGTAGGCGAAGCAAAGAATGGCGAGGAATTACTGAAGATGATGGAGGGGAAGCGTGTTGACCTCGTTTTTATTGACCTCAACATGCCAGGGAAAAACGGACTTGAGACTACCCGGAAACTGCGTAAATATTACCCTAAACTTAAAATACTTGCATTCAGCATATATGACGACCAGCATAAAGTGCTGAGTATGTTAAAATCAGGAGCGGATGGATACTTGCTTAAGGCTGCTGAAAGCAATGAAGTGGTAGATGCCATCTCGGCTGTCATGAAAGGAGAGCACTATATTTCTAAGGAAATAGCCCACAAGGTAATTTTAGATGTAGTTGCAGGAAATATGCCTCCGACAATTGAAGAAGAAGCAACTGAGCCAAATGCGCTTTCAAAACGGGAAGAAGAGATTCTCAGTATGCTTGCCAACGACAACTCCTACAGCGAGGTCGCACAAAAACTGCACATCAGCAAGCGCACGGTTGACACGCATCGTTACAATATCTCCAAAAAACTGGGGATTAAAACTATAGCCGGTTTGATTCGCTATGCGATAAATCACAATCTGGCTTAGATAAAGCGCTTTCAAGCCGCGAATAATAGCAAACAGGTATAATAAACGGGAGATTTCGACCTCCGTGTTTTCACGTAGTTTTTTAGTCACTACTTACCTTAGCCTTGTTTTTGACCTGTTTTATGGAGATTTACTCCTTAATTTTTCACCAATTTTGAATATTCACCATGAAAAAAGCATTCTCAAAAAAAGTCAGTTGATTTTATATTCAGCCGGATAGTAAGATTGATTGAATATCTTCCATGTTTTTTAAGTGATTAATAATCAACGATTTAGAGTAATTTTTATGAAGGGAGTCCCGATTTAAGGCACTTATGCACATTTTTTCGCACAAAACGCTCTTTTTAATGTGTAAAAAAAATAATCGAAAATCAGTGAAAATTCAAAAAGAAATATTAACATTGCGTAATAACTACGGGTTTTCCAGTACGTTATTTTACTTATTTTTTAACCAAAAATTTTTTAAACATGAGTTATCTCAACAAAAACCAGAACGAGATTCTTAACAAGGCAAAAATGAAAGTAAGAGCGCTTAACCATCCTCTCAGGCAGAAGATGCTGGCGCTTGTAAAAGACAACAAAAACCGCATGAATGTTACAGACATTTATGTGAAACTGAGAATTGAGCAATCAGTTGCTTCTCAGCACCTTGCAATCTTGAGAAATCAGGAATTAGTTTCTACTGAAAGAGAAGGCAAAACGATTTGGTACAGCGTTGATGATGCTGCTATCAAGCGCCTCATTCAGGTATGCGAACAGGCTATCTCTTAATTAAAGAGAAGACCATTAAAGAAAAAAGCTCCGGTTTATAGCCGGGGCTTTTTTTTGTGCTTGGCTGACATATTTTAAATACCTAACTTAGCCTAACACCCGTTAGGTTAATGCTTGTTGCAATATCAAAAACGAAAGACCAGATAGTTTCCGCTGCGCAAAATATGTTCCGCGAGCGTGGTTATGCTGCCGCTTCCATGCGCGAGTTGGCGAAAGAAGTAGGCGTGGAACCTGCCAGCATTTACAGCCATTTCAAATCAAAAGACGACATCCTGAAATATATCTGCTTCAAAATCGCGGATGATTTTTTTGAGGCGCAGGAAGCAATTCTGAACTCTGTTTCAAATCCGGTTGAGAAATTAAACCGCCTGATTGCGGAGCATCTTCGCGTGGTGATTAATAACCTTGACGCGGCTGCCGTGTTCTTTATTGAATGGAGTTACTTGAAAAAACCGGATTTGAAAAAATTCATTTCTATGCGCGAAAAATATGAACGAGGATTCAAAGAAGTGGTGCAGGAAGGAATTACCAGCGGTGATTTTCGCATGATGGACGTGAACTTCACTGTGCGTTTGCTGTTTTCGGTAATGAATGGCGCACATGAATGGTATAAAATATCCGGCAAAGTATCTCCTGATGAAGTAGGCGAGAAAATGAGCGAATTTATTTTGAATGGACTGGTGATTAAATAACAGCTTCAAGCCGCAAGCTGTTCGCGGCAAGCTTTTTTGGCTTGTAGCTCGTAGCTTGAGGCTTGCAGCTAAAAACAAAAACCATGTACGGAAACATTTCCATCACTGACGAACCGAAGGGCAAAAAGCCTGCTGCACAGGAAGACCCTGAAAAGCTGGCTGCCTTTCAGGCGAAGATTGATGCGGGTGAAAAAATCGAGCCGCACGACTGGATGCCTGCCGAATATCGCAGGCAGTTGATTCGCATGATTGAACAACATGCGCACTCCGAAATCATTGGCGCGTTGCCTGAAGGAACCTGGATTACGCGCGCGCCAAGTTTGAAACGGAAACTTGCGCTGATTGCAAAAGTGCAGGATGAAATCGGACACGGGCATTTGCTTTACAATGCCGCTGAAACGCTGGGTAAATCACGCGAGCAGATGATTAACGATTTGCTCACGGGCAAATCAAAATATTCCAACGTATTCAATTATCCTGCGAAAACATGGGCTGACGTAACAGTGATTGGTTTTCTGATTGATGCCGCAGCGATTGTGAATCAGCTTGCGAATGCAAAAGGCTCTTATGGTCCGTATTGTCGCGCGTTGGAAAGAATTTGTTATGAAGAATCATTCCATCTGAAACAGGGGCATGAAGCATTCGTCTATCTCGCCACCGGCTCAAAGAAGCAACGCGAGATGGCGCAGGATGCGATTAACCGCTGGTATCGTCCCATCATTCATTTCTTTGGTCCGCCTGATAAAATTTCGGTCCATACCGAACAACTCATGCGCTGGAAGGTGAAGATGGATACGAATGACAACATGCGTAACCAGTTTCTCGACACATATGTGCCGAAAGTGCTGGAAGTTGGAATTACATTTCCTGATAAAAATCTGAAAAAGAATAAAGAAACCGGACAATGGGATTTCAGCGACCCGAACTGGGATGAATTTTTTCAAGTGATAAATGGAAACGGTCCGTGCAATAAAGAACGATTGGATGTGCGCAAATGGGCAGAAGAACACGGACGCTGGGTGCGGAAGGCTTTATTGAATCCAGCGGAGAAATTTATGATTCCGTTGTCTTAAAATAGGAGTTTAGTTGTCTGTTTTCAGTCTTCAGTTGTTGAGTGCTGAACAGTAAACCGTAAATAGCAAAACAGTAAACCGAATATGAAATCACTCGACCCCCGAATCAACCGCATCACAACTCCCGACAACATTGAGCCGGTGAAGGAGCATGAATACTGGCAGACGTACGAAGTGTTTCATCAGGATAAACGCGGAAATCATCATGAGCATGTAGGCTCGGTTCATGCGCCCAATAAAGAGATAGCGCTGCTGTTTGCCAAAGAACAATTTGCGCGGAGGAAACGCTGTGTGAACTTATGGGTGGTGAAGACAGCCGATATTTTCGCAACGCAACTGGAAGATGAAGACATGTTTTACACCACACCTGAAAAAACGCATCGCGAAGCGGCAGGATATAAAGTGAGCGATAAAATTTCAAAGTTCAAAGCGAGTTTGAAGTCTAAAGTCTAAGGTTTGAAGTTGGCGCTAATGCAATGACAGATATTTCTAAAAAATAAAAAGATACCCTCTTGTCTCCCCTCTCCATTGGAGAGGGGGCGGGGGTGAGGCTAAACAATGAAAGAAGCAATCAAAGACCTCTTATTCAAAATGGCGGATGATGCGCTCATCCTTGGGCATCGCAATTCCGAGTGGACGGGCTTGGGACCAATGCTCGAAGAAGACATTGCCTTTTCATCTATGGCACAAGATAAAATAGGACATGCGAACGCGCTTTATTCAATTTTGAATGAAGAATACGGAGAGGCAACTCCTAATAAACTGGCGTATGAACGAAGCGAAAAAGATTTTAAATGTTGTCACTTCGTTGAGCTTCCTATTGGTGAATACGATTTCAGCCTCACGCGCCACTTCTTTTTTGACCATGCTGAAATTTGCCGCTACAAATTGCTGGAGCAATCAAGTGAAAAACGCATTGCAGCGCTTGCAAAAAAAATTCATGGCGAATTAAAATATCATGTGCTTCATGCTGATACATGGATGAAGAAACTTGCAATGGCTAATGAAGAAAGCCGTTCAAGAATGCTGAATGCTGTGAAAGAATGCTATCCATTCGCACTTGGCATTTTTGAAAAGAGCAAATGGGAAAACGAGTTAATCAAGAAAAATGTTTTTGCCGGTGAAGAAACATTACAGAACGAATGGCTGAAAAGTATGCAGCCCGTGTTGGATGCCGCTGAAATAAAACTGCCAACTAAAAAAGTTGAGCCTGTTTATGGCGGAAGAAACGGATTTCACACAGAACATCTGAAACCCTTGCTGGATGAAATGACTGAAGTATATCGCTTAGAGCCGAATGCGGAGTGGTGAGAAGCGCAGGTCACAGTGAGCGAAGTCGAACTGTAGCAGCGCGGGCAATCGCTCAATCCTTCGACTTCGCTCAGGATGACAACCGCACACTCTTAAAGAAGTATGGTACTTACAACTAAAGAAGATATTCTTGAAGCGCTTCACAAAGTGAAAGACCCCGAAATCCCTGTCATCTCGGTGGTGGATTTGGGGATTATCACTGATGTAAAAGTGGATGGAAATTCTGCGCGCGTGACGATGGCTCCAACCTTTGTGGGCTGCCCTGCGGTTGACTACATGCGCGCGCAAATCAAAAAGAAAGTAGAGGAACTTGGTTTTGAAAAAGTGGAAGTGATTGTTGACCGCGAATATAAATGGAGCACCAACGACATCTCGGAAAAAGGAAAACAACTGCTGAAAGATTTTCGACTTGCGCCACCGCCAAACATTACAGGCGAGTTAGACCTGAGTAATTTACAGGCAGCCTGTCCGCACTGTGGCAGCAAAAACACTACACTCAATTCGCCTTTCGGCTCCACGCTGTGCCGCGCGATGTATCTGTGTAAGGATTGTAAACTTTCGTTTGAGCAGTTTAAGCCGAAGTGATTTTACACCGCCATGCTGCTCGCCACTTGCGATGCCCCCGACATCTCGCTGCCGCGCACTGAGAAAATTCTAAAACTGTAAATCGTTCCCAGCTTAAAACCAGAGAGGATAATCTTCGATTTGGTGGTAACGCCTCCGAAACGTCAGGTGGGTGATTCAATAATACTTTGGTCGGTAAACTCCACGAGATAGCTCATTCCTTTTGCGCCCTTCCAGCGCAGCTTCAATTGCCCCGACTTTCCTTTGATAAACGATAGCTTCGGATTCGTGGGCGGCACTAATAGCGCAACGGGGCGCGGCTCAATTATTTTCCATCCGCCTTTTTCAAGCGCGATTTTATCACCGCTTGTCACATTCACTGCATAACTTGAAAGCAGCTTCAACAGGTTTTCGAGAATCGTTTTTTTCTCTTGTCGTTTTCCCACCATCAGCCCGTCTCTTCGGGAAGCATTGCTAATGCTTTGGCGCAGTTCCGCCAGCGCGTTGCCCACAATTGATAAAGATGGATTTGGCGCGGGGTAGATGCCCGGCTCTGCCGCCATTTTCGACAGAGTTTCTTCCGCACTTTCCGCCACTTCACTCGCGTTCATGCGGCTATAACCAAAACTGATGCGCACAATGCTCATAGGTTGTGTTTAAATAAATGGGTTTACGGAAAACAAAGAAAAATTATTTCGGAATAATTTTCCTTGTGCTGAAAAAACAAAAATTCTCTTCGACATTTTTGAATAGCGGAGAGCAAATTTTATTCATCCGCAACATTATTTAATCATGTGTAACAGTTGAAAATTGTTCTGAACTAATTTGAAATGCGCGGAACAAATCTGGTTTGTTGTGAGCAATCTTTAATTGTTCTGGACAATTTTAGATTGCGCGGGAGATTTGGGGATTGTGCGGGAGGAATAGATTAATCGAATCAGAATTCATACAGTGGTTAATCAAGAAATATCTGTTGTTGATAGATTTTCGTCAGTTGATTAACAAGGAGGGTTGTTAATCGGAGAGGGAGGTTTTTAACTAAGAAATAGGGAATGTTGGTTCAGAAGCATTCGCCTCTTAGAGAAACTTTTTCTGGGTATTAAGAATTTACCCGAGCAGTATAGTAAGTTCAGAAGAGGATTCCTCTATATTGCTTTCACTTACAGCTACGGGCTTTTCATACACCACCCGTATCCTCGAAAACGGCAGCGGCACTTTCTTTTTATCCCAAGCGCCCAAGCGGAAGTAGTGCGTCAATTCAAAGCGAATCGGCACAATCGGAATGCCTGAATGTTTGCTCATTTGCAACACGCCCTGCTTTAAAATGTATGGAGGCCCTGCCGGACCATCAGGATTAATCATGGTGTTGTAACCTTGTTTCAAATGCTCCACCACTTGTAGCATTGCATCCCTGCCACCATGCCCGCTGGAGCCGAGAAACAATTTTTTCATCCCCATCCAACTGAGAATAATATGAATCGGCTTCATAAACCACAGCGGGTGGTTAATCCACGCATAAGGCTCGCGATAGCGGATATATACCGCGAAATAAGGTAGCAGGTTTTCATGCCATGTTGCATAGATATGGTTCTTGTGAGGCGCGGGATGTTCTTCGCCTTCTTTCTCAATGCGGCAAGTGAGAAAAATCAGCAGTTGTATCGAATAGAGAAGCGCAGCGGCTGTATAAGAATAGAGAAGAAAGAATGGCTTTAGAAAAAATGGGATATTATCAACGCGGTAGGGCATTGGTGTCAGAGGTTCACATTTTTCCTGTCACCGATTTTGCGAACCTCAATAACTTTCACAGAATCCTCAATGCTATAGATGACGCGATAATTTCCAACACGAATCCGCCAGAGGTATTCTTTCTCGCCTTTTAATTTTTTACAACCGACAGGACACGGGTTATCGGATAAGTCGCTGATAGCCGCGCTGATTTTACGGGTTTCATTTGCAGGCAATCGCTCCAATTCTTTCAGCGCCTGCTTGCTAATGCGGATAGCATAGCTCATAATTTGCCTTTTTTCTTCAGGCGTTTTTTTGCTTCTTCCCAACTGAGCATCTCGTCTCCTTTCCGCGATTCTGCAACAAGCACATCAATGAATTCGTGAATTTCCTCTTCATTTTTTTGAATCGCATCCAAAGCAATTACAACTGCTTTTTTCTTGTTGTTCTCGTCAGTGATGTAAGAAATGCCCTTCATGATTTTACTTTTTACAAAAGTAGGATTTAAAGATTCACTTGAACATCACCACAGCATGATACTCCTGCATGAATTCAGCATGGTTGCGTTGCTTCTGCTCTTCATTCCATCCGAACAACACTCCTGCTTTTTCTTTCAGGAATTGATATTCCTGCTCCACCACTTCGCGCTCGAAATAAAGTTTGCCGGTGCGCCTGATAAAAAAATCACTGAGGTTGGTTACGGCTTCTTCCGCAATGCAATAATCTAATTCTGCAAGTAGCAATGCTTTATTGCTAAATCCGGTTGGCTGTTCTTTCACAGCTTTGATAATTTTTTCACAAGCCGTTCCGTAGCGGTGAATCAAATTGAAAATATCTTTCGTGGTGATGTCGGAAGGCTGCGTCATTTTTTCTATTTTCTCGGCAAAGCCCGCAATGGAATATTCATCTTTAAAATCACCGCCACCAAGAATGATTTTATCAGTGAAGCAGCGCTTGAACTCAAGACCTTCATCGCTGGCAATCTGGTAAGCAGCAGTATCCACCGCGCGTTCCGCCATTTTACGAAAACCGGTGAGCTTGCCGCCCGCCATAGAAATTAGTCCCGAAGGAGAAATAAAAATTTCATCCTTGCGTGAAAGCTCCGAAGGGTCTTTGCCTTCTTCATGAATCAGCGGACGCAAGCCCGCCCATGAAGAGGTAATATCTTTTTTCGTGAGTTCTACGGTGGGAAACATCGAGTTCACGGCAGCAAGCAGATACGCAACATCTTCTTTTGCCGTGACGGGATTTTCAATGTCGCCATCGTAGTTGGTGTCGGTAGTGCCGATGTAGGTAATCTCTCCGCGCGGTATCACAAAAATCATTCTGCCGTCAGCGACATCGAAATACGCTGACTGTCGCACGGGCAATTTTTCATAAGGCACCACAAGATGCACACCTTTGGTGAGATGCAGAGTTTTTCCTTTCAGCGAATTGTCTTTTCTGCGCAACGCATCCACCCACGGACCGGCAGCATTAATCACCTTCTTCGCGCGAATACTGAATTTCTTTTTGTTGATAATATCTGTGACATCCGCTCCCGAAACTTTTCCTTCAGCATATAACAGGTCATCCACTTCTGTATAGTTAATACAGCGCGCACCATAGTGCGCAGCGGTTTTCAGTACTTCCAGCACAAGCCGCGCATCATCCGTTCGATACTCTTTATAGATAGCTCCGCCTTTTATATTGTCACTCCTGAGCAGCGGTTCTTTTTTAAGCGTAGCATATTTTGAAAGCATGTCCTTCCACTCGCTGAAACGCACGCCCGCAAGCCAGTCATACACCGACAAGCCGATGGCGGTACTCGTTCTGCCGAGAGAGCCATTTTCGACAATGGGCAACAGCATGTTTTCAGAAACAACAACGTGTGGCGCGTTGCGATGCAGGATAGCGCGCTCGCGTCCCACTTCTTTTACCAATGCAATTTCAAATTGCTTGAGGTAGCGCAACCCGCCATGAATCAGCTTGGTGGATTTACTGCTCGTGCCGGAAGCGAAATCTTTTTTCTCCACAAGCGCGACTTTCATGCCGCGTGAAGCCGCATCCAGCGCAATGCCTGCGCCCGTGATGCCGCCCCCGATAACGAGCAGGTCGAAGCCCTGCTTGCTGAGTTGCTCAATGGTAGAATCGCGTTGAAAAGTGGAAAGAATCTGTTTGTTTACCACAATTAAAATTGGTTTCGATGCTCTGTATTTGTCATGGTGAGCGAAGTCGAACCATGTCTTTTTGAGGAAGCGTTTATTTTGTTTTTTGAATAATACTTGTGGGATGTAAAATTCTTGCAGACTGCCAATTCTTTTAATCTCGACCAATTCCGCTGAATCAACGCTTCTTTCTTTTTTCTTGTCCAGCCTTTGATTTGTTTTTCTAATTCAATTGCTTCGTTCGGATTATTCAGCATTTCACAAAAAACCAATTCAACAGGTCTTCGATGATAGATGTAGGCGTTTTCATCTTCACCGGAATTATGTTCGGCAAGTCTTCTTTCAATATCATTTGTTACTCCAGTATAGTAACTCTGGTCGGCACATTTTACGATATAGACATACATCACTTTCATAAAAAAGTATTACTTCTTGCGGACAGCCTTCGACTTCGCTCAGGCTGACAAAAAACTGATTGCAAATTCAGAACGTATAATTGTAAGATTGAGATAAGTGAAGTTTCGAGCGCAAAAGTAATTCTACCACTTCACAATCACCTTCCCTACTGACTTTCTTGATTCTAAAAACTCATGCGCTTCGGCAAGTTGATTGGTGGTGTACACTGCTCCGGTGTGTGGTTTTACTATTCCTTGTCCGTGCAGCTTCACCACGTTTTGCAGGCAGCGTTGCAGAATATCCTGTTTATCATCCGCAATGCGCAGCATGTTAATGCCGATGAGCGCTTTGGTTTGCATGATAAGCACAGGTGGAAACAGCAAACCGAAACCCCACGCGAGTTTGAGATTTGCAAGCAGTTTGTTGCTTTCATCCATCGCTTCGGCTGCGCCATAGCACACTAACCTTCCGCCCGTTCCCAATAGCGCGAGACCATCACGCATTGTTTTTCCCCCGATAGAATTAAAGATTACATCCGGTCTTTTCCCGTTCATGATTTTTTTCACAGCCTGATGCAAATCTTCTTTACGGTAATTAATCGGGTAATCTACTCCAAGTTTTCGCAGGTAATCCAATTTTTCATCTGAGCCTGCTCCGCCATAAATAATACACTTCCTGTTTTTGGCAAGTTGGATTAATGCAGTTCCCACACCACCCGCTGCGGCTTGTATCACAACATGGTCGCCTTCATTCAGGCGCACCATCTCTTCGGCTGCATAATAAGCAGTACAATATTGCGTGGCAAGCGCGGCTGCTTCGCCTGCTTCCATATTTTCGGAAATCGGCACAACGCCTTTCGCATCTGATGCAACTTGTGTGGCATATCCGCCAAAGCGCGTGAACGCAACCACACGCTGTCCGATTTGCAGATGCGTTACATTGCTTCCAAGTTTTGAAATATTACCGACAGCATCATAGCCGATTACGCAGGGAAGTGGCGGGCAATCCTGGTATTTGCCGGTGCGCGCAACCACGTCTGCGAAGTTCAGTCCGAATGCTTCCACATCAACCACCACTTCATGCGGCTTAGGTTGCAGGTCGGGAAATTCTTTCAGCGCAAAGGCTTCTTTGGCGGAACCAAAGCGGGTAAGTTGGAATGCTTTCATAATAGGTGGCTTAATTAATATCTCTCAACTGGAAAACTCATGCAATGTGGTCCGCCTCGGGCGCGGGAAAGTTCGGTGGAGGGAATGCTGATGATGGTGCGTTCCATTTTGTCGGGCTGGATGATTCCTTTTTGAAATGCTTCAATCACAGTTTCGGCATCCACTACGTTGTAGCCTCGTTCTCTGAAAGCCTCATGCGTTTTTGCATTGCGGTTGTAAGCGATGGCAACGCCATCTTTCACGGCAAGCAGGTTGCATCCGTCTGTCCATTGCTCACGCTCATCAAAGGGCGCTTTGCCCTGTCCGCATAAAATGAATTCCGTTTTGGGATTCATCTTCAGGAAAAAATCTTTTAAAGAGGGATACGTGATTTCAGCCGAAGATCCTTTTTTGTAATGATACAGCTTCATTTTTTTTTCTTTCATCACCAAGGGCGCAAACACCACGTATTCATTTTTACTTGCCTGCGTGAAAATGGTATCAATGTGCATGGAGGCGCGTTTCTTCGGAATATCAATGCGCAGCAGATTTTGAATAACATTCTTTTTGAACAACACTTCCGCAAGAAAATCCACTGCCTTTGAAGAAGTGCGCGAACTACATCCCACCATGAGCGTTTTGTTGTCATACACCATGATGTCACCGCCTTCGATTTTTATTTCATCGCCTTCCTGCGTGAGGTCAATCACGCGCTTATTTTCTACAAAATCCTTGAACAGCGGATGATAATTTACGATGGTGCGTGTGAGAATGCTTTCACGACTACGCGCCTTTTTTCGTGCATGGCAGATAACGATGTGGTCGTTAATGACTGCGCCAATATCGCGGGTGAACACATAGTTTGGAAGCGGGGAAAATAGTTGCTTGTTGTCCTGTTGCAAAATGCCGGTGAACAAGGTGTAAACCAACTGGTCAGCGGGAAGTTTGCGCAGTTTCTCGCGTGTTTTATCCGACTCTTTTTCCAGCTTGCATACGGCATCAACGAGTTCTGCTTTTGCCTGCTCATTCAGCAGCACCACTTCCCTGAGCATGTCCTGCGTATCATGCACATTTTCTTCACCAAGAAACATATTCAGCACCTGCTCGAAAATGAAATGCTCTTCCTGCATCCGTGCGAGAAACACGATGTCATCATACAAAAATTCAAGCGCCTTACTTGGCGTCACAATTTCAATGCCGTCATCAGGCGCGTGGATAATCACCTTGCGCAGGGGCTTTACTTCCGAATTAACACTTAAAACTTTAGACATACAATTTCATCATGTAGAATAACCAAAAATCAAATTTCAAATAGCAAATAGCAAATAGCAAATAGAAATTCGATTTTAGATTTGTTATTTGAAAATTTGCAATTTAATACACCATCATCTTCATACAAAAACAACTTCCTCCCGATTTGATGTATTCGGAAGTATCAATTTCACTTACCTCAAAACCTAAGTTATTCAATTCGCGCTTCATCACGGTTGTGCCTTTTTGAAGCACGGCTACTTTTTCCCGCGTCTTTGCATCATTCACCAAATGCGCATTCAACGCAAAATAGTTATCCGCTTCCTCATCGGGAATTTCGATGATGTTTTTGAAAAGTTTTTTCAACTCCTGCAAGTCTTCCTTTTGAAAAGCAGCAGGCGTAAGCATCACAGTGTTTTCATCCACAGGAATGAAACACGTATCAAGATGATAAAACCGCGCATCTTCCAACTTCAGCAATACAATCGGCACTTGCAATAATTCTGAAATCTCTTTATACGCTGCTGCATCTGTGCGATGTCCATAGCCGCCATACAAAAGATTTTTACCGTAATGCGGAATCAAGTCGCCCATTCCTTCAAAATGAGGCGCGCCACTCAACTCTAATAATTCATAGCCAAGCTCTGTATAGAATTTTCTGAAATAAGGCACTTCACGCTCACGGCTTGCATGACGCATTTTACTCATCACCACTACCTTCTTGCCATTCAGCATCCAGGGAAAGGATTGATTAGCAGTGAATAGCATATCCTCCAATCCATCCACTCCTTTTATTTCAAGTACATCATCCAAAATTCCTGATTGCTTCCATTTTTGATACACTTCTTTCAAATCATTCCATTGCTGAATAGCAAGGTTTTTATCTAAGCCTCCCACATTGTCCTGCATGTGTACGTTCTTCACGTCAACGATATCAAAATATTCAGGAGTAGAAATGAGGACGCTACGCGGCTCTTTCCTATCGGTGATTTCCGCAATGGAGAAACCAATTTCTGATGGATTGTAAATTATATTCTCAACCATAAAGGAAACGGAGAATTTGACAAATCTACTCCAACTCCACTTTCATCTTCACCGGCTGATGGTCGGAATACTTGAAATCAAGATTGATTCCATTCACCTCCAGCACTTTCACATTCGGAGAGACCAAAAAGAAATCAATCAGCGTCACAAAAGTTTTACCCTTTTCAAATGCCGTAGCAAGTTTGCGGTTCGTGGGCGTATTTGAATCGAATGCCCAATTCCAGCCGGGCATAAAATCAGATGGAATATTAAGTTGAACGTAGGAGCCATCCGCATCTTTCCCGAAATGCTGGTAATCGAAATCAGGCGGGCATTGATTCCAGTCGCCACCCACGATAATGTAGTTTCCTTTTGCATACTCCTCCGTCAGTAATCCTTTGAGCAATTCCATTTCTTTTTTCTTGATTGAACCTCCTTCATCATAAGCTTCATTATGCGTGTTAATCACCACCAATTGCTTTCCGTTGGGAAGATTATAGCGATGCAACAACAAACATCTGTCCAACCAAAACACACGCTTGGGCCAGGGAAAACCACCGGGTAAAGAAATGCGTGTTGCTTCTACGGGTTGAAATTTACTGTAAGAGCCAAGCCCCGCATCTACTTTGCCAAGCGCATCCCACGGCTTGTTGAGCGGAGCGGGAACATAATCCACGACATAGTTTTGCGCATAGGTGTAGGCATGATTCGGCAATGCTTTTGCAAGCGCTTCCAATTCATTTACTCTGTGGCTGCGCTTGGAATTCACATCCACTTCCTGAATTAAAATAAAATCAACATCTGCTTGTGAGGCAAGTGTTGTTGTGATTCCTTTCAGATTTTCTTCCACTCTTTCTTTGGAAGGGCGCACCATTTTTCCGCCATCAAAAAAGAAATCTTCTTTGTCACCCAAGCCGGAGTAGCCAATATTCCATAGCAAGAAAGTAAATACGCTGTCAGTTGGTGTTGCGCTTACGGGATTTTTGATTTCAACGCTTTCGGTGGGCGCAGGCTCATAATTAGTAAGTGTGCCGTAGAGCATGTTGCCACCGACATAAAGCGCGGCAATACCGGCAAACAACAGGAGAATAAAGAGGAGCATTTTGAGTCTTCTTTTCATTATTTGAGAATTTAGGAGGGTGTTTCAAAGATACAGATTCAGGACAAGCCAAATCTCTATATTTGTTAAAGCAAGATTATCCGCTTGTTTCCCCGCAAGCTATTTTTAACCAAATTCATCCTGAATGAATACTGACGAATTTCATTGGCGCTCTATTGACGAACTGAACATTTATGGAAAATATTGGGCTCCCGAAAAAGAAATTAAAGGTGTTGTTTGCCTTGTGCATGGCATGGGCGAGCACTGCAACCGCTATGACTTTGTCGGAAAATTTCTTTCCGATAATGCAGTTGCGCTGATTGGTTATGACCAGCGTGGGCATGGTAAGTCGGAAGGAAAAAGAGGGCATACGCCATCGTATGACCACCTCTTACAGGGCGTGGACAATCTGATTCACAAAGCGAAAGAATTGTTTCCCGAATTGCCGATCATACTTTACGGACATAGCATGGGGGGTAATCTGGTGTTGAATTATGCGATGCAAAAGAAACCCATCCTGAATGGCGTGATTGCATCAAGTCCTTGGTTAAGATTAGCATTTGAGCCGCCCGCAATCCAAGTGAAACTGGGACATTGGATGAAAAAGATTTATCCCGCGTTTTCGCAATCAACAAATCTGGATGCCAAGGCTATTTCACGCATTCCAGAAGAAGTGAAGAAATATGAAAACGACCCGTTGGTGCATGATAAAATCACTGCGATGATGTTCACATCCGTATATGATGCAGGGCTGCGGGCATTGAATAATCCGGATGAAATGGAATTGCCCTTGTTGCATTTTCATGGGAACGCTGATAAACTTACTTCGTGTGCTGCTTCAAAAGAATTTACGGGAAATGTAAAAGGGGATGTGACGTTTAAAATGTTTGAAGGGGCATTTCACGAAACGCATAATGATTTGTGCCGCGAGGAAGTATTGAATTTGATGAAAAATTGGGTGGAGGAAAGGCTATGAAAAATTCCAATATCCAAAGAGCAAAATTCAAGAGGACGGTTTTGAAAATAGTTCATCTGCATTTTGATTATTGAAATTTGAAAATTGGTAATTTCAGGAAGGCAGATGTTTGCAATCATTGACACAGAAACGACAGGCGGCAATCCGGTGAAAGACCGCATCATGGAGATTGCCGTTATCCTGCATGATGGCGAGCGCGTGGTGGAAGAATTTGCAACGCTGCTCAATCCGGGCACTCCCATCGCCCCGTTTATTATTTCGCTTACAGGCATCACAAATGAAATGGTGCAGGATGCGCCAACCTTCGACCAGATTGCGGAAACGGTGGAGCGGCTCACCGGGAAAAGCATTTTTGTAGCGCATAATGCGCGCTTTGATTATTCGGTGGTGCGCAGGGAGTTCAAGCGCATGGGCGTTCGCTTTCAGCGGAAGCAACTCTGCACTGTGCATCTCAGCCAGAAATTATTACCCGGAAAACAATCGTACAGTCTCGGTAAACTTTGCCGCGAAATCGGGATACAAGTTGAAAAACGTCACCGCGCTTTGGGTGATGCGCGGGCAACGGTTTTGTTATTTGAAAAACTGCTAGGAGGCGACAAGGAGCATATCATCAACAGCGTGTTCACCGATGAGTTGGAAGGCGCTGATATTCCGCCCAATCTTTCATCCGAAACCGTTGATGATTTGCCGGAGGAAACAGGCGTTTATTATTTCTTAGATGATAAAATGAAAATCCTGTTTGTGGGCAAAAGCAGGAACATCCGCAAGCGCGTGATTGATCATATCCTGAAAGAGGCAAACGAGCCTTATTTCGCCCGCATGAAAAACCGGATTTATGATGTGCAGTATGAAATCACCGGCAGCGAGTTAATCGCGCAGTTGTTTGAGTTTGATGAAATAGAGAAACACGCCCCGCCTTTCAATTTCACAAGAAGAAAAAAACAATACAACTACGGCATTTACTCTTTCACCGATGCGGATGGTTTGTTGAATCTCGGTATTGATAAATTGAATCGCGATGAACCTCCGCTTCTGGAAACGATTTCTTACAACACGGCTTTAAAAATCCTGAAAAAGCTCGTTCCTAAATATGAATTAGACCCGCGCCTGTGCGGATTGGGTAATGGCGATGAAACGCCTGCTATCAGTCCGTTGCTGTACAATTCAAAAGTGCAGCGGCTGCTTCAGAGATACCAGCATGAGCATCCCAATTTTTTCATTATTGGCGAAGGCAGAGCGCATCACGAGCAATCCGTGGTGTGGGTGGAAAGAAACTGCTACAAAGGCTTTGGCTATTTCGAGCCGGAACACATCGAAAACGACATCCAATCGCTGATGGATGCAGTGAAGCCTTCAATAAACAATGCGGACGCAAGCCGCCTGATTAAAAACTGGATGAAGAAGAAGATGAAGGATGAGGTGATTAAGTATTAATGTACCCCTGAATTTCATCTGCTCAATAAATTACTTGACAACTCTTTTCTTGTTCTGTTGAAATGTTAAAAGGATTCGCGCAAGCGGATTTTTATTGCGGCTAATTTTTGCTGCAAATAAATCCGGAACATGATTGAAGACATCCTCAGCCCCCTTCCCTGGAGCCAGATTGAAAAATATAAAGCGCTGCCTGCCAACCGCTGGGGCGCAAATGTTGAATTTTTCACGGGTGACCTTCCCGATATGGAAAATGTACATATCGCAATCATCGGTGTGAAGGAAGACAGGGGCGCAGTGGATAATGAGGGATGCTTTGACGCGGTAGGCGCAATTCGCGAACAACTCTACAATCTTGTTACGCATCACCAGTCATTAAAAATTTGGGATTTCGGAAATATTGAAAAAGGCAGCGAACTCACTGACACCTATTTCGGAGTGAGCAGCGTGCTGAATCAATTGCTCAAAGGAAAAGCGGTACCGATTATCATTGGCGGCAGCCACGACATCACGGCTGCACAGTTCAAAGGCTACAGCAGCTTTGAGCGCGATGTAAACCTTACGGTGATTGATGAGCGTGTTGACCTGGAGGAAATGGACGGACAGTTTTCTGACCAAAATCATCTTTCAAAAATCATCACAGGCAATCCGCCATTTTTGGGCAATCTGAATCTACTTGGTTATCAATCACATTTCTCTGATCTAAAATCTTTGGAGACTTTGGATAAGCTCGGCTTCGAATGTATGCGCTTCGGCACGGTGCGCAAAGAAATGGAAGAAGTAGAGCCGCTTGTGCGCGAATCGGATATGCTGAGTTTTGATATTTCAGCGATTCGCGCTTCTGACGCGCCCGCAATGAAAGGCGCTACTCCAAACGGATTTTCCGGAGAAGAAGCGTGTCAAATCTGCCGCTATGCAGGATTGAGCGACCGCCTCAGTTCCATCGGCATTTACAATTTTAATCCTGTGTTTGACCGCAACGACCAAACAGCGCAACTCATCGCACAGATGATTTGGTATTTCACCGATGGCTTTTACAGCCGCAAAGACGACAAGCTCACGCTCACGGAAAAAGATTTTTACCGCTACATCGTGCATTTGGATGAAGGTCACCATGACCTGCATTTTTGGAAAAGCCGCAAGAGCGACCGCTGGTGGTTGGAAGTGTCAGTGCCGCAGTTGGGTAAGAAGAAAAACAAGCCGATGTTAGTGCCCTGCTCATACAATGATTACAAAATCGCCAGCGCAGGCGAACTTCCCGAACGCTGGATTAAGGCGCAGTTGAAGGCGGCTGCGGTTTAACATTAAGGTTAAGTTAAGCGTAAAGCATCTTTGTCTCGCAATGCGGATGCAATCTGCTGTTTCAATTTATTTTTAGAGAGATTCTTGAAAAATAGGGCGGTAAAATCCTTAGTTTTATTCCCCCCGATTCATGAAATTGAGATTTCTTTCCCTCTTATTTATTATATTCAACACACTTGCACTCTCTGCGCAAACTGCATCGCTGAAAGGGACGCTTGTTGACCTTGATGAAAATCTCACTATTGCGGATGCTGTCGTAACAATTACCGGAGAAAAAATTTTTGAAACGAAATCTGACGATAACGGCATCTTCCAATTCAATGAAGTTCCCTTTGGAAAATATGAATTGAAAGTTGAAAAGGAAGGATATGAAATTGTCTCCCGCTCGCTGGATGTTACCGAAAAAGAAAAAAAAATAGGGCTGATTATTTTATCAAAGTTTGATGAAAATGCCGACCGCTTTGTGCAGGATAATATTCCTGTCATTTCGTTTGCGGAATCAGATATCAATGACCGCTCCTCGCAAAATGTGTCGGGCGTGTTGAGCGCTTCGCGCGATGCATTCATCTCAGCTTCTTCCTTCAATTGGGGCGCTGCGCGTTTCCGTATTCGCGGGTATGAGGGCGAAAATTTTGCCACACTGATGAATGGCGCTCCCATGAATGATTTGGCAACGGGACAAACATTCTGGTATTTGTGGGGCGGATTGAATGACGTGTTGCGAAACCGCGAAAACGCTTTTGGGCTTGCCGCTTCTACGTTTGCATTTGGCGGAGTTGGCGGCTCCAACGATTTGGATGCGCGCGCAGCGCGGCAGCGGAAACAACTTTCTACTTCCTACGCGATTTCCAATCGCAACTATATGCACCGCCTGATGACTACATACAACTCAGGCATTCTGAAAAACAACTGGGCGGTTTCGCTTTCGTTTTCCAGACGTTGGGCGCAGGAGAATTACATTCCCGGAACATGGTTTGACGGATATTCTTATTTCGCTTCGGTGGAGAAACTCATCGGATTTAAACATTCCATCAGCCTCACCACGTTTGGCGCGCCCACCCGCAGCGGACGCTCCACGCCTTCAATACAGGAGATGAACGATTTAGCGGGAACAAATTATTACAACCCGGGATGGGGCTATCAGAATGGCGAAAAGCGCAACGCGATAGTCGGAAAAAATTTCCAGCCGGTTTTTGTGCTGAATCACGAATGGAAAATCAATAAAAAGTCTTCGCTTGAAAGCGCGGTTTCGTATTTGTTCGGAAAAAATTCGGTGGGCGCGTTGGATTGGTATAACGCGCCCGACCCGCGTCCTGATTACTATCGCAACCTGCCCAGCCTGATTGAAGATTCCACATTACAACAGGAAGCCGAATATTTGCTTTCCAATTCTAAAGAAGCGCGACAAGTTGATTGGGATAATCTCTACAACGTGAATTATCATAATACCGAAAACGTAGCTGATGGAATCAACGGAGATTCCATCACGGGAAACCGCTCGCTTTACATCGTGCAGAATCGCGTGATTAAAAATCAGAAGCTCGCGGTGAATGCGGTGTACAACAATTCTCTGTCAGAACATGTGCTGCTCACGACTGGCGTTTCGTATCAAAGGCAAACATCGAATTATTATGCAGAAGTGAATGACTTGCTGGGTGGAGATTTTTTTATGGACTTCAATCAGTTTGCCGAGCAGGATTTTCCCGACAGCGACACCGCTGTGCAAAACGATTTGAACCGCCCTAACCGGCTTGTGCGGGAAGGCGAACAGTATAGTTATGACTACACGTTGACGAATTGTAAAACCACCGCATGGCTGCAAACGCATTTCAAATACAATCACTTTGATTTTTTCCTCGCGGGCGAACTTACCTCTTCTCGCTACTGGCGCGAAGGGAATACTCGTGTCGGATTATTTCCAGATAACTCTTATGGTGAAGGTGAGAGTCAGCAGTTCTTCAATTATTTTCTGAAGGGCGGATTGACCTACAAAATCAACGGCAGAAATTATTTGTTTGCAAACGGAGCATATCTTACACGCGCTCCGCTCGTGCAGGATGCGCTGGTGTCGCCTCGCACACGCGACCAATACGCGCCAACATTAGACGACACCAAAATATTTTCCGCTGAAGGCGGCTACTATTTAAAAAGCCCGAAAGTGAAAGGCAGACTCACTGGTTTCTTCACACAATTCAACGACCAGATTCAGACCTACAATTTTTATCATGAAGATTTTCGCACACAAATCAACTATACGCTCACGAATGTTGACACGCGCCACATGGGCGTTGAGTTTGCGGTAGATGCGCGGCTGTGGCAAGGACTGAGCGCAACTGCTGTGGCCTCTATCGGGCAGTATTATTACACTTCGCGTCCTGATGCCACCGTCACGCAGGATAATAATTCGGAAGTGTTGCAGAACGAAACGATTTATGCAAAGAATTTTTTCGTGTCGGGTTCACCGCAGAAAGCATATACGCTTGGCTTGAGCTATCGCGGAAAGAAGTTCTGGTTTGTAAATCTTTCGTGGAATATTTATGATGATATTTATATCAGCTTCAACCCTGCGCGCAGAACTACGCAAGCGGTTGATATGGTGCAGGAAGGCTCGCAGGAGTGGAATGCTATTATTGAGCAGGAAGAAGTGAATCCTGATTTCAAAGACAAGTTCACGCTTGATTTATTTGGCGGAAAATCTTTCAAGTTGAATAAAGAGCGCGTGCATGGCTATAATTTTTTCATGGTGCTGAATGTAGGCGTGAATAATATCCTCAACAATCAAAACATGATCGTAGGCGGCTTTGAGCAGTTGCGTTTTGATTTCACCGAGAAAAATCCGAACAAGTTTGCCTCAAGATATTTTTACAACTACGGGGCTACGTTTTTTGTGAATTTGACTTTTAGAATGAATTAAAATGTTTGTAGTTCGTGTTTTGTTGTTTGTAGTTACAACAATGCAACACGAATAAAACTTAAATGATAGACATGAAGAAGTTTCTGTTTCCAGTATTCCTCTTATTACTATCGTTATCCTCCTGCATCAAAGACGATTTTGATGCACCGCCTGCGGATGGAGAAGACCCGGATATTACTGCCAACACAACGATTGCGCAACTCAAGCAATTGTTCACCAGTTCGCCTGTGCAAATCACGGATTCATTGGTGATTCAGGGTGTTGTCACCTCAAGCGACAAGGCAGGAAATTTTTACAAGACACTTGTGATACAAGATGCTACTGCTGGTATTTCCATTCGTCTCGACCAAACGGATTTATATGCGGATTATCCTATTGGCAGAAGAATATTTGTAAAATGCAAGAACCTGTGGCTGGGCGATTATGGCGACCTCGTGCAAATAGGCGGAGCATTGGATGACAGCGACCCGCAAAACCCCGGAGTGCTTCCGATTCCTTCTGCATTAATTGGCAACTATCTGCTGAAAGGAAAATATAATATTCCGGTTGCTCCGATTGTCCTCACAATTGACCAGTTGGATAATCTTTATCAAAACATGCTCATCCAATTGAATGATGTGGAGTTTGCCTCAGCGGAATTGGGAAAAACTTATGCAGATGCAGTGGAGCAAAATTCAGAAAACAGAATGCTTACTGATTGCAATGGTAATTCTGTAATCCTGCGCAACAGCGGATTTGCACAATTTGCAGGCGATACGCTACCCGATGGAAACGGTACGCTGACTGCAATTTTCAGCGTGTTTACAGATGATTTTCAATTGCTGATTAACGATGTCACTGATGTGCAGTTTGACAGTGCGCGCTGCACAAGTGGCGGTGGCGGAGATGGAATCATGGGCATCCGCAATTTGTATGCGGGCAGTGATGTTGTAATTGGTTCCGGAAAAATTATTACCGGCACTGTGATTTCCGATAAAACGAACGCCAACTTCGACCCGAAAAATTTAGTGCTGCAAGATTCAACTGGCGGTATTGTTGTGCGTTTCACTGCTGCGCACAACTTCAACACGGGTGACGAAGTGGAGATGGATGTTTCGGGGCAAACATTGACTGAATACAATGGATTAATAGAAATTGACGGAGCGCCCAACTCAACCACAACAAAAACCGGAACGGGAAATGTCACTGCCCGCACTGCAACCATTTCCCAAATTAATTCCAACTCCAACATTTGGGAATCAACATTAGTGAAAGTGAATAATGTAACATTGACGGGAAGCAGCGGACAATATTCGGGTACGCTTACCATGACCGATGCCACCGGAACTCTCGACCTGTACACGCGAACCGGAGCTACTTTTGCTACTACGTCTTATCCCACAGGAAGCGTATCTGTCACAGGAGTGTTGGGCGATTTTAATGGGGAACAATTGAGCATCCGCAACACTGCTGATGTGCAATAAATTCAGGTGACTAAAACCTCAGGTGCTTAACAGTAAGTCCGTTGTTGATGAGCTGCTTCAGCGAGTCAATGCCGATTTTCAAATGTGTTTGCGCGAAGTTGTTCGTGACGGATTTATCGCTTTCATCGGTTTTCACTCCTTGCGGAATCATCGGCTGATCGCTCACGAGCAATAATGCACCCGCAGGAATTTCATTTTTGAACGCAGTAATAAAGATCGTGGCGGTTTCCATGTCAATCGCCATCGTGCGGATTTTGCGCAAATATTCTTTGAACTCTTCGTCCCACTCCCACACTCTGCGGTTGGTGGTGTAAACGGTGCCTGTCCAGTAGTCCTGATTGTTATCACGAATGGTGGTGGAAATTGCTTTTTGCAACGCAAACGCTGGAAGCGCAGGCACTTCCGCAGGAAAGTAATCATTGGATGTTCCTTCACCGCGAATGGCTGCAATCGGAAGAATAAAATCTCCGATTTCGCTTTTCTTTTTCAGCCCACCGCATTTGCCAAGAAACAACACGGCTTGTGGTTCGATGGCGCTTAATAAATCCATTATCGTAGCAGCATTCGGACTGCCCATGCCGAAGTTGATAATCGTGATGCCATCAGCGCTCGCGCTGCGCATTGGGCGATTTTCTCCAACAACCTTCACCGAATGCAGGTCGGCAAACATCTGCACGTAATTATCAAAATTGGTGAGCAGAATGTATTGCGAGAAATCTTTCAACTCTCTGCCAGTATAGCGGGGCAGCCAGTTGGTAACGATGTCTTTTTTGATGTGCATTCAGTTATTTCTTTTCGTAATCATAAAACCCCTTTCCCGTTTTTCTTCCCAATTGCCCCGCTTCAACTTTTTGCTGCTGAATTCTGCTCGGACGAAATTTTGAATCATGGTGAAACGATTCAAACAGCGAGGAAGTAACAGAGAAGTTAATATCGTTCCCCACGAAATCCATCAGCCGGAACGGACCCATTTTAAAACCGGATGCTTCCATCAGCGCATCAATATCTTCATAAGATGCGACTCCTTCTTCGAGCGCTTTCAGTGACTCCACATAGTAATGCCGCGCAACGCGGTTCACAATAAAACCCGGTGAATCTTTCGCCAGCACGGGCGATTTGCCCATTTTTTCAGCAAGCGCAGAAATTGTTTTTGCAACGGAATCATGCGTAACCGCGCCTGAAATCACTTCCACCAACTTCATGATATGCGCAGGCATGAAAAAGTGCATACCGACAACTCTTTCGGGGTTTGGAATGGAAGCGGCAATTCTTGTAATCGGAATTGAAGAAGTGTTTGTTGCAAGAATACAATCCGCAGCGTTGTTTGCAGCGAGTCGTTTGAATAAATCTTGTTTCACTTCCAATTTTTCAACGACCGCTTCAATGATGACATCTGCTTTTACCTCATTGAAGTTGTTCGTGAATTTCAATCGTTTCAGAATTACCTCTTTTTGTTCTGTACTCAGTTTTTTCTTTTCAATTGCAGCATCCATGTTTTTTAGGATACTGTTCTTTGATTTTTCTAATTGCGGTTCGCTGATATCATAGAGCATTGTAGCATAGCCAGTTTGCGCTGCAACCTGCGCAATGCCCGAACCCATAGAGCCGGAGCCAATGATGGCAATGGTTTTTATGTCGCTGAGAGTCAAGTTGTAAGTTTTAAGCTGTAAGTTCTATGAATCATCCCCCTGAAATCGCTTCAATTCTGTTATGCCCTTCGCACTCACACAATCCCTCGATCATGAGAGACTTTTCATCATCGAATCATCGAATCACCGAATTATCGAATCAAATTACCACCCGCTTTCAAATTGCTGCAAAAACCGCACATCATTTTCTGACAGCAGCCGAATATCTTTGATTTGATATTTCAGCATGGCGATGCGTTCGATTCCCATACCGAAAGCAAAACCCGTATAGACGCTGCTGTCAATCTTACAATTCTCCAACACTTGCGGGTCAACCATGCCGCAGCCGAGAATCTCAACCCAGCCGCTTCCTTTACACACGGGACAACCCGTTCCACTACAAATGAAACAGGTAACATCAAGTTCAGCAGATGGCTCCGTGAATGGAAAGTAAGATGGACGCAGTCTGATTTTTGTTTCTTTCCCAAAAAATTCCTGTGCGAAATAGAGCAATGTTTGCTTCAAGTCCGCAAAGGAAACATTCTTGTCAACGTACAATCCTTCAACTTGATGAAAGAAACAATGAGAGCGGGCAGAGATAGTTTCGTTGCGATACACGCGCCCGGGACAAATCACGCGGATAGGCGGCTTTTGATTTTCCATCACGCGCACCTGCACGTTGGAAGTATGTGTGCGCAGCAGCCACTGCTGGTCTTCAGTGACAAAATAAGTATCCTGCATATCACGCGCGGGATGGTCGGGCGGAAAATTCAATGCGGTGAAGTTGTACCAGTCCTTTTCAATTTCAGGACCTTCGGCAATCGTGTAGCCGATGCTGCTGAAAATATCAATGATTTTTTTGCGCACAATGGTAACAGGATGACGCGAGCCTAATTCAACCGGCTCGCCCGGCATCGTGAGATCAATATTCGTAGTTGTTTTTGAAGATGCAGATTCAAACTGTTCCTTCAGCGATTCGTATTTTGATTCAGCTTCCTGCTTGAGCGTATTTAAGGTTTGTCCGAAATTTTTCTTTTCCTCAGCGGGCACTTCTTTCATCAGAGCGAAAACATCTTTCAACTTTCCTTTGCTGCCGAGGTAGGTTATCCTGAATTGTTCGAGTTCCTGCACATTTTTTATTTCCGAAGATTTGATTTCATCAAGCAGTTTTTGCGTTTCCGCGTAATACTGCTGCACTCCTGTTTCCATGCTGGCGTAAAATTTTTTTTAAAGATAGGGAGGAAGTTCGTTATTTAGGGCTTGTCATACCGCACTTGTTGCGGCATCCCCTGATTAAATTATTTGCGGATGGTGGAACGAGTCCGCCATGACATTAAACAAATATTATGTGGACTGAACAAAACAACCAACTCTACCGCAAGTTTGAATTCAAAGACTTCAGCAAAGCATTCGCGTTCATGACGCGCGTAGCCTTGCTTGCGGAAAAACACAATCATCATCCCTACTGGACGAATGCGTGGAACACCGTAGAGATTTATCTTAGCACCCACGATGCCGGAAATAGCATAACGGAACGCGACAGAAAACTGGCGGCAGCGATTGACAAACTTTTAGAATAGGCATGTACTCAAAGCAGCAACAACAGGATTTAATTCATCTTTCTCAGAAACTTTTGAAAGTTGACGCTCCTCCATCTCATAAAAATGAAGCTGGAGATTTAGTCCATGAATTGCGAAATGTAATCAGTTTCCACGACTGGAAGTATTACGTGCAGAATGACCCCGCAGTCAGCGATTTTGAATATGACAAGCTATTCAAGCTGCTGAAAAAAACCGAAGAGCAATTTCCTGAACTTCTCATGTTTGATTCACCTACGCAACGTGTTGCGTATGGACTTACCAAAGAATTTCCCTCTGTGGCACATCTCGTGCCGATGCTCTCGCTTGACAATTCTTATGATGAAGCCGACTTGATTGAATTTGACCGCAGGGTAAAAGATTTAGCAGAGGTAGAAACCGTGGAGTATTGCGTGGAGCCAAAGTTTGACGGAGCAAGCATTGCGCTGATTTATGAAAACGACAAACTCATTCGTGGAGCAACACGGGGAGATGGAGCGATGGGCGAAGAAATCACCAACAACGTGAAAGTGCTACGCTCCCTGCCGCTCTCCGCGCCCTTTTCAAAATACGGAATCAAAAAAGCGGAACTGCGCGGGGAGGTGATTATTCAAAAAGAAAAATTCAAAAGAATCAACGAGAAAAGAATCGAAGAAGGTTTGTCGGTGTTTGCCAATCCGCGCAATAGCGCATCGGGTGCGTTGCGCATGCAGGATTCAAAAGAAGTGGCGGGCAGAGGTTTAGAAGGATTCATGTATCACCTTGCATATGCGGTGGATGCAAATGGGAAAAATGTATTGCGGGATTCGGTTACTTCACACGAGCAATCATTGGAAATCTTGTACACGTTGGGATTCAAATCGCCTTACGAAATAAAAAAGGTGTGCAAGACAATTAATGAGGTTGCTCAATTCTGCGAACATTGGCAGGAAAAACGCGACTCGTTTCCCTATGAGATTGACGGCATGGTGGTGAAGGTGAATAAATATCGCTTGCAAGAATTGACCGGAGCTACTTCGCATCACCCGCGCTGGGCGATGGCGTATAAATTCAAAGCGCGGCAGGCAACTACACAACTGAATGCTGTGATTTTCAGCGTGGGCAGAACGGGCGCGATTACTCCAATTGCGCAGGTGGAGCCGGTATATCTCGCGGGCGTTACCATTTCAAACATCTCGCTTTTTAATGAAGAAATTTTGCGGGAAAAAGATGTGCGCATTGGTGATACGGTGTTGATTGAACGCGCAGGCGATGTGATTCCCTATATCGTAAAATCCATTCCCGAAGCGCGAAACGGAAATGAAAAGATTGTTCACTTTCCGAAAGAATGTCCTTCGTGTAATTCTACGTTAGTGAAAACAGAAGGTGAAGCGATAATTCGCTGCGTGAATGTGAACTGCCCGGTGCAGGTAGCAGGACGCATCATTCATTTCGTGTCGGGTGATGCGATGGATATTCGCGGGCTGGGCGAATCTATCGTAAGTAAATTCTTTGAGGAGGGCTTGCTGAAAACAATTCCCGACATCTATCGCTTGGATTTTGAAAAAATAAAAACGCTTGAAGGTTTTGGTGAAAAGTCTGCTGTCAAGTTGCAAAGCGCAATTGAGGCATCTAAAACCCAACCCATTCATCGTGTGATTTTCGGTTTGGGTATTCGGTACGTGGGAGAGACTACCGCAAAAACGCTCGCGAAAAATATCAACCACATTCTTGACCTGAAAGAAAAAACGCTTGAGCAATTACAGGAAATGGAAGACATCGGTCCGAAAGTGGCAGGGGGCATTCTTGAATTCTTTCAAAACCAAGACAACATTCATCTCTTGCAAGAGTTGGAAAAGTTTGGTGTGAATATGACTGCGGATAAAACTTCATCCGTGAAATCAGATAAACTGCAAGGGCAGACGTTTCTTTTTACTGGAACGCTGGAAAAATTTTCACGCAATGAAGCCGAAGAAATGGTGGAAGCCAATGGCGGGAAGAATGTCGGCTCTGTAAGCTCAAAATTGAATTACCTCGTGGCAGGCGCATCCGCAGGCAGCAAATTGGAGAAGGCGAAGAAAATCGCTTCAATAAAAATTCTGACAGAAGAGGAATTTTTGGAGCTGGTGAAATGAAGCATCCGAAAAAAGCAGATATACGGAAAGTAGTCGAATTTCCGAAGGAAAGAGACGTACTACTTACCGTTAATACCGAACATTCTACGGTTTATTTTTTCGAAAACCTGAGTTGTTTCGGTATAACTTTAATTGACCTCAAAGTACAAAGATGAATACAGACCTCAAAAAAAAAGTACAGGAAGAGATTGCTGATGCGGATGAACACATCCTGAAAGCCGTTCTTGCGCTGCTGAAAGAATACAACAAATCTCATTCGGGCTATCAACTCTCTGAAGAGCAGTTACAAATTGTAAGGGAGCGCAAAACCCGCTATGAAAACGGGCAAAGCAAAGGATACACGTGGGATGAAGTTAAATCGAGGCTTAAGCCAAAAAGAAAGTGAAAACGTATTCTCTCATCCTGACGCAGGAAGCTGCTGACGAGGTAGAGGCCTCTTATTATTTCTACGAGGATAAACAGCCGGGACTTGGTGAAAGATTTAAGATGCAGTTGGACGAAACGCTATCGCTGATTCAGCGTAATCCTGAAATGTTCAATGTGGTTAAAGATGATTTTAGAGAAGCGGAAATACGCGTGTTTCCTTTTGTGGTTGTTTTTGAAATTGTCGGGAAGGAAATCAGGGTATATTCAGTTTTTCATACCAGCAGAAATCCCCGGAGAAGAAGTAGAAGGACATTGTAATAAAAGGATGTTGGAGATTTCATAAATTCGCACCAACCCCATTGAAATATGGCTGATACATTTTCAAAAGCGCTCCCGAATACCTTCACCGACACGGTAGAAGAACTGATAGATGTTCAGCGTCTCGTGGTGTATAATGATGACGTGAATACGTTTGATTGGGTGATTCTTTCACTCTCGGAAATTTGCGGGCATACCGAAGAACAAGCCGAGCAGCTTTCCCTGATTATTCATTTCAAAGGGAAGGCGATTGTGAAGGAAGATTTTTATGAAAAACTTTCTCCGCTCAAAACGGGATTGACCGACCGTGGAATCAGCGCTACTATCGAATAAGCATCACCTTGTCGTTTAGGATTATTTCCCCCTACTTCACGCTTCAGTTTCTTCTCTTTTTTTCATTGCTCGTTCCGCAAAGCGGATGGGCGCAAACTAAATACGAGCTAAAGTATAAAACCGATATTCCCATTGGCGCGGTTGGGTTGGGTACCCTCACGGCTTCTTATTTCATGGGCAGAAAAAGCGAAGCGCCTACTCCGCAGCAAATCCAATTACTCAACAGAGATGACATTTGGAAATTTGACCGTAGCGCAACGTATCGCTGGTCGCCCAAGTGCGCCACCGCGAGCGATGTATTTATGTATTCTTCTTTTGTGATGCCGGGATTGTTATTCATAAATAAAAACGTGCGGCAGGAGCGGTATGTCACTTTGCTTTATGCAGAAACAATGGCGCTTTCAGCGGGCATCACAAGTCTTGTAAAAGAGTTAACGCACCGTTACCGTCCTTACGCATACAATGAAAATGTGAGCATGGAAAAGAAGTTGAAAAAAGATACGCGGATGTCGTTTTTCTCAGGGCACACTTCGCTGGTGGCAAGCTCTTCTTTTTTCATGGCGAAAGTCTATTCAGACCTCAACCCTAATTCAAAATTGAAGCCACTTGTTTGGACATCGTGCGCCTTGCTGCCTGCCATTGTGGGCATTCTTCGCTATTGTGCAGGAAAACATTATCCCACCGACATCATCGTGGGGTATGCTACTGGTGCGGCTATTGGATTTTTTGTGCCGTATATTCACAAGAAGAAAGAATTCAGACCTTAAAGCCATCAGGAAGGGATAAGCTCATAGTGCCTTCCTAACGAGCCGTAGCCGCTGTCAATTTGTCGTCTATCTTTGCGTGGCATTTTTATTGACTACACAGGTAAACCTAATTTTCATTGAACATGGCGGAGGATGCTAAAAATATGTCAGGCGGCTCAGATG
Source organism: Chitinophagales bacterium (assembly GCA_034440455.1). Lineage (GTDB taxonomy): Bacteria > Bacteroidota > Bacteroidia > Chitinophagales > CAIOSU01 > JAWXCB01. The sequence goes on from JAWXCB010000008.1 coordinate 119,793, forward strand.
TTGTGAGCGAGGAGCCAAAAGAGTCCACAGAATCAACTCCGGGCAAAGAATTTCGCCTGAAAAGACGCGCTGCCTTTATCCGGCTGAAAGAAGAAATCGTGCAACAGAAAGAAAAGAACACCGACCTGAAAGACAAGTACTTGCGCCTGCTTGCCGACTTTGACAATTTCAAAAAACGCTCGGCTAAAGAGTGGATTGAGAAGAATAAAGAAGCCGGAAAAGAGGTAATCGTGCCGATGCTCACCGTGCTGGATGATTTCGAGCGGGCGTTGCGCACCATGAAAACATCCGACAACATCGAATCTATCCGCGAAGGCTCCGAACTTATTTTCAATAAGCTGAAAAAAAATCTGGAACAAAAAGGGTTGGAGCCGATGGAATCAATCGGGCAGCCGTTTGACCCCGAACGGCATGATGCCATCACCGAAATACCCGCACAGATGGAAAATGACAAAGGCAAAGTGATGGACGAAATCGAGCGCGGCTACCTGATCAACGGAAAAATTATCAGACACGCAAAAGTGGTAGTGGGAAAATAAGTTTAACCCGTCATTGCGAGCCAGGAACGAGCGAAGCAATCCCACGATGATAGAATGATTTTGGGATTGCTTCGGAAAATAGCAAGGGCTGAAGCAAATGGGCTTTCCCTCGCAATGACGCTGAAGATAAATCATGGCAAAACAAGATTACTACGAAACATTAGGTGTCGGCAAAGACGCTTCTGCGGAAGAAATTAAAAAGTCTTACCGCAAGGAGGCGCTCAAATACCATCCTGATCGCAACCCCGGCAATAAAGACGCAGAAGAAAAATTCAAGCAGGCTGCTGAGGCTTACGAAATATTAAGCGACAAAGACAAGCGCGCAAAATACGACCGCTTCGGGCACAACGGTGTGAAAGGCGGTAACGGAGGTGGCGGCTTTTCGGGCGAAGGCATGTCTATGGACGACATCTTCTCGCACTTCGGAGATGTGTTTGGCGGAGGAGGTGGTGGCAGTCCCTTTGAGCAGTTTTTTGGCGGCTCGCAGGGCGGCAGACGCGCACATGCAGGCGCGCACGGCTCCAATTTGCGCATCAAAGTAAAACTCACCTTGCAAGAAATCGCCACCGGAATAAAAAAGGCGGTGAAGGTAAAAAAAGAAATAACCTGCGAAGTGTGCCGCGGAACGGGCGCGAAAGAAGGCTCCTCGCGCAATGCCTGCCACACCTGTCATGGCTCCGGGGTGGTGCGTAAAGTCACCAACACCATTCTCGGACAGATGCAAACCAGTTCTACCTGCCCCACCTGTCATGGCGAGGGGCAAACTATTACTGCCAAATGCACCAACTGCCATGGTGAAGGCAAAACCCACGGAGAAGAAACCATTCATATTGAACTTCCCGCTGGCGTGAATGACGGTATGCAGCTTTCCATGCGCGGCAAGGGAAACGTGGGCAGCCGGGGCGGACAACCGGGTGATTTAATTATCCTGATTGAAGAAACGCCCGACCCGCATCTGAGGCGCGTCAACAATAGCGACATCGTGTATGACCTCCATCTCAACTTTGCCGATGCGGCTTTAGGCACCACCGTTGAAGTGCCCACGCTCGATGGCAAAGCAAAAATCAAAATACCCCCCGGCACGCAGGGCGGCAAAATCCTGCGCCTGAAAGGCAAGGGCATTCCCTCTGTTGAAAGCCGCTACCAGGTGGGCGACCAGCTTGTTGATGTGAACATCTGGACACCCCGCCACCTCACCAAAGAAGAAGAAGAACTGATGGAAAAGCTGCGCAAGTCGCCCAACTTTCATCCCAACCCCGAAGCAGGCGAGAAGGGCTTCTTTGAAAAATTCAGAGATTTTTTTGGCGGAGGAGAGGGATGATTTGACATACAAATGACCTTTTTGTTTTCATTCCACATCCTTTTCTGTCTAAATTGTTCCCACTATTGATTTATGTCTGCCACCTCAGTAAAGCGAATTCGTTATTCTCCAAGATTTCTGCTGGGACTATTTTTTATTGGATTTGTTTTTGCCTGCGAAAAAACTCTTGAAGAAAACCCGCATCAAAAAGAAAAATTTCAAATGAAAGCGGGTGCAGTTGACTCTGCGGAATATTATTTTCAGCCCGATTATACTTTTCAGAAGATAATTGATACCTGTTTTGGTTATCGGGATTCACTATTAATAGATTTAAACAGGGATAGCATTCATGATTTGGCAGTTATATGGACTAAAGCTGTTCTTTCCCTACAGATTAGTTGCTGTCCACAAGATTCAGGCTGGGAGTGTTTTCCAACTTTGATGGACTACAAATGGATTAATCTTCTAAATCCTGATTTGCAAATCGCATCCAACAGAATAGACTTTAGCGGACTTTCAGAGAATTTTATTCAACCATTAAATTCCAATGATACTATTAATGATAATCTAAATTGGAGTTCATTTCGGGCTCAATATATCTTCCGAGGTTCAAACTATTATATAGAACCAACAGGATATTGGGGGAATCAAACCCATTTTGCAGGAGTAAGACTTTTGGAGCCAAATGATACCTTATACGGTTGGATAAGAATTAATCCGGATTCAACTCTCAGAGTCATTGATTTTGCTTTTGAAGGAGGTAGATAATCACCACCCCACCTAAGTCATACGCTACGAAAGATGCCGTTATGTAAAGGAAATCAGTACGCGCCAAATAACAGTAATAAGTTGTAAGTGAATAGCTGATTTATCTTCAACAACTTATTACTTACAACTTATTACTTACAACTTACGACTTACAACTTAACTTTGCCTCCCCCTTATGGCAATCCTTTCCCTGCAAAACATCAATAAATCGTTTGGCGATAAAAAAGCCAACGATAATATTTCGCTTGAGGTAAGGGAAAATTCCATTTTCGGAATGCTGGGACCGAATGGCGCGGGCAAAACCACACTCATCCGCATCATCACGAATATTATGGTGGCTGATTCGGGCAGCATCACGCTAAACGGTCAGCCGTTGGGGCGCGCGCACAATGAACTCATCGGCTACATGCCCGAAGAGCGCGGGCTGTATAAAAAGATGAAGGTGGGCGAACATCTGATTTATCTGGCGCGGCTGAAAAACCTGTCGAAGAAGGTGGCGAAAGAGAAGGTGAATTTCTGGCTGGAAAAATTCAACATCACCGATTGGTATGAGAAGCGCGTGGAAGAACTTTCAAAAGGGATGCAGCAAAAGGTGCAGTTTATCGCAACGGTGATTAACGACCCGAAGCTGCTGATTCTTGATGAGCCGTTTTCGGGATTAGACCCGATAAACACAAATTTGCTGAAAGATGAAATCCAGGAGTTGAAGCGCAAAGGCACGGCTATTATTTTCTCCACGCACCGCATGGAGCAGGTGGAAGAAATCTGTGAAGACATTGCCCTCATCAACAACGGACGCAATATTCTGAGCGGAAGCGTGCGCGACATCCGCGAGCGGTTTAAGGAAAATTTGTTCAGCATCAGCTACAAAGGCGCATTGCCTGAATTGAATGGCAGGCTCAACATCGTGCAGCAGAAAGACCATGAGCTAATTATTAAAATGGAGAGCGGGCAATCGCCAAATGATGCGCTGAAATATTGCATCGAGCATCATATTGAGGTGCATGGGTTCAAAGAAATTTTGCCTGCAATCAACGAGATTTTTATAAAGGAAGTGCAAAAATCAAATGGGTAAAATCTGGCTCATCATCCAGCGGGAATATCTGACGCGCGTGAAGAAAACTTCCTTCATCGTCACCACGCTGCTTGCGCCTGCGGGGTTTGCGCTGTTTTTTATCGGGGTGGTTTTCCTTTCAAGCTATGGCGAAAGCAAAAAGCGCATCGTGGTGCTCGATGACAGCGGCTATTTCAAAAATAAATTCGCTGACGACAATTCGCTTTACTTTTTCTTCAGCGATTCTAATTTCTTGTGGCTCGAAAAAAATTATGCTTCGCTCAAGTATGACGGCATTCTGCTTATTCCGCCTGTCACTGATTTAAATAATCCGCGCGGCATTCAATATCGCTCCGATAAGCAACTTGGCATCAAGGCAAAAGATTACATCGAAAAACAAATCGCCAAAGTATTGCGCGAGAAAAAAATCGAGGAGGCGCAGATTGACAAGAGCGTTCTGAAAAATCTGGAGAACACCAAAGTGAGTCTGGAGAACATCGTGTATGGCGCGGAAGGCGAAAAAACAGGCGACACGCTCATTGCCACTGCGCTCGGCTACATGATGGGCTTTGTGATTTACATGGTGCTGTTTATCTATGGCGCCATGGTAATGAAAGGCGTGATGGAAGAAAAGACAAGCCGCATCATCGAAGTGATGGCATCATCGGTGCGTCCGTTTCAACTGATGATGGGAAAAATCATCGGCATAGGCGCAGTGGGACTGACGCAGTTTATCCTCTGGGCTATTCTTATCGGCTTTGTGTATATGATTTTGGGAATTGTGTTCGCAGGTCAGCTTGCAGACATGCAGCAATTCACCATGAACCCTGAGATGGCGCCCACGCCTGACCAATATGAAGTTGCAATGGCGCTCACAAGCTGGGAGAATATTCCATTGATGAAGTTGTTTTTCTTTTTCCTGTTTTATTTTCTTGGCGGCTATCTGATTTACGGAGCGCTGTATGCCGCGCTTGGTTCTGCCACGAATGATGAAGGCGATTCGCAATCGCTTTCCGTAATCATTTCCCTTCCGATTGTGCTTTCCATCTTCATCATGATGTCGGCAATCCAGGAGCCTGACAGCGCTTTGGCAATCTGGGCTTCCATCATCCCGTTCACCGCACCGATTGTGATGCCTGCGCGGATTCCCTTCGGACCGGATACGTGGCAAATCGTTGCTTCGATGATTTCAGTAGTTCTTGGATTCGTTTTCACAACATGGATAGCTGCAAAAATTTATCGCACCGGCATTTTGATGTACGGGAAAAAGGTTACGCTAAAAGAACTTGCTAAGTGGGTTGTTCAGTCTGATGCCTTCTAAAACCGAAACGCATGTCAAACGAACGCAAAAGAATTTTCCTGCCGTTCAAGAATCAAATTGAAATTCCGCCTGTGTTTTATGCTGACGCAACAGGCGAGCCGTTTAAAAACTGCGTGATGTGCGGCAAGAATGTTTTAGAGCCAGGTACGCATTACATGATTGAAAAAGCGATGCGCTATGATAAAAAGAATGACATTACGGAAACGCTGATTGAGTATGCCATTTGCACAGAATGTCATGGAAAAATTGCAGCCAATCTTTCAAAAGAATCCATGGAGCGGCTCGGAGATTATTTTGCAAACAATGTTGACCTTTCCTCACGCATGACTCTGTTGATGGAAGGCAAAACAGATGTAAACGAATGGCTCTCTAAGTGCGCAGTGAAAGGCAAGGCGCTGAATGATTGTGCTGAATACCAGATTTGCTGCGCATGTGAAGGAAGCAATATGTTGTTGTCGCATACGCCTCTGATGTTCAGTGATGTCGCAATGGAAGAGATGCAGGGATTGCTCTCCGCACAAACCAAAGAAGAACTTGACCGCTTCCGCGATGAGTTTCTCGGCATCCCGCCAGAGTGGAGAGAACTGCTGAAAGACCGCGCACTTATTTTTGTATAGAATCGGTTTATTTTCGCACTCACATTTATTTCATCAATGGATTTATCAGCACTCTTTACCCCCGAAGCGCTCATCAGCCTTGTCACGCTCACATTTCTGGAAATTGTATTGGGCGTTGACAATATCATCTTCATTTCCATCATTACCAACAAATTACCACAAGCGCAACAACCGCGCGCACGATTTATCGGGTTATCCTTAGCATTAGTTTTCAGGATATTGTTGCTGATGGGCATCTCTTATATCGTAAAGTTTACTGCTCCGATTTTTGAACTTCCTTTTACAGCATTCCTGAGCAGTGTGGGAATACAACATGCCCAGGAAACGGCAGAAATAAGCGGCAGAGATATTATTTTATTCTTCGGAGGATTGTTTCTGATTGCAAAAAGCATTTCTGAATTGCACGGCAAAGTAGCGGGGCACGAAGCACACAACAAGACGGTTAAAGCTGCTACTTTCGGCTCCATCTTAGTGCAGATTGTATTGATTGATATGGTGTTTTCATTCGATTCAATTTTAACAGCAGTGGGCTTGTCAAATCAAATTCCGATTATGATTGCGGCAGTGGTTATTTCCATTCTCACTATGATGCTGTTTTCCAGCGCCATCAGCAATTTTGTAAACAAGCATATCACCTTGCAGGTATTGGCACTTACGTTTTTAGTGCTGATCGGCTTTATGCTGATGATTGAAGCCTTTGCCTATCATGTACCCAAAGGCTATATCTATTTCGCTATCTTCTTCTCGCTTGCGGTAGAGGTGTTGAATTTGCGGATACGGAAAAAATCAGCGGAATGATTTCATGCAGAATTAACGTCAGATTATTTTTTATTTACCAAAATTTTTCTATTTGCGGTATTATTTTTTAACCCCATAAATAGTTACCTATGAAAAAACTTGTTCCGGTAGTGGCTCTGTTTGCAGTGCTCAGTTTGGCATCCTGCAAAAAAGATTACGTGTGTTCCTGCACAGTTTTAGGAATAACAACGAAGACTACGATTCCTGACACAAAGAAGGGCGATGCAGAAGATGCATGCGATGCTTCTGACACCGCTGCACAGGTTGCAGGCGGTAGTTGCGAGTTGGAATAATCCTATTTGAAACTGATTTTAAAAACCGCTGTTCTCGGTCTGAGAACAGCGGTTTTCTTTTTTGCTCGAAAGGATGTAGCGTCAGAGTTTAGCTACTTGATGTTTCATCATTAAAAACTCTTCCAAAATCTCCTTTAAAATTTGCGCAGCAGGTTTCACGTCATTTATCATCGCAGCGACTTGCCCGATTTCCAATTCGCCTTCCTCCAAATCTCCTTCATACATTCCTTTTTTCGCCCTCGCTCTTCCAAGCAGTTGAGCAAGTTCTTCCCGCGAAGCTCCTCGCAATTCTGCCTCCTGCACTTGCTGAAAGAATTTATTTTTAATCAATCGGACAGGAACAAGTTGTTTCATCGTCAACAACGTGTCGCCTTCTTTCGCCTCCACAATTTTGTTTTTGAAATTGATATGTCCGGATGATTCTTCGCTTGCAGCGAAGCGCGAACCTACTTGTACGCCTTCTGCTCCGAGTGCAAAAGCAGCCAGCATCGCGCGTCCCGAAGAAATTCCGCCCGCAGCTATCAATGGAAGTTGAACCGCATCACGTACCATCGGAATTAGCACCATCGTAGTTGTTTCTTCGCGCCCGTTGTGACCGCCTGCTTCAAAACCCTCTGCTACGATTGCATCTACGCCAACCTCTTCACACTTCTTCGCAAACTTTACGCTTGACACGACATGCACAACGGTGATTCCCTTTTGCTTCAGCGTCTTCGTCCATACGTTTGGATTTCCTGCTGAGGTGAAAACGATTTTCACTCCTTCATCCATAATGATTTGCATGTGCTGGTCAATCGCGGGATACATCAGCGGAACATTCACGCCAAAAGGTTTGTCGGTCGCTGCCTTGCACTTGCGAATGTGGTCACGCAAAATGTCGGGATACATGGAGCCAGAGCCAATAATACCGAGTCCGCCCGCGTTGCTTACCGCTGAAGCAAGCTCCCAGCCTGAACACCAAATCATACCCGCCTGGATAATGGGATATTGAATTTTGAATAATTCAGTGATGCGGTTAGTCATCGCGAAGCATCAGGCTTTTTTCTTCTCTCCGCTGAAATCTATCTCGGTATTATCGCCAATATTAAGCGACTGTTTGGAACCGGTTACGCGCGTATCGCTTCCGATAATGGAATTGGTGAGCCGCACATTATTGAGGTTTGCAAAATCCCCAATGATAGAGTTGCTGACAATTGAGGCATCTACGGAAGCATTTTCGCCAATGGTCACAAATGGACCTATTATGGAGTTCATCAGCTTTGTTCCTTTTGCAATAGTTACCGGCTGAATCAGAATAGAATTTTGCAACATCTCTTTATCCACAGGAACATACTCGGTGCCCTTCAGCAGTTTCGCATTCGTTTCCAGCAGAATTTCCATCTTGCCGCAGTCATACCAGTTGTCAACACGGAAACTGTCGAACTCAACACCCTTTCCCATCATGAGCATGATGGCATCCGTAAGATGAATTTCTTCGCCTTCCTTCATTTCTTTTTCTACTAACTGACTCAGCATTTCAAACAGTAGTTTCGATTCTTTGATTTTGTAAACGCCCACAAGCGCCATGTTTGACTTCGGAAACTTCGGCTTCTCCACCAGCCCCGCAATTTTCCCTTTGCTGTCAAATTCCACCACGCCAAAGTCACGCGGGTCATCCACCTTGCGCACACCCAAAGTTGATTTAGGCGATTTCAATACCTCTGATAAATCTACTTTCACAATTGTATCACCCAGCACAATCAGAATTTCTTCATCAGGCTTCACAAAACTTTTTGTCGTCCAAATTGCGTGACCCACGCCCAGTCTGTCAGCCTGCACTGCATAGTCGGCTTTGATTTGCGGATATTTTGAATCAACGTGGTCTTTAATTTTTTCACCGAGATAGCCCACCACAAAAACGAATTCATTCAACCCAACTTCCAGCAACTGGTCAATGATAAAATCGAGAATACGTTTTCCGGCTACCGGGATGAGCGCTTTAGGTTGTGTGTAAGTGAGGGGTCTGAGTTTGGTTCCTGCGCCAGCAACGGGGATAATTACTTTCATAAAATAGCTTGGCTAAATTAGTGAAAAGAGTTCTGTGAAATAGATGTTGATGTTGTCATGCTGGACTCGTTCCGGCATGACAAAAGATTACTCTCCCTGCTTCTTCATTCCATACCAATCAATATTTCTCGAAAGGAACATCACAATTCCAAGTATCAGGAACAGCCCGATGCTTCCGATTAATAATGAATAATCCTGCAATTGCAATGTGCTGAACAAGAATCCGTAAAGCGCAATCAACACAAGGCTCATCACGAGGGTAAGGAGATTTTTTTGAAAAATGGAACGCGAGTATAATGTTATCATTCCGATAATTCCGATACTGCTGACTAAGTATGCCTTGTTGAAACTGATATGCTCGGAAAGCGCAACCAGCAACGTGTAGAAAAGACAGAGCGCCAATCCGACAAGAATATATTGAATCGGGTGAATATTCCTCCGGTTCATCACTTCCACCAAAAAGCAAAAGAGGAACGTAAGTGAAATGAACATGAGCGCATACTTCACAGAGCGGATAGATTTTTGATATTGCTCCACAGGCACCAGCAAGCCGACACCAAATGAAGATTCCAGCACATCATAGGTGTTTTCAATCCATGTTTGAGGATAGTTGCGATTGAGATGCAAAGCCTTCCAACTTGCAGTAAAACCTTCGTTATTAATTTCTCTTGACACGGGTAAGAATGCTCCGGTGAAACTCGGATTCTTCCATGCGGATTGAATACTGACGTTTGTTTCCTTTCCAAGCGGCACGAAATAAAAACTGTTGGAGCCGTTGAGATTCAATCCGAAGGAAAACGAATACCCGGTTGAATCTAACGCTACAGGCACTTTGCAACTTACGCCTGAAGTAGAAATTCCACCATTGCCAATACCGGGTTCGGGCTGTAGAATTTGTCCGTTCCAATTCAGCTTGAGCATATCGCGGATGCCGCGCATGTCTGAAATACCGACAGACAAAAAAGCATCCTGCCATTGAATGTGTTCAGGATTCACCGATGGAATTGTGAGCGCGGGAAATGTGCCATTGACCTGTAGTTGCGCATTATAGACTACCACTTCAAAAATTCCACGATAGCGCGTTTCAGGATTTAATGCGCCTGTGATAGCAAGCGTTTCCGGAAGGATGCGGATGTATTCCGTGGTTTCTTTTCCATAAGTGCTCTGACTGTATTTTTTATAAGGAATGGTAAGCACAGGTCCGTTCAGCGTTTGCACGTTTCCCCATTTATCACTCACTTCGTTGATTGCTTCTTCCTGCCGGTATTGCCGCTCATGAATAAGCGATTGAATGAAGGAAGTCGGGATCATCAGGATAAGAATCAAAATCCCGATAACGATGATTTTGATGGTGACAGAATTGCTAATCCAGTTGTTTAACCGGTCAATAACTGAAGGGGCAGAGGTTTCCATATTTTTTGTTTTCACACTCAAACTCACGCCCCGATGAATTATTTTGCAAACGGAATCAATTAGTATCTTTTAACATTTTCTGGCTGATTACCGCGTTAAAAAAAATATTTCTATGCCTTGGCTTATCCTTATCGTTGCCGGACTTTTTGAAGTCGGCTTCACCACCTGCCTTAAACTCTCCAACAATTTTTCCGATTGGAAATGGAGTGTTGGATTTTTCTTCTGCATCACGCTGAGTTTTTTGTTGCTGAATAAAGCCGTGCAAACAATTCCACTCGGAACGGGCTATGCCGTGTGGACAGGCATTGGCGCAGTGGGTACGGTAATTATCGGGATGCTTTTCTTCAAAGAGCCAACTGACTTTTGGCGATTGTTTTTTATCTTTTCTTTGATTGGCTCTGTTGTGGGATTGAAATTGGTATCTTCAAATTAAAATCCATGACGCTCTTCTTTCGCATTTTTCTGCTCGTCAATCTTGCTTTGTTTTTTCTTTTTCTGATGGTATTCCGCGCGTATGTGGTGTGGAAGCAAACCGGGAAAAACCCGATTATTCGCGGCAAAAAAGATAACGCCCATAATCTGATGAGCAGCTATTTAATGCTGATTATGCTGATGCTTGCAGGCTTTGTTATTACGAATGTCGTTGTGCCGGAGTCCTACAATTATTTTCTGCCGATTACCTGGTTGGAAAATATTTATCTGCAAGATGTTGGCGCAGCCTTCATGATTATTGCGCTTGTACTCACTTTTATCGCGCAAGCGCAGATGCGCGAATCTTGGCGGTTAGGCATTGATGAACAAACAAAAACTGCGCTTGTGCATAGCGGCTTATTCAACTATTCCCGCAACCCGATTTATCTCGGCATGGAGTTCGCGTTGCTCGGAGCGTTTTTTATCGCGCCCACCGGAACAACCTTACTGCTGCTCGTGTTGAGTTATATGCTTTTGCAAATACAAATCCGGCTTGAAGAAGAGTTTCTTACAAAGCTGCACGGGCAGGCTTATCTTGATTTCAAGAGGAAAGTGCGGAGGTGGATTTAATCTAATTTTGCCGCATGATAAAAATCGGCATCCCGTCATGCTTTCTGTATCCTGACCCTAACAGGAATGTGTTCGGACCGAAAACCTTATGCTACATCGCAAGTGACTTTGCGGATTTCGTTTCGAGAAAGGGCGTGATCCCTGTCCTGATTCCAGATTTGCACGGTGATGAAATGAAACAATTTCTTGACGAGTTGGATGGAATCGTGTTACAAGGTGGCACCGACATGGCACCTGAATCATACAATGAAAAACCAATCGGACAGTGGAAAGGCGATGAATACCGCGATGAATTTGAACTGGCGATTTTGGATTGGGCTGTAAAAAATGGTAAGCCGGTGCTGGGCATCTGCCGTGGTTTTCAAGTGATGAACGTATATTTTGGAGGAACACTTTTTCAGGATATTCAAACTCAAAAATCGGATGCACTGCAACATCGTGATGCAGAAAAGTATGACCAGCTTTCGCACGCGATTGCATTTAATGAAGGAACATTATTAGATAGACTTTACGAAGACGAGCAAAATAAAATCGTGAATTCCGTTCATCACCAGGGGGTGAAAGATTTGGGTAAAAATTTAGAAGCGTATGCCTATTGTCCAACAGACGGCATGATTGAAGCCTTCGGCTGGAAAGGCGCTGAAGAGGGAAAAGTGATGGCGGTGCAATGGCATCCTGAATTTTTTCACAATTTTAAAAACGGGAAATTGATTGACGGTGATAAAGTGTACGAATATTTTTTAACGAAAATCAAAACGAAAAAATAATTATTATGATTTCAGAAGCAACAATGCAAACCACTTTGAAAATTTACAACCCCGCAACAGGAGAAGTTCTGAAAGAACTACGGGAAGATTCACGGGAAGCAATTCAACAAAAATTTGAGCAAGCAAAAGCCGCTCAGAAATCATGGGCAAATGTTCCTCTCAAAAAAAGAATCGAAGTAATCGCTGCGTTTGATAAACTGCTCGAAAGCAATATCAGCTCCCTGGCATTAACACTTACCCGCGAAGTCGGCAAACCGATTAAGCAATCGCAGAATGAAATCAATGGCGCGAAAAGAAGAATCAAATTCTTTTTAGAGAATTCAGAGAAGTGGCTGTCGGATGAAACCGTGTATGCAGAAACCGGACTGACAGAAAAAATTTCTTTCGAGCCGCTTGGAGTACTCGCGAATATCTCCGCGTGGAATTATCCCTACCTTGTTGGCACCAATGTATTCATCCCTGCTTTAATCGCGGGAAATGCAGTATTGTATAAGCCTTCTGAATTCAGCACACTCACAGGTTTGGAAATAGGAAGGCTGCTGCATGAAGCAGGAGTTCCGAAAGATGTTTTTCAGGTGGTGGTTGGCGCAAAGGATGCAGGAGAAGCATTGCTTGATTTACCACTGAACGGCTATTATTTCACAGGCTCTTACAAAACAGGGCAGTCCATTTATGAGCGCGTTGCGCCCAAGATGGTTCCTTGTCAATTAGAACTTGGCGGTAAAGACCCTCTCTATGTTTCCAGCGACAATAAAGACGTGAAAGCCGTTGCCACTGCATCAGCAGATGGCGCGTTTTACAACAACGGACAAAGCTGCTGCGCAGTGGAACGCATCTACGTGAACGAAAAAATTTATGATGACTTCGTAAAGTATTTCGTGGATGAAGTGACAAGTTTCAAAGCCGGAAATCCGGAAAGTGAAGACATTTATATTGGAGCGGTAACGCGCAAGCCGCAAGTTGATTTCCTGCAAAAGCAAGTTGAAGATGCGGTGCAAAAAGGAGCAAAGGTTGCGACAGGCGGAAAGAAAGTGGAAGGGAAAGGAAATCATTTTGAACCAACAGTGCTGGTGGATGTGAATCACTCAATGAGTGTAATGAAAGATGAATCGTTTGGTCCCATCATCGGAATTCAAAAAGTGAAAGATGATGCCGAAGCGATACAACTCATGCAAGACACCGAATATGGATTAACAGCAGCCGTATATTGCGACAGTAAAGAAGCAGGTGAAAAAATCCTGAAGCAGATTGACAGCGGCACGGTGTATTGGAACTGCTGCGACCGCGTGAGCGCAAATCTTCCGTGGTCAGGAAGAGGTCATTCCGGTTTTGGAGCAACCTTATCTTACATCGGCATCCGCGCTTTTGTAAAACCGAAGGCGTATCACTTGAGAGGGAATTAATTTGTAGTCATCCCTGAATCCCGCACTCCTTTCAGCAGAATATTCATGTCGCTATAAACGGAATATTCTTTCGCATAAAACAAATTCAATCGTGCGCGGGTAACGTCATTAACGGTTTTATCTTTCAAAGCGTTTACAGGAGATAAAACGCCTTCCTTAATTTTCGGCAACACATAATTTCCGTTTCCGGCAATGCTCTTTGCATAGCCCACCCATGATTTTCCTCCAAGCAAAACACTGCACCAATTTTTAATCAAACCTCCAAAGTTTTTCACTAAAAATATTTTCACGGGAAACGTGAATAGCAACACTACACATACTACCAAATCAAACAGTCGCTTATTTCTTCGATTCATTGCTGAAGTAATCGCAAGGTTCACATCAATTGCATATAAATCACCGGATGTGTTTTTTGAATTGCTGCCAATCACACTCATGCTGTCTTCAGGAACGATTTTGTAGTTCAGTTCCGGTCCGTTTACCACCATGCTGTCAATGATTTGCTTTGCAGAAATATCCTTGCTGCAAAAAATGATTTCATCCGCTTTATAGATTTCGCGGATGTTTTGCAATTCATTGATGCTTCCTAAATAATTTTCAGCGGAACTGATTGAATCGCTAACATAACCGATATATGAGTAATCACTGTCGGCATGTGAAAGCAACGTGAGCGCTCGCTCGCTTTCTTCTTTACTTCCCACAATCAGCATCCTGTGAGAATTGCTTTCACCCAAATCAAATTTCTTTCCAAACAAGGAAACCAGCACAAGTCGCAATGCCACCATCGCAAACACTGCCCAGCCTGCGCCAAGCAAAATCATCGCGCGCGAGAAACGCAGCGTGTCCGGCAAGAAAGCATAGAACGCTGCGATGAGTAATGTGCCGATGAGCAACCCGCGCACCACGCGATAATTTTTCAACGGCTTGTCATAACCACCGCTGAGATAAACCGACACCAGCCATAAAAAAATATAAGCAGGCACGATATAGAGCATATAAGCGATCGGATAATATTCAGGCGCACCTTTGAAGTTAGTGGCGTAAAAATTCCTGATGACATACATACCCACAAAGAGCAACCCCGCATCGGCAAGAGGCAGTAACAGTTTTTGCAACACGCGTTTAAAAAACGAACTCATCGCAGTGAGATACACGGCAACCGTGACTAAAAAAGAGTAGCCGAACATCAACTGCGAGTCAAAATGTTTGCGCGCGAAAATCACCATCGCGTTGTAAAACATGCGCACATAATTCAAGCTGCCTTTCTTCGTGCTTTCGCCCTTGTAGTGGATGATGCGCGTTTCGGGAAAATAATAATTCTTGTAGCCCGCCTTTGTGATACGGTACGACAAGTCAATGTCTTCACCGTACATGAAAAATGTTTCATCCAGCAAACCAATTTCATCCAGCACTTTTTTACGCATCAGCATGAATGCACCTGAAAGCACATCCACTTCATGTGTTTTATTTTCATCAAGAAAACCAAGATGATACTGCCCAAATGTTTTTGATTTTGGAAAAAGAGCAGACAATCCGAACAATTTAAAGAACGCCACTTTGGGTGTAGGAAGTCCGCGTTTTGATTCGGGAAGAAAAATACCTTTACCGTCCACCATCTTCACCCCCAGCCCGCCTGCTTCGGGATGCGCCTCCATGAATTGCACAGTTTTTTCCAGTGTATCTTCCTGCACAAGCGTGTCAGGATTTAGAAGTAACACATATTCACCCAGCGCAATTTTGATTGCCTGGTTATTTGCAACGGCAAAACCTTTGTTGTCTTTATTTTCAATCAGAATTACTTCCGGGAACCTGCTTTTCACCAGTGCGACAGAGCCGTCATTCGAAGCATTATCCACCACAATCGTTTCAACGGATAAATTTCCCACAGCTTTCCGCACAGACGCAAGCGCTTGCTCGAGGAAATACTTCACGTTGTAGCTGACAAGGATAATGGTAAGCTTCATGTAAGTTATAGAATTCCCAAAGGTAATAAATACGATGGGCGGGGAAATTTATTGGACAGCGTATCCTCTCTTCTTATTTTTACCCCCTCACCAAAAAACTCTCATAGGGCATCCGGTTCACGATTGCGCGGGCGAGCGTGATTTCATCGGTGTATTCTAATTCACCGCCCACGGAGATGCCGCGCGAGATGGCAGTGACTTTGATATTAAACGGGCTGAGTTTGCGCGAGAGATAAAAAATCGTGGTGTCGCCCTCCATCGTGGGGCTGAGCGCCATGATGACTTCGCGCACTTCCTGTGTTTTTAATCTTTCCAAAAGCGATTCAATCTGCAACTCATCGGGACCGATGCCATCCATCGGGGAAATAATGCCACCCAACACATGATACACTCCGTTGAAGTGATTCGTGTTTTCCACCGCCATCACATCGCGCAGATTTTCCACCACGCAAATCATTGATTGGTCGCGCTTGTGGCTGCCGCAGATGTTGCATAATTCTGCATCTGCCACATTGTAGCATTGCTTACAAAACCTGATTTCATTTCTCATGCGCGTAATCGCTTCACCAAACTGACGGGATTGCTCCTGTGGTTGTCTTAATAAGTGCAACACTAAACGCAACGCGGTTTTCTTGCCTACTCCAGGCAGACGGGAAAATTCATTTACGGCATCTTCAATCAGGCGGGAGGGGAAGTTCATACGCTCAAAAACGGGTGTGAGCGAATTTAGGAGTTTTGAGAGTTTAATCCTTCACCGAACTTTTCACTTTCAACTCGGTAGGTTGCTTGGTGACGACAAACTCGGTGCGTCTGTTCATCTGGTGTTCTTCTTCTGTGCAGGGCACGCGGTTCACACATTGGTTTACGGGCATTGATTCGCCATAGCCGCGCGCCTTGATGCGGGTGCTGCCGATGCCCTGTTTAATCACATAAGCAACTGCTGATTCAGCGCGTTTTTGAGAAAGCCATTGGTTGTAGGTATCAGACCCGCGACTATCTGTGTGCGAGCGCAGCTCCACTTCCATGCCGGGATATTTGTTCATGAATTGCACGAACCTATTCAACTCAACGGCTGCATCCGGGCGAATATCAAACTTATCGAAGTCGTAATAGATGTTTTCCAATTTCACTACCTCTCCTACTGCGATGCGCTGCAATTCAATCACGATTTCAATGGTGTCTTTGCCTTCCATGCGCGTAGAAACTTTTATCAGGCTAGCAAGGAAGTAGCCGTACTTCTCGGTAGTCACTTCAAAGTCTTTGTTGATTTCAAGCGGGAATTTGAATTTTCCTTTTTTATCCGAAGCGAGGGAATCAAGTTGAACTGTTACCATTTCCTTCAGATACACCATCGCATCGGGTATCGGCTCTTTCGTTTTCTTGTCAATCACCTTGCCGAGCAGTATCACTTTCGTATTCTTATCAAACAAATAAATGTCATCGCTGCCTGCACCGCCCGGTCGGCTGGAGGTGAACATGCCGTGTTCCAGCTTCTCGTTGTAAATCAATCCGAAGTCGTCTTTGCTGCTGTTGATGGGATAGCCGAGGTTGGTGATAATGCCCCACGCTCCTTTTGATTGTGTTGCCGAATAAATATCCAAGCCGCCAAAGCCTTCATAGCTGTCAGATGAAAAATAGAGCGTGCCATTCGGGTGATAAAACGGAAACACTTCATCGCCCTTTGTGTTGATTGCCGTGCCTAGGTTCACCGGTTCACCAAAGCCGCTGTCGGTAATCGCCACCATATATAAATCCTGTCCACCCACTGCATTTGCATTGGGCATGTCGGAAGCGAAATACATAAACTTTCCATCAGGCGTGAGCGTGGGATGCCCTACGGAATATTCATCGCTGTTAAACGGCAGGTCGGCAATTTCTTCCCATTTGTTGTCTTTATACACCGCTTTAAACACTTTCAATTTCATAATTCCCTCGCGGCTTTTCTTTTTCTTCTTGATGTAATTATTGCGGGTGAAATACATCGTGGTGTAGCTCGTATCAAATACCACAGGACCTTCGTGAAATTCTTTATTCACGTTACCTTCAATGGGAACAGGCTCGCTGAAACTCGTGTCGTTTTGTACAGAAACATATAAATCAAGAAACGGATTATCAGACCACACATCCAATTTGCCTGTGCCTCGCGATGTTGGAAACACGATGGTGCTGTCATTCTTGTAATACGCTGGACTGAACTCCAAGCCCGGTGTATTATGCGGATATTCCTTCACGCGGAATTTGATGGAGTCGCGCCTTAAATCGGGCAGCATGTCCATGCCGTTGGCGATGCGCAACCCGCGTGAATCATTGGGCGCAAGGTCTGAATATTTCAAATAATACACCTTTGCCGAATCATATTGCTCCGCAGTGCGCAACATCTGTGCGTAGTAAAATTTTTGCATCGGTGTGCATTGCGCTTGCTTCACCACGATGCCATACCACGCCACCGCGTTTTCATAATCGCCCGTGATGCGATAGATGTCAGCAAGGCTGCTCAATGCCTTGTAGTTGTCGGGATGTTTCTTTGCAATTTTTGTGTAGCGATTGATGGCTTTATCAAACTGGAAGAGCGAGAGCGCTTTGTCTGCTTTGCGCAGTTTGCGCGCCTGCGCAAATGCTGGTTCAGAAAAAAAGAAAGTCAGCGTTACGCTGAACAGCAGAAGGAGTTGAAAAATTTTTTGCAATGTCATAGCAATGAGACGCATAATAGAACTAAAGATAACAGGCGAACAATGAATTATTGACACCGGCTTCGTGAATAACCTGTGTGTGTCGGTTTGTTCTTACGGAATCAGTAAATGGAAGGTTGAACTCTATAGAAATGAAGATTCTATTCTGGGAAGCGCATCCCCTCGAAAAAGGTGTTGTATTGCGCATATTCAGCATCCTCTATACCATAAACCATCATCACAACAAGATATTTATTATTCGCCCAGCCCATTACCGTGTATTGCATGTCATCCATATCTTCCCAATAATCAAGCACGCCATATACACCCGGATATTCACCCAACCTGCGCCCTTCGGCATATCCGGTAGCGCTTAAAACGACAAACTGGTCCTTGAGGAAATCCATATAGTTTTCCAGTAAGCCGGTCAACTCCGGTTCACCGCCTTCAATTTCCGCTTTAAGCCGCACGCAGATTACAGCATAATTCAACCCATCATTTTCTATCTCACCTGTCCACACTTCTGATGAATCTGACGAAAGGTCCATCTGAAACTCCGGTTCAGCATGCAGATACACCTGGCAGCCGGAAGTGCCGATGTCGTATTTTTTCAGTGTGGGCGTTTGCGCATTCGTTGTTGCAAAAGCAAACAGAAGCAGGGTTGAAAAAAGAAGGTGCTTCATCAGATACATGATTTAAGTAGGTGATAATTTTTCCTGTAAAAAAATTCCGGTGTAGCTTTTCTCTGCCTTTGTGATTCCTTCCGGCACGCCCTGATAGAGCAGGTATCCGCCCGCATCGCCTCCTTCGGGACCAAGGTCAATCAGCCAGTCGGCATTTTTCAGCACCTCCACATTATGCTCAATGACGACCACCGAATGCCCCTTGTCAATGAGTGCGTTGAACGACTTCAGCAGTTTTTTTATGTCGTGAAAATGCAAGCCCGTGGTGGGTTCGTCAAAGATGAAGAGCGTGCGCCCTTCGGTGTTTCCCTTGCCAAGAAAGTAGGCGAGCTTCACGCGCTGCGCCTCACCCCCGCTGAGTGAGGAAGAAGATTGTCCGAGCTTCACATAGCCCAATCCCACATCAACAAGTGGCTGCAATGTTTCGTGTATGTTTTTTTGTTCTATGAAAAAATCAAGCGCCTCATCAATCGTCATTTCGAGTACCTGGAAAATATTCTTACTGTTGTAAGTCACCTCCAGCACTTCATCTTTAAAGCGCTTGCCTCGGCATTCTTCACATTCAAGATGCACATCCGCCAGAAACTGCATCTCCACCGTTATCTCGCCCTCGCCCTTGCACGTTTCGCAGCGCCCGCCTTCCACATTAAATGAAAAATGGCGCGGTTGAAATCCTTTCAGCTTTGACGACTGCTGCCCGGCATACAAATCGCGAATGCCATCGTATGCTTTCACATACGTCACCGGATTGGAGCGCGATGATTTGCCAATGGGATTTTGGTCAACAATCTCCACGTGCTGCAAATGGCGGATGTCGCCCTTCAACTCGCGATGCGCGCCCGGCTTGATGCCATAGCCGCCATACAAAGAATTGAGCGCGGGATAGAGAATCTGCTTTATCAATGTCGTTTTGCCGGAGCCGCTCACGCCCGAAACTGCGGTGAGCGTGTTGAGCGGAATTTTCACGCTCACATCTTTCAGGTTGTGCTGCGTTGCCCCAATGATTTCGAGAAAATTCAATCCCTTTCTGCGCTGCGCGGGCGTTTCGATTTTCATTTTGCCTGTGAGATATGCGCCTGTAAGACTTTTATTTGAACGGGAAATGTCTTTCAGCGTGCCCTGGTAAACCACATCGCCTCCATTCGTTCCCGCCAGCGGACCCATATCCACGATATAATCCGCAGCACGGATAATTTCTTCTTCATGCTCCACCACGACAACGGTGTTTCCTAAATCACGCAACGACTTCAGCACTTTCAGCAAACGCAACGTATCACGCGGATGTAAGCCAACGCTCGGCTCATCCAAAATGTAAAGCGAATCAGTAAGGTTGCTGCCCAACGCACTCGTGAGATTTATGCGCTGTGTTTCACCACCGGACAATGTGCTCGAAAGACGGTTGAGCGAGAGATAGCCCAAGCCGACATCTTCCATTAATGCGAGGCGGTTTTTTATTTCGATTAAAATGCGCTTTGCAATTTGCTGGTCGTGTGCAGTGAGGTTAATGTTTTTGAAAAACACATGAACATCAAGCACCTGCATCAGCAGCAACTCCGAGATGGACTTGCCGTTTACTTTTACATAAGCGGCATCTTTTCGTAAACGCGCCCCTTCACAATCAGGGCATTTTGTGCGCCCGCGAAAGCGCGAGAGCATCACGCGGTATTGAATTTTATAGCTCTTCGATTCGAGATATTTAAAGAACGCAGTAAGCCCTTCGAAGTGGGAATTACCCGTCCACAGCAGTTGCTTTTCCGCTTTCGTTAAATGAGTGTGAGAGCGGTGAATCGGAAAATCAAATTTAATGGCACTCTTCACCAATGGCGTGAGCCACTCGCCCATCTTCTCGCCTTTCCAGCAGGCAATTGCGCCATCATACACCGAGAGGTTTTTATTGGGCACCACCAAATCTTCGTCAATGCCCATCACCGTGCCGAAGCCTTCGCACTTCGTACACGCACCATAGGGATTATTGAAATTGAAAAAATTGGGCGTAGGCTCTTCGAAGCGTATTCCATCCAGCTCAAACTTATTGGAGAATGATTTTCGCTTTGTATCATCCAGTTTTTCAATCACACATTCACCATGCCCCTCAAAGAAAGCTGTCTGCACCGAGTCCGCAATGCGATGCGCGAGTTCTTCATCCTCCTGCTTCACTTCAATGCGGTCAATGAGAATTTCAACCAGCTTCGGATTTAAAGCCTTGAATTTTTCTTTGTCTTCAAGGCATTCTTCAATCTTAAAAGTTTGCCCGCTGCTATGAATGCGCGTGAACCCTTTTTGAATCAGCAACTCCAATTCCTTTTTCAAGGGAACATCTTTCCGCTGTTCCAAAGCAACAAGAATCAATACACGTGAGCCTGCTTTTAATGAAAGCACATAATTCACCACATCCTGCACGGAATGCTTCTTCACCTCCTCGCCTGAAACGGGAGAAATTGTTTTTCCGATGCGCGCATAGAGCAGGCGCAGATAATCATAAATCTCCGTGAGCGAGCCTACCGAAGAGCGCGTAGTGCGTGTGCCTACCTTTTGTTCAATCGCGAGAGCCGGGCAAATGCCTTTTATGTAATCTACATCAGGCTTATTCATACGCATGAGAAACTGACGCGCATACGCGGAAAGGCTTTCAACATAACGCCTCTGCCCTTCGGCATACAATGTGTTAATGGTGAGTGAAGATTTTCCTGAACCGGAAACGCCTGTCATCACCACGAGTTTGTTGCGCGGAATAGCAACATCCACATTCTTGAGGTTGTGCGTACGCGCACCCTTGATGATGATGAAATCGCGCGGGTTGAGTTCGGTAATGGATTTGGACTTCGGCTGAAATTCTTTCACTTCCATAGCAGCATAAAACTGATTGGCAATATTAACCCCATCTATTTGTTAGACACAATCCTTAAAACTGTACACTGTCTGTTCAAAAATCTGCACATTTTGAACACGCAAACACGAAAAACCCGCTGAAAACCACGTTTAGCAGCATTTTTTAGCACTTGGCAAGGTAGTTGTCTTTATGCAAGCGTTCTCCACTCGGCTCCGTAGGTTCAAATTATTAAACAAAAAAAAAGAAGCCCGTATGATTAAGACGAATCTTCCCGATCAGGAATTAGTTATCCGGTATATTGCCGGTGATGAAGCCGCCCTTGAGTGCCTTATTAACAGGCATAAAGAAAGAGTGTTCACCTCCATCGTAATGTTCGTGCGCGACCGTTACCTTGCCGAGGACATTTTCCAGGATGCGCTTATTAAAGTGGTGAACACCTTGCGCTCTGGACACTACAATGAAGAAGGAAAGTTCCTGCCGTGGGTGTTGCGTATCACGCACAACCTGTGCATAGACCACTACCGCAAGACAAAGCGCACCCCGAAAATAACTACCAGCGATGGTTTTGATATTTTCAATGTGCTGCAATTTTCAGAGGAAACTACGGAAGACAAGATTAGCCGTGATGAAACGTATGATAAAGTGCGCAAGCTGCTTGCTTTCCTGCCGGATGAACAACGCGAAGTAGTAGTGCTGCGACACTTTCATGACCTCAGTTTCAAGGAGATTTCCGAAAAAACAAACGTGAGCATTAATACGGCTTTGGGCAGAATGCGCTACGCGCTGATTAACCTGCGCAAACTGATTGAAGAAAAGCAGATTAGCTTATAAAGATTTAGTCCTTTCCATAGAACCGCCTCTTTCGTTTTGGGTGACCGAGAGAGGCGGTTTGTTTTTTTACAGAATTTTTTTTCTCCGCACACAATAATACCCTACCTCCCCCGTTTTTACAGTGTCTTTTTTAATAGATATTCTTAACAAAAACGCACTAATTATGAGACAGACTTCTACACGAAACATGTTTGTAAAAAAACTTTATAACGAAACCAGCGCTTGGGAAAATGAACAATTGACCGAGGAAATGAACAGCAACTGGAAATTGAAAGAAGAGTTTGAGATGATGCAGGAAGTTGTTAAAAAACTCGATTCAGAAGTTTATACTCCCAGCAAGACTTCAATTCAGATTATTTTGGAGCATAGCCGGAAGACAGCTTCAGTTGAAACTTCCTGCTAAAAGTTTCATCTCTTGAATTAAAGTTTTTTTTGTAATCCATAACCTACATTTGAGTTATGGATTTAGGGATAGCTGAAGTACAGCGAAAAACCGGACAAGAAAAGTTTCATCATTCAGGGAATGAAATTGATCTACGCCTGATAGATTTTTGGCAATTGTCTGTTTCAGATTTATTAAGCAATGCGACAAGAGGAAAGCTTGCAGAGTTTCTTGTGGCAACAGCATTAGGAATAAATCAAGGAATTCGCACGGAGTGGGATGTCTATGATTTGACAGACAAAGATGGAACGCGAATAGAAATTAAGACTCCAGCATATCTTCAAAGCTGGCATCAGGAAAAGTTTTCAGAAATAAAATTTGGAATCCAACCAACAATCGGGTGGAGCGCGGAAACCAACAAATTTGGAAGTGAGTTAAAAAGGCATAGTGATTTTTATATCTTTTGTCTGCTTGAATATAAAGACAAATCAAGCATAAATCCGTTCAACCTTGATCAATGGATTTTTTACATTTTATCTACAATAACACTCGACTCTAAGGTAAGAAATCAGAAGACGCTCTCTCATAAAGGATTACTCAATCTCAATCCTGTTAAATGTAAATTCTCAGAAATAATAAGTGCGGTGAGAAGTTTAAAAAAAGACTCACAGCAATAAGATTTGGCGTAGTTCTAATTCTTTAGTTTTGGCACATGACCAAACCGGATTTATTCCGCTACGTTCTCGACTATTTCAGAAAAAATAATCCTGCTCCGGAAACCGAGTTGCATCATGCAAATCCGTATGAGTTGCTCGTATCGGTGATTCTTTCTGCGCAATGCACGGATAAGCGTGTGAACATGGTCACTCCTGCTCTGTTCGAGCGATTTCCAACCGTGTTTGATTTAGCAAAAGCTACGTTTGATGATGCGTTTCCTTACATCAGGAGCATCAGCTACCCGAATAACAAAACCAAGCATCTTATTGGGATGGCGGAAATGCTGGTAAGGGATTTTAAAGGAGAAGTGCCTGATGATGCGGATGATTTGCAAAAACTGCCGGGTGTTGGCAGAAAGACCGCACATGTTATCACAGCAAGCTTGTTCAATCAGCCCAACCTCGCAGTAGATACGCACGTGTTTCGCGTGGCAAACCGAATCGGACTGACGGTGAATGCTAAAAATCCGCTTCAGACAGAACTGCAATTGGTGAAATACATCCCTAAAAAAGACATTCCCGATGCGCATCACTGGCTGATTCTACACGGACGCTATGTCTGCGTTGCCCGCAATCCCAAATGCGAACAATGCGGACTAACGGATGTTTGTAAATATTATCGAAGACTTCGTAACAAAACAAAACCGAAAGTTCTAACTTAACCATCCCTTTCTGAGTTTTGGGTTTGAAGTTTTTAGTTGTGGAATAAACCGAAAACAGTAAACTGAAGACTTGTAACGAAAGGACGGTTCACAACTAATTAACAACTATACTTACAAAAAACAAGAATTATGTCAGACAACAAAGAAAAACTAAAAGCGCTTCAACTCACAGTTGACAAGCTCGAAAAGACTTACGGCAAAGGAACAATCATGCGATTAGGCGACAACAAAGTAGTCGCTGCAGAAGTCATTCCAACTGGTTCTCTTGGCTTGGATGTAGCGCTCGGAATTGGCGGATTGCCCAGAGGAAGAATCATTGAAATTTATGGTCCTGAATCATCCGGCAAGACAACACTCGCGATTCATGCCATCGCGCAAACTCAGAAAAAAGGCGGACTCGCAGCCATCATTGACGCGGAGCACGCATTTGATAAAGCGTATGCAGAAAAATTGGGTGTTGATACGCAAAATCTACTCATCTCGCAGCCGGATGACGGTGAGCAGGCATTGGATATAGCCGAGCATCTCATCCGTTCAGGAGCGCTGGACATTGTGGTGATTGATTCGGTGGCAGCCCTTGTTCCCAGAAGCGAACTCGAAGGGGAAATGGGTGACAGTAAGATGGGATTGCATGCGAGGCTCATGTCGCAAGCGATGCGCAAACTCACAGGCTCCATCAGCAAGACAGGTTGCTGCTGCATTTTCATTAACCAATTGCGCGAAAAAATCGGGGTGATGTTTGGGAATCCTGAAACAACAACAGGTGGAAATGCGCTGAAATTTTACGCTTCTATTCGTCTTGACATCCGCAGAATTGCGCAGGTGAAAGATAAAGACGGCAATATGGTTGCAAACCGCGTGAAAGTAAAAGTGGTGAAAAACAAAATGGCTCCGCCTTTCAGAACTGCCGAGTTTGATATTATCTACGGACAAGGTATTTCAAAAACAGGGGAAATCGTTGACATCGGTGTGGAGCAAAATGTGATTCAAAAGAGCGGTTCCTGGTTTGCGTATGATGGCAATAAACTCGGACAAGGACGCGAGTCTGTTCAGGATATATTGAATGATAATCCAGAATTGGCTGAAGAAATCGAAAAGAAAATCAAAGCCAAGTTGCTGCAAACAGGTGTAGCGCCTGTTGAAGAAAAGGAAAAAGAGAAGAAGGAGAAGGAGAAGGTGGACGCGGAATAAAGATTGCGATAACCGCAAAGACACGAAGGGCGCAAATAAATTTGCGCCCTTTCTGTTTAATCTTAATGTGCTTTCTAATTTTCGACTCTCTGATTCTTACTCAGAAATCCTTTTTACCACATCCACTTTATTATTTGCTATTTTTTTGAATAGCACACCTGTACTGGCGGAGGATTTTTGAAGATGTTGCCGTGCCTCTTCTTCATTTGCAACTCTCAGAATATTTCTTCCCGCATAAAAAATAATTTCAGGAGTTGGTTTTTCATGCAGCAAAAAGATTACTTCATCAGAGTTTGAATTTTGCCCGATTGCAATTCCTCTGTCTTTGTAATCCGCATACCTGTCGCCTCGCTGTGAAATTGATCCAGGGCGATTGACATAATAATAATGCCCAATGCTTATCAAAACATAAAGCGATAGCGCTGCAATGAAAAACGACTTTCCTTTCTTTAAGAAATATTGACTTCCGATGCCCGCAACGATACTCAGAAAAACTGCTCCATATAACGATACAAAATCATGGCCTGAATAATTAGGTAATACAAGATGCAGCAAGAAGACAGGCATCAGCGCAACCCCAATAACTTTTGAAAATCCATCAAATCTGAATTCTTTGGTTCTTAAAAGAAAGAGCACAACAAGCAGCAATGGGAAATAACTGGTGAAGTAATTGCTAAAAATGTTTCTCCATTGTAAAGAGAATATCCTCCATCCATTTTGCATACCGGAGCGTTCAGAAAATCTTCCGAACACTTCTTCGCGGTAAGCATCCCATCCTGCGATTTGAGCATATTGAAATAGTGTGAGCGAAACAGCAAGGAACGCGCACAATAAAATTAAACCAATGAATAACCCGGGCGATGCTATTCTTTTCATCTGCACGATTCCATAAAGCAGTACTCCGGCAGCAAAAAAAACTCCGAGCCATGTCGTGTAGGTCATCAGGAAAATAAACAGCGAAAGCAGAATAAGATGCTTTCGTTTTCCGCTTTGAAAGTATTTCAGCGCGAACAACACTCCGGAAATAAACAACGGCTGCACCGCCATATCCGACATGTAGGTGTTGGATTGGAACCATAGCGTAGCTGCGCTGAATAGATATAATACAAAGCCCGCCAGCGCAGTCTGGTCATGGTGAGCGGAGTCGAACCATGAAGCGTTTTGATTCTTTATTAATTGCTTCACTATCAAATAAACTCCAACCGCACTGATAAAATGCAACAGCAAATTGAACAACTGTATCGGCAACACATCAGGTCGAACACCGATTAACTGAAAAAGAAAATACGGAACATAATATGCTAATGGCGGATGCGATACGTAGTAATAATTCCCTTGCTCATCAAGCATTTTACCGCTGCCGCTTGCATAGTTGTTAATGAATTTATCAGCAGCATTCGGATACGTCATCACAGGATTAAAATTGTAAGTGGCTATTCCCGCTGCGTCCCAAATCTGCATCACTCGCAGAGAAACAGCAGTACAAAATTCATGATGCTTGGAGAGCGGGCGGTTGAGCGTGGGGATGCGGATGAGAACGGACAAAAGGAAAAATACGAAAAGCAGAGGGAGTATTTTATTGGTCATTGAACTGATTCGAACATCCGCTTAAAGGTAAAGAACTTCTACATTTTGTCTGACATTTTTAATGAAATTCAAATCTACCAAAGCCAAGACTGTAGCCTACTGTATCACTCTTATTAAACCAAGGTATTTACTCTGAAATTCACCCAAATCCAGTCTATATTTGTTTTCAACAAAGTGCGGTGGGTACACTTCCGCTGCATCATTTCCTGATTTAGAATAAAAAAATCTTTATGCGAGCGTAACTGCACGCTTCGCATACCGGCAAAGTGTATTCTGCAATATGCAGGAAACTTACCGGAAGGCTTTAAATGCAGAAAAAAAAGAGTCGCTCTCAGACTATGAAATACGCACACCTTCTTCTGTTGTTATCCGTATTGATTTCCTCCTGTGATAAGGATGAAAATCTATTCAATGATGATAAACCGCCCACTTGTATCGCATTCACTCAAAAGGAAAAGTTTGATTGTTTACTTGATTCGCTTGATTATGCAGAGGCTTCAGACATAGAAAAAATCAATACCATTCGGAAGTTTGTCGCCCAACGGGTTGACATTGGCAACGAACGGGATACGATTCTTTCGCCCTTTGACGCGCTTGAGGGATTTGCCAATAATACCGTGATGGCTCGATGCACCTACGCATCCAAAATTTATGTTCAATTGCTGCAATATGCCGGATATACCGCTTATGGCTATCAATGCGGATATCCAGGTGAATTTGGAGGAACGCATTACTTTGTATTGGTTGATTTGAACGGCAGCCTGATAATTCAGGATGCGTTTTACAATGCCACTTTTTCTCAAGACTATATCACAATCTTGAGCCTGCTTCAGTCAGGACAATACAACGCAGTGGGATTAGAGGAAGAAATGGTGGTCAATGAAATGTGGTTCACGCAAGCACAATTTGATAGCTCTGCTTTATTGTATGGACAAAATTTCGGAACGATAGTAGCTATTGATACCATCGGAGGACGAAGTCGCATATTGTTGCAACATAATTATACTTCCTTTACGCAGTCACAGCTAACTCTTCTTAGCCCACTTCTGCAATCAGATAACCTTCCTGTTAATTTCTATTCACTTTACCGGAAGCCAATTGCGGTTTATGATGTGAACGGAGTCAGAAATGATAGTATTCTTAGCTTTATCCAGTCGCAACCTTTGTGAAACTGTGTTCTTCTTGACGAGTATTTATCGCCCATATTCAAGGCGACAACCTTCCATACATCCTCGGAAAAGGAATCGTTTCGCGCACGTGATGCAAGCCACAGGTATATGCGACAAAGCGTTCTAAGCCCAAACCAAAGCCTGCATGTGGCACAGAGCCATATCTTCTCAAATCCAGATACCATTCAAATGCTTTCATCGGCAGCTTGTGCGTATTAATCTGCGACACCAAGAAATCTAAATTCGTTTCTCGCTCGCCACCGCCTACGATTTCACCAAAGCCTTCGGGCGCAAGCACGTCAACACCCTTTGCAAACTTTCCTGTTTCATCGCGCTTCATATAAAATGCTTTCACTTCGAAGGGCCAGTTGTAAACCATGATGGGCGCATCAAACAAGCGCGTGAGCGCAGTTTCATCCGAGCCGCCAAAGTCATTTCCATACTGAAAGTTTTTAGCCGAATGAATCCACTGCGGAATATTTTCGGCTTTTTCTTCCATGTCTTTGATGGAGGCTTTCAATTTGCCAACGGCATTGAGGTTGAAATTCATTTCACCTTTTTTTAACGTGCCGCTATTCACTTTTGCTTCGCGCTCCTCCACTTCTTTTTTCGCAGCAGCATTCTGGTCATGAATTTGTTTCAAATCATTTTCAAGCACTTCATAAGAAACCTGTCCGTTCACTTTTTGTTCGCCTTTCAAAATGCGCACTGCTTCATCATAGGTGAGCCTAGTAAATTTCTTATTCGCCTGTTCCAACTTTGAAATATCCCGCTCAACCATTTCGAGTTCAGTTTTGCAATTATCCAGCGCATCCTGAATGAGGTAGCGCAGCAACTCCTCAATCAAATCCATATTTTTCTCGTTGTCATAAAAACACATTTCAGGCTCCATCATCCAGAATTCAGAAAGATGCCTGCGCGTTTTTGATTTCTCCGCGCGGAAGGTTGGACCAAACGTATAAATCAATCCCTGCGCGAATGCCATCGCTTCGCCATATAACTGCCCTGACTGCGAGAGGTAAGCGGGCTGTCCGTAAAAATCTGTTTCAAACAATGTGCTTGTTCCTTCGCTCGCATTTTCTGTAAAAATCGGAGCGTCCATGTGCATGAAGCCTCTGTCCTGAAAAAAACGATGAATCGAATGTATGAGCCTGTTACGCACCCGCATAATCGCCCACTGCCTGCGCGAGCGCAGCCACAGGTGCCGTTGATCCATCAAAAATTCAACTCCATGTTCCTTTTTGGCAATCGGATATTCTTCGGCAATGCTGTAAATCTTCACGCCAGTTGCCTGCAATTCAAAGCCGCCTTCCTGTTTTTCATCCTGCACAATTTTCCCGGTGATGGCAAGCGAACTTTCCATTGTGAGTTTTCCGGCAGCTTCAAAACTTTCTGGAGAAACACTTTGCTGCGAAACCACGCACTGAAGAAATCCTGTTCCGTCACGAAGAATAATAAATGCAATTCCCTTGCCTTCGCGTTTGTTTGCCACCCATCCTTCGAGCGTTACTTCCTGCCCGATGAAGTCTTTTATTTTGTTAATGTACGTTTTCATTTTCTGTAAAGTGATTTCAGAGTGGACGCTAAATTAATTCATAAATTTGGCTGTGGAATTTGCAAGAAAATAAGAGCCAAAAACAATGCTGAAACAGGGTTTGAGTCAGAAGATGCTGCAACGGTTGTCCCCGCAGCAAATCCAATTTATGAAGATGTTGCAGGTGCCTACCGCACAGTTGGAAGAGCGCATCAAAGAGGAATTGGAAGCAAATCCTGCATTGGAAGAAGGCGAATCGGAAGAAGAAGGAAAAGAAGCTTCATTGGAAGAGCAGGAAACTGCGCCTGAGGAAAAGGAAGAAAAATCCGAAGACAATGAACTCGATATTACCGAATACCTGAGCGATGACGAAGTGGCGGATTACAAGATGCAGGACAACAACTATCCCGACCCTAACGAGGAAGAAAAAACAATTCCGGTTGCCGTAGAGCAAAGTTTTCATGAATATCTGTACGACCAGCTTGGAATGCTGGAGTTGGATGAACGGGAGGAAAAAATTGCAGAACAACTTATCGGCAGCATTGATGATGACGGTTATTTAAGAAGAGAAATTGATTCCATCGTTGATGACCTCGCCTTTTCGCAAAATGTGCAGGCGACCGAGCAGGAGATTTTAGAAGTGCTGAAAAAAATTCAGGAGATTGACCCTCCGGGTACAGGCGCACGCAACTTACAGGAGTGCTTGCTGCTGCAATTGAATAAAGTCACTGAGCACGAAATTTATGCGCGGCTTGCGAAAAAAATTCTCACCGAATATTTCGACCAGTTCATTAAGAAGCACTACGACAAACTGCAAAAGGATTTAGAAATTCCCGAAGAACATTTGAAGGGCGCGATTGATATTATTCTGCGGCTGAATCCCAAGCCGGGCAGCGGATATGCGGCAAGTTCAAAGTCGCAGCAATACATCACGCCTGATTTTTTTATTACAAATACGAATGGCGAATTACAACTGCAACTTAACTCGCGCAATGCGCCTGAACTGCGCGTGAGCCGTGAATTCCGCGAGATGTTGCAGGATTATGATAAATCAAAAACCAAAACGAAAGAGCAGAAAGAAGCCGTAATGTTCATCAAGCAAAAGATTGACGGAGCGAAGTGGTTTATTGACGCGATTCTGCAACGGCAGCAAACATTACTCGGAACAATGCAGGCGATTCTGCAATATCAATATGATTTTTTCCTGACGGGTGATGACACCAAGTTGAAGCCAATGATTCTGAAAGACATTGCGGAAATCA
Organism: Chitinophagales bacterium; assembly: GCA_034440455.1. Taxonomy (GTDB): domain Bacteria; phylum Bacteroidota; class Bacteroidia; order Chitinophagales; family CAIOSU01; genus JAWXCB01. The sequence continues at coordinate 150,633 of JAWXCB010000008.1, forward strand.
CAAAACAGGATATTTCAACTGTGTCGCGTGTGGCGAACAGTAAATATGTGCAAACAGAATTCGGAGTGTATTTGCTCAAACATTTTTTCTCTGAATCGCTGCAAACAGATTCAGGCGAAGAAGTTTCTACTCGTGAAGTGAAAAAAATTCTCTCCGACCTGATTGCTGCGGAAAATAAAAAGAAGCCGCTCTCCGACCAGCATCTAATGAAGCAGTTAAATGAGCGCGGCTACAACATCGCAAGACGCACGGTTGCCAAATACCGCGAGCAATTGGATATTCCCGTTGCGCGCCTCAGAAAAGAATTGTGATGCTGAAAGCAATCGCCACTTTTTTTTCGGTGCTGTTTCATCCGCTTTTCTTTCCCACGTATGCAATTTTATTTGTGAATTGGGTAAGCCCCTATCAATTAGCCGGATTGGACCAACCGTCCAAACTGAAGTTGTTTGCAACAATTATTCTCAACACAACTTTCTTTCCGCTCATGACGGTGTTCATAATGAAGAAACTCGGCATGGTGAAAAGCATTTTTCTGCGCGAGCGCGAAGAGCGTATCATACCGCTCATTGCCATCGGCATGTTTTACTTCTGGTCATTCGTGGTGATTAAAAATCTTGAGATAAACACATTCATCACTACGCTGTTTCTTGGCGCAAGCATCGCTGTGTTTGCTTGTTTTTTCCTCAACCTGTTTTTCAAAATCAGCATTCACACGATTGGCGCGGGCGCATTTTTCGCAATGGCGCTGCTGCTTGCGTTTGCATCGTCTTACAATCTTGAAGTTCCGATATTGGTAATCCTTATTTTTGCCGGACTGCTTGGTTCATCGCGCTGGTATCTGGGCGAACATGGCGGAGTGGAAATTTTTAGCGGGTATGTGGTAGGTTTTTTGAGCCAGATGGTTGCGCTCAAATTTGTCGCATAATTTTCTGGTTTCTACTTTTCATAAATAAGTTTACAGTCTTCTGTTTTCCGTTTAAACGAAAGAAATCGGAAACTCCAAACGGCTTTGTTGCATGAAAAGTACAAAAGAAAAAAGATTGGTTGACAGGAAGCGTTAAAAATAAGAAGGACGGTAGGAAGTTTGATTTATGCAAAAAACA
>JAWXCB010000009.1:0-21299 GCA_034440455.1 Chitinophagales bacterium
ATCATGCAACAAATCTGCCGACTTTTTTGCTTGTAACCTCCGAATCTGGCAGATTTTTATCCACTGCTTTTGCTATAAAGCCCAATGAAATCAATACTTATTAATGTTTTTGAGGGACGACTACCTAATCTCCGAAGGCTTCAACACAGTAGGCACTTTCAACTCTGTGTAATGATTTTGAGAAATCACCGAGTTCCGTTTCACTTTACGCGGTCCTTCAATTATCCAATCATTTGCATCTAACTTTTCAAAGCGGCATTCGTTGCAAATGAATTCTTTCACTTCGCCATATTCATCTTTGCGCCCCGTTACTCTGCGCACTTCTTTTCCGTGCATCCACAACACTGTTTTGCTGGAACACTTGGGGCAGTCGCGGTGCGCATCAAAAGGATTCGTAAACCACACGCGGTCTTTAAAGCGAAACTTCTTATCCGTTAATGCTCCCACGGGACACACATCAATCATGTTGCCGGAGAAGTCGTTGTCAATCGCAGTCTTAATGTAGGTAGCAATTTCTGAAGCATCACTTCTGTTCAGCACGCCATGCACGCGCTCGTCAGTCAGTTGGTCGGCAACCTGTGTGCATCGGTAGCAGAGGATGCAGCGCGTCATGTGCAGTTTAATATTATCACCCAAATCAACGGGGTCAAACGTACGTCTGTCTTCTTCATAGCGTGTCTTTGCCGTGCCGTGTGCAAATGCAAAATCCTGCAAATCACATTCGCCTGCCTGATCGCAAATGGGGCAATCAAGCGGATGATTAATCAACAAAAGTTCAACGATTCCTTTTCGCGCATCAAGCACATCGGGCGATGTGGTGTTTTCCACCACCATGCCGTCCTGCGCCTGCATCATGCACGAAGCCACGAGCTTGGGCATGGGGCGCGGGTCTTTCGCGGAGCCTTGCGCCACCTTTACCAAACAGGCGCGACACTTGCCACCGCTGCCTTTCAGGCTGGTGTAGTAACACATCGCGGGCGGAACAATCTTGCCGCCAATTTTGCGCGCAGCATTCAAAATGGTAGTGCCGGGTTCTACTTCTACCTCGATATTATCAATCGTGAGTTTAATCATAGCTGTTGATTGCGGGCAAATTTAATGAAGTTTTGAGTTTTGAATTTCAGGCAAACTACAAACAGGATGTGTACTCGCTGCTCTTTACTTGCAATTTTTCTCAAGCATCTCTTTTGCTGAGGGATGCCCCAGCTTTTCTGCTTGTACATAATCAGCACAACAACCTGCGTTGTCACTGAGATAGCATTTTGCCACTGCGCGCCAGTAATAGGCATCTGCATTTTTAGGGTTCTCTTCTATCGCCTTATCCAACTCAAGAATCGCAGCTTTGCTATCACCCGCATGTATCAGCGCCTGTCCTGATTCTGCAAGCACAACATCTGGAGCAACAGTTGTGGTGGATGCATTGCCACCCTTTGCCGGAACAGCTTTTTTCTGGCAGGCAGTACTGAGCATGATTGCACAAGCCAAAAGTGAAAGGGTTAAAATGTTTTTCATTACCCAAAAATAAATGAAGTTTTTGGGTTGTGGGGTACTGCCCACAGATAGAGATGTAAACAGACCTGTTTGATGAGCAAAGCGCTTGGCATAAATCGGTTAATAAATCATATAGCTTGGAGACTAAACATTTTTAGTTGTAGAATAACTGCCGTTGGGGTGTTCCTCTTTTATCTATTTTAGCCGCGCTGCAACCTCTACTATGCCTGAAAAAAATGAATGGTTTGAATCATGGTTTCATTCGCCTTTTTATGAACTGCTGTATTACAAGCGCGACCGCTCTGAAGCAAAGGAATTTATTGAAGCATTATTAAACCATCTGCGCCCGGAATCACATGCGCGTTTTCTCGACCTTGCCTGCGGCAGCGGAAGACATTCAGTATATCTCGCATCAAAAGGATATGAAGTTACAGGCATTGACCTTTCAGATGAGCTGATTGAAAAAGCGCGCAGAGATGAGCGCGACAACCTGAGTTTCTATGTGCATGACATGCGAAATTCATTCCGCATCAATTATTATGATTATGTGCTGAACCTGTTTACCAGCTTCGGCTATTTCGATACCGATCATGAGCATGTGCGCGTGCTGCATAACGTGTTCAAGGGATTAAATAGCGGTGGCTTATTTGTGCTGGATTTTTTCAATGCAGAAAAAGTGATTGCCGCATTGGTAAAAAATGAAACAAAAGAAATAAACGGGACGCGCTTTGATATTTCGCGCATCGTGGAAAATGGTTTCATCTATAAGAACATTGTGGTGACCGCAAACGGAACAGAGCAAAAATTTCAGGAGCGGGTGCGCGCATATCTGGCTCATGAATTACAGCATTGTTTTGAAGAAGCCGGGCTTTCCGTCACGGAGCGTTTCGGCTCGTATGATTTGAAGCCTTTCGCGAACGACTCAGACCGTCTTATCCTCATCGCAACGAAAGGGCATGCTTGAACAACTGATAGAATGGGACAGAACGCTGTTTTATTTAGTCAATAGCGTTTGGGTAAATTCCTTTTTTGACTCTTTGCTGCCTTGGCTGCGCGATAAATACACGTGGACGCCTCTTTATGTTTTCATCGTAAGTTTCTTCGTGTTGAATTACAAACAGCGCGGTGTATTTGCAATGCTCTATTTGGGAATTGCGGTGTTGTTCTGCGACCAAATCAGCAGCGATATTATTAAACCATTAGTCGGGCGACTGCGCCCCTGCAACGACCCGCTTTGGGATGAATACATGCGGCTGCTTGTGCGCGGCTGCGGCAGCGGCTTCAGTTTCACATCAAGCCATGCGGCAAACCATTTTGGGGTTGCGACATTTTTGGGCATCGTGGTGTGGCAATATTCAAAAATCATTTTACCAATCGGTTTTTTATGGGCGGCTCTTGTTTGCTATGCTCAAGTATATGTGGGCGTGCATTACCCGCTTGATATAACAGGTGGCGGAGTGTTGGGGATTTTCATTGGAGGCGGGATGTCTGCGTTATTCAGCAGGCATTTCAAAACGCTGGTGACACCCGGTAAATAAATCTTTCAGAGCGCATTTGATTCTCCAGAATTGCTCCGGGTAAAATGTAAATCTCAGACGGCAAACTCTGCAAATTGCTTACCTTGGCTGTATGCTTCCTCACAATTTTTTAAAAACAAAAATCACCGCATGAAAACATCCGACCCTCTTGCTTCAAGAATCCTCACCATAGCCGTGAGCATCTCTATCGTATTCTGTAGTCTGAGCTTATTGATTTTTTCCATTGGCAGCGCGCAAGCTGTAAAAGCGGAAAGCGTTGTTTCTAATGAAAAAACGCAACACAACCTCCCGTGGGACGAAACTCTGAAAGGTGGTGTGGGCTTAGGAACGGTGAATAATACCGGTTACTTTGTTGTTTGGGGAACACTCAATAACATGCTTTATAAAGTGGATTTGGCGAAGGCGAGAGATTGGTATGCGGAATAGGCGATTACCCGCATAATTTCTAATTCTTAATTCCTCATCACCACTACCCTGCTCACTGCGGTTTTGCTGTTGTTTTCTAACCGGAGGAAATAGATTCCTTCTTCCAAGATGCTTACATTCATAATGGCATTGATTGCCAAAGCATTGGAATAAGATTGCTCCATTACTTTTTGCCCGATGGCATTGTAAAGCCTCAACCTGATTTCACCCGAAACGACTGCGCTCACTTGCACATTTAGCAACCCATCCGCAGGATTCGGATAAATAGAATACGACAAATCAATTGTTTGCCCAGATGAAACATTGCCCGTAGTGTCATTTGCCACGGTATAGATGCCCGATGCTTCGCAGCCGTTGACATCGGTAACGGTAACAGAATAATTTCCGACATTCAGCCCGGTGATAACAACGGAAGTTGAGCCGGTGCTCCATAGATAACCATAAGGCGCAGTGCCCTCTGATACAGTTACAAGAACACTGCCTGTGCCTGTATTCATGGAATCAGCATGGATGCTTACCGATAATTGCAGCGAGCTTCCTTTCCCAACAATGCCTGTTTGTCCTGCGGTGCATCCGTTTGCATCTGTAACAGTTACTGTATATGTTCCCGAAGCGATGCTGCTTAAATCCTGTGAAGTAGAGCCGGTTGACCACACATAAGTATAAGGCGATGTTCCACTTGTTACACTCAAATCAACAAGCCCGTTGTTTACGCCTGAACACGAAGCATCAAATGCTGAAACTGTTGCTATAGGTCCGATGCCATTGCCTACTGTTGTGAAGCCTGTGGCGGTGCAGGTGTTTGCATCAGTTATCGTAACGGTGTAGGTTCCGCCTGCAATGTTGCTAAGGTCTTGCGTGGTGGCTCCGTTTGACCATAAGTATGTGTAAGGAGATGCGCCTCCGCTCACCGACAAGTTCACGCTGCCCGTGTTGATTCCGGGACATGACGCATTTACAAATGTGGAGCTTGATGTGGGGCTTGCAAGCACGGTGATGTAGCTTGATTTTGTTTCCGCATCAGCGCCATTTGTATTCGTGGCAGTGAGCGTGACATTATATGTTCCCGGTGCGCTGTAACTCACAGTGGGATTTTGCTGCGTGGAAGTGGAAGGGGTTCCTCCGGTAAACTGCCAGCTCCAAGATGTGGGCGAATTGGTTGATTGGTCGCTGAAGGTGACAGACACCGCGTTGCATCCCGAAGTATTATTCGTAGTGAAATTGGCTGTTGGAGCCTGCCCTACTGCACCGCTGCATACACCCGTGAGCGCAATGTTATCAATGTAAATATTATTTCCAAAGTCGTTATAGATTTCAAACTTGATGCGGAAGTTTGCCTGCCCGCTGTAAGCATTCAAATTAATCACCGGGCAGGTAACGCCCGTAGCGCTTGCCGCGCACCAATCAACCGCATCAGCAGGAACAAAATCCCCTTGATAGATTGTGCCAGTAGCAAACGATGCGCCCGCAAGATTATCTTCTGCATTTGCATAAACCCTTGTGTAAGATGTTCCTCCATTCGTGGAAACATAGACAATCAACGAGTCGTGCTCATTTTGCGAATACCTGCGGTGCGCATAATTAAATGTAAGGCTCACCTGTGTTTTATTTACAAGGCTGATTACCGGAGAAACCAACCCATCACGCTGCCCTGCCGCGTCATAATCAAAAATATGAACGCGCGCTGCGCGGTCGCCCGGCAGGCTTCCTGCAATTCCCGCAACAACTTCCCATGTTAAACCAGCATCGGGATTCACTGATGACCAAGTTGCGGTGTTGCCTTCAAAGTTTTCAGAGAAAATTGTTGTAGCGATGCCTATGCCTGCTGTGATATAATTTGATTTTGTTTCCGTATCGGAGCCGAAGCCATTTGTGGCAATCAGCGTTACGTTATATGTACCCGCTGTTGCATAGGTGACAGAGGGATTTTGCAGCGTGGAAGAAGAAGGCGTTCCGCCCGGAAATGACCAAGCCCATGAGATTGCGCCATTCGTTGAATTATCTATGAAAGCGATGGTGCTGCCCGTGCATACTGTTGTTGCTGATGCGTAAAAATTTGCAGTGGGCGCTGAATTCACCGCCTGGCAACCAGTTGATGTGAGCAATGAACTACGCGAGCCGGTGAGCACGCTGCGCATCACTGTTTTCTGTTGCACGGTGAACATGGCGGGGCAAGAGGAATAGTCCATATAGTTCTCAATCTGGTCGGGCAGGTCGGGGTTGCCCGAGGTGCAGGAGTTTTCAGAATAGTCGCATCCGAAATTGGAGGTGAAACTTTCAGGAGTATCTGCTATGCCATCATCATTGCTGCAACTGTTTGCTGTGCCCCAGGTGTGCAACAAACCCATGTAATGCCCCACTTCATGCGTGAGTGAACGTTCGTTGCTTCCGAATCCTATTTGAAAATCAAGCACGATGCCATCAACAGATGAGCCATCAGAGCCGCCTCCGCCCACATAAGCATATCCCGCAGTGCCGCCATTTACCGAACCTACAATATCAACAATCCAAACATTCAAATACTTTGTAGGCTGCCATGCGTTGATGCCGCCTGATGCGGTGAACTTCATGTCATCACCCTCTGTGCTTGGGTCCCATGCGCCATGTGAAGTGAGCGTGCGGGTGATGCCTGTTGTTGAATTTCCATTCGGGTCGCGCTGCGCAAGACAAAATTGAATTTCAATATCTGAAGCAATCGGCTTAAAAACTGTGCGGATAGTGGTGGTGTCAGAATTCAGTTTTCTGAAGTCCTTATTCAGCGTTGCTAATTGCGTCTGGATAGCGGCATCTGTAACTGAGTTGAGCGTTTGCTGTGAATTCAAAATGACATGAAACACAATGGGAATGGTGTAGAGCGCGCCACGCTGTGTTCCGATTTGCTGTTGCTGCGCAAGCTGCACGATGGAGTTGCGCCACGCATCAAACTGCCGCGCATACGCGGAATCGCTTTGATATTTTTTATTTACAAGCTGGTCTGTGAAGCACTTATCCGCCTGCGCGGTGAGTGTTGAAACAAAAAAAATCGCCAATGCGATTTGCAAGAGAGTTTTTTTCATAAACCGGATGTTGTTCTTTCCTAACAAAGATAGCGAAACGATTGTTTTTTGCCCGAAAGAAACTTGTGCTCACGGCATCCACAAAAAAAGACCCGAAAGGTGTTGAAGCCTGCCGGGTCTTAAGAAGAAATTCAAAAATGATTACGCCACGACCGCCATCTTATCAAGCACTGCCATCACTTCCTTCACGGCAACTGCTGATTTTTCGAGGAGGTCTTTCTCCGCGCTGTCGAGTTTCAGTTCGATTATTTTTTCAACGCCTTTTTTGCCGAGCACTACAGGCACACCGAGATAAATATCTTTCATGCCATATTCGCCATTCAGCAACACGCAGCAGGGATACACGCGCTTTTCATCGCGCACGATTGACTCCACCATTTGCGCAGCAGCTGCACCCGGTGCATACCATGCAGAAGTGCCCATCAGTTTCACGAGCTCACCTCCGCCCACTTTCGTGCGCTCAATAATTGCATTGAGCCTGTCAGCCTTCACCAGTTCTGTTACGGGAATGCCCGTCACCGTGGTGTAGCGCGGCAGGGGCACCATCGTGTCGCCATGCCCGCCAAGAATCATAGCCTGAATATCTTTCGGGGAGCAGTTGATTTCTTCCGCGAGGAATGCTTTGTAGCGAGCCGTGTCAAGAATGCCCGCCATGCCGAATACGCGCTTTGAATCAAACTTTGCTGTGAGGTATGCGCAATAGGTCATCACGTCCAGCGGGTTTGACACCACGATGATGATGGTGTTGGGCGAATGCTTCACCACATTTTCGGTCACCGACTTCACGATGCCTGCGTTGGTTGAAATCAAATCATCGCGGCTCATACCCGGCTTGCGGGGCAGCCCCGAAGTAATCACCACCACATCTGAACCGGCAGTGGCGTTGTAATCATTCGTTACGCCTTTCACGCGCGTACTGTACATATTGATTGGCGCAGTTTGCCAGATGTCGAGCGCCTTGCCTTCGGCAATGCCTTCTTTAATATCAAGCAAAATCACTTCGTTTACAACGTCATAATGCGCAAGCACATTGGCGACAGTGGCGCCTACATTACCTGCTCCGATTACTGAAACTTTCATGGTGGGATGTTTTTTTGTGGCGCAAAAATACAGGTTTTCTGTTTTTGGTTTCAGAATGAATGCGCCCCGCAAACAACACTCAACATGTTAAGCACATTCTTTCGGCTTCGCGCATAATACCAACACAAAATAAAAAGCGCTCTCCGCTAAAACGGGAGAGCGCTTTGGGTTTTTAAAATGTTAATCCTTTATTCCCCGGTGTGGCGTACAGCCTTTCACAGAGGTTAAAAATTTGCGCTGAATCAGTTCGTGCTGATTTCCGTTAATCCAGAATTCCTTCCCGTGATTTGCGTGATGAGTATCATGCGCTTTCCGAATTCAGTCCACACTTCATACTGAATTTCTGTTTCGAGGAGCAGTTTGTTGTAATTATCCACCACGCGGTTGCAAAAGTTCATGTGGTTTTCATTTTGGCGGCTAATGAAGCTCGCTTTTTCACGAAAGCGTTGTTCATCATCATCAAAGCTTACATAATCCGTAGCAAGGTTCTTGTCATAGCCGTAGGTGATTTTCAATTCGCTGAGCCTGTCCCACAGCGTGTTTTCTTCCTCTTCTTCTTCGTATTTATCTTTCTTCTCCGTCAACTCTTTAATCACTTTTTCCAATTCACGGATTTTCTTGTCATACTCCTGAATAGCATCATTCGTATCATTCACCAATTGCACAAAGCGCTCCATCGCGTTAGGGCGCTTCAGGTTCACCTCGGCAAGAATATGATCTGCTGTTTCGCGCGTTGACTTGAGTTTTTTTTTCATTTCCTTTTGTTCCTTCCGCACGGCTTCAACCTGCCTGTCGAGGTCTCCGTATTGCTTGAGCAGTTCGCGCGCCTGCTCGTGACGCTTCGCCTCATGGTCGTGCAACTCGAGGTAAATATTCAGCAACTTTTCATCGCGGGTAGTCCACGGCTTGGACTCATCATAGTCGAACATGATTTTGTGGAAAGGATGTGCAATCTGCTTCTTCTGCATAACGCGCTTATTTTATCAAATCAAATATACGTGCAGCAGGACTTTTGGTTTACGAAAGAACGTAGTTTTTAACTCTTAGTCAACTGTTTATACAACAAATACCATTTTCAGTTTTTTTTTCTTCCTCTGTTTATTACGATAACAAACTTTAAACATGCGAAATAATGCACCTAATTGAAATTATCCTTCAAAATGCAGGGAGAAAATAATTCCGCGCGAGAAGAGTTTATCAATCACGCGGGAGTAATTCAGCAAATCGTTACGAGAATGTAAGTTCACAAAACCATTGGCGACTTTCACTTCGGGCGAGAAAATAAACAGCGGAAAAAAAAACTGGATGCCCAAGCCCAGTTCATAGGCAAGGTCGTGCCGGCTTACCTTCACCTGGTCATCTGCCCGTCTTGATTTTGCATTGGAAGCTAAATCAATGCTGTACTTCAGCCCGGTGAGCACATAGAGGCGTATGTCTTTAATAGGTTGCGATTTAAAACGTACCTCAACCGGAAATTCAATGCTGATATTTTCGATGGATTTTTTCGCAAACGAACTGTCGTAGAGCGTGTAGTTTAAATCTTTGCCTCCAAAAGAAAGCGTAGGGATTAAGCGGAGGTCAAAATATTTTCCAAGGCGGTAATTTGAAATGATACCGAGATTGAAACCGGGTCCGCGACCGGCATTTATCTTCTGTATAGTATCGTCATAAGTAAACTCTTGCGACTGCGTGATTTTAAAACTGGTGCTGTTAAATCCAAGCATAATGCCGAAATACAACTTCTTGTTCACGTATTCCAAATAATTTAGCTGCGCTTGCGAAACAAGCGGCATGGCAAGCAGGCACGCTACTATCAGCGCTTTTCCCCTGTGTAAATTGATGCTATTCCGAATGTTAAAATTTTGCATTGCACTGCTTTATAGCCGCATTCTTCCATGAGTTGCACAAACGCTTTTCCTTCGGGAAACGCCTGCACTGATTCGGGAAGATAAGTGTATGCCCGCTGGTCGCTTGAGAAAATTCTTCCGATAACGGGCAACACGTTCTTAAAATAAAAATTAAACAACTGTTTTATGGGAAACCCCTGCGGCTTGGAAAATTCAAGCACCACAACCATACCTCCCGGCTTCAGCACGCGAAACATCTCTTTCATGCCTGCTTGCAGGTTTTCAAAATTCCGCACGCCAAAAGCAACGGTTACGGCATCAAATCTATTGTCTGCAAAGGGCAATTGTTCCGAATCAGCGCGCTGCAAGGTGATGATATTTGCAAGGTTCCTTTTCTTCACTTTCCCCCTCCCCACCTCCAGCATCTTCTCTGAAATGTCCACCCCTATGATTTCTTTCGGTTGCAATTTTTGAAGCGCAATTGAAAAATCAGCCGTGCCTGTTGCCACATCAAGAATAGTCTGCGGATGTTTATCCAAGAGAAAATTCATCGCTTTCCTGCGCCATAGTTTGTCAATGTTTACCGACAAAAGATGATTTAAAAAATCATAGTTATGCGCGATGTTGTCAAACATCTCTTCCACCTGCCGCTTCTTGCCGGTAGATTTATTGTAAGGTGTTACGTGTGAGGTTTCCAATTTCAGTTAAATTCGCCCCCTCTCTGGCGGGACATCCATGTTGCTCTATTGTAAATATTAAAATCGCCACGAAGTTAAATGTTTTTCAAAAGCCCACAGTTCATTGGCAGTTATCCCACTGTAACCATGCAGCCGAAAACCGGTTTGCCTGAATTTGCCTTCGTTGGAAGATCAAACGTAGGTAAGTCTTCCCTGCTTAATTATTTGGTGAATGTGAAGAATCTTGCCCGCGTATCGCAAACGCCAGGTAAAACGCAGCTCATTAATTATTTTCTCATTGAGGAAAAATGGTATCTCGTTGACCTTCCCGGTTTTGGCTATGCCAAAGTACCTAAAACGATTCGCTTCACGTTTCAGAAAATGATTGCGGACTATCTCACCAAAAGCGAAACGCTGCAATGCGTGTTTCTGCTGATTGATTCGCGCATTCCTCCTCAAAAAAACGACCTTGAGTTCACCAATTGGCTCGGTGAAAATGAAATTCCTTTTGTGCTGGTTTTCACAAAGGCAGATAACTATCCATCGGGACGCTCTAAGCTAAACATGGAAGCTTTCAAAACCGAAATGTTGAAAACATGGGAGGAATTGCCCCAAATTTTTATCACTTCCATGAAAAGCAAAAGAGGCAGTAAAGAAATCGTGCAGTATGTGAATGCGCTGAATGCGCAGAACCCTCAATAAACAAAAAAGCCTCCCCGAATATGCTTCGGAGAGGCTTTCGTGCCCAGGGCGGGACTCGAACCCGCAAGCCTTGCGGCATACGCCCCTCAAACGTACGTGTATACCAATTCCACCACCTGGGCTTGCAATTTTTTAACTTCTTGAGAAACAAAGAACTTCCCTTTTATTATCTGTGGAGACAATGGGAGTCGAACCCACGACCCCTTGCATGCCATGCAAGTACTCTAGCCAACTGAGCTATGTCCCCATGTCTTTGCCAAAAAGGGACGGCAAAGATAAAAGCATTGTTCTGTAAATCAAAAATTAGTTCGGAATCGTGATTTGCTACTCAATCACAATCTTACCAAGACGGTAATTGCCAGGTCCGATAAAAATAAGGCTGAGAAAAAGAATCGCCATTTTAATTGCATGCGATGCCTCCATGATGGAACCAAACGTAAAAACTCCTTTGATGTGGCTTAATGCCGCCACCACCATCGTGATGAACATCAGCAATACGGCAGGACGAAAGAGGATGCCGGTGAGCATTAATATGCCTCCGACCATCTCAGCAAGTGCTGCAAGAAATCCCCAGACTACGGGCACAAAATCAATTCCGACATATTGCATCGCGCTTCCGAGTTTTTCCCATTTTTCAGGACCTCCAATGATTTTAGGATAGCCGTGCATGATGAAAAACGCCCCAATCCCGATTCTTAATAAAAGTAGTCCAAAATTTTTTTGCCCTTCTGAATAGCTGTTGAGTATGCTCATAGTTGTAGGTTCATTTCCAACAAATGTAAAAGCAAATAGGTCTGACATTTCAGCGAATTCTTCACAACCTATTTCAAGAATGGATATTTCCTTATATCCTCCATTTTAGGTTCTTCTATTTCTTCTTTTTTTCAATTTTTTCTTGCATTTTACATTTATCAGAAAAACAGTTCCGGTTTCCACTTTTTTTAATTATTCACATTTGTTTGTTTTAGATTAGGCTTGTTTTAATGAGATTTTATATCTTGTGGCTGAATGAAAACCCACCATTTCCTACTTTCTTCAGTATTCGTGTGCCTGCTCCTGCCTGTTTTGGCGTTTACACAAATTATTGATGACCGTCAGTTTGTGTTCCTCGGAGCAGACAATGAAGTTTTGCACTTAGTTTGGGAAGAGCATCTCACTGAATCTGTTGTGAATTACACTGTGGAAAAAAGTTATGACGGCAACACCTTCTTTCCGCTCGCAACAGTAACACCGGGCGCTCACCTTTTAGATATTCATGCAAACGACTATCCGCAGGATATTGAGTATAACAACAATATATTATATAGTACAGAAACCGGCTTCGGCAGATTCATCTACAACGATACGCGCAAGCCACATGAATTTGCAGAAAAGAATTTTTTCTACCGCGTTAAAATGAAAAAAATAAATGAAGCCGTTTTTTACACGCGCACTGTTATCAAAAGCTACAACCTGAATATTGCTGATTTTGATGAAACACGTTTGGATACAGTACAGCTCGAAGGTGGAAATCCGAGTAATGAATATGATAACGAATTGCCGGGCAGCGGTCCGATTATTCAAAAATTAATTACCTGCCCTAATCAGCAAAATCCACCATCAGGATACATTTACACAGGGAATAGCCGCTTTCTTTATGGCCAATGTTGCTATTGGGAAGAAAAGGAATACACCAATTCGCAAATTACAGAAGCATGTGGCGGCATGCAGGCATGGTGTTGTCCCCGCGATTGCGCGCCCGTTGCATATGACCCATGTTGTGTGCATATCTGCTCTGAATACAATCTGTGTTCTTGCCCGCCCTGGCAATGTTGTGATGTGTCAGATGCAAGCGTATGGATAGTGGATACTACTATTTCCTACTTAGTGAGCGCAAGCATTGGCAGCCAAACTAATGTTTCGTGCTTTGGCGCATATCAGGATGGAGTAGTGAATATAAACGTAACCGGTGGATTTGCGCCTTATGACTATGTATGGGATAATGGCGCAGGCATGGGCACTAATCTAAATGGTTTGACAGCCGGAATTTATACCCTTACTGTTTCGGATGACCATGGGTGCAAGGCAACTACAAATTTCACTATTACGCAGCCCACACAGTTGATAACGTCTTTAATTCCGACACATGTATCCTGCAACGGATATGCTAATGGTTCAATTGACCTTGTTGTATCGGGAGGAACTCCAAATTATACCTATTCATGGAGCAACACTCCCACTACTCAGGATATTTATAACCTTCCTCCAAATAATTACGCAGTAACTGTAACTGATAGTAAAGGCTGTCAATCATTAGCAAACATTAATATTATTCAACCGGGTACGTTTTCAGGCGTAGTTAGTTCTGTAAATATTCCGTGTAATGGCTGGGTAATAGGCAGCGCATTAATCACCATGACAGGGGGAACATATCCCTATACTTACGCCTGGTCAAACGGTTCAATAAATCAACAAATCACAGGACTTGCGGCAGGAAGCGTGAGCGTTACGGCAACTGATGCCAATGGTTGCACATTTTCCATATCAGGAAATGTGACGCAAAACACGCAAATTTCAGGAACTACCTCAACAACTTCAACTGGATGCGGGTTAAGCACAGGAACTGCATCTGTATTAAATCCAATTACCGGGGGCTCGGGAGCATACACTTTTTTATGGAGCCCTTCGGGACAAACAACACAAACAGCGAATAATCTAAGCGCAGGGATTGCCACAGTGCAAATTATAGACGCAAATGTTACGCCTGTGGGTTCGTGTGCGGTTACGCTAACGGTGCCTATTTCAAACAGTTCGGGACCAACTGTGAACGTAACCGGATCTTCAATTAGCTGTAGTACATCATTGACTGGCACAGTTTCAGCAAGTTATCCATCTTGCCCCACCTGCACTATTGTATGGTATAATAGTTCCGGCACTCAAATAGGGACCATAGCCACACTAAATGGATTAGGTCCCGGCACCTACACCGCCAGAGTCACCAGACCTGCAGACGGCTGCATTATATCACAAAATGCTATAATTACCGCAAACCCTCCACTTTCTATATCTCTGACCATTGAAAATGAAAGCTGCGTTAATTTTGACGATGGATCTGCCTCAGCAACTATTAGCGGAGGAACCCCTACTTATATCTATGAATGGCTTGATTCAAATAACAATATAATTCAGGCAGGAGGAGTTATGATTTTTGGATTGCCTCCCGCCAATTATTCACTCAGGGTTACAGATGGTGGTGGAAGCGGATGTCCAGTAACACAAAGTTTTACTATTGTTCCTTATTCATTTTCTATTTCTACTACAAAAACAAACCCGATATGCAGCGGTGGCAATACGGGAACTATCACCGTAGATGTGAACGGAGGGGATTGGCCCTTCACTTATCAATGGCTTACCAATTTAAACCCGTTGCCTAACGGAACAGTGATTCCCAGTCAAAATGGACAAACGCTTACCGGAAGAAGTGCTGGAAATTATTATGCCCGAGTAATCACCGCAACAAATTGCACCCTCACCTCCCCCGTTCCTATCGTGCTTGCAAATCCACCGGCTCTAACTCTTAGCCTTCCCGTGGAAACAGATATTCTTTGTGTAGGACAATGCACCGGAGGGGCTTCTGTGATTTTAGGCGGTGGTACCCCACCCCGCACTCTTCAATGGTTTGATGCAGGATTGGTCCCAATTCCAGGCGAAACGAACCCAAGCATTGACTCTTTATGTGCCGGGACTTATTATGTTCGGGGGGCTGATTCTAAAGGCTGCTCCTCCAACCAGCGAACGGTCAGCATTATTAATGTTGAACAAGAAATATTATTTGACATATTTCCGAACAATATTTCTTGCTCCGGATATAGTAATGGAGCGATTAATTTAACTCCCTATTTTGGCGACCCTTTGGATTATAATTATTTATGGAATAATGGCGAATCCACCCCAAATATAGCTGGGCTTGACAGCGGTACTTATACAGTAACAATTACTGATGCTTTTTCAGGATGCACCACAACAGCAAGCGCTTACGTGAGTGAGCCAGACCCTCTTTCAGTTACTGCGCTGCCCTATTTTTATGAAAATGGCTATCACGTTACCTGCCGTGATTATTCTAACGGAAGAGCAATATCTACAATTGTTGGAGGAACCTATCCCTACACCTACCTGTGGAGTGACCCCACCTCTCAACAATCGCCCAATGCTATTGGGTTGGCATTCGACACTTACACCATCACCGTTACCGATGCAAACCTCTGCTCGGCAACCAGCACTCTTGTTATCAATTTAAATCCGCCCAAGCTTGGAACATTGCCAACCCCGCTCACTTATACAGGCGGCTGGAATGTGAGTTGCTTTGATGCAAATGATGGATTCATTGACTTGCAAGTATATAACGGCATGCCGCCTTACATTTACCGTTGGAGAACAATTTCTGATTTGACTCCGATTTCAACTTCTCAGGATTTGACAAGTGCGTTTGCCGCTACTTTTGTATCTATCACTTCCGATTCATTCGGGTGCAATTATGCTGATACCATCACGCTGACACAACCAACGCCACTGCTAACATCCTACACCACCGGATCATTTCCCAACGGTTTTGGCGTAACTTGTTTTGGCGCATTGAATGGCTCTATTAATCTTTCAGTTTCAGGTTCAACTCCCGGATATGATTATGCTTGGAGTCCCGGAGGCGCAACTACTCAGGATTTGACCTCCATTGGTGCTGGAACATATTATGTCACGGTGACTGATACAAATAGCTGTGTTGCTCTTGACACCGTGCAAATCAGTTCACCATCAGAAATTATTTTATCAGAAACACACTTAGGCGCTGGATGTTCAGGCGATTCAAGCGGAAGCATTGACGTCACTGTTTCTGGCGGAACTCCAAATTATACTTATGCATGGACAAATGGCGCAGTAACGCAGGATATTTCAAATATTCAGGTTGGAAGTTACACGCTCACCGTAACCGATGCGACAGGATGCACGGAAACAATCACGGTTACAATTTCTTCTCCGGGACAAATTGATTTAGCTGAAATACACTCTGACAATCCCTGCTTCGGTGATTCGTCTGGTTTAATTAATGTAACGACAACAGGCGGCACTCCCCCATTTGATTTTGATTGGAGCAATGGCGCAACTACCGAAGACATCAATGGGCTTGCGGCTGGAACATACACGCTTATCGTTACCGATGACAGCGCGTGTCTTTCAACAATTCAGGTTACTATTGACCAGCCTGCGTTACACGCATCAACATTGAATTACACCGTTTGCTCAACCGATACCGTATTTTTCCCTGGCGGTGGTTTTACAACTTCAAATGGAACCTACCTTGATACTATTTCCGCAAACGATGGATGCGACAGCAGCATCACCATCAATGTAACTTATTTCACACCTGTTCCAAACACGGTGCTGAATGTTTCGTTGTGTCCTGGTGACAGCATTTTTGCCGGAGGCGATTTTCAAACTATGCCCGGAACATTTTATGATACGCTCACTGATGGCGATGGCTGCGACAGCATTGTGCAAACGCAATTAAATTTCTTTACGCTTTCACCTGTTACAAATCTTACGGTTGAAATTTGCGATGGCGATTCGTTCTTTGTAGGTGGCGCATGGCAAACCGCTACCGGAATTTACAATGACACATTTGCTGACATAAATGGCTGCGATAGTATTGTTGCAACAACGCTTGATTTCTTCCCCATTTCTGCGCCAACAAATCTGAATCCGAATATCTGTTCAGGTGATTCTGTTTTTGCCGGAGGCGCATGGCAAACAACAACCGGAATTAATCTTGACACGCTCACCGATGCCAACGGATGCGACAGCATTGTTATTACTAACCTCACGGTGCTTTCAAGTTTCGCAGAAACAGTTGACACAAGCATCTGTGATGGCAGCAGCTATTTCGCAGGCGGAAGTTTGCAAACAACAAGCGGCATATATATAGATACACTTACTGCCGCCAGCGGATGTGATTCCATCATTACAACCAACCTCAATGTGCTACTCAACACAACGGGATATGTGCCTGTAAATATTTGTCAGGGTGATACTGCATTTATCAATGGCATTCCGCGCACTACCACAGGAATTTATTTTGACACCATTCCAAACGCAGCAGGTTGCGACAGCGTAATTACGTTTGACCTTGTGGTGGATAGCGTTCTGCACACGGATTTGAATTTCACGCTGTGCGATGGCGATTCCGTGTTCGCAGAAGGCGCGTGGCAGTTTTTAACAGGCTCCTACTTTGACACGCTCACTGCCGCTAACGGCTGCGACAGCGCAATTACCACAAACCTCACGGTGCTGTCGCATTCCGCATTTACGATTGACACGAGCATCTGCGCTGGTGATTCCTATTTTGCAGGCGGTGCAAATCAAACTGCAAGCGGCACTTATTATGACACGCTTATTGCAGCAAACACCTGCGATTCCGTTGTAACAACCAACCTTACCATATTAAATACCGCAGCAGACACCATTGCAGTTTTCATTTGCGAAAATGACAGCATCTTAATTAATGGCATCTATGAATATTTCCCGGGAATCTATAGTGAAACATTTGTTGCTGCAAACAGCTGCGACAGTGTGCTCACCATTAATCTCGATTGGTATCCGCCTGCCTCTCCTAATCAGGTACATGTCTATATCTGCCCAGGTGACAGTATACTAATCAAAGGAAATTATTATTTTAATGGTGCAGATATTTTTGATACACTCACCAACGTAAATGGATGCGATAGTGTGGAGTGGATTACTGTTAACCTCTTAGGCTCTGAAATTTTTGTGAACAACCTGGGCATTTGCTTGGGCGATAGTGTGCTGATTAACGGCATCTATGTTTCCGATACGGGATGGCATTATGTGGATACACTCACCGCTGCCAACGGTTGCGACAGTTTCTATGTGCTCAATTTATTTTACTTACCGCCTCATACGCCTACCTTCCTTTCTGAAATCATCTGTGGTAATGATTCATTCTTTGTTGGTGGTGCATGGCAAAATACGTCAGGCGTCTATTTCGACACGCTGACCGCTGATAACGGCTGCGATTCTATTCTTTCAACTACGCTTGACGTCTTACCTGCGTATCTCATCCCACAAGACATCAGCATTTGTGATGGTGATTCATTCTTCGCGGGAGGTGACTGGCAATATTTTGCGGGAATTTATTTCGACTCGCTCAGTGCTGCAAACGGCTGCGACTCCATTATAAGAACCAACTTAACTACTCTTTATATTACAGGCGGAACAACTACGGTTGATTTCTGCGCGGGCGATTCTGTTTTCGTAGGCGGTGACTGGCAAACAACTTCGGGTTTTTATTATGACACGCTTGTCGGGCAAAATCAATTTGGCTGTGATAGTATTCTGGAGACTACTTTATTACCACTTCCTGTTTCTTCCGGGACTGACTCTGTTTCTTTTTGCTTAGGCGATTCTGTTTTTGTAGGTGGTGATTGGCAAACGACATCTGGTTTTTATTATGACACGCTTATCGGGCAAAATCAATACGGTTGCGATAGTATTCTGGAGACTACTTTATTACCACTTCCTGTTTCTTCCGGGACTAACTCTGTTTCTTTTTGCTTAGGCGATTCTGTTTTTGTGGGGGGAGATTGGCAAACGATACCTGGTTTTTATTATGACACGCTTGTCGGGCAAAATCAATTCGGCTGCGACAGTATTCTGGAGACTACTTTATTACCACTTCCTGTTTCTTCCGGGACTGACTCTGTTTCTTTTTGCTTAGGCGATTCTGTTTTTGCTGGCGGAAACTGGCAAACAAATCCGGGATTGTATTATGATACGCTTGTCGGGCAAAATCAATTCGGTTGCGATAGCATTGTTGTAACTACGTTGAATCAACTTCCAGTTGTTTTCACAAATCTCTCTGTTGATTTCTGCGAAGGTGATTCGATTTTTGTCGGTGGCGATTGGCGGACAACTCCGGGGGTTTATTATGACACGCTCGCGCAATTAAATCCTTTTGCCTGTGATAGCATTATTGAAACCACATTAAATCAATTGCCGGTTGTAACAACAAATCTTTCCGTTGATTTCTGTGAAGGTGATTCGATTTTTGTCGGTGGCGATTGGCAGACAACTCCGGGAGTTTATTACGACACCCTCGCTCAATTAAATCCATTCGCTTGTGACAGCGTGATTGAAACAACATTGAATCAACTGCCGGTTTTTGCCGAAATAAACCCCGCTGCGATTTGTGACGGAGATTCTTTCTTCGCTGCGGACGCATGGCAATTTGCTTCCGGAAATTTTAACGACACTCTCCTTGCCGCCAATGGTTGCGACAGTGTTGTAACAACAGCCCTCACCATATTATTAAACACCACTGGTTATGTGCCGTTGAATATTTGCGCTGGCGATACTGCTATCATTAACGGGATTCCACAAACTGCCACCGGAATTTATTTTGACACGATTGCCAACGCTGCCGGATGCGACAGCATCCTTACGTTTGACCTCGTGGTGCAAACCGCCATTCTCACGGATGAAAATATTACAGTGTGCGATGGTGATTCCGTTTTCGCTGAAGGCGCATGGCAAACAGTAAGCGGCTCTTACTTTGATACGCTCATTGCTGTTGACGGCTGTGACAGTATCATCACAACGAATCTCAACATACTCTCTGTCTTTACTTTTAGTCAGGATATTTCGATTTGCGCTGGCGATAGTTTCCTTACCGGTGGAGCGTTGCAAACAGCTTCAGGCACGTATAACGACACGCTCACAGCAGGCAACGGTTGCGATTCGGTGATTACTACAAATCTTTCGGTGTTGCCAAATTCCACATTCACGCAAGCTGTCAGCATTTGTGCTGGAGACAGTTTCTTTGCTGGCGGAGCGCAGCAAACGACTTCGGGCACTTACTTCGACACGCTTGTTGCAGCGAATAGTTGTGATTCTGTCATTACTACCAATCTTTCAATCTTGTTACATACTTCAACCATCATTGATACAAACATTTGTGATGGAGAATCTTACATTGCCGGTGGCTTGCCGCAAACAACTTCGGGAACTTACTATGACACGTTGGTTGCTGCGAATGGTTGCGATTCTGTAATTACTACAAATCTCGTTGTGGTGCTTCACGCAGCGTTCACACAGGACATCAGCATTTGTTCGGGTGACAGTTTCTTCGCAGGCGGTTCCTATCAAAATGTTGATGGAATTTATTTCGATACGCTTGTTGCCGCAAATGGATGTGATTCAGTGATTACGACAAACCTCAGTGTGCTGCCAGCATTATTCACTCCTGTGAACGAAGAAATTTGTGACGGAGAAAGTTTCTTTGCCGGTGGCGCAGCGCAAACCATATCCGGTTCTTATTCCGACACGCTTACATCTTCCACAGGCTGCGATTCGATTGTTCTTACAAATCTCACGGTGCTGCCTCATGCTGCTTTCACGCAAAACTTCAGCATCTGCGATGGCGACAGTTTCCTTGCGGGCGGTGCGTTACAATCTGCGCCCGGAGCATATTTCGACACGCTGCCTGCCGCCAATGGTTGTGATTCAGTGATTACAACAAACCTGAGCGTACTGCCTGCATTAATCACTACAATTGACACTACGGTTTGCGATGGTGAAAGCGTGTTCGCGGGTGGCGCAAATCAAACAATATCCGGCACATACTATGATACGCTTGCCGCAGCATCAGGCTGTGATTCCATTGTTGTAACGAATCTCAACGTAACTCCAAGTTCAACTACCACGATTGATACTACAATCTGTGATGGGGAAAGCGTGTATGCAGGTGGCGCATTTCAAACAACATCGGGCACTTATTATGATACGCTTCCGAGTTTCAGTCCTGCCTATGTTGGCGTGGATGCGTTTGTGATGGATTTTGATTCTGCATTTTCTTACTCGGTTCCGACAGTGTTTGGCTCAACTTATTACGTGGATATCAGCGGGACATATTCTATCAGTGCGGGCGAAATTTGGGATGCCGCATTTAATTTCACGGGCGTTCCCGCTCCACAGGCAAACTGGGAATTTAACGGGCAGCAAGACCCGCGACCATCGCCCGATTTTTATTTAGTTAACCATCAATATTTTTATCCATTCTCCGGTGATGGAAATCTGGTGACATTTGAATTTGCAGACACAAATTATTCTGATAATTCAGGACAGCTTTCATTTGAAGTTTATCGTCTTGATGTCTCTACGGGTTGCGATAGTATTATTGTCACAAACCTTACTGTTCTGCTCAATGCAAGTTCAACTGCTGATATTGCAATCTGCAATGGGGATTCGTTCTTTGTCGGTGGCGCATTCCAGAATGTTGACGGAACATTCTTTGATACATTGACTTCTGCCAATGGTTGCGATTCTGTTGTTACAACAAATTTGAGCGTGTTGCCGGTATTGACTTCAACTGCTGATGTTGCAATCTGCAATGGGGATTCATTCTTTGTTGGTGGCGCGTTCCAAACTGCAAGCGGA
>JAWXCB010000010.1:0-4773 GCA_034440455.1 Chitinophagales bacterium
AGTAAAGACACAACCATTAACCGCATGACATGAATTGGTAGTACACAAGGTATTATCATCACAAACAATGGGAGTGCCTGCGCAAATGCCTCCACCGCACACATCGTTTGCCGTGCAAACGGTGTTGTCATTACAGAGGTTGGTATTATTTGTATAAACACATCCGATGCCCGTGTCACAAGCATCATCCGTGCAGGGATTATTGTCATTGCAAACGATTGGAGTATAAACGCACACGCCAATACCATTACAAGCATCAGCAGTGCAGGCGTTGCCATCATCGCAGGCGAAGGTTGTGTCAATGCCGGTAACAAGCACATTGTCGAAGCGATGAATTTCATCATCATCATCGTTATTGATGCGGACTCGAATCACAAGCGTGCTTCCGGTTATTCCTGTTTGCGATGCGATTAGGGTAGTATTAAAATCATTTACAAGATTTCCGTTTGTTGTAAAATTTGTTTCCGGCAAAAGATCGGTATCATAAGTTACTCTGATGTAGTCATCTGCATTTTGGTCTCCATCTTCATGGACAGTCATCGAAACAGAAACATTCGCGTAGCCACTGATATTGATGATTTGAGAAGTCCAAACCCCTTCGTCATTAGAAAAAAATGTATTTATATCTTTTCCAGCAAACATGAGTTCTCCGGTGAAGCTTTGTACGCTGAAGTAGTCATCATTTGCGGGATTTGTAGCAGTAAATTTTGCAGGCGAACCAGAGCCTGTTATTGTGTTCACAGCATAACCTGTAAAATTTTCGGAATAGAGCGTTACTGTTTGTGTTGTGTAGGCACAGGTATCACAACTCGGAATTGCAGTATTCGAACATCCTGTATATCCGTTACAACCATCAGTCGTGCAAGGATTTCCATCATTGCAGTTAGCCGTATTGACCGCAAGCCTTCTGGAGCAGGTGCTGGTGCACCCATTTAAAGTAGCGGTTACATTATAAACACCCGCCATAGCTCCTGTTGCGTTTGACCAAGTAAGCGTATCGCTGGTTGTTGAAGGAACAAATGTTCCGCCCCCGCCAGTTCTATTCCAAACATAAGATGTGCCTCCATGCGCGCGGAAGCCTGTTGTTTGCCCTGCGCAAATCGAATCAATACCCGTGATGCTGCAAACAGGAAGCGGTTTAACGGTGAGCGTTCTTGAAGCGGTGTCTTTGCAGCCGGCAGCGTTTGTCATCGTAACGGTGTAAACTCCGTTAAGGATGGCAGTGATACTTTGAGTAGAAGCGGTGGAATTATTGGGGAATGTCCATGCGTAGGTTAATCCCCCGGGGGTTGCTGTCCAGGAGTTAGCAATTACCCCCGCACAGATTTCATTCGTGCCTCCGGAAATATTTCCAACAGGAGACGAAGTCACAAACAAAAGAAGGCTATCTCTGCGGGAACATCCGCTGACAGCATCGGTTATCGTAATTGCGTAATATCCGGGCTGAGTAAGAGGTCCAATCGTATCGTTCGTGGAGGAGAAGCCACCCGGACCAGACCATGAAAATGAAGTGCCGCCAACGATAGTTGCGACAAATTCAGTAGATTCACCGGGGCAGATTATCTGATCTCCCGAAATCGCAACCGTGGGTGAAGTTTTTAATGCGAGATGTTTCGTGCAGGAACTGGTGCAGCCGTTTCCGTCAGTAACGGTTACCGTGTAGGTACCGCTGTCAATCACATTCACGATTGCAGTTGATGGGTTGAATCCATTCGGACCTGACCAGGCGTAAGAACTTCCGTTATGCGCAGTCCATGCCGTGGGAGCGTTATCGCAAGTAGTATCAGCGCCCGTGATGCTGCAAACGGGTAGCGTGTCAACTGTTAATGTGTAAGAACATTCGCTGGTGCAGCCGAGATAATTTGTAACGGTAACTGAATATAATCCGGCTTCATTAATGTTTCCGGTATTTGCAGTATTCAATGATAAATCAAGGTCTGGACCTGACCATGCGTAGCTACCGCCAACGCCTGCGCCTGATGCAGTGAAGGAAGTGAAAGTGTTTAAGCATATTTTATTGTCGCCAGAAATGCTGCAAAAAGGTGTTGCAATCACAAGCGTAATTGAGCAAGTGCTGGTGCATCCGTTAGCATTGGTGACTGTTACCGAATAAATGCCGGGAGCGCCCACAGTGATGGCGTCAGTTGTTTCAGTCGTACTCCATAAATAGGAAGTTCCGCCCGATGCGGTAAAAGTTGTGGTTTCGCTTATGCAGATTGAATCCTGTCCGCTGATTGCGCAAGAGGGTGGGAGATACGTGTGTGTGCAGCCGCTGCCCGGGTTGCAACCGTCTGCCGTGCAAATTAAACCGTCATCGCAATTTAATGCTGCTCCCGGCTGGCAGGAACCGCCTCCGCAAACATCGGGGTCAGTGCAAGCGCTTCCGTCTGTGCAGGAAGCGGTATTATTTGTATAAACACATCCGGTTGTCAGGTTCCCGTTGGCGGGGTCGCATGCGTCATTGGTGCAGACATTGTTATCGTTGCAAAGGGAGTTGGTATTTGTATTTGAACATCCTGTTATTGCATTGCAGGCATCTACCGTGCAACTGATATTGTCATTGCAGGAAATCGCAGTGAATACGCAACCAATTGTGGGAGCATTACAAGCATCGGTAGTACATACTGAATTATCATTGCAAACAACAGCAGTGTAAGTGCAGGTTCCGCTTGAACAACCGTCAGTTGTGCAGGCGTTGTTATCGCTGGGGCAAACCAATTGATAGGATAAAGTAACATTCGAAGTTAAACTACCGCGCGAAGTTGCAGCCAACTCTGCATAATATGTTCCGCTGCTTGATGGTGTGAAATTAAATACTCCACTGCCGCCTGTTACTGTTTGTGCCGTAAAACCATCTGTTCCATACACTCGAATGGTATTGCTGCCTGAAAAGGAAAACCTGTATGTCTGTCCTGCAATGGCGGCAAATGACCATGAGCGGATATCACCCGACAAAGCAGTAGTAGTTTGTGCAGAACCACAGGCAAATGTAAGAGCTGTATTACCCGTAGCAGTGGCATCGTACATCCATGTATATCTTATGGAATACTCATGCCTGTCGTTGTCGCCAAAAGTTGATGAAATGGTAAAAGTTCCGTTGGAAGGAGAAACAGCAGTTCGGAAGGCAACACTTTGAGAATTCTGATTTAGCCGACAGTCATCATCGGAATCGAAAGTGCATCTGCCAGCAGCATCTGTATCCGGGTCATCTTCCCATCCATCAAATCTGATGAGGATACTCGTAGAGATATTCTTTCTGTTTGTTACAATTGCAGCACCTGCTGTGCCATAATTGCAAGAAGCAAAAATGCAATTCACCTGAAGACATCCGGTTGTTCCTTCAGTAGCATCAACATTGTCCCTGGTCCAAACGTGAGAGGAATATTCTTCAGTACCACCGTCAGCACAGTCGTTGTCATGGCCCCTGACAAAATTTAATTGCGTGGAATATTTCACTCCGGCTAATTGCCCGAACGCATTGCCCGAAAATAAAAACAGCGCAATAAAAATTACTGCGCTGCTCAAAAATTTCCCGCCAAACTTGTTTTGCGTACAACAGTTTGCATTTACAAGAGCGTTGCGGAATGCTGGGTTGAATAAAAATTTCATAACTCGGAATTTTTGGGTACAGATTGTTTAGTAAAACTGCTTAGATTGATAAGTGATTAAATGCGCGAATTCAATTAGCTCACTAAAGTAAAGGAGGGTATTGCTTATCTTAACGCAATTATTAGAAAGAAAATGGATTAAAAATCAATGCAGGCTTAGGTTGCAGGGAGAAGCTGTCCGAAATACACGGAAACTTTCATGGGTGGCAACGAGCATGAATGCGCAGCTATTTAAAAACTCACCTCTGTCTGCGTTAAAACTTCGGCAGATAAACCGCCCTTCTATTGCCGTTGGCTGAAGTGCTTGTTGCACAACTCGGTGTTGCCTCACCCCACCCCACTCCAAAGGAGAGGGAGTCAGAGCATTTTCCCTCTCTTTCGGGAGAGTGACAGAAAGCGAAGCGCTTCAGGGTGAGGCTTTGTCGTGGGCAAATTGCATATTGTTTGAGTTGTGCAACAAGCACTTCAGCCAACGGATTCAGAGGGAGCAAGCAAGCAGGCTTTAGCCAAAAGTTGTAAGGAATTTGGCTTAAGCCTTTTCTCTTTTATTTCTTTATTCCGTTGGCTGAAGCCAACGGTAATGAAGAAAACAGCTAACAAATTTAAATGCGTGTTGCCCCGAATCAATTGCAAACTGAAAATCAGCAACTCCAGCAAACCATAATTCTGCGCTTTCCTTCATAAGGCAGCCTTCCGTGTGAGGCGCTGAAGTTGTCAATCGCGAGGATGTCGTTTTTCTTCCACGGGAAAATGACAAGGTTTTTCCAAATCACATCTTCCACGTGGCGCACATACGCATCGGGAATCGGAGTGCCGTCACCAAACAGCACGTTCATGCTTTGGTCAATCGGCTTGGTGGTGATTTTTTTTAAAGGAACAATTACGTTCAGAAAAGTCGTCCACAAAAAAGTTTTCAATCTTTTCTGACGCGCGTGGATGTGTTCATATTCTATTTGCCCGCCCGCAGGATGAAACACCTGCAAGTGATTGAACCACGCAGGCTCATTTGTGAGCGGATGTTTCTTTGCCGAAGGCGTGTGATGCGTAATGCGCAGGCTGTCATTTTCTTTCCATTCAAAGTCCATCTCATACGTGCGGCATTGCTTTTCCACTTCCGCTTTATCTGTGGTGAGAAAAATTTTATCCCAGCTTTTCAATTCCCACA
>JAWXCB010000011.1:0-21476 GCA_034440455.1 Chitinophagales bacterium
CCCCCCTTCACGCTCACCTTGTAATGCCCCGGCAGAGGGCTTACATAGGGTCGCTTTGGCTCTTGATGCACTTAACTGATTGATAATCAGCGTGTTTAACAGAGTAATGGCAAATTTGTCGTGTCGGTTTGGCAGCTTAGAATGGCGAGATTCTAACTTAGAATGAGGAGATTCTATGTTAGAAAGGCGAGACTCTATGTTAGAACGGGGAGATTCTAACTTGGAATGGGGAGACTCTATGTTAGAATGGGGAGATTCTAACATAGAATGTCGGCTTGACGACTTCTCAACGCCACTTTTAAACTTCTCAACGCAACTGATAAAGTTAAAAAGTGGAGTTGCAAGGTTTAAAAGTGCCGTTGAAAGGTTTGCAAGTGCGCTTTTAAGGGGTTCGACTTGAAAGGAGAATTTTTCAAGCGCGCTGCTTCCACGTTGCTGCCTGCTTACGGAAGAAGGAATCAGGCATTCCTCTGAAGCGAGTCTGTAGCCAAACCATCTGCGCAGGCGAATCATGCGTTGCAAATCGGTAAATGATTTAATTGCCGTCAGCTAAAGCTGACGGAAAATGAAGAGCAACTCTTTATCGGCTTTAGCCGAAATATTGATTTGGCTAAAGCCCTTTTTCTATAACAATCTCTTTCCGTTGGCTAAAGCCAACGGCAATTGATAACGGGATTTATTTACTGCATCCTGTTTTGCTGAAAGATACAGTTGCCCTTCTGCAACGGGCGCTACCAAACAAAGCGATAAGGAAATGAGGTGAGTACGCGCCAAATTCTTTCTATCCACGAACAACTACCAACTATCAACTTCTTCCTATTTTAGCAGCTATGAGTTTCGAATTCCGCACACCACCCCACATTAATGAACCCGTGAAAGACCATGCGCCCGGCTCTGCTGAGCGCGACATCCTGAACGTGGCGCTGAAAAAGGCAAAGGGAAGGTCCATCGAAATTCCGATGGTGATTGGCGGCAAGGCAATCAAGTCGAAAAAGAAAATCACGATTCATCCCCCGCATGAGCTGAAGCACAAGCTGGGCGTTTATTATCAAGGCGAGAAAAAACATGTGGTGGAAGCGGTGGATGCCGCGCTGAAAGCGAAGGAAGATTGGGAACACACTACGTGGGATATACGCGCTGGCGTGTTCCTGCGCGCTGCCGATTTGCTTTGCGGAAAATACCGCGCGAAGATGAACGCGGCAACGATGCTCTGCCAGTCGAAAAATGTTTATCAATCGGAAATTGATGCGGTGTGCGAGCTGGCGGATTTCTTTCGCCTGAACGTGCATTACATGCAGCAGATTTATGCTGAGCAACCTTATTCGCCCGCAGGTATCCGCAACACGTTTGACTATCGCCCGCTGGAAGGATTTGTGCTGGCAATCACCCCGTTTAATTTCACTTCCATTGCGGGCAACCTGCCCACCGCGCCCGCGCTGATGGGCAACACGGTGGTGTGGAAGCCTGCGGCAACGCAGGTTTATTCCGCGCATGTCATCATGGAAATATTGCAGGAAGCCGGTTTGCCGAAGGGCGTGATTAATTTGATTTACACGCCCGGAAGCGTAACGGGCGATGTGGCGCTGAACCACCGCGACTTTGCGGGCATCCACTTCACGGGTTCTACGGGCACCTTCAATTATATGTGGAAGATGATTGGCGCGAATATCAGCAAATACCGCAACTATCCGCGCATCGTGGGCGAAACGGGCGGGAAGGATTTTGTGGTTGCGCATCCTTCGGCTGACGCGCAGGCGTTAATTACTGCGCTGTCGCGGGGCGCGTTTGAATACCAGGGGCAGAAATGCTCTGCGGCATCACGCGCGTATATTCCATCGAATCTCTGGAAGGAAGTGAAAGAGGGTTTGCAGCGCGATTTGGCTTCCTTCAAAATGGGCGCAGTAGAAGAATTTGGCAACTTCATCAACGCGGTGATTGATGAAAAATCGTTTGACAACATCACGGGCTATATCAAGAAAGCGAAGAAAGACAAGCAGGAAATTATAGCAGGCGGAAACTTTGACAAGAAGCTCGGCTACTTCATCGAGCCGACCATCATCGTGGCGAAAAATCCGAAGTACGCCACGATGTGTGAAGAATTGTTTGGTCCCGTGCTTACGGTGTATGTATATCCCGAAAAGAAATTTGAAGAGACATTGGAACTTGTGAATGAAACTTCTCCCTACGGACTGACGGGCGCAATTTTTTCGCAAGACAGGAAAGCCGTTGCGCACGCTTCGCAGAAGCTGCGACATGCAGCAGGCAATTTCTACATCAATGATAAGCCCACAGGCGCAGTGGTGGGGCAGCAGCCGTTTGGCGGCTCACGCGCATCGGGCACCAATGATAAAGCAGGCTCGCATCTCAATCTCCTGCGCTGGATGTCTCCCCGCGTGATTAAAGAAAACCTCGACCCGCCAAAGGATTACAGGTATCCGTTTTTGCAGAGTTAGTTGGCGCGTACTGATTTCATTTCTTCATCGTGTCGCATTAGTGGCGTAGCTCGTCAGCAGGTAAGTGATACCTGGATCCCTTACTCCGACAACTCAATCATCACATCATATTCCTCTTTCGTGAGCGGCATCACCGAGAGGCGCGCTTGCCGCACGAGGTAGGTTTGCAGGAGTCGCTTATCGGCTTTGATTTGCGCGAGGGTAACAGGTTTCTTCAGAGGTTTCACGGGCGCTAAATCAACAGCAACCCACGGTTCGTCTTTCGCTACGGTAGGGTCGGGAAAAAATTCCTTCACCACCTTTGAAATCCCCACGACTGACTTCTCCTCCTGGCTGTGATAGAACAGCACAAGGTCGCCCTTCTTCATCTTCTGCAAATTCAATTTGGCAGGATGGCTCTTCACGCCTGTCCATGCTGCGGTTTTATCGCGCACCAATTCTTTCCATCCGAATTCTTCGGGGTCGGATTTAACAAGCCAGTAGTTCATGTGGGTTTGCTATAAAAAAAAATGAGGTTTGAAGTTACGGATTCTCCGGACTTCAAACCTCATTATTGGAACTTACAACTTATTCAGCAGCGGGCGCAGGCGCTTCGCCTTCGCTCTCTTCTTTCTTCTTAGAAGCTTTCTTTGCCTTAGGCTTCTCTTCAGCAGCTTCGGCAGATGCTTCCTGAATGCCACCTTTCTCTTTCTTCTCTAAGTTTTCGCGGAGCGCAGCGAGTTCGCGGATGTCGCCAAGCGTGGTTTTTTCTACCTTGCGGTTCACCACTGCTTTCACTGCTTTTTCAGCGGACTTCTTTTCAACCTGCTTTGAGTCGTCAATGCCTTTGTTCACATCGTCATAGAACTTTGTGTGCGAAAGGAGAATCCGCTTGTCTTTTCTGTCGAACTCAATCACTTTGAAATTGAGGGTTTCATCCACTTCAGCGTTCTTGCCGTCTTCTTTCTTCAGGTGGCGCTTTGGCACGAATCCTTCCAAGCCGTATTGCAACAACACAATTGCACCTGCGTCTTCTTTCTTCACGATGGGCGCTTCATGTACAGAGCCAACAGGGAAGATAGATTCAAATGTATCCCATGGGTCTTCTTCCAACTGCTTATGTCCGAGCGTCAACTTGCGGTCAGCGGGGTTGATTTCCAGTACACTCACTTCAAACGGCTGTCCCACTTTTGTGAATTCTGAAGGGTGGTTGAAACGCTTGATCCATGAAAGGTCGGAGATATGCACCATGCCGCCAATGCCATCAGCCAGTTCAACAAACACACCGTAAGGAGTGATGTTCTGCACAGTTCCTTTGTGGCGCGAGCCAACAGGATACAACACGCTGATATTATCCCACGGGTCGGGCAACAGACGCTTCACGCTGAGCGACATTTTGCGTTCAGCACGGTCAAGTGTCATCACAATCGCTTCGATGGTATTCGCCAACTTGAAATATTCTTTTGAATTGACAGGATGATTTGACCACGAAACTTCAGAAACGTGAACGAGACCTTCCACACCGGGTTGGATTTCAAGGAAAGCGCCATATTCTTCAATATTCACCACTTTGCCTTTCAATTTCGAACCTATTATCACAGTTTCATCCAGTGTATCCCACGGATGAGGTTGTAATTGCTTCAAGCCAAGAGAGATTCTCTTCTTATCATCATCGAATGAAAGCACCACCACGTTAATCTTCTGATTCAATTGCAACACCTCTGTCGGGTGGCTGATACGTCCCCATGAAATGTCCGTGATATACAGCAAGCCATCAACACCGCCCAAATCAATGAATGCACCGAAGTCAGTAATGTTTTTCACAACACCTTCCAACACCTGACCGATATCCAGCTTAGAAATAATATCCTGACGCTGGCTGGCGAGGTCGCTTTCAATAAGCGCCTTATGAGAAACAACGGCATTCTTAATGGCTTCATTAATCTTCACCACTTTGAATTCCATGCGCTTTCCTACATAAGAATCATAATCGGTAATCGGCTTCACGTCAATCTGCGAGCCGGGAAGGAATGTTTCAAGACCGAATACATTCACGATAAGACCGCCCTTCGTTTTGCTCACAATATGACCAGTAACGATGATTCCTGTGCTATACGCATTCACGATATTCTCCCACGCGCGCATCAACTTGGCATTCTTTCTTGAAAGCACGAGGTGACCGTTCGCATCTTCTGTTTCCACTACATAAACCTCCACTTCATCACCGATTTTAATGCCATCCAAATCTCTGAATTCAGAGAGCGGAACAAGCCCGTCAGACTTGAAGCCCACGTTGAGCACAGCATCTGAGGATGTCAATGCTACGATGGTACCTTTAATGATTTCGTTTTCGTTTACTGTGTTCAGCGTCTGTTCATATTCCTTCTCAAGGGTTTCTTTCTCACTATTCGAATATACAGCTACGCTTCTCTTTCCGAGTTCCCAATCAAATTCATCATGCGGGGTCGGAGGTGTTTGCACCACTGGTTCTTTCGTTTCCACGGTTGGATTTTCCTGTTCTGTGTTTGCCAAGACTGAAATTTTTTTGATTAAAAATGTTACGATTAATTCACACCCTTCGGTTAAGGGGTAGCAAAAGTAATACTTTCGGCTTTACTCTCAAAGCGGCAAAGGAAGGTTTTTTGAGAAAATCAGGCAGTGGTTTTCGGGCTGCCAATCCGCCCTAAAGTCATGTTATGGATGAGGGCAAGCTGCTCATCAGGCGTAAGGTGGGTATTATTGATTTCCACGGCATCCGAAGCCTTTACCAAGGGGCTTTCCTTTCGGGTGGTGTCAATCATGTCGCGCTCGTGCAGGTTTTGAGCGATTTCTTCTCTTGTGGCGGCAATTCCCCGTATTTTCAGGTCTTCGAACCTTCTGCGCACCCGCTCTTCAAAATCAGCCGTGAGGAAAATTTTCAGCTCGGCATGAGGAAAAACGACAGTGCCGATGTCGCGCCCATCCATCACAATGCCTTTTTCCTTGCCAATTTCCATTTGGATGCGCACCATCGCCTGCCGTACTTCCTTTATCTTGCTCAATTCGCTCACTTTCTGCGAAATGCGCATCTCGCGGATTTCCCTTTCTACATTCCTTCCGTTCAGGCACACTTCATTAGTCCGGCTTTGAGAATTGAATTGAAACGTGATTTTAGCTTCTTGCAATCCCTTTTCAACCGCTGCTATATTATTATAGTCAATCGCATGCTCTAAAAAATAGAGCATTACTGCACGGTACATCGCGCCTGAGTCAACGTAGATGTATTGCAGCCTTGCGGCAAGCTGTTTTGCCAGCGTACTTTTTCCGCAGGAAGCGAACCCGTCAATAGCGATGATGATTTTGGGAAGCAATTTTTAAGACTACGCTCTTTTTAATAAAGAAAATTCGAAATCCTAATATCGAAATTCGAAACAAACTCGAAAAGTACAAATTCTAAACAATAAAGCTCAGGTGGATTTTTCAAGGATTGCGCCTACTATCCTAATGTGTTGTCGGCAGTTACGGGATAGTATGATTTTGTCCTGCGGTGTTTTTTTCGTGTTTACAGTTTCCACTTGAAAAAGGATTACGTAAATGTGCTGAGTGACAAACTTTTTGATGCGATGATGCAGAAAAAGTCATCCCGTTTTTTATTTTCGTGTTGAACCGGTTAACCAAAACATCCAAGTCATGAAAAAGATAACCAACTTAACCGAAAGTTCTTTTCTTCCATTTATTGCAATCATTCTGCTCTTTCAAAGTTCACCTATATTTTCACAGGGGACATTCTGGAATAATACTGGTGCTAAAATAACTATCGGCAAAGGCACCTACATTAACGGACCAAAGACCACCATGCTCAATGACAGTAACACTGTAATTGTTAATCAGGGGAATATTATTGTGGAGGAAATGAAGAACAAGGGCAACCTTGAGTTAAAAGGTACGGATGCAACTATAGTCATAGATAGTACCCTAATTTTGGAGAAAGGGAAAATCTTGCTGAACGCCAACAAGATTTTGCTCAACAATCCTGATACCGCAGCATTACAACGAACTAACGGATATCTCGTTGCAAAAGATTCTTTGTGGGGAAAATTAATTTGGAGAGTTGGCGAAGCCGATGTCGGATGGAAATATGTTGTGCCGTTTGTGAATGATTCGTTGGAGGATGTGGGGATAGAGTTGGAAATAGTTGAAGCAGGTGTGGGAAACGGACAAATTACTTTCAGCACTTACGGAACTGACAGCACAAATACTCCTGCTCCGGCAGAAGTACAGCAATATCCGGTTGCAAAAGCCGCACTTGATACAAATGCTTTGAAAATAGCTGACAGGTATTGGATGATTCTGGCAGACAGCTTCAGCCAAAACCCGATGTTTAAGGTGCGGCTGAATTATACTGACGCGGCATTACAAAGTAATGAAATCATAGAAGATAGCCTCAACCTTGCCGTTCTGGAAAACGGCTGCTGGACATGGAATTTACCCACCTCCCTTAGCGAGAACCGTGCATTCTCTGATTCATTGCAGGCTTATGGCATTTATATTCTTCATGATTCTATCATGGGAAGATACCTGCCAAAAACCAAATTACGGGATGGGCATTGCGGAGTGGTTGGCGTAAGGCCAGACTATGTTTTAGAAGCAGATATAGTCAGTTGCGCGGTGCAATATGAATTTGAAATTCTGAGTGATTCGCTTGCTTTTGACACTTTACTGCTTAGTGCTAACAATGAATTAGACCTGAGCAGGATTGATACCCTTCTGCACGGAATCACATACAGCGTCAGAGTGAGAGTTTTTGACGGGTTTGTGTTTAATGAGTTTGGCGAAGCCTGCGCAATCAAAATTGATACGGTTAATCGTAAATATTGCGGGAATGAAGATTTTGGGCTGTTGTCTGAATTTTTCCCGCAAATTGAAGGATATGAAAATCCACTGGAGCCACTGGTTCAGGCATATTTGGATAGCCTCGATTCATTATCACCGGAGGATTCATTAGCGAGAATGGGCGGATGTGTGGAAGAATATATCATTCCTGTAGTAGTACACATTTTTTCTGTAGATGGAAATGACTTATCAATTGCGCAGATACAATCGCAAATTGACCGATTAAATGCGGAATTTAATAATCCTAATCAAAATTCGATTTCAGGAGTAAGTGCTTGCATTCAATTTTGCCTTGCTCAAAATTTACCACAACAACCCCAATGGGCAGGATTAAACTGGGATAGTCCTGAATTGCATGATCCAACTTCAGTTCACCCTCCAACGCCCGGTATTACCCGAAATTTGAATAACGCTGACTTAGCTGGGCTTATCATTGATTTATTTTTCCCCGACCCAAACTATCCGGTTGTATCTACGCCACATTACTTTCCACCGGAAAATTATTTGAATATTTACGTTGTGGATGAGATAGGAGGGGGAGGAGCTTTGGGTTATGCAAGCCTTCCGCTCATCCTAGATATATTTCCCAATTTTCCATATGATGGGGTTTTTGTTGCTTCTGGATATTTTGGGGATAATTATTGTACTACAAACAATCTCGCAAATTGTAACAACTTTCCCCTTGCCGTTAATTATGACAGAGGTTGGGTATCAATACACGAAATAGGACATTATCTTGGATTGTATCACACTTTTCATCACGAATTTGGTTTCAATACGAACTGCGTAAATACAGATTGTACAGTTGATGGAGACAAGGTTTGTGATACTCCACCACAGTCAGGACCTCACTGTGCGCCACCGGGACCTGCGTTTGGATGTTCTTGCACTGCGCCTAACCCTAATGTTATTTGCACTGGACTGCCGCCACAAATCACAAACTACTTGGATTATGGTCATGACATTTGCATGAATACGTTCACAGTAGGCCAAATTAATCGGATGCATGCTACTCTTAGTGTCTTCCGACCTGACTTAATTTCTGAAATTAATTTGCTAAGAACAGGAGTAGCGGGAATCAGTGGCTGCGAAGATGGTTTTTTGTCATCTGAATTTACCGTGGATATTACTGAAGGATGTGTCAATTCAACACAAGTGACATTTACTGGTGCTGGACATTATGACGAATGGGAATTTACATTTACTACAACTGGAAATAGTTTTTCTGTGGACGAATCCAGTATTGTAACAAATCCTTCTCAACCCTTTGCGCAAGTAACATTTCCTGCTGTTGGTCTTTGGACTGTTTCATTAACTGTGTCAAGTACACTACCGATGGGAACTTCATCACTGACTAAGCAGGATTTAGTAGATATTACAAATTGCCTCCCTATCACCTCAGGCAACAACCAATGGCACTTTGGAAATCAGGCTGTGATAGATTTCCGTTCAGGAGTTGCGCAAACAGGATTTCCAAGCTCACAAAACACATTTATGCCTGCCGCAACAGTCTGCGATCCCACCACCGGAGATTTACTTTTTTATACAAACGGAGTATCTGTTTGGGATAACACACATCAACCGATGCCTAATGGAAACGGAACATTAAATGGAAGCCCAAATTCAGCTACTTTCGGAGCGTTACTTTGGGGATCACAAGGCTCTTTAATTGTTCCCTATCCGCAATCTGCGGATGAGTATTGGGTTTTTACGGCATCTGACAGACCTGTAAATACAACGATTAATAACGGGTTAACAGGGTATATTGTTGACATGAACCAAGGAACAAATGGCGATATAACTACTCCAATTGGAATAAATCCTTCTGACAACTATGCCACCACAGAACACTTAATGGCTGTTCCAAATCATGACGGAACCGCTTACTGGGTAATTGTCCATGGAGTTGATAATCGTTTTAGCGCTCCCGCATTGCCTATCCCAACCAACCAAGCTTTGTTGGCTTATTATCTTGACGCAAGCGGTTTGTCAAACTCGCCTGTTGTCAGCAATTCATTCGCTATTTCAGCTAATCCTATCAATGGCGATTGGCAAGGGTATATTGAATTTTCTTCTGACGGAAGAACAGCAGTAATAACAAATGACCAAACTGCTTATATCTATGATTTTGACAGAGCATCCGGAAGGTTTACTTTTCTCACATCAATATCAGCCACTGGTTATTCCAGTTTCAGTCCGAATGGAAATATTGTTTATTCACTCTTAACCGGTGAATCTTCTCTGTCTTTAATGCAACATGACTTTTCCGCTTTGCATGCTTGTAATTCAACAATCAGTTCCTCGGTTTTGTACCAAAATCCGGGAGAGTTTCTTACAGGAATACAATTAGGCCCAGATGGAAAAATTTACATAGCCCGACTTTGGAGTAAATCCATCGCAGTAATCAACCAACCGGATAATCTTTCTAACCCAGATTTTGAGCCGTCAGGTTTTACATTATTATCCCATCAATACTCAGGTGGCGAACTCAACAACCAGATTGACGCCCTCCCTTCCCGCCCGCCCGTAGAGTTTAAATACGAAGTATGCGAATGCGGTGATGTGTTTCTCTACAACAAAAGTTGCGGGCAATCCATCTCCTGGGATTTTGATGACGGCAACTCCATTACGGGAATGGGTTATGAAGATGTTTCAGGCACGATTAACGGTACGGGCATCATCAATAGGTTTACCTACACCTACACACAGGCAGGAACTTATGACATCACACTCACCATAGATGGCGTGAGCGAAGCGCATCAGATAGTTATTGACATACCTGAACCCGCAACTGTCGTTACAAATGTTACTTGCAATGGTGCGGATGACGGAGCCATTGACCTCACCGTAACCGGAGGCACATCGCCTTATACTTATGAATGGTCGAATAACGCAACAACTCAGGACATTAGCGGGCTTGAGCCGGATAGTTATTCCGTGACTGTTACAGATGATAACGACTGCACGGCAACCGCAGCAGAAATAGTTACAGAACCTGATGCAATTAACTTATCAACTACAATAACGCACCTTCTCTGCAACGGAGATGATGACGGAGCAGTTGACCTTACAGTAACAGACGACATTGCGCCATACTCTTACTCATGGTCAAACGGCGCAACTACACAAGACATTAGCAGCCTGACAGCCGGAACTTATTTTGTTACCGTTGCTGATGACAACTCCTGCACTGCCACAACCAACGCTACCGTAACTGAGCCGGATGAATTGGTTCTCTCAACTCTCCTTACCAATATTGGCTGCAACGGAAGTTCGACAGGCGAAATTGATTTAACCGTAAGCGGTGGATCTACACCCTATGCTTATGAATGGTCAAATACTGCAACCACGGAAGACCTCAGTAGTCTTGCAGCCGGAAGCTACACCGTTACGGTTACGGATGATAACGCTTGCACTGCAACAACCAGCGCAACTGTAACAGCTTGCAGCCCCAGCGTAACCACACTCTCCACAGGCATCACTACATGGTCATCACAAACGCGCACCTTCTGCGATGATTTGATTATTCCCGATGGCGCAACGCTGCAACTTCAGGATACGCGTCTCGAATTTGCCCGCTTAAATGCAAGCAATCAGCCTGTAAACCTGATTATCGAACCAGGAGGAATGCTTATCATGCAAAACACCACGCTTACCAATCTATCAGGCTGCGATGAAATGTGGCAGGGCGTGATTGTGCTTGCAAACCCTAACGCTGCCCCAGACGACTATAATGAAAATGGCGCGATTGTATCGCTTGACGGATTCAGTTCAGGGCAGAGTGAAATCAGCAATGCGGAATTCGGCATTCTCACTAACTCCACTGGTTCAGGAGGGTATTATGCATTTCAGGGCGGTGGTATTTTGCGCTTGCGGGGTGTTAACTTTATCAATAACCGTATAGGCATGTTGCTCAAAGGCGCAATGTTTAATGCAAGTTTCGTATATGAATGCAGTTTTACTTGCAACGATAATTTCTTACAACCGGATAACAATGGCAACACGCTCCTTTCGCATATCCACATGCAGGGAGGCGTGGGCTATCTCCCTGTGGTATTCAGTAGGTTTGACAATACCACCACAAACCCTACTCCCATTAGGGGTGTTGGCATTAATGCGATTACATCGCGCGGGGTGCTGGTGGCGGGAAGCGATTTTGAAAACCTAAACTTCGGCATTCGCATTCAGGATGGCTCAAACATCAACTATGTGGCGTATGGCAGTGAGTTTACTAATAATGACTTTGGCGTTTTCGCCACAGGGACAAGTAACATTTACATTGCAGGAGATGAAACCACACCAAACATCTTTAACGTGCCTGACGCGACAACGCTTGATGTGGCAGGTATTCATGTTGAAAACAGCACGGGGTTGCATATAGCGCATAACCTCTTTGTTGGAAATGCCACCTCAGCATGTAATGGCGGATATTGCAGTTATGGAATTGTAACTGACAACACAGGGCAGGCAGGCGGCAGGATTTTCAGGAATGATTTTTACGGAACGCACTTCGGCTTGCAGACCGAAGGTCGTAATCCTCAACTGAGCATCAGGTGCAATCGCTTTGAAGCGGATAATCATGAACACGAAAACCATGCATGGTCAACTTTAGCTACGGAATGTGTTTTGCCTTACCGTGATTGCCTTTATTTTCCCTGCCCTCCTTGCGGTACGCCCATTTGCTACACAATTTGCACTACGGGATGGTTTGGCGAACTCCGCGATCAGGGAACCTCCGCCTGCGACTTCAACCACCAGCGTGCCGCAGGCAACCGCTGGATGACCAATGATGTTGACGACCCTGCAAACATTAACTGCCTTGGCAAAGATAAAGACATCTTCGTGCAGCCAACAGTGCCGTTTACATATTATCATCATTTTCAGGATATAGACCAGAAGCTAAAAGTGAAACCGGAATGTGCTTCAGCATGGTGGTGGCCTAGTTTTAGATATGATTGTTCAACTGCTGAACTGGGAACATCGTGTGATGAAAGCACCATCGCTTTCAGAATCGCCCCGCCCGATTCACAACAAAATGTGCAGGAATATATTGACACCATGATTGACCGGAAAAATGAGTATCTTAATACAGTGGAACAAAAACAAAACGATATGGACAGCATAAGAGGTCTGTTAGACAACGGCAACACAGCCACAGTACTTGATTCCGTGCTGAATATGGAATTCGGCATCACTACTAAAAATAACATCCTAAAACGCAACAGCCCATTGAGCGATGACGCGCTCATGGCAGTGATGCTTGAAGGCGTGTATGCAGGCGTTGAAAGCCAACTGAAAGATATGCTGCGCGACCTGCTGACGCTGAATGTGCCGCTTGGCAAGAAAACCATACAGGTAATGCAACTGTCTGATGTGGACTTGGAGCAGGAGCGTATTGACAGCGTTTTCTACGTGCAAGCCACA
Source organism: Chitinophagales bacterium (assembly GCA_034440455.1). Lineage (GTDB taxonomy): Bacteria > Bacteroidota > Bacteroidia > Chitinophagales > CAIOSU01 > JAWXCB01. The sequence goes on from JAWXCB010000011.1 coordinate 12,729, forward strand.
GGACCTTACGACACCTTGCGCATGGCTTATACTGAATCTGAAAATGAATGGAAATATTACGATTCTGAATTGCGGCAAATTGACAACGGGCTGCGTTTCGCTAATGGCTATCTTGATGCGCTTGATACCACAGGCGCATCAAATGAGTATGAAGATTTCCTGAGAAGCGATTCCACGCTTACTTCCAAAAAATTGCTTGCCGAACTGCTGCTTGCAAAAGACAGCCTTGCGCAAGCCGAAGCAGTTTTAGATACAGTTTGGATGCTTAGTGAACCGGAGGATTCTTTGGAAACACTATGGTTTGCAGGCTATACCGAACTGATGAGCGCAATAGCGCAGGATAGCGGAATCTATCTTATGGACAGCACACAGAAAGCACAGATGTATTCGATTGCTGAAAGCGGAGCGCATATTGCGCCAAAAGCGCAAGGTGTATTATCTCTTGTTGATACAGCAGCTTTTGAATATCCGATTGAAAAAATTGAATACTCTGCACCAAAAACCAGCACTTATGACCCTGTGAGACAAGATACAATTATTATTGCATTAAATAAACAAATCCAGTTCAGCCTGTATCCCAATCCTAATGACGGCACCATGACGCTGGAATACGAACTGGAGAAAGAAAATGGATGGTTTGTATTGAATGATGTTTCAGGAAAGGAACTTGTAAGGATTTCACTTTTAGTAGGCAAGCACAAATTGCGGATTGAACAACCGAGTCTTCAAAACGGCATTTACCTGTTCAAGGTATTGAACGGCAAGGAACAACTTCATACAAGCAAAGTAGTTGTTATTAAGTAACGCTCTCATTAGTAAAATTATGCGAATGTTCTTTTTCCAACTTGCTATAATTTTTCTTTCTAAACAGATGGCATTTTCCCAGTGCTATTTTCATAACATTTATAAGTACGCAAATGTGAATCAATCTGACTTTAGCAACGACATTATTTGGATAGAAGATGGAAACTTTATGACTACAGGCACTACTGTTGTTACTTCTGGAAATGCTGCTGTATTTAATGTTAAGGTATATCAATGTGGAGATACTGTTTGGCAAAAAATATATGATTATAGTCCTGTTGGAGGAGAAGATGGAAATAAAGTCTTAGAACTTGATGACAGCAGTCTCTGTATAATAGGTTCCCACCATGACACAACGCAAGGCACAGGAGAAGGTTATGTATATTTCATAGATCATAATGGTAATTTTCTCTCTTCAAAAATCGTAAATGTCGGAGTCAATGAGAGATTAACAGATGCTGTAGCTTACGGGAATAACATTGTTATTGCAGGACATTATCATTATGGACCTCCTAATGGAGGAGTATTTTTGGCAAAAACCGATAATCTTGGCAATGTGCTTTGGCTCTTTAAGGGAGATTCAATGAAATATTATGTATACCCTACAGTGAATAAAACTTATGATGGAGGATATTTTTTAAGCGGTCGCATTGAGGCTGCCAATACAAACTGGTTTCTCACGAAGATTGATAGTAGCGGTGCTTTCTTGTGGGAAAAAATCTATGACAAACCCTTATATCAAGGCTTCGGTTACGCCATCACTACAAGAGACAGCGGGTATATCTTAGTTGGCAACACGGAACTTGTCAGCGGCAACTACAGTGCCTTAATGCTAAAAACAGATTCCAATGGAGATACACTCTGGACAAAGGAATACGGCAACCCGAGCAACAATCATACTTTCAAAATGATACAACAACTGCCTGATGGCAGTTTTATAGTAGCAGGAGGAAAAAGAGAACCGGATTTGGTGTATTATGTCTGGCTTTTGAAATTAGATGAACATGGTAATGTGCTATGGGAGCGTCAACACACCTATTACCCGCCTAACTTCACTTACAACAGTGATAATTACGTAGAAGGCATGACAATAACCCCGCAAGGAGACATCGCCTTAACAGGTTACATCATTGCGGGTCCGGGTGTTCCCAGCCACACCACCGGCAACGACATGTTCATCCTCAAAGTAGATAGCTGCGGCTATTTAGAGAATAATAATATCAATGCACAATTCACATTCACTATGGATACACTTAATAAAACAATCGGCTTCACCAACCAAAGTACGGAGTATTGTACTGCGCTTTGGTATTTCGGAGATAGCGACAGCACCTATCAGAAAGAGCCAGTGCATACTTACAATGATACGGGCACATACACGATTACGCTTATTGTGCGGGCGGGTAACTCAACGGACACAATTTTGCGGCAGGTAGTTATTGCCTTTGATGATACGGTAGGAGTTGGGGAAGTGTCGAGTATCAAGTATCAAGAAGCAAAGTTGTGGGTATATCCAAATCCGGCAAATGAGGTTTTGAATTTTGAATGTCAGATGCAGAATATAAGAATTGAGAACGTACGTATTTATGATGTTAGAGGAAGTGAAAAACTAAACGTCAAAAACGGGTATAAAAGCATAGAAATCAATATTACGGAATTAACAACGGGGCTTTACTTCTGGGTAGCTCAGTTAAGCGATGGGACAATTGCAAGAGGGAAATTTTTAAAACAGTAACAATCATGAAAGTCAAATTATTCATCTCATTTTTTTTATGTTTTATCTCTTTTAGTTCAAAAGCCCAGGTTAATATAAAGCCTCTCAATATCTACCACCCGATAACAGGAGCTCTTGGTCCCCAAACCAATTTCAGTCTGTTTGAGGATAGCATTATTGATTTTCAAGCGATAACCTATTATAGCGATGTACCTATATCCGTTGATGTCTTTGTATATTCATTTGATAGTGCTTTGGTAATGACTGGTTCCGGTCTTTCATTTGGAGCTTATGGAAATTTTGACACTGCCTCATTATCTCTCTATAACTCCCTCACACCTGTAACTGCCGTGGATACTACAATCCAGTATATTGGTTTGAAAAAGACTTATCAATCAAACACTTATTATGGATGGCTCGCATACAAATTAACTGGAGGCAGGTTAGTGTTTCTGCCATTTCCGTTTCCACCGACTTCTTACGCTTCCTATGACAGCGTTTTTTTCATCGAAGTCGCTTGGAACACCGTCCCCAACATGCAGTTGCGGATGGGGCATGATTGCTATGCCATTCTTCCCGATACCGTTTCAACCTGCTACGGTGCAAGCGCAGATTTAACCGTAACAGGCGGTATCAATTTTTTATGGAGTACAGGAGATTCTGCCAGCACCATTACAATTACATCTTTGCAGGATACGACTTACAGCGTAACCGCAACAGGAAACAAGGGCTGTACTGATACCGCTTTGGTATTTGTAAAAATTCTGTCACTACCAGCAGCATCTATTCAGTCAAACAGCACAGAAATTTGCACAAATGATACCGTCATGCTTACTGCGCAAGGCGGCATGAGTTACTTATGGAGCACCGGAGATACTGCTTCTGTGCTTTCTGTTCATCAACCGAATGATTATTCCGTAATCGTAATGGATGAATACGGCTGCTCCGATTCGGCATCTATTGCTATTACTTCATTGGGAAATTATCCAGTGGCTGATTTCAATTTCACTTTGTCAGAAGATACCGCCCGGTTTGAAAACCTAAGCACGGACGGTATTGATTACTACTGGACTTTTGGAGATGCTGCGACAAGTGATGATGCTGAACCGGAATACATCTATTCGCAGCATGGAGTTTATAATGTGTGCCTGTTAGTCAGCAACGATTGCGGTGATGATAGCATTTGCAAAACTGTTACCGTGTTTGTTTCAAACAGTTCCAGGCAAATTGATAAAAGCAGAATTGTTGTCTATACTGCATCAAACGCTATTCACATAGCCGTTGATAATCCCTTACCATCGGTTCATTCTGTCATTTTGTACAATACAAATGGGCAAAAAATTATCTCGCTTCAACCTGAACTTAATGAGCAGAATGTATCAATCCGAACGGATAGCCTCTTGTCGGGCATGTACTTCTGCTTCATCACTTTCGATAATGGTGAAAAGGTTATTAGAAAAGTTGTAGTGGAGTAACTACCCAATATTCCAATTTAGAATTTCACTAGTTCTTCTTCTTCACCCATTCATTAAAATTCACGCCCACCGTGAAATGGTTGGAAGCTCCGGCAATGTGGTAGCGCCCGCGCGCGAAGCCGAAGGAAAATTGTTTGATGTTAATCATAATGCCGAAAGAAAATCCGGCTAATCCTTTTTTGGTGTCAATTATCATTTCCTGCCTGCGCTGGTGGTTGTAGCCAAACCCGATAATCACCGCCTTGCCAAAATAAAGTTCTCCACCCAAGATGATGTGTCGACCGATTTCATCAAACACATCGCCTACACTGGTGCCGTCATCGCTTGTCGAGTCATTCGAAAGGAAGGAATCATCTGTCTGCTGATTCGGGTCTTCATAGCGGATATTGAAATTTTGCAAATCATGCAGAGTCACGCTGACGCGAAAAGGCAGATGTTTGAACCGCTTGGAAAATCCCGCTTGTAGTTCAAACGGAATCGGCTCGCGGTTGCCCGAATAATAGGGCTTGAACTGCACCCCGATATTCTTCATTAAAATCGTGGCGGTAAACAGCTTTGATGTATCGTGATAACTTGCCGCCAAATCAAGCGCAGCGCCATAGGAACTGTAGGATTCCAATTCCGAGAGAATAAATTTCACGTTCGCGCCAAAAGTATATTTCTCCAAATCGCGCGCGCCACCCACATTCAGCACGTATTCGCTCGCCTTGAATTCCCCCATCACCTGTCCGGTGGCATCCGTGCGGTCAAACGTGCCGTAGGCGATATATTGCAGCCCTGTTTGAAACGTGCCGATTTTTTCATAGCTGCGCACGTAATTGAAATTGCCAAAATTCACCCCGTTGAAATAAATCACCGTACCCGCACTGAAGCGGTTGTGCATCTCACTATTTAACAGTGAAGGATTTTGAAACGCCAGTCCCACATCTTTGTCTTTCACCGTAATGAGACTGCCACCTGTACCAGTAGCGCGTGAAGTGGAAGGCAGATTGATAAAACCATACACCCGCTCACCGCCAAGCTGGGCGCGGAGCACAGAGGGAATCACCAAAAGCGCGGCTAAAATAAATCTAAACAAAAGGTCGGTTTTCGGTTGGGCTAAGATACGACTTAACGAAAGATTGCAGCGAATAGTGTTCAAGCAAAAAAGCTGATGAGGTGGCTTGTACTGACTTCGTTCCTTTAACGCTTTTAATGGCATAACGGCTTGCTCCTATAATAGACTTCTTCGGAAAATACTCTTTTACTAAAGGGTAACGCGCTCTTTTGCACCGCCTCACCCCCGCCCCCTCTCCATTTGCAGAGGGGAGTCCAAACTGCATCATAAACAAAAGAGGCTTTCTCTAAATGAGAATTACATTTTCCGAAGAGGTCTAATGAATAACTTTGCCTTCGCTGCTCAACCCTCAACACCCCACCCTCAACACACGCATGTACATCCGCCTTGCTTGGAGAAATTTGTGGAGAAATAAGCGCAGAACGCTGATTACTTCCGCCTCGGTGTTCTTCGCGGTGCTGCTCGCCATCGCCATGCGCTCTATGCAGCTCGGCTCGTATGATAACATGATTGACAACATCGTGCGGTTTTATACCGGCTATGCGCAAATCCATAAAAACGGATACTGGAATGAGCAAACGCTCGACAATAGTTTTGAGCAAAACGATTCCCTTGAAACGCTTGCAACGCAAAATGAAAACATCGCCAGCGTAATTCCGCGCCTTGAAACTTTTGCGCTTGCATCAAACGAGGCGCGCTCGCGTGGTGTGCTGGTGGTCGGTATTGAACCCGAAAAAGAAAAAACGCTCACAGATATTCCCGGAAAAATTATCAACGGAAAGTATTTCAACGCAGAAGACAAATCCGTTTTGCTCACTTCTGATTTGGCTAAATATTTAAAGATTGAAACAGGCGATACGCTCGTATTGCTGGGACAGGGCTATCACGGTTCGAATGCGGCAGCAAAATATCCGGTTAGCGGCATCGTGAAATTCAACAGTCCCGAATTGAACAAGCGTTTTATTTTTTTACCGTTGAAAGAAATGCAATGGTTCGTAGATGCCCCGAACAGAATCACCTCGCTCGTAGTGATGACGCAAGCAGAAAGCGTAAAGCAAGTCACGCAATTTCTCGCTGCGAAAACCGACACCACTTATGAAGTAATGGACTGGCAAGCGATGCTCCCCGAAATCGTGCAGGCGATAGAAGCCGACAGCATTGGTGGAATAATCGTGCTGTGTATTCTTTATATCATTATTGGTTTCGGCATTTTCGGCACCGTGCTGATGATGACTGCTGAACGCAGGCATGAGTTTGGAGTATTGATTGCGCTTGGCATGAAGCGTTTTCAGATTTTGATTGTGCTCGCGCTGGAAGGAATTTTTCTCACCCTTTTAGGAGTAGCAGCGGGTACCGCTGCGAGTTTGCCTGTGGTTGGATATTTTCATTTTAATCCAATTCCACTGTCAGATGAAATGAAAACAATTTCGGAGGCGTATGGCCTGGAAGCAGTATTACCTTTTTCCATTGCGCCTGAAATTTTCGGCTATCAGGCGCTGACGGTTTTAATCATCGCATTGATTTCAATGTCTTATCCGCTTTATCGAATCATGAGTATTCAACCTTCACAAGCCATGCGCGCATGAGTACAAAATATTCGGGAATGGTTGTTAAAGTCGCGTGGCGCAACGTGTGGCGAAACAAGGTGCGCAGCGCAGTGGTGGTGCTTGCCGTTGGGCTTGGCTTGTGGGCGGGCATCTTCACCGCATCCTTTATGTATGGAGTTTCAATGCAGCGGTTGAACAATATTGTCAACTCACAGCTTTCGCATATTCAGATGCATCATCCGGCATTTGCTGAGGATATGGATCCGGCTTTTCTTCTTGCAGACGGTGAGAAAATATTGCAACAATTATCTACGGATGAAAAAATAAAAAGCGCCTGCGGCAGAACGATCGCTACGGGCATGGTGGCTTCCCCGCGTGGTAATGGGGGCGTTGTAATTAAAGGCGTGGAGCCTTTAGAGGAAATTCGTGTCACGAATGTGCATGAAAAAATTATCGCGGGCAGTTTTTTTGATGACAGTAAAAAAAATCAAATTGTAATTGGTGAAAAGCTCGCGGAAAAACTGAAAGTGAAGCTGAAACGGAAAGTGAATCTTACCGTGCAGAGTTTAAGCGGTGATTTCATTTCTGAATCTTATGTGGTAACGGGAATTTTTAAAACCAGCTCTTCAAAATATGATGAAGGGAATGTGTTTGTGCGCATGGACTCGCTTGCAAACATGCTGGGCGCGGGAAGTGCAATGCACGAAATCGCTTTCCTGCTAAAGGATGCAGATTTAGTGGACTCGGCAAAAAATGAGTTGCAGAAAAAATATGCAGCACTTTCCGTTGAATCATGGAAAGACCTCGCACCCGAATTGGATTACATCAACGAAATCATGGACGAGTACCTGCGTATTTTCATGGTGATTATTTTGCTGGCAATGGCATTCGGCATCATCAACACGATGTTGATGGCGGTGATGGAACGCACCCGCGAAATCGGAGTGCTGATGGCAATCGGCATGAACAAGACACGCATCTTTTTTATGATTTTATTTGAAACAGTGTTCCTCACACTCACGGGCGTGCCGGTCGGCTTGCTATTGAGTTTCGCCACCATTCGGTATTTCAGCAAGACGGGCGTTGACCTTTCACTCTTTTCAAAAGGACTTGCAAATTTTGACATAGAGATGATTGTGTATCCCTCGCTCGATATGTCCTTTTATCCGATGTTGATTGTGATGGCAACTGTCACCGCTTTGCTCTCTGCAATTTATCCTGCTTACAAAGCATTGAAACTGCATCCGTCATCAGCCATCAGGAGCGTGTGACAGATGCCTGCACTTCAAACTTGAAACCTCAAACTTCAAACTAACAATGGAAGTCATTAAAACAGAAAACATCACAAAGATTTACGACCAGGCAAGTATTCCGGTGAACGCGTTGAATGGTGTAAGCATTTTAATTGAGCAAGGAGAATTTACGGCTATTGTCGGTCCTTCGGGTTCAGGAAAAACAACTTTGCTGAATATTATTGGCGGACTTGATCATCCCACAGCGGGAAAAATTGTAATCGGCAATGAAGACATCAGCGCGATGCGCGAGAACCAACTCATTGATTTTCGTTTGCATCACATCGGCTTTGTGTTTCAATCTTACAATTTGATTCCTGTTTTAACTGCCGCTGAAAATGTGGAATTCGTGATGTTGTTGCAAGGTCGTTCAAAAGAAGAACGCGACAAGCGTGTGAAAGAATTGATGCACGCTGTTGGTTTGGAAGACAAGATTAACAAGCGCCCAACAGAGCTTTCAGGCGGACAGCAGCAGCGTGTTGCAGTGGCGAGAGCGCTTGCATCAAAGCCGAAGTTTGTGCTTGCCGATGAGCCTACTGCCAACCTTGATTCAAAGTCAGCGGAAAATCTTTTAGACATTATGCTGCGCCTCAACCAGGAAGAGAGCATCACGTTTATTTTTTCCACCCACGACCAAAAGGTGATTAACCGCGCGCGCAGAGTGATTACACTCGAAGATGGAGTAGTAGTGAGCGATGTGAAGCGATAAAATTTTTCCCGCAGATGAGCGCAGATTGCTTCGCAGATTTACGCGGGTAAATAGTCGTCCCTCAAAAAGTCCTTTTATACTTTTATAAAAATGAATTTTGGTTGAAAATCGAAATAGGAAAGCAGGAATTGCATTCTGAAACGCAGCCAA
>JAWXCB010000012.1:0-10109 GCA_034440455.1 Chitinophagales bacterium
GGTGATGTCGCCTTATGTTATTCAGCGATTGGAAAAGTATTGGGATGAACCAAAAGCATTTATGCCAGAAAGGTTTGCCCCTGATAAATTGAAAGGCATTCATCGCTATGCTTATTTTCCATTCGGTGGCGGTGCGCGCCTGTGTATTGGCAACAACTTTGCCATGATGGAAATGCAAATTATTCTTGCTGTTGCGTGCAGCAAGTTCAATTTTTCGTTACCTGAAAACTTTAATTTAGAGCTGGAGGCTTTGGTTACACTTCGCCCGAAAAACGGTGTAAAGGTTTTGATTGAAAAAGCTTGCTAGTTTTATTTAGACCAATAGTCTCCCCACTTTCCGTAAAGTAAGCATAGCAATCTCAAGATGTATAATAAAAAGTGGTCTCCGACTACCTACATTAACAACATACTTTCTCTATCTCGAGTTTGACGCAGTGCACTCAAGATAGAAAAGACTACAGATAGTGGGATTACTCCTGTTTCCTTCTGCCGCCATCTGCGTTTCTTAATACGCAGGTAAACTGCCTTACCACGAAGCGGAAAGTCTTGAAGCAATTTACTCTCTATAAAGCCTTTTGACTCTTACTCAGCAGCAAGGAATCCATTAGGAATTTCATTCTTTTCTTCAAAGTCTATCAGCCTATATTCTTCCTTAATTGCTACAGAACATAATGTTTGGAAGTTAATGATTAGAAAGTAGTCCATCAACTCGGATGGAAAAAACTGTTGTAACAGTTTATAGTCTATTGTTTCAATAGCTTTTTGACCGCTAATTTATATCCTATTTTTTAATTACTCCCCAACTTTTGAGGCTGACCCTTTTATTGCCTCACCCAATCCATCTTCAGATGGAGAAGGAATATGTGGTAGAATTTTTAGAACTGCACTTAAGTTATAAATCAGGGACATTTTTCAATTCGTAATTCACAAATTTTCATCTTTAAAACTCTCCCTTACATCCCAACACGCAACACGCATTTCTCCTTATCTTTGCCGCCTCAATGAAAAACTTTAGAAATTTCTGCATTATCGCCCATATTGACCACGGGAAAAGTACGCTGGCTGACAGGCTGATTACGACTACGAAAACCCTCACTTCACGCCAGATGAAAGACCAGGTTTTAGACAGCATGGACTTGGAGAGGGAGCGCGGCATCACCATCAAGAGCCACGCGATTCAGATGCACTACATTGAGAACGGAGTATCCTACACGCTCAATCTGATTGACACTCCGGGGCACGTTGATTTTTCCTATGAAGTGTCGCGCTCCATTGCCGCCTGCGAGGGCGCGCTGCTGCTGGTTGATGCTTCGCAGGGCATTCAGGCGCAAACAATTTCAAACCTCTATCTGGCCATCGAGCATCAATTGGAAATTATCCCCATCGTGAATAAGATTGACATGGATGGAGCAATGATTGACGAAACTATTGAGCAGATTGTTGATCTCATCGGCTGCAAAAAAGAAGATATTATTCTCGCCAGCGGACGCACTGGCAAAGGCGTTCCCGAAATCCTCGAACAGATTATCAAACGTATTCCGGCACCTACAGGCGACCCTGATGCTCCGATGCAGGCGCTGATTTTCGACTCCGTGTTTAATTCTTATCGCGGGGTGGTAGCTTACTTCCGCATTTTTGACGGACGCATGCGCAAAGGCGACAAGGTGAAATTTGTGAACACAAAAAAAGAATATCATGCTGACGAAGTGGGCGTGCTGCAATTGGATTATGTGCCGCAGGAAGAACTTTCGGCAGGAAACGTGGGCTATATTATCACAGGTATCAAGCAGTCCCGCGAAATAAAAGTGGGCGACACGATTACACAGGTGAACAATCCCTGCACAGAGGTGGTGCATGGGTTTGAAGATGTGAAGCCGATGGTGTTTGCAGGCATTTACCCGATTGATAATGACGACTTTGAGGAATTGCGCGAATCGCTCGACAAACTACAACTCAACGATGCTTCATTAACCTTTGAGCCTGAATCATCCGCTGCCCTCGGCTTTGGCTTCCGTTGCGGCTTTTTGGGAATGTTGCATTTGGATATTGTGCAGGAACGCCTTGAGCGCGAGTTTGACATGACGGTGATTTGCACTGTACCGAACGTGTCGTATTTCGCTTATGACATGAAGGGCAATAAACTGATGGTGAACAACCCCGTTGATATGCCCGCGCCCGAAACGCTTGACCGGGTTGAAGAGCCTTACATTCGCGCACAAGTGATTACCAAGCCGGAGTATATAGGCGCTATTATGAAGTTGTGCATTGACAAGCGCGGTACGCTGAACAACCAAGTGTATCTTACACCTTCGCGTATTGAGTTGACATTTGAAATGCCGCTGGCGGAAATTGTATTCGATTTTTATGACAAGCTGAAATCTATCTCGCGCGGCTATGCTTCGTTTGACTATCATCCTCTCGATTATCGCCCCGGAGATTTGGTGAAATTGGATATGAAACTAAATGGCGAAAATGTTGACGCGCTGTCAGCATTGATTCACCGCGATAAGGCGTATGACTTCGGAAGAAGATTATGCGAGAAGCTAAAAGAGTTGTTGCCGAAACAACAATTCGTGATAGCGATACAGGCTGCTATTGGCGAGAAGATTATCGCCCGCGAAACCATCAGCGCGATGCGCAAAGATGTAACTGCAAAATGTTATGGCGGTGACATCTCGCGCAAAAGAAAGCTGTTGGAAAAACAGAAAAAAGGAAAGAAGCGCATGAGGCAAATCGGAAACGTGGAAGTGCCGCAGTCGGCATTCATGGCTGTGCTGAAGCTGAATGATTAACGTCCTCGTCATGCTGAGCATAGCGAAGCATCTCCTCTTTTAAATAAGAGATTCTTCGCTTTGCAGAGCCTCCGCACAGAATGACGGAAAACACAAACACATGCAAATCCTTGACGGCAAAAAACTCTCCGCAGAAGTAAAAGAAGAAATCAAACTTGAAGTAGAGAAGCTCAAACTTCAGGGCGGCAAAATCCCGCACCTTGCAGCGGTGCTTGTGGGAAATGATGGCGCAAGCGAAACTTATGTGGGCAGCAAAGTCAAATCGTGCGAGTATGTCGGATTCAAATCAACCTTAGTAAGGAAACCTGATTCCATCACTGAACAAGAGTTGCTGCAAGTAGTAGCTGATTTGAATAACGATGCCGACATTGACGGCTTCATCGTGCAGATGCCACTACCAAAACATATTGATGAGGCGAAAATCACGCTCGCCATCAACCCGGAAAAAGATGTGGATGGATTTCATCCGATTAATGTCGGGCGCATGACGCTGGGACAATCGGCTTACGTTTCAGCAACGCCTTTCGGTATTTTAAAACTGCTGGAGAAATATAACATTGACACAAACGGCAAGCACTGTGTAGTGATTGGCAGAAGCAATATCGTGGGAACGCCTATGAGCATATTGCTTTCACGCAACGCTAAGCCCGGCAATTGCACCGTTACGCTTTGCCACAGCAGAACGAAAGACATCAAATCCTTCACGCTACAAGCAGATATTATTGTTGCCGCAATCGGCAAACCCGATTTCGTAACTGCGGACATGGTGAAGCAGGGCGCAGTGGTGATTGATGTTGGTATCACCCGTGTTGCCGATGCTTCCACAAAATCAGGCTACAAGTTGAAAGGCGATGTAAAGTTTGATGAAGTAGCGCCCAAGTGCAGCTACATCACCCCCGTGCCGGGTGGCGTGGGTCCGATGACGGTGACGGCATTATTGGGAAACACGCTGAAAGCGTGCAGGAAGGAAGTTTATAGTTGACCGTTTTCAGTTGATAGCAAATGCACTACATCCCGCACCTTTCATCTGACAAAAAACTTGCAGCAGTAATTATTGCGCAGCAGTCATTAAAACTGAAGAAGCGCAAGAATGTAACCGTACGGTTATGCGCATCAATCATGTCGCAACAACTTTCAACAAAAGTTGCCGATGTGATTTACAAGCGGTTTCTCAATTTGTTTGATGGAGAAGAACCGAATCCGGAACAAATTCTTTCCATAAAACCTGAAAAATTGAGAAGCATCGGATTGTCGAATGCGAAAGTGATGTATGTGCAGAATGTAGCGCGCTTCGCGCTTCAAGAAGGATTAGACCATAAACATTTAGGCAAGAAAAGTAATGAGGAAGTAATTCTGCATCTCACAAAAATAAAAGGTGTTGGTCGCTGGACTGCCGAAATGATTCTGATGTTCACGCTTGGACGCGAAGATGTATTTGCTGTTGATGATTTGGGCATTCAGCAGGCAATGCAAAAACTCTATCAACTAAAAGCTGCTGATAAGAAATTGTTAAAGAAACGCATGTTGAGCATCTCTGAAAAATGGAGTCCCTACCGCACCTATGCCTGCATGCACTTATGGAGGTGGAAGGATGCGAAGTAGTTTGTTAGCGGAATGCAGCAGGTTTTAATAATTCATTTAAATCATTTTTGCGAAATGTTACTAATATCCAAATGAACACCGGGATAACAAATCTCAACCCCATGGTTTCAACGAAAAGGTAATGCAGCGCATCCATCACTCGCTGCCAAAAGGGAGAAAAATGAATTACCTGTAAAAATTCATTCCGGTCAAATTCATACAGCACCTGAATATACAACTGAAACCAAATCAGCGCGTGCATCAGCAATACCCCAAACGCCAAAGCCACCAGTTTGCGTTTCCAGCCGATAAAGGGGGTAGCTGCAATTAAAGAGAAAAGCAGCGCCACCTGAAGATAACCGGCATACCAACTGCTCACTTCCACACGCGCATTCTGGTAGGGCTTGTTCGCATCTATCGCTTTATTCATCACTTCCCTGTTCGCAAGCCGCATTTCAGTAGAGAACTTCGGCAGTGCGGGTTTTTTAATTTTCACAAATCCAACCGCGCCCTTGTCAATGAAAGAATAAAAAAACGTCTTTCCGAAACTCCTGTAATACTCCGCAAATATTTTATCGCCCACCGGGCTTGTAATTAAAAACAATCCATAAATGGCGATGAAATAAATTACAAACCTTCCAACAGGTTTCTTTTCATTCATAAACTCCGGCTTTTTGTTGCGACCAGCGAATCCAAATCACCCAGCACACCAGCGCGAGCAGAATAAATACTACCTGCCACACTTCCATGTGCATGAAGTCAAACAAAGCGGGAGCATATAGCCCCGTGAGAAACAAGCTGACAATCCTGATGAGGTTCACCGCGAGGAGAAAAGCCACTCCTGCTGCGATGCCCGGCATCTTCTTTTTAAACGATGCGGGGAAAGCAAGCACCGCTGAAGCAAAAAGCGCAATCGGTTCAATCGCATCACAGCCGCGCTTCACGCTGATGGAAAAATCAGCATTGGAGATGTTCATGCCGGAAACAACGGTGCCGTAGCCAAACAGGTTGAGGATGAACCCGGCAAGGCGCGCGTAGAAATGCAGCACCGGGTTGAAAATAGTTTCCGTAAAGAATTCAGTAATCCAAACGGCATAAAACAAACCCATCAGTGCGCCAAACACCAGCAAAAAAAGCAGGATGGGGTTTTTGTCAGCTATGCTTGCTTTCAGCTTATCCTTGAATGAATCACCAGCCTTTGCCTTCTTGTCCTTTTTTCCCATGTTATGTTTCAGGATTCCAGAATGCGAGGTGAAAAAAATAAGCTGCCAGCACCGCAGCCACAGGCGCGCCAAACGGGTCGGCTGTGGTGGGCTCATAGTCAAAGCAGATGATTGCAACAACAAACAGCAGGACTATTACTACCGCCACTACGCCCAGCGTTTTGAGATAAAGCGGCTTGTTAAATGGAATGTGCAATCTCATGTTATCTTCATCACTTTAAAACCACAGGCTTTTGCAACAACTGACAAGTTTTCGTCAGAAACAACAAACGTCCAATCCCTTTCTGCATTCATGCCGAAAGCCCCCAATTGCAGGGCATCAAGGGTTCTAAGACCTCTTTGCTTTCCATGCGTTGCCAATAATTTTTTTGCCTCTTCAATAATGAGGGTTCCAAAAGGCGTGACGTTCATGGTGGCAAGTTCTTCCTCAAAGCCTTCCAGCGCGCGCTTCAACTCATTGTCCTTGATTTCGCCATTGCGGAATTTTCTGTACAGCGCGCTTGCAAACTCCAGAGTTGAAATTTCGGATACCCACACCTTGTTGCCTGCCCGCTCCATTATCTTCCTGACCTTGTCCGACCCGCTCTCTTCGTGAAAATATTTTACGAGAGCGGAGGTGTCAATGAAATAATTCATACCCGGTCGCTTCTTGAAGCCGCAATTTCATCTGACAAAGGAGTTTTGAGATTCCTCAGCGCAGCCCTTGCTTTCCTGCCGCCCGTGCCCGGTCGCAGCGGTTTTCTTGCAGACTTTCGTTTCAGCGTTCTGATAAGGCTCCTCACTAACAGAAGCTCCGATGCTGAAAGTGATTCCATCTCTTTCAAAAGTCTTTCTTTCGCTGACATGGCAATGGTTTTTCCAAAAATAGAATTATTCAGCGGGTTAACCTTTTCAGTGCAATGAACAGCAATGCGCTTTGCCGAAAACTCTAAACTCTAAACTGCTTTCGCAGAACCCCTCCCATACCGCGTCTTCAACACCGCCACCGCCCACTGTTATTTCAAATACGCCTACAGCATGGCAAACATAATTCCTGAGAGCACTCCGATAGTTCCTACCCAGAAGAGAAATAATTTCCAGGACAGCCTCGATTCGGCAAGTGCTATTTCGGTTTTTAAATTGGCGATATCCTCTTTGGTAGCCAGCGAATTTTTTTTATTTTCGAAATCTTCTTTTACCTTTATTCCTCCGACAACTACCTGTGCTTCTTGTTCACCCAATTTAGTTTCTTCTCTCGATATTCCGTTTCTCACAGCAGTTTAATGATAGCTATAATTATTCCGGTGCATGCGATAATTGTTCCCACGGTCCACGTCAGGTTAGCGCGAAACCCTTTTTCCATATCTATTCGTAAATTGTAAATGTCTTCTTTGCTTGCAAGCAAATCTTTTCTGTTTTCAAACTCTTCGCGCACTGTCTGTTTTATGCCTTCCACAACCGTTTGTGCTTCCTGCTCACCCAATTTAGCTTTGAGTGTATTGAACAAGGTTATTTCAGATACCACCATTACTTTTTATTTTACTTCAAAAGTAATTTTTTAGCGGCACTAAATCAAAACAAGGGCTTTAAGAAGAAATGAAATACCACCGCAGCTCTAAACTCTAAACTCCAGCCTTTCCGTAAGCCTTCCCATACCGCGCCTTCCACACCGCCACCGCGCCTATGCACAGCAACAACAGCGCGAAGATGATTAAGCCCCATTCGGAAAGTGTGGGGATGGGGTTATTGCACAGGACGCTTACATCAATCGCTAACGCATTTGAATTAGTCGTGCCCGGAGGTAAGCCCGCTGCACCGGTTGGCGGGGGCAGATAACTTCCGCTCACATAGTAATTGCCATTAGCAGTAGCATTATAAGAAGTAGAAGTCGCTCCGCTGATGGCTACTCCGTCTTTATACCATTGATACGTGTAGCAGGATAAATTCTGGTCATTCACATTTAACACAATCTGATTGTTAGCGCAATCAGGGGTGGCGGCAATAGTAAGCTGTGCATTGGTTTGATCTATTACTGTATGCACTACTCCACGCATATTCGGGTCGGGTCCGTGGGTAAAGCTTACAAGAATGCGGTTGGCAGAATATAATCCCCCTCTTTCGAACCCACCGGTATTAAACATGCCGTTATTAAAAGTATTAAAAGGTCCTACCTTTCCCGTACTATTAAATGTATTGTCCAAAGTGCCATTGCTGTTGAGCCGGTAAATCAATCCGCCCAGTGCAGCAACTCCAATTGCGTATGTTTTATCAGTAGCCATGTCCACTACTATATCATATATCCATGTTTGAGAAGTTGAGTGCTGAAGAGTAACAACTCCTCCTGTGTCAAATGAATTATCAGTCAAGCCATTGGATGTAAACTGCTTTACTTTCCCAATAATGTTCCCTGTAGTCCCACACCCGCCAATAGTGCCGCCAATTCGCATCTTATCCCCGCTGATTTTTCTAAAAGCAATAACATCGTTGCTACTGACACATGGCTGTGCAAAGCCGGTGGCAGTATAGCTGCCGGTGCCAAATGTATTATCCAATGAGCCATCGAGGTTTAATCTTGTGAGATACAGGTCATTGTTCGGGCATCCGGCAGGAGTGCATGCACGGTAACAAAAAACTGCTTTTCCATCTGATTGCAAAATACCCTTGGCTTCTCCACCAGTGGTGATGGGAGGAGTACCATACCCTAATCCCGGATTAAAAGTGTTATCAAAAGTTCCGTTGGTATTATACCTCCGGGAAATATACGTATTCACTCCACACCCACATGAACCACTATAATTTCTTGCTCCCCAGCAGATCGCCTTTCCATCCGGCTGAACAACCACTGCATAATATACGGCAGTGTAAAAGATTGAAAGTAAGTTAGGATTACCGATGAAGGGTTCATTCACGGCATAATTCAACGTGCCGTTTGCATTGATACAGATAATGGCGGCAGCACTGTTATTCAGTCCTGCTATAAATATTTTACCGTTCGCTCCTGTATCCACACCATTAATGACCGATGGAGCATTGTTTGGGTAAAACAATGCCGTGCCCGCGGTGCCAAATGAGGTAACAAGATCCCCGTTGGCATCAAGTTTTGAAAGTCCAATGCTGTACTGGTCAATGGTATAAACAGTTACTACCGAGCCGTCAAGGTATATGAAGGAAGCCTCGACATAATCAGAAATGGGATTATCTGCTGAAGCTCCTCCGATAGTGGCAAGTGCCGTTACCCCGCAACTGGCGCCATAGTTGCGGTCAACGTCCCATGTTTATGATTGCAACTGCGAAATATTCAGCAGACATAAGGCTGTTAGAAGAACAAAAATGTTTTTCATGATGGAAGGTTGGTTTTTATCGGGGTGAATGAAAAAAAATTGTTTTTATGAAAGGTGCTATTCGATGTGATGGGTGCAGGAGGGCGACATAATGGGCGAAAAGTAATCTGTTTTTATAAGAAAATAAATGTGGGGAAATTTTTCCACCTATTTCCGTTAATAAAAAAAATGTTGACTGCCTCTGGTTGGTGAGGATACCAACCCGAAGCAGGAGCGGGGTAAAAAAAGAAGGCGGCAGGCATGGGGTAGAAAGGGGGGTGCAAAAATTTTCGGAAAAATAATCCCCCTCCTTCTTTCTTACAATACCGCAAAACCCCGTTCATAAACCGGCAGATGCGGGAAGCTACGTCTTTTCACCTACTTGTTTTCTGCCATTCATCATTGAGAGAAGTGCTACCACGCATGGCAATAATTCATCTACCGGAAACCCGCAGGAAATTGTATAAAGAATTGTTCTACATTGCCCGCGTTAATCAGCTTACATGAAGAAGATCGACATTGAGCAGTATCATATCCTTGTTTCCGCGCCAAATACAATTCTTGCGCGGGGCATTCAGGCTGTGCTCAACCCGCATCCTTATCACTTTACAGAACACATCGGCAAAGCCGAAGAATTGCTTACGCAGGCAGCGCTCAATACTGACCTGCTGATTCTCGATGCCGACACGCCTGAATCATTCAGCACTACCACCCTTAAAAAGCTGGGCGTGAAATACAAGGGGAAAAAAATTATCCTCATCAACGTGATGCACTATCTGCCCGGCAGGGTTACGCAACTCATCCGCGCAGGAGCCGATGCCTGCATCTCAAAATATACTGGCGACAGTCCGCTGCGCGAAGCGGTGGAATCCGTGCGCAGCGGCAGGCGTTTTTTTTGCAGGCAATGCCAGAGCATGTTGCTCGATGCCTTTGTAACGCAAATACCCAAAGCAGGCAAACGGGAACTCAGCGAGCAGGAACGAAAAACCATCCGCTATCTGGCGCAGGAATATTACAACACCGAGATTGCCGATGCGTTGCACATCAGCCTACGCACGGTGGAAACGCACCGCAAAAATATTATGAAGAAACTCGGTGTGCGCACGCTGGCGGGCGTTACGCGCTATGCCGTAAGGAACGGGTTGGCATAATAAATTACCACGACCTTCAGGTCGTGGAATAAATTAAATAACAAACTTGGCTTTAGCCAAAAC
>JAWXCB010000013.1:0-16141 GCA_034440455.1 Chitinophagales bacterium
TCATTAATGACCTTGCACGAGAAGTTGTTGTTGTTGATGATGGCTCAAAAGACAATACGGTTGAAGTTGTAAAAAAATTCATTGAAGATAATCCTGCTTTCAATATCAGGTTGATTGAACACGGAGTGAATCAGGGTAAAGGTGCTGCGTTACATACCGGTATTAAACATGCCACAGGGGACCTCATTATCGTCCAGGATGCTGATTTGGAATATGATCCCCATGAGTTCAATGTTTTATTAAAACCGGTGCTTGATGGGTTTGCCGATGTTGTTTATGGCTCGCGCTTTATCGGAGGTAACCCGCACCGAATTTTATTTTTTTGGCATTCTATCGGAAATAAACTACTCACGTTTGTGAGCAACATGTTCACGAATCTGAACCTTACTGACATGGAAACATGCTACAAGATGTTCAGGGCAGATTTGCTCAAATCGCTTACGCTTCAGGAAAAACGCTTTGGTTTTGAACCGGAAGTAACTGCAAAAATTGCGAGGATTCCAAATATTCGCATTTATGAAGTAGGCATCTCTTACTACGGTAGAACTTATGCCGAAGGAAAGAAAATCAACTGGAAAGATGCAGTGCGCGCTTTCTATTGCATGGTTAAGTACGGCTTCTTAAGAATGTAAAGTTCATTTTCTCCAACTTTTACTTTCCAAGACAACATTTTTTGCAAAAACGATTTGCCAATCGCTAATCTTTATATCTTTGCTGCCCGATAAAATTGGTGAGGTAGCTCAGTCGGTAGAGCAAAGGACTGAAAATCCTTGTGTCGGGGGTTCGATTCCCTTCCTCACCACAACTAAACCCGCTCAAGTGTTTGATAATCAAATGTTTGCGCGGGTTTATTTTTATACGGGGGAAACTATGGGGGAAACTTTCAGAGTTGTTCCTTCCTCTTTTTAGAGAATTCCAGTTGTTAGGAGTTGCCGTTCCCCTTCCGCCTGTTTTATATCCGTTCGCCATTTTCCGTTTCTTCTTCACCGGGAATTAATACTTCAATCTCTGAGGTAGGTATTGCAAGAGCAATGTTTTGAAGTTTAGGCAATCCATAAGAGAGTAATTTTTCATAAAACATTAGCCTTTCTTTCGGCTCTAAACTTTCAAAATCTTTTTCAATAGCTGTCCACTTGTCTGAGAGAAAATTATTAATCCGCTCTCTCAATTCAGAGGTTACTTTGTTCGGTGTTCCTTTTTCTCTCCCGCCTGTTTTTATTCCGTGTGCCATTTCTATTTTGCCCTACTTTAGAAAAACTAAAACTTGAAAGTTATTGAGGCTGAGGTAGGTGATAAGGAAATTCGCTCAAGATATTTTTGTTTGTTGATTATTCCTTTCGTTATGATAAAAACTCCAACGCCTGTACTCAGTGCCCCGCAAATAAATGAAACCTTACTTTGAGCCTTGTAGTCTCTCACTTCTTTTTGCCCCTGACTATTAGAATAAATTACTATTTTATCTTTTAAGTAAACTCCTAATCCTATTAAACCAATTCCCGCACCAAATACAATACTCCCCGCAATGAATTGACTTTTGTATTTACTTTTTAACGATTGAACGGAGATAGTATCTTTCTTTGTATTGACACTTGAAATATCTAACTCCTTTTTTTTTAAGAGGTCGTACTCTTGTTCCGTAATAAGTTCTTTATCATAGAGGTCTTTGTATTTCTGCAATTTTATTTCGGTGCTGTCCGTTTGCGCAAAACATACAAGACTAAGTGTCATAGCGGCAACTGTAAAAAGAGATTTCATTGAATAAAATTTAGGTGTTAAGATACAAAATAATTTTGCTATCAAAATATGGGGCTATGTCAAACAACACTCCTCTACTTTCAATCTTCTCAATCTTATACCGGAAATGATTGCGCGGGTTGCTGTCCTTGTTTCTACACTTCTTAGCCTCTTTGCCAAACATCTTCTCAGAGCAAAACTTACTCCCTGTCTTTTGAGTTGTTATATCCCTCCCACAAGTAAGGCAATAGCGTTTATCAGTAAGGGAAGGAAGTAACACACTATTTGAACTGTTAGAACATTCCTTATTGATTTCTATTAGGTTGGTTAATTCATTCCCACTTTTCAATAACTCGTTACACTTCTCTTTTATCAGTTTGGCGGTGAGAGGTCGCCATTGATGTTGCCCGTATCGCTCCACTATCTCCGAAAATTTCTTTTTGTAAATACATCGCTGTTTAGCGGTGAACTCCTCCCACATTTTTGAGTTTTTGCATAGCTCATAAATCCTCCTTTCATTTCTGTTTAGCTGTTTGGTGTTTATCTTGTCGTCAATAACCAACTCTTCAAAGGTTTCGCTCAATAGCACACTAAGGGAACGGAGTTTTTCAATATCGGTGAGGTCTGATAGGTAAAGGATTTTAGTTTCTTTCAAAAATTCCATTCTCGTAGCCTTAACCTCAATTCTCAAAATGTTTTCCCTGCCATATTGTTTTCCCTTGTCGTAAATCTTAAACCCGTATTGCTGTTTATAGAAATCAATTCCTAACGGATAGACTTTACCCAACTTGCCCGGTGATTCATCTTTAAACGCAATTACGTTGCGATAGAATGTAGTTGGATTAAATGGAGTAGAAACATTAACGCCAAACTCCACGTTTTCTAAACGTGCCTCCTGTGGGTTTAAATTTAATTTTTCGGAGAGGTAGCGAATACACTCACACAAATCAGCGAAAGTAAAATCATTCCAGTTTACGCCTTTGTTCCTTTGGTCGTCAATTCCTTTAATCTTGTTCCAAAACTTGTGGAGACTACCTCTCACCTCAACCCGGTGAGATTCGTGAATGGTGATTTCTAAGGAATTGTATTGAGCCGTTTTCGGAAATGAAATAACTTCCCCGCTCTCCTCATTCACCTTCACTAAGAAATCAAAGCTCTTATTTTCCACTAACCACTTGGCTAAAGTTGGGGAACGAATTGCTATTTTTACGAAGTCAATCATTGCGGTTCGCCCTGTGATTATTGATTTTGAACGTGGGAGGTCGGTTTGTCGCCTCCCATTTTTATTTGTTCCTGCCTCACAAAATCAGTGATGAAACTCTCCCGCTCGTTAGGGTAGATTTTTACGTGATTGAAATAGTAGATAGTTAGTTCTGTTTGAGCCTCGTTAAAGTGAAAGAGACAAAAGGAATTTTTCTCTCTCTCGTTGGGGTGATAGTGGTCGCCAAAATACCAACCTTTAAAAGTCGTGGAGATTAACCCGGTCTTAAACGGGTGTTTCCCGCCAACCTGTCTGCTACGAATGATAAAAGTCGCACCTCG
Organism: Chitinophagales bacterium; assembly: GCA_034440455.1. GTDB lineage: Bacteria > Bacteroidota > Bacteroidia > Chitinophagales > CAIOSU01 > JAWXCB01. The sequence goes on from JAWXCB010000013.1 coordinate 3,277, forward strand.
TTTCTGATAATCTTCACGGATTGCGTTTTCAACTTTCAGCTCTGTGGGTATTTTATTGAAACCCATCGGAGCGGAAACCTTTTGATAATATCCGTTTTCATCGTTGAGCAGGAACAAATGTTTTTTGTGTTCCAGTTGCCCTGTGAATCTTGTAGGTATCATTTCCCCGCCCTCCCATATTTTTCATTATCAATGATTTCGGACTTGCGGAAACGAATCCTTGAGCCGTAGCGGTGAAACTTTATTTTCCCGTCCTTCTTCCACTTGTGGAGGGAGACAAGGGAAACCCCTAAGAGTTTGCTCACCTCTTTAGCAGTGAGAAACTCCTCCGCGTTGGTCTCTTGCGGTTGTGTAGGTTGCGGAAAGTTTAGCTCTTTCTTGAGCCGGGAAATCAACTCCTCTAAGGGAATTGGACTAAATAAAATTTGTTCTGTCATGCCTTACTATTTTTTAGTAAGGCAAAACAAACATTGATTAATTAATTTATTTATCCGTTGTTTATCCCGGATAAACTATTTCAAGTCTATACAGTAGGGGAGGTTTAGGATTTTCTTACCCTTTTTATCAGTAAGGTTATTTTTTTTCGGGTTGAGAGACCTCTCTAAGTTTTTTCTTGTGGTTTGTTTTCCTTTCGTTTTACCTTTACTTACTTCAATGTCAAAATACTTTAAACACAATTCAGCAAGTACCGAAAACGCTCCCTCGCCTTGTTGCGTTGGTAATTCCAAATAGCCCTTACTTGCAAGTTCTCCAAAAATGTAGCCGAATTGTTCCGGGTTGCCTAACCATCTAAGTTTTTGGAGATTATTTTTCGTTTCACTCATTGCGGGTTCTAATTTATTAAGTTCATCCTGTAAAAATTTTCGGAACAATAATCCTCCTTCGTAAAACACTTTATTCAATGCCAAAAGGTCTGGGTTATCGTTTAAGTTCTTTATAGCCTTATTTGTTTGTTCAAGGTGAGATTTGATAAAATTAATTTTTCCCTCAACTGATATAAATCCTTTAATTTCTTCGTTGAAATAAATTTTAGCATCCTCGTATCTCCAATTTTGAGGAGTGTTGTTGCCAATCGAATAGAGTATTTCCATAGCTCGCCCTGTTTGAAAGTAGTATTAAGAAAGTTCAATCGCAAATATCAGCACACGTATAATTTGTGCCTATTAAACTTTCTAAATACTCGATGGACTTTTCGTTATTCCTAAAACATTTTACACAACAATTCTCGCCCTGCACATTGGTAATAGTAATGCAGTAATCCTTTTTGCAGTTTGTAAAAAACACTAAAATCACAGTCAGAAGGATACCGGCTGTTTTACGCGCTATTTTTATTTCCATTGTTCACAATGATTTTGATAAATAGAATAGATAACTAAACAAACGGGTTCACAATTTTCAACTTTCGTTTTATCGTTTGCCCGTGTTGCAAATCCTGACTGTAAAGGGTTTTACATTCTTGCTCTAATGCGGTGGCAATAATGAGGCTGTCATAAAAGGAGAAACCGTATTGCTGATGGATGCTGATTGCCTCTGTTAAAGTGTGAACGGTGATTTCAGAAACGGAAAAGGTTTGAGCCGTTTTCAAAATGTTTCCGGTGAGTTCGTCAACGGTTTTGTGCAGTCGTTTTTTTAAACACACATTGGTAAACTCTTTCAATACCTGCATGGAGAGAACGAGTTGCCCGCCCGCATCGGTGAGGGCAACATTGACTTTCTCTTTTTGTCGCGCATCTCCGTAAATGCTGTAAACCAAAATATTGGTATCAATGAAAACCTTTGCCATTATCTTTCATTCGCCTCCTCCCTGTCAAATTTGTAACCTTTGGGCAAACGCCCGGTGTAGGGTTCCATGTGTGAGATGAAATCCTGCATTTTCTTTTTCTGTCCTGATGCCGCCTTGTTGATTTTGCTCTTGTGTTTTTTTCTGCCAAAGATGTTTCGGGCAATCTTTTCCTTTTTCGTTTCAGGCAACGATTGAATGATTTGAATAAGGGTGTCCGTTAGTTTGTCGCTCTCCTTTAGCATAGCGGTAAAATTTCAATAAAGTTAGATAAACCCGTTTTAAACAACGGCTCTCAGTTTCACGTTTTTCGCCCAATGGAGTTGGAGGAGTCTCGCGTTTTCCTCCTTTGAAACTTTGATGTAATTCATAAACGCCTTTTCCGTGCGGTGTCCGGTGATTTGCATGATTGAGATTGACGGGAAACCACTAAGGTAAAGATTCGTAGAAAAACTCCTTCTGCACGTGTGCGAAACGATTAGCTCGTATTTGGGAACGCTCGTTTCAACCCTCAACCCGCCCTTTGTTTTGTTGAGTAAAATGTTCTCCGTGAAACCAACCTTTTTACCTATCTCTTTGAGATACTCATTCATTTTTTGGTTGCTGATAGCGGGCGGTAAACCTTTGGCAAGGTGCGCGTATTTGGTAAGGATTTCTCTCACCGTCCAGTGAACGGGGATAACAACTATCTCGCCTGTCTTTCGGGTTTTCACTTTGATAGTGTCGCCCGTGATGTTTTCAATCCTGAGTTGTGAGAAATCGGAAAACCTCAACCCGGTGAAACAACCCACAATGAATAAATCCCTCACCTTTTCCAAACGGGTTTCCTTGCTGAAATCGTAGCGGTAAATCTTGAGTAGTTCCTCCTCTGTGAGATAAATCGTTTCAACCTTTTCAGAAATCTTTTTAAATCTCTTGCTCTTGTAATCAAATTTTGAGTTTATCCCTCTTTCGGTAGCCTCATTCAAAAAGAGTTTTACGTTGCCTATATGTTTTCCTATTGAGTTTTGAGCGTAACCTTTTGAGCGGGTGAGAAACTCAACGAAATCGTGATAAAAGTCTAAGGTGATGCTGTCAAAGGTGAGCCGTTTCTTTTTTAAGGTCTCAAACTCATGGAGCAAACGGAGAGTTTGTCGGTTGTGTCTGAGGGTGTTTTTGCTCTTTGTCGCCTCAACTGTTTTCAAATAGTGCGTAGCAAAATCGGTGAGCGTTTCAAAATTTTTCACTTCACCTGAGAGGTTTGATTTCTTGCGGTTGTTTAGCTCCTCCACAAAAGTTTTGAATTTCTCCCGCAGGGTGTCAAGTGTAAATGTTCCGTCTTTAGTAAGGGAGGTATGTAAATTCTCACACTTGTCGCTAATCTTTTTGAGTTTGGCGTTGAAATCAGAATACCCGGTAAGACTTTTTCTCGCCTCCCTACTTTCCGAATTCCAGTCTTTAGGTCTGATAGATTGCTGAAAGTAGAATTTCGCCCTGTTCACTCCATCGTCAAAGAGGAGGTAAATAGGTGATTCATTTTTGGTGCTGCTATCCTTGAGATAAAAATTGAAACTCGCCATGTAAATTGATTTTGAACATGGCAAAGATACATTATAAAATCTTACGGGGGAAACTATGGGGGAAACTTTTTACTTCACTCATGCTAATTTCTCTTTTTTGAAGTTTACTCAATTCCCCCTCTGAAACAGGTGTTTTCAGAGGCAAAGTCGTTAAATTCAATTAACTTAAATTAGTTAGGTGTGATTCCCTTCCTCACCACATACATTTAAATTTTCGAGTTTATTTCACTTGGCGTGGAGGTGCTCTTTTCTTTATAGTACTCTTGAAATTCGTACAATTTACTTTTGTGATCCCGCCAATTTTTCTATTGAACCGGCAAATATCGTAGTGTGTGATTTCAAGAGTGCAAAATCTTCTCATGCGATGTTGCTGGAAATTTTCTTGAGTAGCGAAAAAAAATGACGCGCTTGTTTCAGTTCAGGAAATCTAAGATTGCTTCGTAGCGACATTGTTCTTCAGGGGAGTCGCATGATACCTAATCATATAGAGCGCCATTAGAAAAAAGGGAATACATGGGATTTTATATCGAACCAATGCTCCGAAATTGAAGCTGCTGAATCCAACGGCAAAAGCAAAAATTATCGCAAACAAAAGGCAGAAGAATACTTCAGGATTTAGAATAGATATTCTGGAAATGGCAGGAAGACCGACATTAAAAACCAGTTTAAGCGTAAAAAGAAAAAGGACGAGGCTCTCGACTGCTGCAAGAATCATAACCGGATTTCTCGCCTCCCAAAGGTAGGGACGGAAAAAAGTTACATTCACCGCCAATGGAAAACTCATAATGATATTTCCCAACGAGAAGTCACCCGTTCCAATGCTGTAAAACGAGCCGCCCCCGCTATCTCCGGCTATTTTCTTTACTTCAGCATGCCACCACTGCATATCTTTTGCGCGTGTGGTCATTTGATCTGCTGACCAATAACCGCCTTCGCCTCCCATTTGGGTTATTGCTAAGTAAGCTCCGCCAAAACTTACTACTATTATTAATGGAGTTGCCATTTTGCGAATGAAGTCATTTTTAATATTCTCACGATACTTGAAAAAAATCCAAAAAAGCAAAGAAGGCAGGAACGCCATGATGATATATGCTTTTATCGTGTAGAGGATAAAAAAGGAGAATGCCATCGTGATTAGATTGGGCAAAATCTTCTCCCGTTTTATGAACACTTTATAAATTGATGCAGTAAACCAGCCTACAAATCCAATTGCAATCGTGTCTTTGAATAACCCTGACCCCCAAAAAAATACCGAGGGGATGAACAAGCATGCCGTGGCAAATTCTTTAGTTAAAGCAGGGTTGATGTCGGCAAATGTTGTAAACAATTTCCAGATGCCGGAAAAGGAAAGAGCGGCAAACATAAACGCTATGCCTAAATAGGAGCAAAAAGTAAACATTGAAAGGAAAAAGGAAAACCGCAACACCATAAACATGCTGCTATCCCATCCGCGAACTGACTTAATAATGTATGAAATATCAGAATTCCAAACCGAGGTGTCTGCGAAGATCACGCGCATGAAGATGAAAATATTGTGCTTATAGACATTGTCATATACGCTTTTTGTTCGCATAAAGTAATGAATAGTATCGCCACCGCCATAATAGTACCAATAGATAAGACCGGAAAAGAATGCTCCTATCAATTTGACCGAAAGTCCGGGAATGAAATATTTTTTCAGGGGGCTATCAGCGTAATATTTGTTTCTGATTAAGAAAGCAACCCCGTAAATCATCATCAAAAAAAGCGGGGCTAAATAAAAATCCTTTGCTACCATTATTACTATCTTGCCAACTAAAATTACCAAAACAAGACTATAGTCACGATGTGCGGCATTTCAGGCGTATTCAGTCTTACAGGTGTTGCGAAGAAATATGAAGCAAGTCTTGATAAAGCCTTGTTGTCACTTTCAAAACGCGGTCCGGACAAACAGGGAAAATATTTTCACAATCGCGTAGGATTAGGTCACACACGGCTTTCGATTATTGATGTTTCCGATGCAGGCGCACAGCCAATGTTTGATGCCACCGGACGCTATTGTATCATCTACAACGGAGAAATCTATAACTATAAAGAATTACGAAAGGAACTTGACGCGAAGGGCGTAAAGCTCAAATCTCAAACTGACACAGAAATTCTCCTGAATCTTTATATTTTATACAAAGAGAAATGTCTTGACTTATTGAATGGCTTCTTTTCTTTTGCCGTTTACGATAGCCAGGATGGAACTGTTTTCATTGCGCGCGACAGAATGGGCATCAAACCGCTGCTCTTTTACCAGGATACGGATAAAATAATTTTCGCCTCTGAAATGAAGGCAATTCTTTCTTTTCCCGTCAACAAGGAGCTTGATTATACTTCTTTGTTTATGTATCTTCAGTTGAATTACATCCCCGCTCCCTCTTCCATTTTACGTCATGTAAAAAAATTGAAGCCCGGTCATTATTTGACGATTGCTGCTGATGGCAGCATTGAGATTAGCCGCTACTACATGATAAAGTATGACCCGGTATTGCGCCATGCGAAGCCGGTAAATTATGATGATGCGAAAGAAAATTTGAAAAAACTACTTGGGGAATCAGTGCAGCGAAGGATGATTGCAGACGTGCCGCTGGGTGCATTCCTCAGCGGGGGAATTGATTCTTCGGTAATCGTTTCTCTGGCTGCACAATACACAAATAAGCTCAACACGTTTTCCATCGGCTTTAAAGACGAGCCTTATTTTGATGAAACAAAATATGCTGAATTTGTCGCCCAAAAATTCAACACAAATCACACTTCGTTTTCGCTTGCCACGCAGGATTTATATGACAATCTCTTTGATATTCTTGATTACGTTGACGAGCCGTTTGCCGATTCATCGGCAATTGCTGTCTATATTTTGAGCAAGCATACAAGAACAAAAGTGACCGTTGCCCTTTCGGGTGATGGCGCGGATGAATTGTTTGCAGGCTATAACAAGCATCTGGCAGAAATGCGCGTAAAAAATTCGGGGTTTGTAAATTTTTTAGTGAAGCTCAACCGCCCGTTTCTCGGCTTGCTGCCCAAATCAAGAAATAATGCAGTGAGCAATTTTGTCCGACAGATGCATCGCTATTCCGAAGGACTTGACCTCAATACCGAAGAACGCTATTGGAGATGGTGCGCCTTTATTGACGAGCAGGAAGCTGCCCGCGCGCTGAATGTGTTTGAAGAGCCGATTGAAAATACCGATGAATATTTGCTGCGAAAAAATGCCTTTCTCACTTACTATAAAAGAGACGGAACAATCAACGACACGCTCTATTCCGATATGCAACTGATACTTCCCAATGACATGCTTACAAAAGTTGATTTGATGTCAATGGCGAATAGCTTGGAGGTGCGTGTGCCTTTTCTTGACCATCACGTTGTGAATTATGTTTTCTCGCTTCCCTCAGATTTTAAAATTTTCAACAACAACAGAAAGCGCATATTAAAAGATGCTTTTAAAGACGTATTGCCGCCTGAGTTATTGAAGCGAAAAAAGCAAGGATTTGAAGTGCCGTTGTTGAAATGGTTCAGAGGCGATTTAAAAAACATTATCCTGAATGATTTGCTTGCGGAAGATCGTATTAAAAGTCAGGGCATTTTCAACCCCCAATATGTGGAAGCATTAAAAAAGCAGTTGTTTTCATCCAGCCCGGTAGAGGCGGTGGCGCAGATATGGGGATTGCTGGTTTTTCAGTATTGGCATAAAAAATACATTGAGTAAATGCCGCGCGTTCTCCGAATTATCAACCGCCTCAACTTAGGCGGACCCACCTACAATGTAGCATACCTCACGAAATATTTAGACAGCAAGTATGAAACAATGCTGCTTGCGGGCATGAAAGATGAAACGGAAGCAAGTTCTGAATTCATTTTAAAAAAATTAGGCGTTACCCCCGTTTATGTTTCTGAAATGCGCAGGAGCATTAATCCGCTCGATGACTTAAAATCTTATCAAAAAATTAAAGACGTGATTCGGGAATTCAAGCCCGACATTGTGCATACGCACGCTGCCAAATCAGGCGCTTTGGGAAGGCTTGCAGCGCACCATTGCAAGGTGCCCGTGGTTGTGCATACGTTTCACGGGCATGTTTTCCATTCTTATTTCCACCCTGCAAAAACAAAAATTTTTATTGAAATCGAAAAATATCTTGCAGCTATCAGCACAGGAATTATTGCAATCAGCAACTTGCAGAAGAAAGAGCTTTCCAATGATTTTAAGATTTGCGCAGCAGATAAAATCACAGTAATTCCATTGGGATTTGAATTGGAAAAATTTCAAACCGACTATGACAAAAAAAGAAACGCATTCAGGTTGAAATACCATGTTGCGGATGATGAAATTGCTGTGGGAATTATCGGCAGGCTTGTTCCTGTTAAGAATCATCCGCTCTTTTTGAAGGCTATAAAAAAAGTTTTTGAGAAGACAACTAAAAAGGTGAAAGCATTTATTATAGGCGATGGAGAAGAAAAGGAGAAAATCATAAAACTTGCTCAAGACTTGAACCTTTCTTATGCTTTACCGGATTCTGACTTTAACCAATCGCTGGTATTCACTTCATGGCTAACACAGATTGACGAGGTGATGGCAGGACTTGATATTGTTGCAATGACTTCTTTCAATGAGGGAACACCCGTAAGTTTAATCGAAGCGCAAGCCTCCAATAAACCGATTGTTTCAACCGCAGTAGGCGGAATTGAAGACATTGTGGTTGCGGATAAAACGGCTTTGTTATCTCCTAATAATGATGTGGAGCAGTTTGCCGGACATTTGCTTCAACTCATTGAGCAGGATGCCCTGCGCAGCAGTTTCGGAAGTCAAGGATATGAGTTTGTAAAAGAAAAATTCAGCTTTAAGAGGCTTGTGGAAGATACGGGAGCCTTTTATGAGAAATTGCTAAGGGCGAAGGGTTTAAAAGCGTAAAAAGCGAAAGGGGAATATTCCCTATTTTTGCAGCCATCCATGATGAAGCGGCTTCTACCTTTTTTCTTGCTCTTGCTTCTGTTTAACTCTTGCAAAATTCTGTATCCAAATTACTTGCTGCGAGACACGAAAGACTTCTATTATTTCGAATTAAAAGAGGTGGAATATCAGAAGCAGGTTATTTTGCCGGATGATGAAATAGCATTTAAAATTTATACTCAAGACGGGTTTAATCTGGTAGATGTCATTGCAGATAAATCAACCGGGATAGCCGGTGGAGAAACAAGTTATCTTGTGAAGGACGATGGATACTTAGAACTTCCTTTATTGGGCGAGGTGTATGTAAAGGGCATGACACGCCTGGAGTTTGAGAAATTCTTAGAGAAGAAGTATTCAGTATGGTACAATGAACCGTTTATACAACTGAAGGTAACCAATCATCGTGCATATTTTTTCATGGGAGTAGGGTCAGCGTCAGTAGTTTCGCTTCCTTACGAAAACACAAAACTGATTGAAGTTCTGGCATCTATTGGGGGCATAAGCAATGATTCTAAATCACACAAGATAAAAATTATCAGAGGCGATTATGATAAGCCGACAATAAAAAGGATTGATCTTTCAACGATTGCCGGGTTAAAAGATGCGGACTTTGTCATTTTGCCGAATGATTTAATCATTGTGGACCCGAGACTCCGACCGGCACAGGCAGCTATCAGCGAGCTGGGTTATCTCTTTACCATTATTTCCACGATCACTACGCTTTATTTGTTGGTTTTGAGCATTACAAAACAATGAAGAGTCAGACCTCTTTAATGGCGTATATCCAGGATTTGCTGGGTGAAGACTTCAACATCGCGTTATTTTTTTCCATTGTTCGCAAAAGTTTAATCTGGATATTGTTACTTGTGTTGATTGGCTTAACATCCGTTTGGCTGTATTTGCGCTACACGCTCCCAAATTATCAAGCTACTTCTACGCTCATGCTGAAAAGGGAGCAAACTGCGCAGCAGACAATGAGGGAACAGTTGCTGGGTCCTGAAAATAATGTGTTGGGAAGTTCTGTAGAAGAAGCTTCGCGCGAGATTCAACTTGTAAAATCGAAATACTTTATTCAAAGAGTTATTAAGGGCTTGCCTTTTGACGTAAGCTATTTCAGGGAAGGAAGGACAAAATTTGTTTCATCAGAAGTTTATACCGCTACGCCATTCAAAGTGAATGTTTTGGAAATAAAAAGCCCCGATGTGTATGGGCAGGATATTTATGTTGAACTGCTAAATGATAAATCTTTTATCCTGAGATACAAACTGCAAGAACAAGACTATCGCGAAATTCTCAGTTATGATAATTTTTTTGAAACTCCCTTTTTTGAAATTCGGATTTCGCTCTCCGCGCTTGCAAAAGCAAATTTAAAGGAACACATAGGAAAAGTTTATTTCTTCAGGATAAATGATATTGAACGATACTCTGAATATCTGTCGCAGAGAATTACCGTAGTGCCGCTTGACCCCTCTACAAAAACGATTAGCATCAGTTATCAGGATAAGAACAGGAGCAAGGCAAGCGATCTGGTAAATGCGCTGTCTAAAGAGTTCGTGCAGTATGATATTGAACGACAGTCTGAAAGCGCACAGCAAATTCTTAGTTTTCTTGAAAGTGAAATTGATTCATTCAGCGATGACCTGCGGGAATATTCTGATAGTCTGAAGCAATTTAGATTGGATAAGAGTTTTTTAGACCCCGAGCAGGAAATGCAATCGCTCACCAGTAACCTTCGCGGTTTGGAACAACAAAAACTGCAATACCTGCTTGAAATTAAGTTGATTAACTGGTTTAGTAATTACATGAGCAACCTCACAGATATAGAATCCGTTTCTGTGGGATTGCTTGGCACCGAGTTGGGAGTAGTGAGCCAATATGTAGCCAATATCAAAGGCATGGAACGGGATAAGGAAGAACTGCTGATGAATGTTTCTCCCAACCATCCCGGAGTAAAGCTGATTGATGAAAATATCATTCGCACAAAAAATGAAATGTCAATGGATCTGGATAACGTGCTTATTCAGAAAAATTACAGACTAGAAAGCATAGACGAACAGTATTACAAATACTTGGGAAGATTGCTCGTCTTGCCAGAAGAGCAGGCGGAGTATGCACGGCTGAAAAGCGCGTATGAAAGCATGGCGAATTATTATCAGTTATTGGTGGATAAACAAACTGATTACAAGGTAGCAAAGGCTGGGATGGTTTCGGATTATATGGTGCTCAGCACCGCGATGCCACCGCAAGAACCAATCGGACCGAAATCCTCTTTTCTGTGGACGTTAGCCGCTTCCGCTGCCCTGCTACTCGGGTTAATTCTGATTGTGGTGCGCTACATGCTGCATAACACAATTATCTCCGTGGAAACCATTCAGAAAAATACAAAAGCCTCAATGTTGGGCATCGTGCCAACCGTGTTTACGGACATTCCTCTTTCGGGAATCGTGGTTACGCAAAATCCGAAATCTATTATCACGGAAGCCTTCCGCGTGATTCGGAATAATTTGCAATTCATTTCAAATACGCCCGGACCTAAAACGCTTGCCATCACCTCTACCATTTCAGGAGAAGGAAAAACTTTTACCTCCATCAATTTGGGCGCTATTCTCAGCCTGCTTGATAAAAGAGTAATTATCCTTGATGTGGATATGAGACGCCCGCGCCTGAGCAAAATATTCAACGTAGATAACACTGGGGGTATGAGCACTATTCTCATCGGACGAGATAAAGTAGATGAGTGCATCAGAAAAACCGAATTGAAAAATTTCGATTTCATCACCTCCGGTCCCATTCCGCCAAATCCAGCCGAGCTTATCCTCTCTGAGCGATTGAATGAAATGGTTGATTATCTGAAGACAAAGTATGACTACATCATTTTTGATACGCCACCGCTCGGGCTTGTTACAGACGGATTTGAAGTAATCAAAAATGTGGACTATCCCATCTATGTGTTCCGCGCTGAATATTCCAGTAAATCATTTATCAGCAATCTGGACAAATTGATTAATGAAAATAAAGTGATGAATCTATCTGTAGTGCTGAATGATGTGGGAAGAGGGGTTTCCGGTTATTCTTATGGCAGCTATAATTACAAGTATGGATACAGCTACGGTTACTTGTACACTTACAAAGATTCAGGCTATTATACAGATGAGACAATTATGAAGAAATCTTTCTTGAAAAAATTGTTTAAAAAATCCTGATTCCGGCAGAATGACAGATAATCATCTTTACAATATTTTATTCTACTCGCTCTTTTTTGTCATTGCGATTTGCTTTTCTGTGCTTATCAATTTTTTGATTTTGCGTTTTTCCAGAAACCTGGGCATGCGCAACGTAAAAAACAATCAGTTTGGAGGTGTGCGGTGGGGTTCCACTTCAAAACCTTCGGTGGGCGGGTTCTCGTTTTATATCGTTTTCCTGATTTCTATTTCCGTGCTGGGTGTAATTCCGGTGGAGGATCATGGCTATAAACAACTTATTGGCTTGCTGTCATCATGCAGCGTTGGCTTTTTGCTCGGACTTGCCGATGATGCCTACAACACAAATCCCCTTGTGAAATTCATCGGGCAATTTACCTGCGCAAATCTGCTCGTTGCCACCGGTTTCCAGATTCAGGCTACCACGCTCCCCGAAATAAATTATATCATCACGGTGCTTTGGGTAATCGGCTTGATGAATTCCATCAACATGCTTGATAATATGGATGCCATCACTACATCAGTTTCAGCTTCCATTATTATAGGCGCTATTGTTTTAATTGTATTGAATGGCGATGTGCCAAAATCTTATTTAATAATTATGCTGGGCGTGCTGGGCGCGTTAATTGGATTTCTGTTTTTCAATTGGCATCCCTCAAAAATTTATATGGGCGACACGGGCAGCCAGTTTCTTGGGGTTTTTCTCGCGGCTATCAGCATTTTATTTTTCTGGAACTATCGCGAAAGCTATTCAGGCTTCATTGAGTTGCGCCAATTTCTCATCCCGATGTTGTTGTTTATTATCCCGCTCATTGATACGACTACGGTTGTTATCAGGCGGCTTGCGCGCAGGCAATCGCCCTTCGTTGGCGGCAAAGACCACATCACGCATCAACTTGCTTACCTCGGCTTGCCCGATCAGTGGGTGGCAATTGTGCTTACGCTGATTTCGCTTTGCTCTATTATTCTTGTCGTCTTTATTTTTAATAATCTGGATAGCTGGCAACTGAATTATACATTTCTGCTGCTGGGCTATTTTCTGCTCGTGTTTATTATCTTTCAGATTCTGTATAACATGGCGCAGAAAAAACACAAGCACGCTAAATCGTAGCGATACACTTCAACTCGATGGCGATAAGAGTGGGCAGGCTTTTTATCTCAACGGTTGTTCTGCAAGGTTTGGCTTCTTTAAAATATTCAGCGTAGATTTTATTGTAAGTCGCAAAATCATCTTTCATGTTCGTGAGAAACACCGTTACATCAATCAGGTTATTCCACGATGAGCCGCTTTCTTCCAACACGGTTTTTACATTTTTGAAAACGGAGTGACACTGCGCGGCAATATCATACTTCA
>JAWXCB010000014.1:0-42073 GCA_034440455.1 Chitinophagales bacterium
AAGCAGGATTATCTTCAATGAATTTTTTTACAACTTCAACCGTATTGTCTTTTGAGCCATCATCAACAACAACAACTTCTCGTGCAAGGTCATTAATGAGTTTCACCTTCGAAAGAGCTTCAAGCACCGTTGTCACGGTTTTGCCCTCATTATATGCAGGCACTAATATGGATATCTTGTGAAATTTCACGCGCTTGGCAATAAGAATTTCTAATGGTTTTGGGTTCTGCAAGTTAAAAATTTATTTTTCGGTTCTTAGAATAGATTTTTTTACGCAAGAAGCGTTAAAATGTTTGTCTCTCATTATGAGATAACAAGCGAAGCGGCATTCGCAAGAAAAGCAGATATTGTAGTCTAAAATCAGACCAAACAGTTAGCTCTTATGCAAGCGCTCATTCATCATGCACGGAAACAGTATCAAGCAGACCTTTCAGTTCCGCTTGATATTTCCATTCCTCTAAATGCAGAAGGGGAAAACCTAAATGCATTTTTTGCTCCACCGTTTGAAGTTGCGCCCGTAGTAACAGATTCCTTTACAGGCGCAGTTGAGAAGGGAGGCGCTGTAAATTTTCAAAATGTAAAAATCAATCCGCATGGAAATGGCACACATACAGAATGCGTGGGGCATATCACGACAGAGCGGTTTACGATTAATCAATGTCTGAAAAAATTTTTCTTTATCGCAGAACTCATTAGTGTTTTTCCTCAGCAGTTGAAAAATGGTGATGAAATCATTCTGACTGAACAGGCAGAGAAACTGCTTGCTGATAAAACCCCCGAAGCGCTCGTCATCCGAACATTGCCAAATGATGCTTCAAAACTTCAAAGAAATTATTCCGGAAATAATCCTCCGTATCTGCATCATGAGTTTGCTGCGTTTCTTGTGAAAATTGGCGTTAAGCATCTGCTTGTTGATTTGCCGTCTGTTGATCGGGAAGAAGACGAAGGAAGATTGTTGTTTCACAAAACATTTTGGCAATATCCCGACAATATCCGAAAGGATGCTACAATTACAGAATTGATTTTTGTTCCCGATGATGTAATAGATGGAACCTACTTATTGAATTTGCAAATTGCAAGTTTTGAGTTAGATGCAAGCCCCAGCAAACCGGTGTTGTATGCGTTGACGCAGAAATAATTTCAAGCGCAAACATTCCTAAAATAAAAAAACCCTCCAACTTGGAGGGCTTCTTTTCTTTAAGAAGAAAGAAGATTACTTCTTTTTCTTAGCAGCCTTCTTCACAGGCTTCTTTGCTTTTTTTGCTGGCATTTTTTTGTTTTTTAGAAATGAATAAATAAAACGCAATCGAAATTTAAATCACTTTTTTATACGGAAGAAGGTTTAAGAAGGTTTAGTTTTCTACAACTTGTGTATAACGTGTACATTAAAACGTACTCATGAAAAAAGTTTTTCTGAAATTTTTTTTCGCAAAAAATTTCATAACGATTTATTCATCTGCATGAAATGCTTGCTGCAAAAGAGTTTTAAGCAAATATTTTTTGCTTCTCAATAAAAAAATCAAATCGCTTTCACGCAGTTTATCGCTGAAATACAAGCGCCCTGATTGAAAATTTTCAGCGCTCATTTTCACTTCATTATTTCTTTTCTTTCCGCTTTCACAAGAAAAAATTCAACTAATCGAACAAGAATACTCCTTTTTCAACCCGCGCAACACAAAAAAAAAACTTCAGCATCAAGCAAAACCTTTTCCGTTTTTTCTAAAAAGAAGTATCAACTTTGGTTTGCATAATAAATTTCAACTTATTCAATAATCAATCATGAAAACCAAAATCATTTTATTCGGATGTTTAGCCTCCTGCATTCTTTTATTCGCAAAGTGCAACCAAGAAGTAAACAAGGAAACCAAAGAAAATGGAGCGAAGCAACCAGAAGTCACGCAACAGAACAACAGCGCTGGCAGCGCAGATACAGCCCGCCCAATGGATACCGCGATGTTTAAAACAGGAAGCGACACCGTGAAAGTGTATCATGACTATATAAAAGATCATCTTGATTCACTCACACGACTGATAGCACAAGAACCCCAAAACGGTGAATATTATTTGCGCAGGGGCGACTTGCGGATTGCAAAAGGCAACAATGCAGGCGGTTGCGAGGATTACAATAAAGCAAAAAGTCTCGGTATAAAGAATATACAATCGCTGCTTGATAAAAATTGCAAGTGATTCTTAGAAAGCATAGCTCGTTTTTATTTTTCCTGTTTCTTCTTTCCAATCTCTGCGCGCAACAAACTGACGTGAGCGGCTTGCTTCAGGCAGCAAAGAAAAAATATCAAAGCAAGGATATTGCGGGTGCTATTGGCGAATACACGCAGGCGATTAAACTGAATCCGAAGAGTGAAGACGCGTTTTATGAACGCGGGCGCATTTACAATGAGCAGAAAAAATACTTAGACGCGATAAACGATTTCACAAAAGTAGTTATGCTGAATCCCAAGCATCATCGCGCATATTATTTAAGAGGCTACACAAAATTTCTGACGGGCAACAATCGCGATGCGGTGAGCGATTTGAACTTTTCAATCGAATTGTATGCAAACAGCGCATTGGCATTTTGGTATAGAGCCGAAGCGAAAATGAAATTAGGCGACATGACCGGAGCATGTGAAGACTGGGATGCCGCCTATCGGCTTGGCTATTTTGAAGCGACTGCTAAAATCAAAAACTATTGCGCGAATATGCAGAAGTCATCAAAAGTGGCGGCTGATGAGTTTTTGAGGAATGGCGACATCAAGCTGGATAAAGGAGATGCAAGAGGCGGGTTGGTTGAATACATGAAAGCGTATGAGTTAGAGCAAGAGTCAGGCGCTATATTATATAGTATCGGCTTGGCGAAAGTTTTATTGAAAGATGTGAAGGGAGCATGCGAGGCGTGGAGGAAAGCAATTGAGTTGGGAAGTCCGGAAGCGGAAGAGCTTTTAAAACAGCATTGCAATTAGCGATTAACTTTAGAAAAAATCTTTTAAACATGAGAATGCTTTTCGTTGGACTATTGTTTTCATTCCTCTCTATCACCGCAGTTGCGCAAATGAAAAGTGCTACGGAAGATTTGCGCGGCATGATGCCCGGCACCGGTAAGATTGATTACGAAAAATTAGTGGAGCTCTTCACAGATGCTATCAAGCAATATCCCGATAAGCCTTCTCAATATAATAATCGCGCTGTGGCGCGATATAAACTTCAGGATTTTACAGGCGCGCTTACTGATTTGGATAAAGCAATTGAACTTTCGCCCAACTATCCCAATGCGCATTATAATAGCGGCTTGATAAAGCTGAAGCAGAAAAATTATGCGGGCGCGATTGAAGATTTCAAATTGGTGATGGATATTGTTCCGAAAGACACCAACGCATATTATAATAGTGCGCTTGCGAAGTATTACACCGGAAAAAAAGAAGAAGCCCTTTCGGATTTAGACAAAGCGCTGAAACTCTCGCCCGGTTTTGAATGGGCGTTGTGCAACAGCGGTGTTATCAAAAACGAGATGGATAAATCCGAGGAGGCGATTCAATTGCTCACGAAGGCTATCGGCATCAATGCGAAAGACGGAGACTACTATAATAATAGAGGACAAGCCTATCAAAAAGCAGGCAACGCCAATAAAGCCTGCGATGATTTTAAGAAAGGCGCTGAACTGGGAAGCGCAAAGGCTGCAGAACGTGCGGCATCCTGCAAATAGCTTCTTTAGAATATAGTTACCCTCAAAACTACCGAAGAGTAGCGTTAGCCCGCGCCATGCTTCGACAAACTCAGCAGGACGGCTTGCCCTCTTTATCCATCCCGAAATCATTGACGCAAGTCAATCGTGTTTTAGCGCAACTGCCTTAGTTTTATTATTGCGACACAATACGTAGTTTTGTTCAACTCCAAAAACATCTCTTTTTATGCCTGAAAATGTTAGTGCAACCGCCAAAAATTCGCCTGCAACTTCAACCGATAAAGCCATTCTTCAACTTGATGGAAAGACCTACGAACTGCCGGTTGTGGTGGGTTCGGAAAATGAAAAAGCGATTGATATTTCCAACCTGCGCGACCAAACAGGCTACGTTACTTTAGATGTCGGATATAAAAACACAGGCGCTACAAAAAGTGCAATCACATTTTTGGATGGTGAAGAAGGCATCTTGCGCTATCGCGGATACCCGATTGAAGAGCTTGCGGAGAAATCAAACTTTCTCGATGTTTCTTATTTGTTGATTTATGGAAACAAGCCCACTAAAGAGCAGTCGGAAACTTTTGCAAACACGATTAAGCGCCACACGCTGGTGCATGAAGACATCAAAGAAATTTTCGCGGCTTATCCCACCAACTCGCACCCGATGGGGCAGTTGATTGCGATGATTTCTTCGCTTTCTTCTTTTTATCCTGAATCGCTTGACCCGAATCGCAGTGAAGAAAAGAAACAACTCACCATCATTCGCTTGCTTGCAAAGATGCCTACCATCGTTTCGATGATTCACAAAAAATCGGTGGGGCATCCGATTGTGTATCCCAACAATGGGCTTGATTATGTTTCCAACTTCTTGCACATGACGTTTGGAAATGTGACTGAGCAATATAAAGTTGACCCTGTTGTTGCCGATGCGCTTGATAAACTGTTGATTCTTCATGCCGACCACGAACAAAACTGCTCGACATCAACCGTGCGTATTGTGGGTTCATCGCTGGCGAATCTTTATGCTGCGATTTCGGCAGGTATCGCTGCGCTGTGGGGACCCCTGCATGGCGGAGCCAATCAGGAAGTGATTGAGATGCTTGAAAAAATCAAAGCCGATGGTGGTGACGTGAAGAAATATGTTGACAAGGCAAAAGACAAGAATGATGCTTTCCGCCTGATGGGTTTCGGACACCGCGTGTATAAGAACTTTGACCCACGCGCGAAAATCATCAAGGGAGCCTGCGATAACGTGCTGAAGAAAATGGGCGTGAACGACCCGATTCTCGACATCGCAAAACAATTAGAAGAAGCAGCGCTTACTGACCAATACTTTATTGAAAGGAAGTTGTATCCGAATGTTGACTTCTATTCGGGCATCATCTATCGCGCCATCGGATTTCCGGTGCATTTGTTCACGGTGTTGTTTGCACTTGGCAGACTGCCCGGCTGGATTGCGCAGTGGAAAGAGATGATTGACCAGAAGCAGCCGATTGGCAGACCACGTCAAATCTACACGGGCGAGATTACGCGCCACTGATTTGATCCTGCGCTTTGCGCTGACTATTTCTTCTTCGCTTTTGCTTTTTGCAGATTCTCCTTCATTCTGAATTTTACAATTCTTGTTATCAATGCTGTTGGCATTGGTTCATCAAGCGGAAACTGCACGGAGCCTTTTCCTGTTTTGTAGCGGGCGAAATCTTTTTTGAATGCCTCCATGCCGGTGAGCGCGGGATAAAAGCCGATGTGGTTTTTGAAACCTGCAAAATGTATCAGGTTTTTTCCGTTCAGCTTGAACGTGGGTATGGCATAGCTTATAGTTTCTTCCGCCTTGGGCGCTGCCTTGTGAATTGTTGCGCGCACTTGTTCCAACAGGAGTTGGATGTTTTTTGGAAAGCCTGCAAGGTATGCGTCAATGTCTTTGGGTTTGTTCATTCTGGTTTAATGCGTGGAAGTGTTGCGCTAATACTTCACCACCTTCATCACCTTTGAACCTTGCGTGGTGCGGATGCTGAGAAAATAAATTCCCTGCTCTTGTTCTGATAATGAAAGAGGCACACCTGCTTTGAGTACTTCTGCGGAAAATGTTTGCTGCCACACTTCTTTGCCGAGCGCATCAACAAGTGTGAGCGTGGCTTGTGTTTGGATTTTTTGCGCAGTGAGTGTGATAGTGTTGGTGGTAGGGTTGGGATGAAGGCTGATATTGTTGAATGAATTATCCTGAATACCCACACAAGGCTCTGTGCCTTCTCCTATATTAATAGAAGTAGTTGCAGTGCATCCGTTTGCATCGGTTACAGTTACTGAATGTGTGCCAGCGGGAAAATCTGTTGGTGAATCATCTGCTTGCCCATCACTCCAAAGAAAAGTATAAGGCGGTGTGCCGCCTGATGCAACTGCTTTTGCTGCGCCATCACTTGCGCCAAGGCAGGAAACTTGAGTAGTGACGCTGTTGGTGGTAACAATTAATGAATCACAAGGCAACCCATTGCAATTATGCAAGGTATTTGAATAAGAATAACCTGCAATAAAAGTGGGCAATGTATAGCTCCCAAATCTGCCTCCAAGATATACGGCACTACTTTGAACATTGGTAGAAGAACCATAATTATTAGGAGAATTGATTGCGAGCAAGTAACCTTGGTTTTGAACTTCTACTTGATAGATTTTCCCGTCAGGACCAAGCTGAAGTCCTTTTACAGATGCTACATTAGGGCGCACATAAATTATTACTTTGGAATTGTTGATTGAGTCAATATTTCCTCCTCCAGCATTCAAATCATATTGGATAATGCCTGTACCGCCATTTCCGTTTAACAAGCTTGAATAGCCACCAAAAAGTTTAGTGTTGTTTGGAGAAAACTCTACTCCAAAAATTTGTGATGAAGGAAATGTTGTTAACGATTTGAAATTTGAAACAATTCCGGTTGAATCATCAAAATCAAATAATTCCAAAATACCAGGGTTGGAACCAATTCCCTCGCCAATTGCAAGTGCAAGCCTATTTCCGTCTGGTGAGATTTTTAGCTGCGATTGTGCGCGACTATGCACCGAGCCAACATGCGTAATAACCGAGCTTGTTATTCCAGATGAAGTGAGCCTGAAAGCATAAAACGCATCTGCATAAAGCATATGGGTGACAATCCAGTAATCAACTCCATTTGCATGCTTCACAGCGGCTACCTTCTCAGTAATTGAATCATCTATCAGCACAATGTTTTTTTGATTGGAAACAACATCGCCCAATCCATTGTCAAGGCAAATGTCAACTATAGAATATCTGAATCCATTTTGAATTCCCCGGATTTGGAAATCTTCAAAATAATCATCTACCGTAAATACATAAAAGTATTGACTGCTCCCTGCTTTGGGTATGATGATAGATGATTGTGTTGATGAAAAATTTCCCAACAGGCTATCTCCATTGGGCATTACCTGATGATTGCGATTCCAAAGCTTTTGTCCGTTTGTATAGAACAACAAATTGCCTGCACTATCCGAGATGACTGACGTGCCTTCGTTATAGGTAATAGGGCCTAAAATACCCGTACCATAAGTTATAGCACCATCCATAAGCGCAACAGGTACTCCGCTGTTAAAATCAACACCGGCATGGTCACCGAAATACCAAATGTTTCCTTGCTTCTGTGCTAAACAAAACGATGGAAGCAGAATGAGTAGAAGTAAGCAACGCTTCATGGCAGGCGGGTTGGTTATTTAAATATAAGGAATAAACAGGAGCTTTAAAATTCATTTAACAGTCAGGTTCTTTTTCGTCCTCCATGCCCGCTGCGTTATCACCGAACTGTTCGGCTCTGCCATCGGGCATTTCGCACATTAATCCGGCATTCCCGACTCTATGATTCTACCGCTCGGCTTTGCAATCGGAAACCTCTCTGATACCGGCAAGCTGTTTGGCTTTGCAATCGGAAACTCCGGCTATAACATCTCACTGTTTGACTATAGCATCGAACCTCCCGATGCCTAAGTGCAACCTTTCTTTTTTTGCTGCGTAGTAATGGGTGCAGGTGCGCGAAAGAACAAACATGCGCTTCTGCAACCTGACTAAATAAATTTCATAATAAGCTAAAAAACACAAGCGATGTCAACATCAAGAATTCCAAAAAAAATCAGCGACTTCAACGATTACATCAGAAACACCGACATGTATTTACATTCGCCCAGTCCTTCAGGTCCGGTAGTGAACTGGCTACGCCTTGGCTTAACGCAGGAGTATGCCGATGCATGGCAGGATTCCCGCATTGCATGGGATGTGTTGTATGCAAAATATATCAACCCCAACACACGCACCAAAGTGGTAACCACTGAAGTGCAGGAAGGGATGGAAATATTCAGAGCCTTTGCCCAACCCTTGTTGGATATCATGGCTGCCTGCCCTGCTGCGCTTGTGCAAGATGCTGAGACATTAAATTTTAAAATCGGTCGCAGCGATCCTACGCATCCGCACCTGCCCATTGGCAATCCCTGCCTGATGAGCCTTGCCAGCGTGGGTGGCGGAAGAATCCGTTTTTCCTGCCGCGCTGAAATTGAGAGCAAACGCGCTGCGCTGCCCGCAGAAGCCGATTGCCTTGAGGTTGCTTATAAAATTGGTGGCATCGTGCCTGCAAATCCGTTTGATGGCACTTCAAATTATTTCGTGACGCGCGCCAGCGATGTGCGTGATTTCGGAGTGGAAAACGCAGGTCAGGTGTTGTATGTATTCGCCCGCTGGAATTCCATGCGCCATCCTGAACTGGCAGGCGTGTGGTGCCCGATGAACACCGTGAGACTATAACGCAGATTTATTCCATTAAATAATAAAGCCCTCTTTGGCAATTGCCGGAGAGGGCTTTTTGTTTTTTCACCCAAGAGGAAAAGGGACTTTAATCAGCGCGGAGTGCTTATTTTTATTGCAGTTTTAAAATCACCGAACACATGACTTCAAAAGCTGCAACTCCACAACAATACATTGATGAACTGCCCGCAGAGCGCAAACAGGCGATGGCTGCATTGCGCAGCGCGATAAAGAAAAACCTGCCGAAAGGATTCCGCGAAGAGATGAGCTACGGCATGATTGGCTACGTGGTGCCGCATGCGCTGTATCCGGCAGGCTATCACTGCGACCCGAAGCTGCCGCTGCCGTTTGCGAGCATCGCCTCGCAAAAGAATTTTATTTCTTTTTATCACATGGGCATGTATGCGAGTCCCGAATTGCTGCAATGGTTTGTTGCTGAATATAAAAAGCGCGCACCTTCAAAGCTCGACATGGGCAAGAGCTGCATCCGCTTTAAAAAGCCGGAACAGATTCCGTTTGATTTGATTGGCGAGCTGATTTCAAAAATGAGCGTGGATGATTGGATTGCGCTGTATGAGAAAAATTATAAGCAGCAGGGTTAGGATTGTCATGGCGGACTCGTTCCGCCATGACAGGCTTTCCGCGCAGCGAATTTAATCGGGGCGCAGAGCGTTGTGTATCCTAACTTTAAGTAAATGTCCTTCTCATGGTAATCCTCATCTTTTTTCTCGCGCACTGGTTTCTCTCTTTATTCTTCCACACTTTTTTTCTGCATCGCTACGCATCGCACCGCATGTTCACGATGAGTAAGTTTTGGGAGAAGGTGAATTACCTGCTCACGTTCTTCACGATGGGTTCGTCTTTTCTTGCCCCGCGCGCTTATGCCATTCTGCATCGCTCGCACCATGCTTACAGCGACACGGAGAAAGACCCGCACTCGCCTCATTTTTTCAAAGACGTGTTCCGCATGATGTGGCACACAAAGAAAATTTATTCCGATTATGCTTTTGACAGAGTGAAGCCGGAGCAGCGCTTTGAAGACTATATCCCCACCTGGAAATTCATTGACAACTTTGGCGACTCATGGTATGGTCGCCTGTTCTTCGGCACGTGCTACTTGCTTTTCTACATCGCCTTCGCCACGCAATGGTGGATGTTTTTATTGCTGCCGATTCATTTCCTGATGGGACCCATTCAGGGCGCATTAGTAAACTGGTGCGGACACAAATACGGCTATAGCAACTTTGACAATGGCGACAACTCAAAAAACACCACACCTTGGGGCTTAGTAATGCTGGGCGAATTATTTCAAAACAATCATCACAAGTTTCCGCAAAGCCCCAAGTTTGCCAACCGCTGGTTTGAAATTGACCCGACTTATTATGTAATGAAGGTGATGAGCTGGGTGGGCATCATCAAGTTTGCGTGAGATAATAGCCTCACCCCCGCCCCCTCTCCTTTGGAGAGGGGAGTCCTGACTTTATTCTGTCAAATGAAAATTTGGATTTAAGAATTACTTTCGTTGCCGATGAGAATACTGTTACTTGTCGGAGCGGGTGGCTTCATAGGAAGCGTGTTGCGCTATCTCGCTGCGCAGTTTGTTCAAAATAAATTCCTCTCTGCATTTCCCTTTGGCACATTAAGCGTGAATGTAATCGGGTGCTTCGCTATCGGAATCATCTTTGCGCTTGCCGAAAAAGGAAACCTCTCAGCCGAGTGGCGGCTGTTTCTCGCCACAGGCATCTGCGGTGGCTTCACAACCTTCTCCGCATTCTCCATTGAAACGATAAGCTTAATGAAGGAGGGACAAATGACAGGCGCGTTTCTTTACATCCTTGCAAGCATTGCGCTTGGGCTTGGCGCTACTTTTCTTGGAATCGTATTGGTGAAACTCTTCTGAAATAAAAATGCCCGGAAACATCCGGGCATTTTTTATTCTTTCTGAAGAAACAGAATTACCGCATGGTCTTGCTCATGATGTGAATCCACGCATCGTAGAATTCAGCATTCTCTTCGCGCAGTTTGTAAACATCCTGCAAGCCTTTCTTCAAATCTTTCGGCTGCGCAATGAATACGTAATACCACAAGCGCTTCTTGTCAAACACTACGCCTGCATCATAGCCGCGCTTCTTCAAATCTTCATAATAGTTGTCAGAATTTTGTTCCACCCTGAAAGAGCCGACCACCATGAAATAATCGCCCAATGGCGGACCTTTCTTCACCACAAGGTCTTCTGCATTCACGATGCGGGTGCGCTCTTCCGTCATCTCGCTTTCCATATCCTTCACTTTGGTTTTCGTTGATTTGACGGAAGCCTCAATATCTTCTTTCTCTTTCTTGAGTTGTTCTAACTCCTCGCGCATCTTTTCCACTTCTTTATTCATGCCTGTCATCCCTGACATATCGCCCGAATTCAGCAGGTCGCTTGATTTCAGCAGTTTAGCAAGTGTGCTATCGTCAATAGAAATTTCCATTGACTCAATTGCGCCTTCCAGCGAATCAATTTCATATTGCATTTTGTCCATCTGCTGATTCAGCGAGTCAATCGTGTTCATCAGGCTGTCTTGTTCTTCCTGTATCTCATTCATCAGCGTATCTTGTTCCATCAACTTTTGGCGCAACTCTTCCACTTCTGCTTTGGTTGCCTGATCATCTTTCTTTCCAAAAATAATTCCGAGCATCAACTCATGCGTACCGTTGGTATGGTCTTTAATCTCATTCAGCGCAAGGTCATAAGCATAACCGATTTTCACGGTATTATGCACCTTGAAACCTCCCGCAATCGTGACACCGTAATCATAGCGATACAAGCCGCTCACCCACACCCAATCTTTATATCCGACCAGCAATCCGGGTTCGATTTGATAATTCATCGCCTCCGTGAAACGCGCCATTACCAATGGTTCAAGAATAATCTTTTCATCCACAAACTTGAAACGGTTGGATAAGGTAGCGAGATAATGCCTGTCTGGGATAAAGAGCGTTGATGGCGCGGCATCATTCAGAAATTTAAGGTCTGTCGCATAAATATGGATAGCAGATAAGCCCAGAGAAAGATTAAGTAAAGGACCTTTGGTAACGGCATAATTCAAACCCGCAGAACCATCGAAGGATACACCGTGGTCGCCTTGCAACAGCGGATCGTCTGTATTTTGCACAAAAGCCTTTTCACGGTCGAAACTGTAATCCTGTATTCCTGCTGACAGCCCGATGGATAAGCGGTGCATGTCATTCTTGAATCTCAGATGATACGCATAGCTGAAAGAGCCTCCCCATGTTCTGAACACATCAGTGATGTCATTAAACAGATACAGACCAAATCCGCCCTTCTTCACGTTCATGTCAAAGCTTGCAGCGCGGGTTTCAGGCGCACCATTAAATTCAGTCCACTGCTTGCGGTACATGAGATACAACTCCGGGTTGCCGTTAAATCCTGCTCTTGCCGGATTGTTCACAAACCTGTTATCGAAGTTCAGCGAATACAAGGGTATTTGCTGCGCAAATCCTGATGCTGCCACACACGCTAATAAACAAATTACAACTGCCTTTTTCATATTGCTTTTTTAAGTGTGATTATCGTACGATGGAAACTGAACCTTTGTAAACTTTGTCTAAATTTTCAAACTTGATGACGTAGTAGTAAGTACCCTGCGGAAGGTCTTTGTCATTATGCGTTCCTTCCCAAGTATTGTCATAACCACTCTTTTGATACACAAGCGTTCCCCATCGGTCAAAAATCAGCACTTCGTTATCAGGATATGAAAGAATATTCTCAACAAACCAATTCTGGTTGTAGGCATCGCCATTTGGCGTGATTACGTTCGTTGCATGAACAAAGTAATCATCCACCACCGTAATGGTAACTGTTGCAGTGCCTGTGCATCCATTGGCATCCGTAGCAGTAACTGTGTAGGTTGTAGTTACAACCGGGCTAACCGTTGGGCTTTGCGCATTCGGGACAAGCGTTGCATCGGGCGGGTCAGCGCTCCATTGATAAGTAACACCGCCTGTGGCAACCAATTGCGCAAAATATCCTTTACTGATGGAATTAACATCTGCGGTTGCTGTAACAACAGGCAATGTCCACACCGTCACAGCTTCGCAGGTATCATCCACGCAGCCGTTTTGGTCTGTCACTGTTACACAGAATGTTCCGCTCGTGGTAATAACAATTGAACTATCCGTTTCTCCGGTTGACCACGAATAGGTATAAGTATTTGTAATCGGGAAAGCAAGCGCGGCAAGCGTTACATCACCGCCATCGCAAAACGCTAAAGGACCGTTGTGTGTAATCAACACATTCGGATGGCGGAACACAATCACCGCTTGCAACAATGAATCGGAACATCCTTCTTCCGATTGCACAAACAACTTCACGCTGTATGTGCCATACGAAGCATACAAGTGCGAAGGATTATCATCAAACGAATTTGTGCCATCGCCAAAATTCCAGACATTAAAGAGCGCGTTGCCACCTGGCACAGTTGTGTTATTCGTAAAGTTTACCGTGCCGCCATCGCACACGGTGTTGGATGTGAAACTCACATCAGGCTTTGTAAACACAGAAACCGTTCTTGATTTTGTATCCGTGCAGCCCGCGTCAGAGCGCACTTCCAGCACTACGTCATAATCACCGCCATCTGCATACGTATGCGTAGGGTCTTCATCCACCGAGTTGAAGCTGTCGCCAAAATCCCATTCATAAGTGAGCGCACCCGAAGCAACGCTTGATAAATTGGTGAATTCAGTTGCAGTTCCTTCACACACTTCTGTTGCTACAAAAGCCGCTGTAGGATTCGGGTTTACAATTACGCTTTTCGTGATGCTGTTTATGCAGCCTGCATCAGAAGTATCAGTCAATGTTACATCATAAATCCCAATTGAAGAGAAAGCATGAGTCGGGCTTAAAGTGACGGCAGTTGCATTATCGCCAAAATCCCAATGATGCGTCATTGTTCCGAAAGGAATAGTAGATGTATTTGTGAAAATCACATCCTGGTCATCGCAGGCGGGCGCATGTGTGAAATCAGGAACGGGCAATGGATATACAATCAATGTGTTGCTGAATGTGTCCGAACATCCTTCGCTCGAAACAGCAATCAACGTCACCGTATAAATTGCGCTTGCATCATACAGGTGTGTTGGATTAATGTCAGTGCTTGTGCTGCCATCGCCAAAACTCCAAGAATAACCTAATGAGCCAAGCAGGTTCGGGTCGGTGGATGTTGTCATGTTCGTAAACGAAACAACATTGCCAAAGCAAGCATCGGTTGCTATAAAGTCAGCGGTAGGAAAGGCATTGACAGTCATTACCTCCACCACCGAATCTACGCAGCCGCTAAAGTTCGTAAGGCGGATGCGCACCGGCTGGTTTCCGGTAAATCCAACAGTAATCGAAGCGGTGTCGCCTGCTGCATAAGGACCGTTGTCGTAAATGCCATCATTGAATAAATCAACCTGATAGTATGCGCCAACATCAACTCCTGTGGAGAGGTCATAAATCAGCACATCTGAGCCGAAACAACCTGTACTGATTTGGAAATCCGCGTTTGGTTGTTGCAAGACATCCACAGTTAATGAAGTAGTGTCTGCGCAATTGCTGCCGGAAGTTGCAATAAGCGTTACAATATATGAGCCTGCCGTTGCATAAGTATGCAGCGGATTATCCAAGCTGCTTCCGTTTCCATCGCCAAAATCCCAAATAAAATTTAAACTGCCGCTTGAGATAAAGGATGAATTGGTGAATTGAGTAGCAACGCCCGCGCACACATCAGGAGCGGTAAATGATGCTGAAGGCGCGGCAAACACCGTGACGGTTTGCTGCGCTTGCGCTACGCAACCATCAGCCGTTGTTACATCAAGCGTTACATTGAAACTTCCTGCTGTTCCATATACATAAGCAGGACTCGAATCACCTGAAAAATTTCCATCATCAAAATCCCAGAAATAGCTGATGCCTGCGCCTGCCGTTGATGTGTTATTGAAGAATGTCGTATCTCCGAAGCAAACAGTATTTGCTGTGAACGATGCGGAAGGCTGCTGATAAATTACAGCGATGCCGAGGGTGGTATCTGCGCAACCATTGTTGGAAAGCACGACAAGAGTTACGTTATAGTTGCCATCAGCATTATAAACATGCGTTGGATTCAGCGCATTCGACAATAATGAGCCATCACCAAAATCCCACGTGTAATTCAAAAATCCTGATGCGATGCCTGATGCGTTTGCAAATTGTGTCGCAACGCTCTGGCAGCCAATGCTTGCTGAAAAATCAGCAACAGGCTGCGCATATACTTCCACTGATTTTGAAATACTATCAACACATGCTGCTGTTGAAGTTGCAATCAATTTCACTGTGTATGTTCCTTCGCCTGTGTAAGGATGCACCGGATTTGTTGCTGCGGAAAGTCCTGCGTCTCCAAAATTCCATGCGTAGGTGAGCGAACCTGAAGCTACGCTTGATAAGTTCATGAACGCCACATCTGCATTTGGACACGCGCTCACAAATTCAAAATCAACAACCGGTATTGCATTCACCGTTGCAGAACCGGTTTCCGTAGAAACACATCCGCCCGTTGAAGTAATTTCCACTGTAACTGCATAAGTACCCG
The DNA here is from genome assembly GCA_034440455.1 of Chitinophagales bacterium. Taxonomy (GTDB): domain Bacteria; phylum Bacteroidota; class Bacteroidia; order Chitinophagales; family CAIOSU01; genus JAWXCB01. Next base: position 15,083 of record JAWXCB010000014.1, read on the forward strand.
CAGCAGCATATACATGAGTTGGAGAAGTCGTGATGGATGTATTTCCATCGCCAAAATTCCATGCGTAAGAAAAACCTGCAAGCGAATTGGGAACAAAGAAAGTAGTGTCGCCTTTACATTCCGTTGCGGCTGTGAAGCCTGCATCTAAAAAATCTTCTACAACTACGCTTTTTGAAATTGTATCGGTGCAGCCATTATCCGATGTTACAATTAGAGAGGCGTTGTAGGTTGCTGCAATACCGTAAGTATGCTGCGGACTGAGCGTTGATGAAGTGTTTCCATCGCCAAAATCCCATGCGTAACTAACAATCGCCCCTGAACCTATCGTAGAAATGTTTGAAAAATTTACCGGAGATGCTGTACATGCAATGCTGAATGTAAAATCTGCCGCAGGCAAATCATCGCTCACAAAAACAGGATAGGTAATGGTGTCGAAACATCCGAGGAATAAATTTCCGGTGATGAGATATACTGTATCATCTCCCGCAGTTGTCCAGTTTATTTCAACAGTGTTTGAACCCTGACCGCTCGTTACAGTTCCTCCGAATGCGCTCCACAAATACGTATTTCCGGGAATCACCGCAGCGGAATACGTTTCAAAAGCATTTTCACAGGTAGTCGCTGCACCGCTAATCACAGGCGACTGACGCAGAATAAACGGATTGACATTAATAGAATAGATGTCAGGATTTTGTTGCTGGTGCGTTGTGCCTGCTCCGCCTGCTGTTGAAGGCGTTGTGCCGCAGCATCCGCCCGTACCGCCCGTAACATCCGTTGTGCCGCTGAATGTAATCGTGTTGGAATAAAATGTTTTGATTCGTCCGCCTGCACCGCCACCACCGCCTCCAAATGTGGGAAGCGCATCTGTTCCTCCATTTCCACCCATCGCACTCACACTGCCCGATACATTCACAAATCTTCCTTCCACTAATATTGTTCCACCGGAACCACCGCCTGTTCCTTGTTCATTTACTAAATCCGCATTTCCATCTGCTCCATCCATATTAATTGTGCCTGTTATTTCAACATCCAATCCAATTAAAGACAATCCGCCACCACCATTCCCGCCTGCTACAGAAATTCCAACGCCACCGCCAGAACCCATGAACACGGAACTGTCTGTTTGATTTCCATAAGTTCCTCCACCTACATAAGATACAACAGCAAATCCGCCATCGCCCCCTACTCCACCGTAGCCGCCACCACCCGAACCATCATTTGCTGTAGCAGCGCTATTCCCAACACCTAAACCGACACTTTCGCCTAAACCCGCGCCATTGATTACACCGTCAATTTTTATTTTGTTGGAAGTGAGACTGAGCAACTGTCCTGCCAACAGATTCACCGTTGCACCAGCTTCTACTTCAAACCAATCATAATCAAGAGTGCCTACCAAGTTGGTGATTGTTGGCGAAGTGATGATGAGCGTGTTGGGGAAAGTGCCGCTGAAATCCGTTCCGGGCGCTGCAAGCGCATTTCCGCTGAAGAAATAAACCGTTGTTGTTGCATTTGCAGAAACCTGCGGCACACGCAGCCACACTTTTGTTGCCGTAGTGTTGATGCCTGATTCAATAGAATACGCCATGAGGTTTGTTCCATCACAATCCGTTGCAAAGCGCATATCAGCCCCCGATGCCTGCATTTGTCCATTGGCAATAAGCGCGGCTGTGTTGAGCGTAACCAACACCTGCTCGTTATTAAAGGTTAGTCCTTGTTGTTCCGTTATTTCAATAACGGATGCATATTGCCAGTTGGTTAATTGTGCCTGTGCGCTTTGTATCCACATTAAGGCACAGCAACAAAGCATGAATAGTTTTCTGAATTCAATTTTCATATAAACCACTTTTTACGAGTGAATTGCTGCCAAATCTATAAATTAAAACACGGAATACCTGTACTTTTGCCCACAACTTATTTTAACCTATATGAATTTTTGGACAATGCGTTTTCTCTGTGCCTTACTGTTCTTGACTTTCATCAGCGCGGCATCATTTTCTCAAACCAAAACAACAACTTTTCTTGCCGACCCAAAAGCAGGCGCGCGTGAAAAGAATTTCGACACCGAACATCTGCTGCTTGAAATTTCTTTTGAGCCGGAGCAGGGAATCGTGAAAGGGAAGGTAACGCACACCTTCATTGCGCTGCAACAGGAAACCGACACGCTCTTTCTCGATGCGCCAGGCATCGAAATCCTCAGCGCACAGTTGGATAAGAAGGCGGTGGAATTTTCCACATCAAAAGATGGCGTTACCATCAAGCCGGAAAAACCCCTTACATGGGATGCAACAAAACACCAGCTTGTTTTAGAATACAAATCCACTCCGCGCAAAGGAATTTATTTTATCGGGTGGGATGAGCCTGAGCCTGCTAATCCAAATCCTTACTCCGTGCGCAAACAAATCTGGACGCAGGGTCAGGGCGTTGACAACCGCTATTGGATTCCCTGCTTTGATGATATGAATGACAAAATGGTTACGGAAGTGAAAGTGACGTTTGATAAAAACTATCGCGTGCTTTCAAACGGGGAGTTGCTTGCGGAAAAAAATCTGCCTGACGGAAAAAATAAACTGTGGCATTACAAGATGCCCCATCAACACGCGCCTTATTTAATTATGCTCGGCATTGGCAAATATGATGTGAAGCAACTGAAATCAAAAAGCGGAGTGACAATTGACTGCTGGTATTATCCTGAATTTCCGGAGCGCGTTGCGCCCACCTATCGTTACTCTGCCGAGATGATGGACTGGATGGAAAAAGAATTTGGCGTTGCTTATCCGTGGAACAAAAAATATGCGCAGATACCAGTGCAGGATTTCATGTATGGCGCAATGGAAAACACAACGGCAACTGTGTTTGGCGATTTTTATTTCATTGATGAGCGCGCCTATCTCGACCGCAATTACATCGGCACCAACGCGCATGAACTCGCGCACATGTGGTTTGGCGATTACGTAACTGCGCGTGGCGGAGAGGGAACGTGGCTACAGGAAAGTTTCGCCACGCACTATCAAAAACATTTTGAGCGCAGCGTGTTTGGCGAAGACCATTTTCAATGGAACCGCATGCAGGAAATGCAAAGCGCACTGAACGCAAGCAAGCGCAACAGCAACCCGATAGTAAACACCAACGCAGGTACAGAACGCGTCTATCAAAAAGGTTCGCTCGTGCTTGATATGCTCAAATATGTGCTGGGAAAAAAGCAATTCAACAAAGCGCTCGCATCTTATTTAAAGAAACATCCCTACCAAAATATTGACACGCATGATTTCTACATCGCGTTTTTGGAAACGCTTGGCGTGAATCTCAATTGGTTTTTTGATGAATGGCTGTATCGTGGTGGCGAGCCGGAGTATGCCGTGCAGTTTGAAGAACTTACCAACGCAGCAGGAAAATTCACGCGCTTTACTGTGAAGCAAACGCATGAAACAAATGAATTAGTCGGCTTGTTTAAAATGCCAATTTGGGTTGAAGTGTATTACATAGATGGTTCTTCCAATAGAAAACAGGAATGGATAAGCGAGCAAACGCAAACGGTTGACATTGAAAATGCCGAAGGCAAGCAGATTGAGTATGTGTTGTTTGACCCGAACAATGAAATCATCAAGAGCATGGATTTTCTCAAGAGCATGGAGATGCTGAAAGCGCAACTCACAAAAGCGCAGCACATGATTGACCGCTATGATGCGCTGATTGCTTTGGGAAATCTTCCGATACAAAACAGAAAAGATTTTTTGTTTGATGCGTTTGCGAAAGAACCGTTTCACGGCATCCGCGCGGAAATGGCGAAGCAGCTTGCCGCATACATTGACGACATGAATGCGCAAAATGTGCAGTTAGTTTTAAAGGATAAAAATCCGAAAGTGCGCCTCGCCTTCTTGCAGGGAACGGATATCATTCCCCAGCGCTTTCTTGCTGATTTTGAAATGCTGTTGCAAGATTCCTCTTACTTCATCGTGGAGAATAGTTTGAAAACATTGTGCGAACAGCATCCTGAAAACAGTTCACAATATCTTGCCGCAACAGAAAATGTAATCGGCAATAGCCACAGCGTGAAAACAGCGTGGTTCGAAATTGCTTGTAGAATTGACAAACAAAAATATCTTCCGCAGCTTATCCGCCTCACAAGCCCGCAATATGAATTCCGCACACGCACCAACGCGATGGAAGTATTGAAACGAATGAATTATCTCGATGAAACTCTAATCAAGCATTTGTTCAACGCCTGCTTCAGCGGCAACGGAAGGTTGAGAAGCCCCGCCAAAAATTTGCTGAAGGATTTCATGCTGCAAACGGATTACAAAAAACTCGTGGAAGATTATTACGCAAAGAATACGTTTGAAAGCTGGCAGGCGGAGATGGTGCAGGATTTATTTTGAATCAAAAAGCGAATTATCTGCGCCTAAAAGAATCTCTTTTGAAAAAAGCCTATTCAAATAAACCGCTGCGGACATAACGATATTTATCTCTGAGCGGTTGCGGAAACAAACATTTTACCACTTCCTCCGAAAGCACTTCTTTCAATTTTTCTTTCGGAATAATTTTCAGCACCGTGTACCAGTTATAGCCATTCAGGATTTTATGGTAGCTAGAATTTTTATCCACCCCACCTACCCTCTCCGCTTCGCCTGAGACAGGATGCGGGCAGATACTGCTGCCCTCCTTTCCTTCTGCACTTCCAAACAGAGCCACAAAAGAAACGAGGTGAGTACGCGCCACACCTATCGCGGGCGAGCGGGAGCGGGCGCATCGGCAAATTTTTTATACTTACCCAAAAACTTTCCGATGAAAAGGATGATGGGGAAAATAAATGTTTTTACAAAGGGCGGAATTTCGGTCATATCAAATTCCGTTTTATAGCGGTGCATCAAAAAAGCAGAATCATACAACTCCGGTCTTTTACCGCCATTGGCTTTTGTTGAGTTGAAAATTTCGGTGAGAAAATATTCGATGTTGTCAATCGGTTTTATCCAACCCCGGCAGATGAGCGGTTGCTCACCGGCATTCCAAAAGCGGTGCGCCACGCAATGCAAAAAGGTGCCCGACTGCCCCTCGGTGTAATAAACAGGCTGCGCACCCTCGATAAGCGCGCCCATTTTGCCCTGCACCACGGTGAGGTGCTCATCTTGCAGCAAATGCACGTGCATGGGGTCCCGCGCCCGCAGTGACAGCGTTTTCAACCTCAAGGTAATCGCCCTGCGGGTCGTTTACGATTCTGAGAAACGTAAGCTTTTCGCCCGCGCCATTCTCAATCGTGTGCGGATAATTGTAGCGCATGGAAATAAATTTCGTGTAAATATATTGAGAGTTTCGTTTTAAGAAATGAGACTATTGCTCGTGCTGCGCACTGTGTTTCTTTTTCCATTTTAAAATTCTGAATTTCAAATTGTCGTACATCAGCCCTATGAGAAGCATCGCTGCGGGAATGAGCAGCGAGTAGAACTGCATTTTTGTGTAAAGCAATCCGCCCGAAACGCCCCCGAGAAAAAAGAAGGTGATGATGGAGATGCGCAGGTTGATGTTGGAGCGCAGTTTTTCTCTTTGTTCTTTTTCTTTATAGAAAAGGAGTTGCGAAAGCTCGATGCCGAGGTCGGTGAATAGCCCCGTGAGATGTGTGGTGCGCACAATGGCGTTTGAAATTTTGGTGACGAGCGCGTTTTGCAAGCCCATGGAAAATAAAAGGAGGCAGGCGATGATGTTGGGATGGGTTTGCCAGAGGTAAATGCCCAAAATCGCCACGGTGACAAGGATGGATATTTCTAATGCAACAGGCAGGATGAAAATATTTTTCGCGTTGCGCCTATCAATGATTTCCACGAGGGTGTTTGAAACAAATGCGCCCAGCAGAAAGAACTGAATGTAGAGAAAAAAGATGATGCATTGATAGAAGCGCAGGTTGAATATTTCATCCACGAAGTTGGCGAAGTGTCCCGTTACGTTGGTGGTGAACACATTGAGCGCGATGAAGCCCACCACATTTACCGCGCCCGCCACAAAGGAAAGCAGCGATGCGATTTGTAGGTTTTGCTTGTAAGTGCGGTTGTCACCGTGGTGTCTGAACATGACGCGATGCGCTCAGTTTACAGTTTCGAGTTTAAAGTTTGCAGTTTTCTATCAGCGCAACTGTAAACTGCAAACAGAAAACTTTCTCTTGAATGAAGAAGCATGAATTGTGCAGTAGCCGCCAACTCAGAAAACTTTGGAGCCAAGCCACTCTTTCATGCCCGTATCAAAGAGAAACACGTAGCCGTTGGCATACGAGAAGTTGAACAGATCATTGTAGGGCGCATCATCGCCCATCGTGGAGGTGGCGGTGTAGTTGCCTTTCTTGTCAAAGAAATAAACTTTCGCATCCATGAAATCAAAGATGCCGAATTCATAGCCCTTCTGTCCGGTGTAAATCATTGCGCTGCTGATATTTTCATAATCAGCAGGACAGCCTTTCAATGTTAATGGTTTGCCGGGCTTTCCGCTCGTGCGCTTATAGCGGATGATTTGCTCATTTGCGATGTCGAAGTAAAGAATAGTGCCCGTGGCGGCATCATACACGCCCACCGCCTGCGCCTCAGGCTGCCCGCCCGCGTATTTATATTCTGCTTCGCCCGAAGGAAGCCCTTTGCCATCAAGCGGGATGTTGTAAATGCCCTGCCCATCGTAGTTGTTGCCTTCAATAGTGTTTTCCTTTTCATTATACCATAAGCCGCGTGCGTCAAAGCCAATAGTGCCTTGATAAATATTTTCAGATTTTGAAAATGCTTCAAGCGGATAAGCGGTATTACCCGCAATGGCGCAGTAATAAATATTTTTTGAAGGGTTATGCGCTACCGAAGCACCGTTGGTGCCATCGCCCTGCGTAATCGTGAGCGTGATGGTGTGCGTTGGATTAGATATCGGTTGCGCAAAAGCAATGATGCTAACAGAAAGAAGGAGCAGGAAAGAAAAAACAAGTTGTCGCATGTTGTAAAAAATTTTTGTGCGACAATGTTAAGCTTACCCTAAAGCGGCATGGGGCAATCTTTTGCACAGAACAAAAGTTAAAAGTTGAGGAATGATGAAATCCCTTAAACGAATAACGTCTTGTTAAAGACTACTTAGGTTGATCCTGATTATTATATAAACTACAGAAGCTCCTGCAAATAACCATGTCAGGTAGACTGATAATCTTATTTTTTTAGCAAGAGCAGCTAACTTCCAGTTTGATTTTTCTTTTTCTATTCGTCTATCCAGAAAAAATGGAAAGAAACACTACATGCTAACTCCAGGGTCAACGCTGGATGGATGTTGCTTCCAATTAGAAGGAGTAAAACCCGTGACATTTTGAAGTTCTTCTGGATAAAGAACTTTATAATAGTCTAAATGATAACCAATCTTTAAGGCAAAAGAAATCATTGCCCCGAAACCTAATAGAAATCCCAATATCGTAATCAAACTATCATTCATGGGTTAACCACGCATAACAAACTAAGCAACTTACCCTAAAACATGCCGCTTCACCGCCCGCGTGATGAAACGCACCTTTTCGCCCAGCGGAAAGCGGCTGAGGCTCACCTTCACAACGCCCTTGGTGAGCATTGTTTTCTTGCTGTAATCAATATTTACGTCCACAAGAACGGGCCTTCCTTCACCGGAAACTTTCAATGCTTCTGCGATTACTTTTTCTATTTCGTTGTCATTTTGCATGGAAATAAAATGCGCGCCCGTTGCAATGGCAACGCCTTCCACATTCAGCTTGCCAATCACTGTACATGTCTTGCGGTTCAGCGGCACTGATTGGAACTGTGAAATTTGCCCCAACTCGCCATCATGAAACACAAACACCATCGGGGCAACGCTATAAGTTGCGGCAGTAATCAAATCCATGCCCGTCATCATGAATGCGCCATCGCCAACAATCGCCACCACCTGCTTATCAGGGTTTGCTAATTTGGTTCCAATCGAAGCAGGCACACAATAGCCCATGCAATTAAAATCCGTAGGAGAAATAATGTGGCGCGGTTTATACACCGGATAAAGCTCTGCCCCAAGAAACGTGTGGTTGCCATCATCCAAAACCATAATCGCATCGTCATTCGTTTTCTCGCGCAATACTTTGAAGAAATGCCCCGGAGAAACGATGTCGTTTTTCTTCGCGCCTAACCATTCATTGAAATAATCATCGTTATCTTTTTTCAGTTGTGCGCCCAACGCATTGTAATCTCTTGGCGATTTGAAATTCCTTGCGTTCAATTCTTCCCACACTGCTTTTAAAACTTCTGTTGCATCGCCCTGAATTGCAATTGTTGCTTTGTAATTCTTATCAAAAACTTCTTTATTGATGTCAATATGAATCAGAGTTTCGGGAATCGTCATGCCATAGCTTCCCGTTGCCAATTCAGCAAAGCGGCAACCCACAGCGAGCAGCGCATCACAATTCTCAAATGCTTTCTGCGCTGAAGGCTTTGCCGAAGGACCAAACCCCACGCAGGTGAACATCGGATGATTCGCAGGGAAAGAACTCTTACCCTGTAACGTAGTAGAAACAGGCGCAACCAATTTTTCCGAAATCTTCGCAGTGTAATCCGAAGCGTCCACCGCGCCCCACCCTACATAGATGCCGGGTTTCTTTGCAGCAACGAGAATATCAACCACCTGCTTCACTTTCGCCAAATCAAAGGAAGGAGTCATCACACTCTTTTTGTAAAGCGGCATTTCCGCAACTTCGCCCTGAAAGAGTTGCACCTCAATCGGCAATTCAATAAACACCGGACCCGGCTCACCTGAAATAGCAAGTTCATACGCTTTGTAAATCGTTGGGATAATGTCCTCATGTTTCTCAGGGCGGAAATAACCTTTCGTGACAGCCGCAGTGAGTTTCTGCTGGTCAAGCTGGTGAAGTTGATAATGCCTGCCTGTATCTCTGCGCGTGCCGCCTGTGATAATGAGCATCGGTATGCCATCAAGAAATGCTTCACCGATGCCGCTCATCGCATGTGTTGTTCCCGCAGCAGGCACAAGCACACACGTGCCAATAGAATCAGAAGTGCGCGATACCGCATCAGCCGCAAAAGATGCGCAGCCTTCGTGCGTTACAAGTATCGGAGTGATTTGCTCCGACTTGTTCAGTTCGTCATACAACTCCGTGTTATGTACGCCCGGAATGCCGAACGTATATTTCACCCCGATTTGCTCCAGCGCAAACACCGCCAGCGTAGAACCTTGCTTTTTCATGACTCTGTGATTTGAGGATAAAGATAATGAATTGACCGTGTGCTTGCGCTTAAAGTCCTGTTGCACAATTGCTCTGCCCACCTATGGGATTCTTGTTTTTAGTTTGAAATCTTGAGTTGTTCTTCTCAACACGCAACACGCCACCCTCAACACTCATTTGGCGCGTACTTATCTCCTTTCCTTCTCGTGTCGTTTTAGTGGCGAAGCTCGTCAGGAGCGCATCAGTATTTTTTAGCAAACAAACATTTACACTACACTCTGCCTTTGCACCTTTGCCTGAAATAGAATTCATAGTATTTTCACACTCCGAAAAATAACAACCATGAAAAATATCCTGACTGTAATTCTACTGAGCGTTGCATATACCACCAACATTTTTTCCCAATGCACTCCTCCTTCTCCCACAGGCAACCCGGGGTTGTCGCCTGCCCCTGCAAACGTGCCTTGCCTCGAGCGCGGAGTGCCGTATGATTACACTTTGAATTTTGAAAACTTCAGCAGCTTCAATTGCTCCGGCTTTAGCGTAAGCATTAATTCCGCTACGATTGACGACCTTGATAATCTTCCTTGCGGAATCACCTGGCAGGCTGACCAATCTTCTTATACTGCCGGGGAGACAGGATGTATCAGAATCACAGGAACAACTACAGATGTCGTAGGGCAATATCCGCTCACTGTTTCCATGACTTTTAATTTAAACATTCTCGGTAGCCCTTACACCGTGAGCGGCAGTATTCCCGACCTCATTCAGCAAATGACAGCCGTTGGTTGCAGTGCGCCAAGCATCAACACAAACTATTTCTCACGAGTGATTGACCCGGGAACATGTCCCGCTATCGGCACGCTCCCAAATGGAACTTCAAGCGGAACCACTTGTCCGCCAACTCAGCAAATCGCAGTTTCCATTTCAGGAAACAATACCATCTGCAATGGCGCATCCACAACGCTCACTGCAAACGTGACGAATTCCACAGGCACCGTAACCTACGCATGGAGCACAAGCGACAACACTGCGTCTGTTAATGTAAGCCCAACAACAACTACATCTTATACAGTAACAGTAACTGACCAAAACGGAAGCGCTACGGCTTCAACATCCGTTACTGTTAATCAAGAACCAAATGCAGCGTTCACCGCTGCCACTTTAGGAACTACTGCAACAATCACCAACACTACAACAGGCGCAACTTCTTATTCATGGGATTTTGGTGACAGCCAAACAAGCACTGCGCAAAATCCTCCGGCACATACGTATTCATCAAACGGAACATTTACCATCACGCTGATTGCAACTAACAGTTGCGGAAGTGATACCGCCACGCAGCAAGTAACGATTAGCGGTGGAAGTGGTCCATCAGTTTCCATTTCAGGGAACACTACGATTTGTTCAGGTGAATCCACTGCGCTTACCGCAAATGTTACTAATTCCACGGGCACCATAACATACGCATGGAGCACAAGCGGCAACACGGCTTCTATTAATGTAAGCCCAACGACAACCACATCTTATACAGTAACAGTAACTGACCAAAACGGCAGCGCTACGGCATCAACATCTGTTACTGTTAATCAAGAACCGAATGCTGCTTTCACCGCTACCACTTCAGGAATTTCTGCAACAATCACCAACACCACAACAGGTGCAACTTCTTATTCCTGGGATTTTGGCGACACGCAAACAAGCGCTGCGCAAAATCCCCCGGCACATACGTATTCCTCAACCGGAACTTTCACTATCACACTAATCGCAACCAACAGCTGTGGCAACGATACTGCAACACAGCAGGTAACGATTAGCGGTGGAAGCGGTCCCTCTGTTTCTGTTTCAGGAAATACTACGATTTGTGCAGGAGAATCAACCACGCTCACAGCAAATCCTTCTAATGCTACGGGAACGATTGCTTATGCCTGGAGTACGGGCGGCACTACGTCATCCTTCAATGTAAGTCCAACAAGCTCCACCACTTATTCTGTAACCATCACTGCGCAAAACGGCAGCGCAACTGCTTCAGCAATCGTTACGGTGAATCCAAAACCAAATGCTGTTTTTGCTGCTTCAACATCGGGCGCGGTTGCAACAATCACTAACGCAACTACCAATTCCACTTCTTATTTGTGGAATTTCGGAGACGGGCAAACAAGCGCAGCACAAAATCCTACCGCCCACGCTTATACATCAAGTGGAAATTTTCCGATTACGCTGATAGCCACAAGCGATTGCGGCTCCGATACTGCAATCCAGATTGTAAATATTATTGGTGTTGGAATCAGCAGCATTGCCCCCAGCCCGATTGCGCTTAAAATTTATCCCAACCCATTTAGCTCAACTGCAACTGTTGAAGCAGAAAACATTACCGGAGCTTTTGATTTTGCACTTTACTCGATTACCGGCTTGAAAGTGTATGAGCGAACCGGACTGACCGAACATAAATTCACGATAGATAGAAACTCGCTTGCGCAAGGCGTTTACTTCATCGAAGTGCGAAATGAGAAAATACTTGGAAGAAAGAAGCTGGTGATTTACTAATAACTGAATAAAAACATCCAGTGTTCTACTTCGACATTTTATAATATTTCCAGCAGGAAAAAGTAAAATATCTTGTAGTAGGAGGCTTTGCTGTTTATCCGCATGGTGTGCCAAGAGTAACAAACGATTTGGATGTAATCATCTCATTTGATTCTGAAAATATACGCAAGGTGCAAAAAGCGATGGCTTCATTGGGATATGTGCCTCGCTTGCAAGGGGTAAAAGCAAAAGACCTTGCCAATAAAGTAATTTTAGAGGATTGGATAAAAAACAGAAATATGCTGGTCTTTACGTTCTTTCAACCTGTATCGCATTACAGGCAATTGGATATTTTATTGGTGCATCCACTTGATTTCAAAGCGGCTTACAGTAGAAAAATAACAACCAAAGCGGAAGGAATTAAAATCAATACTGTATGCGCTGATGACTTGATTGAAATGAAAGAATATAGCGGAAGAAAGCAAGACCTAAGCGATATCGAACATTTGAAACGCGCGGCTAAAATCAATGGCGACAAAAAGAAAAAATAAACCCAAAGGGTTCAATTACTACCTTGAAGACGAGCAACTGCTTGCATTCAGTAAATGGTCTTTGGTGGAAAAGCTCACATGGCTGGAAGAGATTAATGAATTCATGAGCAGGGTTCAAACGAAACAATCAGCCCGCGTGATGGAAATGTTCAAAAGCGGCAAAATTTAATAATCCTAAACTTTTTCCCCCGCAATACTCTTTGCAGTCATTCTGCCAGTCAGCACGCAGCCCCCGAGGAATGTTCCTTCCAATGAGCCGATACCGTGCATGCCGCCACCACCAAAGCCTGCGCATTCGCCAACGGCATATAAGCCATCAATCGGTTCTTGTTTTCCATTCACGGGTTTGGTGAGAACTTTTCCTTCTAAATCGGTTTGAATGCCGCCAATGGTTTTTCTCGAAAGAATAAATTCACGAATGGCAATCAGCGGATAGGCATTCTTGTCGTCAATCTTTTGAAACTTGCATGTGCGCACTCTATCGCCCCGATATTGCCGCGCGTGTGCGATACGCCTCAGTTGCTCATCATCATGAAAAGCGGGACCACGCTCAATATGCGCGTCATACGTTTTGATGCCATCGCGCAAAAGATTTACATCCACATCCTTTGTTCCCTGCAATGCGTTCATCTTTTCGGCAAGCTCTTCAATGGAGGTTGCGGTGACAAAATCCACGCAGTTGTCAAGCATGTCATGCACGAGTTTCCGGTTGCCCCACAAAATCACAGAGAGAAATTGCAGCCAGTTTTTATTGCGGATTGCTTCATTTGATTCTGAGCCTGAAACTGCAAACTCCTTGTATGCGATTTTCAGATTCAACACCTGCCACGAATATTTTTTCTCTTGCTTGCAGATTTGCTCCACGCAAAAGCGCGTGTCATAAGCTGTCACGAGTGGAATCGGTCCGATGCGCTCGCCTTTATAATTCATCCACAAAGCCGATTTACACGGCACAAGACTCAATCCGTGATTTTCTCTTTTTGGTCGTGGATGATGCACGCCTGCCGCATAGGGCCACGACCATTCGAGATGCGTAACATTTGCGTTGTATTTTTCAGCAACGTCATGCAAATCTCCCTGCGCATATTTATGCGAGCCGTTCAAAATAATTTCAGGTGGCTTGCCCCACGGCTTATACCATTGCTTCTTCACCCGCTCGATGTTGCCGCCCATTCCGCCTGCTGCGACAACGACAACATCCGAATCAATGCGAAACGGCTCATTTGTTTCTTCATTCACACCGACAAGACCAGATGCTTTTTTATTGGTAAAAGAAATATCGGTGACTTTATGTCGAAACAAAATTTCAAGATTGCCCTTCTTCGCATGGTTGAGCAAATGCTGCATCATCGTTGTTGCCAACCCATAACCGGTGCCCCACACCATGTGAAAGCGCGGCACAGAATTGCCCGGCTTGAACATGCCGCGCTCTACCCAATGCACCACCGGAAAATAACTGATGCCGTGTTTGCGTAGCCACCAGAACACATCTTCCGTGCAGCGCGTCACATAATTTTCCGCGTGTTTTTTTTGCCACACATCTTCCTCTTCAAATTCAGCTACGGAAAACCAATCGCGCAGCGCAAGGTCAACGCTGTCTTTGATTCCGTTTCTGCGTTGGTAAGGCGTGTCAACAAAAAACATTCCTCCGAAAGATTCCTTTGCCAATCCGCCAAAATTTTCCTGCGCATCGCGCTCTACGATAGTTACTTTTTTACCATAGTTCAGCAACTCAAACGCAGTGATAATTCCGGCAATTCCGCCACCTGCAATGGCGACTTCGGTTTTGTAAGATTTATCGGGCATGGTGATTTGGTAAAGGATAAAAATAGAAAGAAGGATTGGAATTTGGCTATCGCAGTATTCGTAGTTTAATGTTTTTGCCAAAGCGAACAAAAAGAAGAGGCTGTCTTAAAAGTAAAAATCTCACGCAAAGGCGCAAAATTCGCCAAGCATAGATTATTGAAATTTAAGCCTTTGCGTGAGACTAATATGGGTGACTTATGAGACAGACTCTCTTTCTTAAATTCCATCAAGGAATTATAATTAAGGCATCGCGAAGGCAACTATGCTTGTCCACGAACCAGGTTGGTTAAAGAGTCTGTTCAACAAACTGTGTCAATGTGAAAATTTATTTTATAACCTGTCTTAAGGCGCTTATTACCTGTCGGGAATGGCTTTCGACATGCAATAAGAGGCTCGGGATGATTAATGAACGGGCGGGGGAGGTTGGGATGGGGTGAGGCGGTCAAAATAGCAATTTTCAGAACTGCCCTTAAGCCCCTCGATGCAAGCGCATCCGCCAACTTCGCAAAAACTTCACTATTTTCGCCCTTGCGCACCAATGAATCTTTTCATCCGCTCCGCCCGCATTATTGACCCCGCCTCCAAGCATCATTTACAAACGAAGGATATTGTTATTGAACGTGGCGTAATTGCGCAAATCGGCTCGAAACTTAAAAACGAAAAAGGCTATAAGGAGGTTGCTTCGCGCAACCTGAGCGTGTCGCCCGGCTGGGTGGATCTGTTCTCGCACTTTGCCGACCCGGGCTACGAGCACAAAGAAGATATTTTCAGCGGCATCAAAGCCGCTGCCACTGGCGGCTTCACCACGGTGTGCGTGATGCCGAACACGAAACCCGCGCTGCACTCGAAATCTGAAGTGGAATATATCATCAGCAAATCGCGGGGGGCGCTAGTGGATGTGAAGCCGATTGGCGCGGTGAGCCGCAACTGCGAGGGACACGACATCACCGAAATTTATGACATGCACCGCGCAGGGGCAATCGCTTTTTCTGACGGCATCCTCTCTTCGGTGAGCGCGGGGCTGATGTTGCGCAGTTTGCTTTATGTAAAACCATTTGGCGGATTAATCATCAGTCATCCTGACGAGCACAGCATTCGCGGCAGCGGCTTGGTGAATGAAGGCGCGCTGAGCGTGATGATGGGCGTTCCGGGCATTCCCGCAATTTCCGAAGAACTGATGGTGGTGCGCGACCTCTATCTTGCCGAATACACCAACTCAAGAATTCATTTTGCCTTCCTGTCATCGGCAGGCTCGCTGGAGCATATCCGCAGGGCAAAAGCGAAAGGCATTCAAGTGACGTGTTCGGTGAGTCCTTACAACTTACTGTTGCAAGATGATGCGGTGGTTGATTTTGATACAAACTATAAAACGCTGCCTGCGCTGAAAACGAAAAACGATGTGAAGGCATTGCTGAAAGGGCTTACCGATGGCGTGATTGATACGATAGCTTCCCTGCACATTCCGCAGGATATTGAATCAAAAAAAGTAGAATTTGATTTTGCCGACTTCGGCATGATTGGGTTGGAAACCGCGTATGCTGCGGCAAACACCGCGCTGGGTAACAAGAGGAGTGATGAATTGCTGGTGGAGAAATTGTGTTTCGCCCCCGCAAAAATTCTCGGCATTGCACCGGGCGCGATTGCGCAGGATGCGAAAGCAAACCTGACGCTGTTTGATAATTCCGTGGAGTGGACATTTGAGGAAACGCACATTCAATCAAAATCGAAGAACACGCCTTTCACGGGAAAAAAATTTACGGGCAAGGCGCTGGGCGTTTTTAACAACAATCAACTGCATTTAAGCTAACCCATGAGCGAGCAAATAATAAAACCTGCCGCAATAGGCCTGCGCTTTGGCGCGGTGGCGGGCTTGGCATGTGTGCTGCTTACGCTCACGCTCTATCTCATCAGCCCTGAGATGGTGTTCAGTTGGTGGTTTTTCAGCGGCTTCGCCATTATTGTATTCTTGAAAATCTGGTCGGTATATTCCATCATGAAAGCGAAGCGTGTGGTTGATTTCAAAGAAGGCTTGCAAAGCGCGTTCATGGTGTCGGTGGTGTCGCTGCTACTGTGGACGACCTTCAACAGCCTGCTCGTGGGCGTGTTTGACCCATCGCTGATTGAAGCGCAAAAGAAAATTTCCATTGAGCGCACGGCAAGTATGATGGAAAAATTTAACGCGCCCGAAGAGAAGATTGATGAAACGCTTGATGCGATGGAAGAGGAAGATTATAAACCCACCTTTGGCAAGGTGGCGCTGAACTATGCCTTTTCGCTGTTTGTGGGATTTGTGTATGCCGTGCTCACCGCAGGCATTTTTCATTATGCAAGCAAAGGCAATAAACTACAACCGGATTTTTCGCCCAACTAAGATTCATGCATATCTCCATCGTCATACCGCTGTTGAATGAGGAAGAATCGCTGGGCGAATTGTTTGCCTGGATAAAAAGCACGCTGGAGAAAACAGCATGGACGTATGAAGTGATTTTTGTGGATGATGGCAGCCGCGATAGCTCATGGAGAGTGATTCAATCGCTTGCGGAAAAAAATGCCGAAGTAAAAGGAATCCGTTTCAGAAGAAACCACGGCAAGTCAGCCGCGCTGAATGAAGGCTTCAAAGCCGCGCAGGGCGATGTGGTGATTACGATGGATGCCGACATGCAGGACAGCCCTGAAGAAATTCCCGAACTGTACAAGATGATTGCAGAGCAGGGCTATGACCTTGTTTCGGGCTGGAAGAAAAAACGCCACGACCCGATTAGTAAAACCATTCCTTCAAAATTTTTCAATGGAGTGACGGCATCTGTCACCGGCATTAAGTTGCATGATTTTAACTGCGGATTAAAGGCATACAAGAAAGAGGTGGTGCAGGCGGTAGAAATTTATGGCGAGATGCACCGTTTCATTCCCGTGATGGTGAAGAAAGCGGGGGTTGAAAAAATCGGAGAGAGAGTGGTGCAGCACAGCGAGCGTAAATTCGGCACCACGAAATTCGGCTTGGAGCGCTTTGTAAATGGTTTTTTGGATTTGCTTTCTATCTTGTTCGTGACACGCTTTGGTAAACGCCCGATGCACTTGTTTGGCACTGTCGGAACAATCTCATTTATCGTTGGCTTTGGCATCACTCTATGGCTCATCGCAGAAAAGCAATACAAGATTTACCATCACATCCATGTGCGCGATGTAGTTGAACAGCCTCTGTTTTATCTCGCCCTGCTGGCAGTAGTAGTAGGCGTTCAGCTTTTTCTTGCAGGCTTTCTTGCCGAACTTGTTTCGCGCAGCGCCCCCGACAGGAATCATTATGAAATCGCTGAAAGGGCAGATTGAATAATCGTCACTTTATCATACTCCCCTACTTTTGTTAAGTCCATCACCATTTTTCCTTCGGAGTTTATGTCGAACGGTCGCCTGAATTTTGCGCCATAAACAAACTGGTCGGCTGTAAATGAGCGCCTGCTGTAAACCGTTTGTGAAAACACATCATCATATCCTTTCAGCAAGACAAACACTTCCACATCCATTGTTTTTATTTCATCCAATGTTCTTCCAAACAAAATACTTTCTTCATCAATCGGGTGATTAATCGTCCAGCTTGTCGGAAACATCGCAATCTTATCAATCTCCAACTGCACCTGCTGAAATCTTCTGAAAGGTTTGGCGCTGCCGTCATGTTCCATCCAACTGATATTAATACGCGCTTCCATTTCCATGAGCGTAGTGGTCATTTCATTTGCAACGATAAATTGCATGGCGATGCCGTTTTTAAATGGCGCAATGATAATGTTGTCGCTGTACCTGATTTTTGAAGCGGCTTTTGAAAAGCGTCCATACAGCGTGCCGGTGGCGACCGCAAACATCATTAAACCAAGAAAGGCTTCAACCGCAGCGAGCGAACTTGCGATATTTCCCACAGGGTGAATGCCCCCGTAACCGACCGTAGTAAATGTTTGGCAACTGAAGAAAAAGCAACTCAGGAATTTTTCAAATTCATTTTCGCCTCTCACTCCGCTGAGGCTTTCCACGCCAAGCGAGTAATAAACGCTTCCGAAAAGAAGATTGTCAACGAAATAGAAGCTCACAATTACCAGCCAGTAATGCTTCCATGAAGTGGTGATGAGCCAATGGTAGAGACGAAAATTGCCAAGCAACCTGCCGGTTTTGCGCTCCATGTTATAGCTGCCGTCAGCATTGATGGTGCGCTGCCGTCCTTTCAGCCCGGTGTGGTCAAGCCCGATATCTTCGCCCGGCTTCATGCGGTTAATCACTTTTTTCAGAACGCTCATTGCTGGATTGTTTTAGTCAAAATTATACTTGATACTATTTCTCAGCACAGTAGGGTCATCCTCTCCCGGCTTGCCGTAGATGGCGAGCGTGATTGCATACATCAGCATATCCGCAACAGTTTTTAAAATCAGGAAGATGGTGAGGTGAGAAAATGTTTTGAGAAATGCAGGAAGTAAAATTGTGAGGTGCATCGGCACAATGCGCAGATAAGGAAGAAAGAAAAGTGTGCCGGGGTTTGTCTTGTATTCCTTTTCCCACTGCTTTGCGCGAAAGAAATTCCAAGCCTGGTCAAGCAGCATCGCGCCAACAGAAGCCTCCAGCAATCCAAAGTCAACGCGTTCGTTTGCATCGGTGATAGTAAATAGAAAGACGAAATATGCAAGATGAAACCCGCCATAATGCACTGCAAAAAACGGAGCAAGGCATCCGCGAGCCTGCCCGTCAGTCGTGACTGGTTCATCATTTATCGTCATGAAACCCGGCTTAATGTTTCTGACGGTGGCAAGATTCAGAAAATTGGAAAAGCCGATGATTACGCTTTGACACCAATAAATCCAAACTAAAGTTTTAAAGCCCGTGCCATAATAGAGATAGTAAGCTATGATGGCAAGATTAATAACCAGCAGCGACCAGAAAGATCTATCGCTAAATATTTGCTTGATTTTCATTCTGCTGATTTAAACCGAAACAACTTTTGCCTTTAATGTTGCAATGAATTCGTTTTGCGCTTTGCGCTTTTGCAAATCACCTGTGTCGGCTTTTGCGAGCGCAAGTTTTTTCAGTTGCTTGTTTTCTTCGACAAACGCTTTAAGTTGTTCATCAGAAAAATGCAGATGCGCAGGAGGTTGCAACACACGCTGATAGCCGAGCCTTTCAAGTACGTCTCCGGCAACAGTTTCGAAGATTGCAATTTCATCGCGCGAAAGTTCTTTCTCGAATTTGTGCGCGTTATTTTTCAAAATGGGCTTCGTCACATTCGCCCACATCTTGCCTGACTCGGCTGTCTTGTGCGATTCGTCTGACGCATAATAATTCAATATTTCATCGCGGTAGGCAAGCCCTATTTTGTCGCAGAGTTGCCGCATGATTTTTTCGGGATTAGCAATCAGGTCTTCGTACTTAATCACCATGAAGCGGTCATCCGGCAGCGATGCAATGTAATTGAGAGCAAGTTCCTGCTCTTTTTTCCATTTGCTCGCTAAATGATAGATATGCTTCTCCCCTACCATAATTTTTTTGAACGATGCGGCAACATCACGACCATCGCGCTCTAAGTAAATAATGAAGGGTTTGTAATCTTCCTTTTCAAACGCATCAAGAAAAATCACCGACTCTAAACTTTTGCAACACCACACTGATTTATTCTTCTGAGCGCATTTATATTCATGCATGCGGATGAAAATTTCCAGCAACCTCCGTTTGCCGCATCGGGAAAAGATTGCAGCTCGGTCAAACTTTTTATCATCCCACAACACGGGATTTAATTCTACCAGCGTACATACATCTTCAATCAACGCCTTGAAGTTGAATTCATTTTCAAGATTGCCATACACAGGCAGCAGCGGATAAAACGTGAGCAGGATATGCGGAGGATGCGGGGCAAACATTTCAGGCAGTTGATTCAGCATCAGCCGCAGCAGGTTGGAACCCGAGCGTTGCGTACCTATCATCTGCAACGCTTTGTATCGAAGTAAACTCAATGGAAGAATCTCTTTGGCATTTTTAAAACTTCGTGAAATTAGCAGAAACAAGTAATTTACCAGCAAACACAACACAATGTCTTTTCTATTTCAACTTCTTTTTTGGCTTGCCGCAATTCTGCATCTATCCGCCATTGTCTTAGACAATCCGGAACTTCGTTTCTTTAGCAAGCCCTTACTGATGCCACTATTAATTGCGTGGTATTTCATCGAAACGAAACAAAACCGAACACCGATTCATTTCATCATGATGATTGGTTTTGTTTTTTCCTGCGCGGGCGATGTATTTTTAATGGAAACAACTGAAGATAAAGCTGAATTGTATTTTCTGCTGGGGCTTGTTTCATTTTTAATCACGCATGTCTTGTATATCATTTCATTCACAAAAGAAGTTGCCGGAACAAAAGGCGAATTGCTGTTAAAGAAAAAACCGTTTCTCGCGCTGCCTGTTATCGCGCTTGCGGGCGCACTCATTGCTTTAGTATTCAACCGGATTGAACCGGCTATGCAGATTCCCGTAATAGTATATGCCTCTGTAATTACGGTGATGGTAATAATGGCAATCAACAGACACAAGAAAGTATCCGCGCAAAGTTTTCAGCTTACAATCATCGGAGCATTGCTGTTTATGTTTTCCGATAGCCTCATTGCGTTGAATAAATTTTATTTCAACGGAACGCTTTGGAATGCAAGTTTGCTTATTATGCTCACGTATATCACAGGTCAGTTTCTGATAGCGAAGGGAACAGTTAAAACAACTTGAGCATGACGATTCAGCTATTTGCTCTTCCTGTAATTGCCGCGCTCATCGGGTGGTTCACCAACTTCATTGCAATCAAGATGCTATTTCACCCGCAGAAAAAAATCAAGTTTCTGTTTTGGAATATTCAAGGTGTTTTTCCCAAGCGGCAGCGCCTCGTTGCGGAGAAAATCGGCAAATTGGTTGCTGCGGAATTACTCTCGCTGCATGATATTAAAGAGCGTATCAATCAGCCGGAAACGCTTGATATGATTAATCAGAAAATCGAATTGAAAATTGAAAATTATCTCACCACTACTTTTCCCGCTAACTATCCGGTGATGGCATTTTTCGTGAGCAAGAAAACAAAGGAGAAACTGAAACATGATTTTCTGGAAGAAGTAGATGAACTTGCTCCTCAAATTGTAGCGCAGTATATCGCCAACATGGAGGACGCTTTGCAAATCGAAAAGATTATCGAAGATAAAATCGCGCTGCTTTCGCCCTCAAAATTAGAAAACCTGATTCTGCAAATTCTTCAAAAAGAATTTCGCTTCATCGAACTCTCAGGCGCGGTTTTGGGATTTGTCATCGGACTGATTCAAGTAGGGATTGTGCTGTTGTAAGCGCAGAAGCGCTTACCCTATTTGTAAACTCTTCTCCGCAAGATCGAATACACCAATATCGCAAACAAGCCGGATGCGGTAAAGAATCCGGTAAGGCTCAGGTAAGGATAACCCGTTGGGGAGATAGCTTGTGGCGGCAAGTCGGCAAGCATCACAAGTGACGAACCAATAATCAGCGCTACGATAATCAGCGTGATGGCAATGCGATTAGTAACGCTATCTAATTTTTTCAGGAGATAACCGTAGCCCTGATGCTCCACTTCAAAATGCAGCTTGCCTTTGTTCGTCTTCGTTACGATTTCCCGTATTTCAAGAGGAAAATTGTTGAGGAATGAAGTGAGCGAAGATGCGCGGTGCGAAAGTTCGGTCACTAGATTTTTCGGTTTCAACTGCTCCTTAATCAGCTTTGCGCCATACGGTCTGATAAACTCATACGTGTTGAACTTTGGATGCAGCGTTTTTCCCAAGCCTTCAAGAATCGCAAACGCGCGGAAGATGAGGAAGACGCTGCCCGGCACGCGCATCTTATTATCGTACATGATTTTTTGCAGCCGTGCAATCATATCGGCAATGTTACTCTCACTTACATCGAGTGAGGCATAATCTTCAATCAGGTCATTGAGGTCATATTCAAACTGGCGCTCATCGTTGATTTGATCTTCGATGGACAACTTCTTCAAGTACATCGCCATGTCTTTTGCATCCTGCTTGGCAAAGCTGATGAAGATGCCCGCGAAGTTGAATTTGTCTTTCGGCATCAGTTGCCCCACCATGCCGAAGTCAATGAGCGCAATCACGCCATCCTGCCGCACAAAAACATTTCCCGGATGCGGGTCGGCATGGAAGAATCCGTATTCAAAAATCATGGTGAGATAAATACTCATGCCGTTTTCGGCAACCTTGGCGGGGTCAAGCCCCCATGCACGCAGTTGCGGCATGTCTGAAATTTTGCACCCTTCCGAAAACTCAATCACCAGCACTTTTTCTGTTGAATAATCGCGGTAGGCTTTCGGGATGTAAAAATTTTTATGCTCTTTGTAAGTTTCTCTGAAGCGGTCAATGTTGCGGGCTTCATTGCGATAATCCATCTCTTTGCTCATGGTGCGCTCAAAAGCGAGCACCACATCCATCGCATTGATAACGCCCTGCCGTTGCAGGTACCGTTCGGTGCGCGTTACCGCTTCTTTGATGATTGCAATATCGCGCTCCACAATTTCCTTCACTTCGGGACGCTGCACTTTCACCACCACCCTTTGCCCGCTCTTCAATTTCGCACGATGTACCTGCCCGATAGAGGCAGAGGCAAGCGGACGCTCTTCAAACTCGGCAAAAACGTCTTCAACTTCACCGCCCAGTTCAGAACGGATGATTTCACGCACCACTTCATACTTGAATGGAGGAACGCTGTCCTGCAATTTCTCCAACTCTTTGATGAGCGGCTCCGGTAGCATGTCGGGGCGGTTGCTGAGTACCTGCGCCAACTTGACAAATGTAGGTCCCAACTCTTCCGCTACCATGCGGATGCGTTCATAGCGGGTATATTCAAGGGCAGGACGCTCCTGCCGCATCCAGGAAATACGCATCCGCTCAGGCACGAAGTTGCGCATGGTGGAGTTGGCGATTACGTCTTCAAAACCATACTTCACCAGCACCGCGATGATTTCGCGTGTTCTGCCGATATTGCGAAAAGTTTGGTTGAATATCAAAACTTACCTCTTATTGCGCTTACGAAATTCATGGAAAGGGGAACAAAGGTAGGGTACAAAAAGGCTATATCAAAGCCTTTACGCAGCTTCTTCGCTAAAAAAAATGCCGGACAAAATTGTCCGGCATTTATTTCGACTCCTAAGGTCAGCGCTTAAACAGCAGCAGCCTTTTCTTTCTTAGAAGTGTGGTGCGTCTTTCCAAGCTTAGCTTCCAAGTCAGCTACGCGCTTTCTCATCACCTCCAATTCTTCTTCTTCGTTCTTTTCAGAAACGCCCAACTTCTGGGAGATTTCCTTTACGCGGTGTTCAAACTCTTCTTTTGCAGTTTCGGCTTTTTCAAACCACTCATCTACCAGCTTTTTGCCTTCTGTGCTGGAAATACTGCCTTTGTCAACCAAATCGTGAACGGTTTTGGTGAATTTTTCAGAAGTGTCGGCAACGAGGTCCACTCCTGCATACAAAAACTTTTTTAATGGATCCATTTGTTTAGGATTTATAAGGTTAAGAAAATAATTTTCTGACGCAAAAGTAAACAACAGGAATCATGCCACCGAAAAATGTGTGTTAATTTTTTAAAAAATTTATGCACATCTGGCAAATTTGACTTAAACCCTGACAAATAGAGCATAAATTATCTGACAAAGCGCATGAAATTGAAAAATTGACCGATTGTTTTGCGATTTGTGAAAAAAGTTGCTGATTTTTTTCAACTTTCAAGACCAAAGCATGCATTCCGCTGCTTTCAACGCGGTTTTTTTTGAATAAAAAGGCGGCTTATGTGAAAATTGCGGAATCTTACCGCCAAAAAAATGAATTTGAGCCTGCGGAAATTGCTTAGCGCTTCGGGCAGCGCTTACACTGCTTACCGTCTTTATAGCTCTTGCAGCACTTATCCTTTTTCTTCTGCGCACTGAATTTTGAAAGCAGGTGCTTCAACTGGCAAAGACTTGTCACCGGAACATTCATTTGTAATAATTGAACATCGAAGTTCTGCCATTTCATTTCAGCTTTCCACTGCTTTTCCAAGAATACCTACAAGTAGCTATCCGGATATCTAAGTTTAGAGTTTCTCTCTTTATCTTTAGCGGAAATAGGGAATATTATGCAATTCAGCAGGGACGCGTTATTTCTTTTTGCTACGGAAGGAATTATGGTGGTGGATCAGAAGGGGATGATTGTGGAAATCAACCCGAGCGCGGAAAAAATGTTTCTGTATGAGAAAGATGAACTCTGCGGCAAGCCCATTGAACAGTTGATTCCGCAAAAACATGCTCAAACACACCGCAAACACCGCGAAGGGTATGTAAAAAAACCAAAAGCCCGCTCCATGGGCATTGGCATTGAATTGTTCGGCTTGCGAAAAGACGGCAGCGAGTTTCCGGTGGAGATTAGCCTCAGTCCTTATATGAGTGAAGGTAATCGTTTTGTGATAGCCTTCATCATTGACATCACTGTACGCAAACAAGGGGAGGAGAATCTGAAGAATTATTCTGCCGAATTGGAAAAGCAAGTGCGTAAGCGCACTCTTATTCTCGAAGAAGCCATTGATGAGTTAGAAAAAACAAAAGCAGAACTGAAAACTTCTTTGGATAAAGAGCGCGAGTTGAATGAACTGAAATCGCGCTTCGTTTCGATGGCTTCTCATGAATTCAGAACACCGCTCGCCACAATCCTTTCCTCCGTATCGCTGATTGGCAAATACAGTGAGAAGGGCGAAGGTGAAAAACTGCAAAAGCACATCGGAAAGATTAAAGTATCCATCAATGACCTCACGGATATTCTTAATGATTTCCTGTCTGTAAGTAAGCTCGAAGAAGGCAAAGTGGAATGTGTGATGGAAGAGTGCAACATTGAGGAATGCATTAATTCCTTTGTGAAGGAAATGGAGGGCATCATTAAGGAAGGACAAACAATCAGATACAAGCACACCGGCAGGCAGTCGGCAAAAGTGGATAAGAAACTGCTGAAGAATATTTTGTTTAACCTTATTTCAAACGCTATAAAGTTCTCGCCAGAAGGCTCGCTGATTGAAATCACTTCTGCACAGGATAAATCAGAAGTTAAGATAACTGTGAAAGACAAAGGCATCGGCATTTCCAAAGAAGACCAAAAACATTTGTTCGAGCGCTTCTTCAGAGCGCATAATGCCATGAATATTCAGGGAACCGGGCTGGGTTTGAATATTGTGCTGAAATATCTGGAGTTGATGAACGGCTCTATTAATTTTACCAGCGTTGAAAATAAAGGAACAACTTTTATCCTCACACTTCCACAATAAATAATGAAAAAGATACTGCTGATTGAAGACAACAAGGATATGCGCGAAAACACGGCAGAAATCCTTGAACTTGCTGACTACAAAGTAACTACTGCAAAGAATGGCAAAGAGGGCGTAGAGGCTGCTCAAAAGAATGCGCCCGACCTCGTTATCTGCGACATCATGATGCCCGTGCTTGATGGTTATGGCGTACTCCATGCGCTTTCAAAGAATGAAACCACTGCTGGCATCCCGTTTATTTTCCTCACGGCAAAAGCCGAGCGCAGCGAAGTGCGTAAAGGAATGGAAATGGGCGCAGATGATTATCTCACTAAGCCCTTTGATGATATTGAGTTGTTGAATGCCGTGGAAACGCGCCTCAAAAAGATGGACGCGCTGAAAAAGGAATTCACCAAAGATATTCAGGGGCTGAATGATTTCATCCGCAGCGCCCACGATATGGAAGATTTGAAAAAGCTCGCGCTGGAGCAAGAGATGAAGCCGTTTGCAAAAAAAGATATTATCTATAAGGAAGGCGCATATCCGCGCGGCATTTATTTTTTAGTGCAGGGGAAAATAAAAACTTACAAGTCGCATGAACTCGGCAGGGAACTGATATTATCACTCTACAAAGATGGAGAATTTTTCGGCTATAATGCATTGCTTGAAGATTCCCGCTATACCGATACCGCCAGTGCGCTTGAAGACAGCGAAGTAGTATTCATTCCGAAAGAAAGCTTCTTCTCGCTGATTTATAACAATGCGCAGGTTTCAAAGAAGTTTATCAAAATGCTCTCAAACAATCTCGCGGAGCGCGAAGAGCAATTGCTGAAACTCGCTTACAACTCCGTGCGCAAACGTGTAGCAGAAGCATTAGTAAAGTTGCACGACCGCTACAAGAAAGAGAACGAGCCGGATTTTACTATTCAGGTGCTGCGCGAAGATCTTGCCAGCATCGTAGGCACGGCAAAGGAAAGCCTCATCCGCACCCTCAGTGATTTTAAAAATGAAGGACTGATAGACATCCGCGAGCGGGCAATCACCGTGAACAACTACGACAAGCTCGCTAATATGCGAAGCTGAAAAAAACTTTTACTTCTTCTGACTTTGGTGACAAAAATCATATCCTTTCATTTGAAGCGCTTCTACATTTGCCACCATGAAGATTATTGTGAACGGTGGAAAATTAGTTGAAACTCTACAGCAAGAGTTTCATGCAGAATTTCCGTTCCTGAAAATTGAATTCTTTCAGTCAAAGACTTCCGATAAAACAAAGATTGTTGGGAACAAGGCTTTCGGTTTTTTTGGAAACAATGGACATTCCGAACTCATTGATATTGTTCCCACCATGACAGTTGCCGAGTTGGAAAAAAACTTCCGGATGCACTATGGCTTAACGACTCAGATTTTCAGAAAATCTGGAAAAGCGTGGCTGGAAACAACGCTCACCGATAACTGGACGCTGCAAGAACAAAATGAATTAGGAAAGGAGTTGTCAAACCCTTCAAAAAAGTAATTAGTCGTCCCTCAAAAAGTCCTTTTATACTTTTATAAAAATGAATTTTGGGTGAAAATCGAAATAGGAAAGCAGGAATTGCATTCTGAAACGCAG
>JAWXCB010000015.1:0-18021 GCA_034440455.1 Chitinophagales bacterium
GGACATGCCGTTACCTTATCCCCCGAAGCGATTTACCAGTATGTGTGGGAGGATAAAAGAAAAGGCGGGACGTGGTGTTTACATCTGCGCAACCAGGGACGTAAATACGCAAGGACAGTTAACCTGAGATTATTGAATCGCAAAAGATAAGGTTCTTCATGGAAACGGGTGAGAAAGCTTGTTTTGAACAAAAACATTTTTTACTTTGGTCAACAAGCATTCTGAGACATGTGAACCGCTTCACCACGAACCCAAATTTAATTTTCCAACTAATATATTATAATGAATCGCTATTCAAGAATAAACGAACCGTATAGGCTATTAGGGAAATCTTCAAGAAATTTATTTTGCAAATAGCTTTTGCGCATACTGGTAAAGTATTATAAATTGAACCTTTCAGGGTAAACTATGGCAACAACTAAACAGATTTCTAAAATCAGGCTTACGGATGATGACTTGCATTCCGTACGCACCCATATCATTAATACGAAATTGCAACACCGCGCTATTTTATACGCCAATATCAGCTATGCCAAATTCAGGAATATTATAGACCATGGCAGCGCAATGACAAAGCGCGAATATTCCCGCCTCATGGAATTTTGCAAGAGCGCAAAATCTTCCAATCAGGATTTTTAATCGAGATATAATTTCCCCTTTTTAAAAGTAAGAATGCCGACTTAATGTACTTAAAACGGTGGCGGCATATCGTCTTCCGCCTCATTCAAATCCCACCTTTTTGATTGAATAGTTTGAGTGCCCTGCGCACCGGGTGGAAGGTTTTGCGCGCTTCTTTCATGACCCATTCCCGAATCAGCATCTACAAACTTGGCAAACTTGTCAATGAAGCGCACATAAATATTGCGCAACGCGCCATTACGGTGCTTGGATACAATCAACTCGCCCACGCCCCGCGTTGGATTGTTTTGTTCGTCCACTTCCATCCCGTAATATTCAGCGCGATAGAGGAAGATTACCAAATCGGCATCCTGCTCAATCGCGCCCGATTCGCGCAAGTCAGAAAGTTGTGGACGCTTCGAGCCTCCGCGTGTTTCAACTGCGCGGCTCAACTGCGAAAGCGCGATGATGGGTACATCCAATTCCTTTGCAATACTTTTCAATGAGCGTGAAATAGCGCTGATTTCCTGTTCGCGGTTTCCGGCTTTGCCATCAGGACTGCCGGACATGAGTTGGAGATAGTCAATGATAATGAGTTTTACATCATGCTGCATCTTGAGTCTGCGGCATTTTGCGCGCAGTTCGAAAATATTAATAGCAGGCGTGTCATCAATAAAGATGGGAGCCTCAGAGAGTTTGTCTGCTTTGTGTTGCAGTTGCGCCCACTCATAATCAGCGAGCGAGCCTCTGCGCATTTTGTCACCCTCTATTTCCGCTTCGCCTGAAACAAGACGATTCACCAACTGAATGGATGACATTTCTAACGAGAAGATTGCCACCGCCTTGCCATAGTCAACAGCCGCATTGCGCGCGATGGAAAGTACAAACGCAGTTTTACCCATACCCGGTCTCGCTGCTATGATAATAAGGTCAGGCTTTTGCCAACCGCCTGTAAGACGGTCAAGCTCTGAAAAACCAGTGGGTACACCGCTGACCGTATCCTGATGGTTGCGGGCATGTTCCAGTTCGGTCAATGCTTTTGAAAGCAGATTGCTCATCGGCTCGTAGTTGCGCCTCAGGTTGAGGTCGGCAACGGTGAAGAGATTTTGCTCGGCTTTGTCAAGCAGTTCAAAAACGTCTGTTGTGTCTTCGTAAGAGTTTTTAATGATGTCGCTCGAAACACGAATCAGTTCACGCTGAATATACTTCTGGGCAACGATACGGGCGTGGTGTTCTACGTTGGCGGCAGAAGCGATACGGCTTGTTAATTCCGTAACGTAATAAGCTCCCCCCGCATCTTCCAACTTACCGAGGAACTTCAATTCTTCCGTAACTGTCAGAATATCAATGGGTTTCGACTTGTTAAAGAGGTTGTGAATGGCTTGAAAAACAAGTCTGTTGGCGTTCACATAGAAGCTGTCGGGCTTCAAAATGTCAATAACTGTGGCAACGGCATTTGCCTCAAGCATCATTGCTCCAAGCACCGCTTCTTCGAGTTCTTTCGCCTGTGGTGGAATCTTTCCGAAGGTGTAAGAAGAAAGGTCAAGGTTTTCCCGCTTTCTCGGCATCGCAGACTCAAATGATTTCTTTACAACGTCAATATTTTCAAGCATTTCAGATAGTATAGGGATAAAATAGGGGGCGTAAAGTTATATTGAATTGTCAGAGTTGCTTCTGCTTTTGTCAAAAAAAGAAATCAATAGCACACACACACTGCAATTAACATTTACTTAACGCCAGTGTGCTTTGAACTTACTTTCTAAAAAGACGAAAAACCAAGATTCTTCTGCACAATTCATTTACTGCGTTGAAAAACCAGCGAATTTTCGTGGAAAAGATAAAAATGCAGTGGATAACAGGGTAAATCGTGTGTGCATCTGCTCTCTTCGTGTGGATTGTTCAACCCAAAATAATGCGCGAAAAAGCAGGCAAAACTCACGAATAAGCCGCGATGCCCGTCACATCCTGTCCGGTAATCAGCAGGTGAATATCGTGCGTGCCTTCATAGGTAATCACTGTTTCCAAATTCATCATGTGGCGCATAATCGGGTATTCGCCCGTGATGCCCATGCCGCCAAGAATCTGTCGGGAAGTTCTTGCAACATTCAGCGCCATTTCCACATTGTTTCTTTTCGCCATAGAGATTTGCGCGGGTGTTGCCTTGCCTTCATTCTTCAAAACTCCGAGTCGCCATGCCAGCAACTGTGCTTTGGTGATTTCTGTAATCATTTCGGCAAGTTTTTTCTGTGTCAACTGAAATGCTGCAAGCGGTTTATCGAATTGAATTCTCTCTAAAGAATATTTCAGCGCAGTGTCATAACAATCGAGAGCAGCGCCAATCACGCCCCACGAAATACCATAACGCGCAGTGGAAAGGCAGGAGAGAGGACCTTTCAATCCTTTCACCGTAGGGAAAATATTTTCCTTGGGCACTTTCACATTATCAAACACCAACTCACCCGTTGATGAAGCGCGCAGCGACCACTTGCCATGCGTTTCAGGAGTTGAAAGTCCTTCCATGCCTCGTTCCAGCACCATTCCGCGAATATCACCCGCTTCATCTTTTGCCCATACTACTGCGATGTCAGCAAAGGGCGCGTTTGAAATCCACATCTTCGCGCCATTCAATACATAATGATTGCCTTTGTCGCGAATGGTTGACTCCATGCCCGAAGGATTGGAGCCGTGATTTGGTTCTGTTAACCCAAAGCAGCCCATCCATTCTCCTTTTGCGAGCTTGGGTAAATATTTTTTTCGCTGTTCCTCTGAGCCGAATTTATAAATCGGGAACATCACGAGCGAACCCTGTACCGATGCCGTGGAGCGAATGCCTGAATCACCGCGCTCTAATTCCTGCATGATGATACCGTAGGAAATTTCATCCATGCCGCCACCGCCATATTCCTGTGGAATCGTGGGACCAAACGCACCGATATCTGCAAGCCCTTTAATCAAATGTCGTGGAAACTCCGCGCTCTGCGCATAGGTTTCAATGATGGGTGAAATTTCTTTCTTCACAAACGCCCTTACACTCTCGCGCACAAGTTTGTGCGTGTCGGTGAGCAAATCATCTACATTGAAATAATCATGATACTGAAAATTGTCGGTCTTTGTCTGCTTGGCGGGTTGCTTGGATTGTGCAGTGGTTGACATGAAAAATGTTTTTTCAAATTTAGGCAACAAGGATTTAGTTTGAAGGACTCGACATCAACAATCGCAGTGTAAGAAAATGCGAAGCAGCACCTCATTTATCGTACAGCGGCTCCGGCATCGGGGGGCTGTCGTTCTTGTTGATGTTGATGGTTTTGATTTTTTCTATGTGCAGCCATTTCCCTTTTTTCAATTTGAATCCTTCATAAGTTCCATCGGGAATGAATGTGAATTTTAAATCGGTAAGCCTTTCCTCTGGCGCAACGAGGTGGTCATAGATAATCATCTTTTCCACTTCTGAATAATTCAGCGACACGCCAGCGTCTTTTTTGTATTCGAGAATGATCCTGTTTTTCACCGTTGTGTTTCCAAGCGTGTCTTCAAACTGAAAAACAGGCGCACCGAATACCGGCTTGTCTTTTTCAAAATGCAGGACATCAATCAACTTCTTGCTGCTCCACAAATCATTCTGGTCAAAACCAAAGAGAAGATAATAGGATTTTCCCTTGAGCTTAAATGGATAGATGTTATAGTAAATCGCGCCATACCATGTTTCGCTTCCCAGCACGGGAGTTTCAGGCGCAGCAAGCGAATCGGAATTATCAAACAAAGGATACAGTTTTAGTTGGTCAGGAAAGTTCATCTGAATTGCACCATATTGGCGGAACAAGCCGTTGCCCCAGCGTAGTTGCCATGTAAAAATTCTGAACGTATTGTCGGCAGGCTTCAAAATGGAAATGTTCAACGAATCAAAAGGATATTCAAATGAGCCTTTCACTTTCAATGCTTCCACCAACGTAGGGATGAATTTAAAACACGCATCCGCCCGTTCATTCTGCGAAGTGTCATTTACAATCCTGTAACTGAGCGTTATAAGTACTTGCTCATACTTCCTGAGTTGCTCCAAATCCTGCGGAGCAATTTGCGCATGTGTAAGCGTGGGAAGCAGAAACAAGAAAAGAAGAATGCGCATCAGTTGAATTTGTTGAACGGCAAAGAAAAGAAACGAAAAGGAGAGAGAAAGTATTTTGTTGAAATACGAATTCCTAATTCTCAACTCTAATTCTAATCACTACACCTTTATAAATAAGCTCGCGTACACGCCAAACTTGTAAGCCTCAGGGCGGTCGCGCTGCGTTACGCGCCAGATGCAGTCAATGCGGATAAAGCGCAGGATGTTTTCAATACCGAAACCTGCTTCCACATACGGAATAGGATAGGCGATGCCGATTTGGTGGTAGCC
Organism: Chitinophagales bacterium; assembly: GCA_034440455.1. Taxonomy (GTDB): domain Bacteria; phylum Bacteroidota; class Bacteroidia; order Chitinophagales; family CAIOSU01; genus JAWXCB01. The sequence continues at coordinate 5,012 of JAWXCB010000015.1, forward strand.
GACATCGCTGTTTGGGGGAGGAGTATTCACACGCTTGTTTTCGTCTGAAACGGTTCCGTAAAAAACATTCGCGGTTGCCACAGCCCGCAGCTTCAGTTTTTTCACAAGCGGAATTTGGTCGCCAATCCAGCCGCCAAAGAAATACTGGAAGTTGAGAGAGGTATATTGGTCGGCTGTAAACTCAAGCAAGTTCATGTTTTGAAACAGATATTTGTTATGCACGTGGTGAAAATTGCCTTCGGGATTTTTCAGCAGCAGAAAAGGCAACGTGCCGAAAATTTTCCCAAACCACAGGTTGTAATAAAAATATTGCTTCGCAGTAACTGTCACATCGCCCTGAAAGCCGAGGCTGATGTCATGATAAAGAAACTGGCTGCCCGTAATGTTGGGAAGCCCTGCAAGATATTTTACCCACACCACAGGAAAGTCTGTTTTCTTTCTGAACTGCGCGAAAAAGCGGTTTGCCTTTGAATCGCGGTCGTATGTGCCCGGCAGGCTCTGTGATTTGTGTTGCCAGCGAATCGCGTAGCCAAGCTCCGATGAAATGATCTTATCAACCGCCAATCCTTCATCAGAAAAATAAAAAGGAAAATAAGGATCCATCACGCGGTATTGCAGCGTGAAGTAGGAAGTCATGTCTTTATAGAACTCATTGTCATACACAAATTTTCCTTCTTCAATATTGTAGAGCCGCTGCGTTACATTTTTTTTCTGCACCAGTGTAAACACGTTATCCTGGTCCATCTCTTCGGCATGGCGACTCATCAGGTCAACATCAGTGCGGGCTGAAAATGTGATTTTATGCCACGGTCTTTTTGAAAGAATGAAAATAGCCTTGCCCCCGTATTTAAAGCGGTTGTCGTCAATGCCGTAAGCCAGATAAGCGGAAAAATTCATGCGCTCGCTGAAGTCGCGGTTGGTTTTAAATCCCATGCGAAAACGCCAGCCTTCCACTTGATTGCGACTGAAAATATTCGCCACATGCCCCAGCCCGATAGGACCGATTTTGGCATAACCGTCCACCAGCGTGGAGAGCGAATATTTAATCACCCGAAACTTGCTCGTCTTTTTCAAGCTGTCCACCATTTCATAAACGCCCGCTTCGGTTTCGTTCAGTTTTTCATGGCGCACGGTGTCCCAAAAAATTTCATTGCGCAGGTAGGCTGAATCCAGCACAATTGTTTTTTTGTTGGGATCAAAGATGTCGTTAGCCAGCGGCTCATCCATACGTTGATTCTGAAAACTTTTTGTTTTACGAATCACAAGGTTCATGCCTTTGCCCACGCTCGCCTGCACCCGCATGCGAATGGTTTCTTTCGCAGGCACGTAAGCGTAGCCCATACTGTCGTCTTGTGCTGTCTTGCGGGGCATCTGCATAAAATCTTGCAGGAAATGAAAATCGCGCACGTAGCCCAGCGTAATATCTTCCGGTATCTGCGCCTCAATGCTGCTCACCGCATGAGTGGAAAGATTCACCGCCATTTCACCCGTGAAGGCATTGTCGCCTTTGCGCTTCGGTTTGAATTTCATGATGAAATGCGGCTGCCCCTGAATATAAAGCGTGTCAAACTGGTTGAGGTCATACTTGTAAACGGAAAGTCCATAATCGGCAATGGGGCTGATAAAATTTTTGCCCATGATGCTCATCAGATTGTCATAAAGGTTGAACTGCTGATTAGCGTTAGATGCAAGTTCCGTAATCATCGGGTTGTCGCGCAGCATGGTCATCTTCTGCCCCTTCACGCGCTCCATCGTTTTCTTCGGCTCGGCTTGTTCGTAGTTATCAGAAACCTGTTCAATCAAAAAAATCGGCAGCGTGGATTTGCCCGATTCGGTCAGCGTATCAATATATTCTTTCAGAAAATCAAATCCTTTCAGCATCAGGTTTTTGTCAATGTCTTTGCTGGTGATGTTGTCTAAGTCAATTTGGTATTTGTTATAGGATTCGTATTGAAAAGTGCTGAAGTTGCCCGGATTGTTCACCGGCTTTGCCGCAATGATTTTCTTGAATAATGCCACCGCAGGCTCATCGCCCGCCTTCACCACGATTTCGCGGATGTTAAAACTCTCCGCCTGTAGCCGGAAGTTGATGGTTTGTTCCGCTTGTGCGGTAATCTTTTTTGTAACAGAACCATATCCAAGCGAACCCGCTGTGATGGAATCTATTTTTTGGCGCACATCAAGGCGATAGTCGCCATTCATATCTGTGGTAACGCCCTGATATTTTCCCGTGATAAACACGTTGGCAAACGGAATAGGCTCGCCCGTTTGCGCATCAGTTACCCTGCCGGTGATGATGGTTTGCGCAACAGCGGGCAACACGAAACAGAGCGAAAAAAGCGCAAGCAGGAAGCAGGAAGCCTGTTTCAGGTTTTTAAAATTTCACGCAAAAGTAAAGGAAGCCGAAAAGGTGAAAATTGACTTATGCTTGGTGGGGGCGGCTCCTTTTTATTTTTTGTAAATCCTGCACCATGAGTTGCCCGTTGTAAATTCTTTTACCAGCGGCATGGCGGCTAAATCAGGATGCGTATGCAGTTCTTTTTCATTACTCGTCACGATGAGGATTGCAGCGGGCGCGTCAGGGTTGTTGAATACTGTTGTAAATACTTCGCTTGCGCTTACATAGCGCGGATAGTGGCTGGTGAGGTTTCTCTGCATCAAAAATCCCGTGAGGATAGATTGGTTCTGCCAGCCTTGCTCCACGCAATAGCGCACCGCATCACGCTGGCAACGCACCGCGTTTGCATAGCCCAGCGAATGGTCGGCTTCGCGTTTGTCATTCAAGCTGAAAAATAAAGTGACTGCCGAAAGGGCAACAACACTAACTGGATACACCCAACGGAAAGAGCGCAGTGTGGAATAAAGGCTTGCTGAAACAAGCAAAGTAAAAAGAGGAAACAGGCAATGGATATATATGTTTGAATAAAAATTCATCGCGCTGAACAAAAGATAGCCCGCAATCAGCAAAACGAGTAGCAGGGTATTTTGCAGAGCAGCGCTCCACACGAAAGTTTTTCGTTTTTTCACCAACAAAAAAACAAGCAGCGCAAGCGCGCTAAAGAACAGCGCATTGCGACCTGAGTAAATAAACAAGTGTGCGAAGTAGCGCGAAAATTGCTCCGCAAAGCCGGATGTCAAGGACAGGTATCCCGTATGGCGCGGAAAAAGCAACCACCCTTGTACGGCATATTGGTGTAAATAAAAAAGCAAACTGACTCCAACGGGAACGAAATACATCCACACGTTTTGCAGCCGCACTATCAGCGGTTGCTGTCGCAGAAAAATGAAAAAATGAAAAATAAAAATGACTGCAAGCAATACCACAGCAGGTTCCTTCACCAATAGGAGCAGTAAAGCTGACAATGCAAAGAGTAGCTTTCTTCCATCAAGTAAAAAAAAGATTGTTGTGAGCAACAAGAGCGTGAGCAAGGTTTCGGGCAATTGAAAAGCAGCAAGCGCAAGAAAAGAACTTTGTGTAACAAGCAATAGCGCAGCGCCTGCACCTGCCCGCGCATCAAACATTTTCTTTCCGACAAGAAAAGTCATCCACAGGCAACCGATTGAAATTAAAAGCGGGAACAACCGCTGCATCCACAGTGTTTGCCCCGCCATGCTGTTCCAGCTTGCCTGCAAAAAATAATAGAGCAGCGGATGCCCGGTAGTATATTCTGCCGGGGCTGCGGTAGTAAATAATCCTGCGCCATGTTCAGTCATGAAGCCGATGGCATAGCTATACGGAAATGCTTCATCCCAATAATGCGGAAGATTTAATGCGGGAATTTTAATTATCAGAAAAAGGAAAACGGAAACGATAAGGAAAAAGAAGGGAATCCGCTTGTTCATCAACTCAAAGTACATACTTCATCTGCAAACTACCAATAGATAGGTATTGCTATTCCTATAAAGCAGGAGTTGTTTTGCTAAATCAAAAACAGTTCAGCAGATGACAAATACAACTACCAATTCAGAAAAAGGCTTCGTAGCCATCAACTATATTGAATGTTCACAGGATTATGTAGAACGCTTCGAGGAATTATTCTCTACCCGCGCCCGCGCTATTGATGCGCTGCCCGGCTTTCGCAATATGTATGTGCTGAAGCCTACCGCACAGCAGGAAAAATATCTCATCGTAAGCCATTGGGATTCTGAAAACGAGTTCAAGGCGTGGACGCGCTCCGCAGCTTTTCTCGAAGGGCACAAGCGCGGCTTTGAAGACGTGCGCAAAGCGAAAGAAGCGGGATTGCCGCCACCTATGCATTCTGATTTTAAAACTTACAGCATCCTCACGAACTGAGCATGAAAGACAAACTGAAAAAGCTCGGCATGTTGGGCTTCCTTTTCTTCCTGCTGAAAGGGCTGTTCTGGCTCGCATTAATTCTCTGCGGAGGCGAAACATTATTGGAGTAGAAAGCTATTGCGCTACACAGAGGTACACAATGGGGTTGGGGTCAGGCAATCTCCTCTATCAAAGGAGATTGCCAGACTTACTCCTAAGTAAAAAGTTCATTGAGGAACTATCGTCAATGACGTTTTGAACTAATTCTTCTCCACCTTCTCCAACTCATCCGATGCGGTTTGCCATTCGGTGAGGAACTCATCTAATTTCTTTTTCAAGACGGAGTGCTCGCTCACGATGCGTTGAGAGCCTTGCGCATCATTGTAGAAATCAGGCTGTTGCATTTTTTGCTCCAACACGGCAACCGCTGTTTCGAGTTTTGCGATTTCACGCTCGCAGTTGGTAATCGTGTTGCGCAGCCGCTTTCCTTCTTTTTCCTGCTGCTTCTTCTGCTCGTATTTTTCTTTGTTGGAAGAACTGTTATCAGCAGCTACTGCTTTCTTTGTTTCCGTTTTTGCCGCCTCAAACTGACGGAAAGATTCCACCTGATGATTTTCCAAGAACTCATTGATGTCACCTAAGTGCTCTTTCACTTTCTGGTGACTAAATTCATACGTCTTGTTCGTAAGCCCCTGCAAAAAATCGCGGTCGTGGGAAACGACAATCAGCGTGCCGTCATATTTCTTTAATGCCTCCTTGAGCACTTCTTTTGAAGAGATGTCCAAGTGGTTGGTAGGCTCATCAAGAATTAAAAGATTAATCGGCTTCAATAAAAGTTTCGCAAGCGCGAGGCGCGACTTTTCACCGCCTGAAAGCACTTTCACTTTTTTATCAATCGCATCTTCGCCAAACAGGAATGCGCCCAGCAAGCCGCGGATGCGCGAGTTGTTTGACCATTCGCCTGTCGCTTCATCTTCAATCGTTCTCAATACAGTGAGCGTTTCATTCAGCGAGCCGTCTTGTATCTGCGCGTAATAGCCCAATTGCACATTGTGACCGATGCGGATATTGCCGTTGTCGTATTTTTCTTTTCCTGAAATGATTTTCACGAGCGTGGATTTTCCCTCGCCATTTCTTCCTACAAACGACACTTTATCGCCCCGCTCAATGGTGAGGCTCACATCTTTGAAAATAAGATGGTCGCCATAACTCTTTGTTACATTTTTTACTTCCAAAGCGATTTCACCCGAGCGGGGTGCGGTTGGGAAACGAATATTCAGCGCGCTGGTGTCCACTTCATCTATCTCTATACGCTCTAACTTATCAAGCAGCTTGATGCGCGATTGCGCCTGCTTCGCCTTGCTTGCCTTTGCCTTAAACCGCTCGATGAATCGCTCCTGCTGCGCGATATGGCGCTGCTGATTATTGTAGGCGTTCATCTGCTGGTCAATGCGTTCCTGGCGCAGGGTGAGATATTTCGTGTAAGGCGCTTTATAGTCGTAAATATTTCCAAGCACGATTTCAATGGTGCGGTTGGTAACATTATCGAGAAACATTTTATCGTGCGACACCATCATCACTGCACCGGGATAATTCTTCAAAAAGCCTTCGAGCCACAAGATTGATTCAATATCCAAGTGGTTGGTCGGTTCATCAAGCAGCAGCAGGTCGGGCATTCTCAACAACAGCTTCGCAAGTTCCACGCGCATCTTCCAGCCTCCGCTGAATTCGGCAAGCGGGCGGTGGAAATCACTTTGCTCAAAGCCTAATCCTTTCAACACCTTTTCCAAATTACTTTCGCGGTCTTCGCCACCGAGATGATTATACAAATCATGATTATGCGCAAGGTCGTCAAGCAGGTTGTGATATTCTGTAGAATTGTAATCTTCGCGCGTCTCTAACTCTTTGGTGATGCGGTTGATTGCCTGCTCTACTTCCAGCACTTCTTTGAAGGCGTTCATCGTTTCGTCAAACACGGTTTTGCGCGAGTCGCCCTTCAACTCCTGCGAGAGATAGCCGATGGTTTTGCCCTGCGCGGTTTCAACAGAGCCGCCATCGGTCTCCATGTCGCCCGCGATGATTTTCATGAGCGTGGATTTACCCGCCCCGTTTTTTCCCACCAGCCCGATGCGGTCTTTGGGGTTAACAAGAAAGGAAATGCCGGAGAAGATTTCTTCCCCGGTGAACAGCTTGGTGAGATTGGAAACAAATATCATTTTGCAAAAAAGAGTGCAAAGATAACTGATGTGGTGATGTGTGAATGTGCCGGTGCTGATGTTTTTATTATTCCTGTTGATGCTGAAATTCCTGTTGATGCCTTATTTAGAAGTTTTGAAATATCTTTGGTACTTTTAAGCATCTAAACAAATAAAAATAAGTTATGCGTTTCCTCTGTGTGTTTTTCTTCTTTTTTTCGCTCGGCAGGGCAAATGCTTTTGCGCAAACAATCGCTAACAACCCGGATTTTCCCAGGGACTCCTGCCCTTACAACATTATTTTTGTTTTAGATGAATCTGGTTCCATCAGCGGGACACGGCAATCAACTTCATTTTATGCTCGTTCAACCATAAGGGCATCTCAAAAAGCCTGCTTTTTTCACCTAACCAGTGGAAAGGGTCGCGCGGAAGAGGTTTTCAGAGATGTCCTTTATGTTTTACTTTAGCTTCTCTTTTTTTTTCAATTCACCTGTAGTTTTGTAACCGGAATTGATAAATCACGAGACGGATGAATATGCGGAATAATCAGGCAGACAGGGTGACGGTATATAATTTCGATCTTTTGAATCATGTTGATTATATTTTTTAATACATACACTTACAAGAACGTATTCTGTAGCAGTTGGTTTATTAGTGACAGCAAGGATATTCTTATATTCCCGCATGAAGCGGATGGGAAATAATTGGGGAAACGCCCTGTTTCTTGCCGCAAAAAATCTTGCGATGGCTTTAATGGTTGCTTTTACGATTATCTATTTAGAAAACGAAACTCAGTTTATTTATTTTCAATTTTAAAGAATATGGCTTCTTACGCAAATGAGGCGTAGGCGGAGAAAGCCAGGGAAGTTTTTGAAACCTATATCCAGCTCTCAGATGTCGGGCTTGCTATCAGGAATCAAGCCAACTACTGTGGCAATTCATTATTAGAAAAGATGCGTCAGGACTTTAAGACTTTTCGATTTGATTCTATCTCAGCCGATGTGCAATCTTTTCACGAAAATATCGTGAAGGATTTTATCAGAAACTGGATTCGAAAAACAGGTGTGCGAAAAATTGCGGTAGTCGGATGTTGTTTCATGAATATCAAAGCCAACAAATTGCTGATGGAAATGGACGAGTGCGATGACTTGTTTGAAATGCCCGGTTATGGGGACGAAAGTTGCGCTTTAGGAGCATCAGTGATTTCGCACATAGAACATGCTTCTGAAAAGAATCCGATTCAGAAGCTCGAACATTTATATTTGGGAACCCGAAAATAAAGAACAGGAAATTTTGCAAGCTCTTCAGAAATATTCAGGCAAGGTTATTTTTGAAAAACAAGAAGACATTGAACTGACATCAGCGCAACTGCTTGCTGACCACAAAATTATTGCAAGGGTGTCGGGCAGAATGGAATGGGGAGCAAGGTCACTGGGCAATCGTTCAATACTTGCTAACCCCAGCAGGCTGGAAAATATCAGGGATTTGAATATCGCAATCAAAATGAGGGATTTTTGGATGCCTTTCGCCCCGTCTATATTATGGGAGATGAGAAAAGATTATGCGCAATATAAAAAGGATTGTGATGCTTATTTGATGACGATGGGTTTTGACAGCACCGAATTGGCGCGCAAACACATTATCGCTGCGCTCCATCCTTATGATTTAACCATGCGCCCGCAATTTGTAAAGAAAGACTACAACCCTAAGTACCACGCTTTGATTTCTTATTTCAAAGAGATTACCGGCATTGGTGGCGTATTGAACACCAGCTTTAATTTACACGGAATGCCCATCGTAAATGACTCAGAAGATGCAATTTTCACGTTGCTGAATTCCAGCTTAGACTTTGTTACCATTAATGACTATCTGGTTTGGAAAAAGTAGCAGTTAAATTGATTATTAAAACCATCGCGTGAACACACTTCAAGTACAGCAAAGTTTTTTCAGGGCGAACCGACAATCGCTTGTCACTAATTGCTCTATCCTGATTTATGTTTTTTTGTTTTTCATTGCCAGATACCCCTTCTACCAATACCTGCCCGTGCCGCTTCCGATAGTGGCTGACGGATCTGAATACTATCGCGTATATAGCGAAATGCTTCAGGGGACTCCCCGTTTTGACATCATCACGCCCGGCTACCCGTTCTTCCTTTATGTTGTTCATGAGTTTTTTTCTGAACAGGGAATAGCCCTCTACATAGGTCATTCCATCGTAACATTTTTGTCCGGGCTTCTTTTCCTGTTTGCCACATTGAAGTATTACAAGAAATGTCTGCCCTTTGCCAGTATCGCGCTCAGCCTTTTTTTGTGTCAAGACGCTGCTTTGCGATTTGAAACTGCCTCTTTTCCGCAGGCACTCATGATTGCTACAGGGCTTCTGTTTTTTGCTTTTCTCATGGGTGTTTTAAACAAGCCGAACCACTTCAACATGCTGATGCTCAGCTTGTCAGCCGTTTATTTGGTAACGCTCAAATCATCCCAGATGTTTATGCTCCCAATTGTAGGAGTGCTTGTTTGTTACCTTTTCATTCTAAATAGAAAAAAAATTGCACTTTGGATTTTTATCTATACGACTTTCCCGCTTCTGCTTTATGCCGGATACAATTACAGGACTATTAATCAATTTACCATTATCGCATCAGGAATCTTAGAAGCGGATGCGCAGAAACAAAAAACAGTAACAACGCAGCAACAGGATTTTTTCTACAAAATAGGTTCAGAGTTACCGGAGTGGCATCCAATCAATTGGATTCATCACTCTAAGAACTTAGATACGCTTCATAGCGCATACCTGACCTGTCGGTGGGGAACTTTCTTGGAGCCAGATAGCGACAGGCAAGCGTTGAATTTGCGCGTACTTTTTGAAATGAATGAAACAGTAAACGTGGATTCAATTGTGCTGAAAAACAGCCGGTTCACTTCTGAAGAACGTAACTGGTATGCTGTAAATAAAGACTCTCTCACCGGATACATCATTAACTTTTATCCCAGAGAATGGAAAAGGATGAAAGTCTATGCTCTGAATTATTTTCTTAACATCAAACGCAGTTCTCCTCTGTTTTACTACTCGGAAATTGAGTGGCGCTATGTAAATTTCTATGTTACAAGGGCTTGGGCAAAGCGGTATGATCTTTCCAATCCAAAAGTGGCAGGGAAAATTTCTTTTGTGATGCGGGAACTCTATTCCCCGGAGCGGAGAGACATTGCGCAATACAATGTTCAATCTGAGCTAATGAAAGAAAATTTCTTTTTCAAACTGTATGACCTGCTGAATTTGAAATTAATTCGACCTATCGCTCGAAATATTCTCTGGGTGTATATTTATCTCTTCCTAACCGCTGTGGTTGTCGTCTCTTTTCTGCTTAATTACCGAAATGCTAATTTGATGTTTCTGCTTGCACTGTCACTTTTTCATTTGGGTTCATGCCTGCTCCATGCAATTTGGGGCGACCCGCTGAACCGTTATTCCCACGCCACTGAATTTATTCCCTATTTGCTCGTTGCATTTTCACCGCTGCTTTTCATGCGGAAAGAGTAACCGCTTGGCGGATTGTATAACTTTGGGCATTCAATGACTCAAACTATCGGCACGGATTTTATTCCCCTGATGATTCCCGCGATTAACGATGCAGATATTGCTTCGGCAGTCAGCGTGTTGCAATCGGGAATGCTTGTGCAGGGCAAGGAAGTTGAGAAGTTAGAAAAACGCTTCGCAGATTATATCGGAGTTGAACATGCAATTGCAGTTTCAAACGGAACAGCCTCTCTGCATCTTGCGCTGCTTGCCCTCGGAATCGGCAAAGATGATGAAGTCATTGTTCCCGCTTTTTCTTACATCGCTACTGCTAATGTTGTCGAGTTAGTCGGTGCAACTCCTGTGTTTGTTGACACCGAAAAACACACGTTTAATATAGACGCTGCTAAGATTGAAGCAGCTCTTACTTCTAAAACGAAGGCGATTCTCCCTGTGCATGAGTTTGGACTTGCTTGCGACATCGCACGTGTTTCGGCAATTGCCCAAAAGCATAGCCTGTTTTTAATCGAAGATGCCGCCTGCTCGCTTGGTGCGACTGAAAACAAAAAACAAACGGGCAGCTTTGGGCAATTCGGCTCCTTCTCGTTGCATCCGCGAAAATCCATCACCTCAGGGGAAGGAGGAATTCTTACAACCAATGATGCAGAGTTGGCTTCAACAATCAGGATACTAAGAAATCATGGCATTCAAACTGTAAATGGGAAAATGGAGTTTGTAGCGGCAGGATTTAATTACCGCATGACGGATTTTCAAGCTGCCCTTGCCGCCAATCAATTTGAAAGATTAGAAACCATTTTGGAGAAAAAAAGCAAACTGGCAGCAAGGTATCTTTCCGGTATTAAAAATTCGCTCATTCAACTTCCTGAAATGCCTGCCGGCAAGGAGCATAGTTGGCAAACTTTTCATGTAGTGTTGCAACCTACGCTCGATAGAGATAAAACCATCGAATACTTGAAAACCAAGGGCATCGGCTCAAATTATGGCGCGCAGTGCATGCCCGCGCAGATTTATTATTCTAAAAAATACAATTTAGATTGCGCGAAAAATTTTTCCAATGCACTGTTGGCTTGGAAACAAGGTCTTGCCCTACCTTTGTATGACAAACTGAAAGAAGAGCAGGTTGACTATATCTGTACTGTTTTAAACGAACTAGAATAACGAAATGCTGGAAAACAAATCAATTTTTATCACAGGTGGCGCAGGCTTTATTGCGAATACTCTGATTAAGCATTATGTCGAAAAAAACAAAATCGTTGTTTACGACAACTTTCACCGCGACACGCTTACACAGAGCGGGCTTGCCCAGCATCCGAATATCAAAATCGTGAAGGGAGATGTACTTGATTTTGATTTGCTCACTGCATCCATGAAGGGCGCTGACATTGTAGTTCATGCAGCCGGCATCGCGGGAATTGACACAGTGATTAAAGACCCGGTGCGAACGATGCGCGTAAACATGATTGGAACATCCAACGCGCTGGAGGCTGCTAAAATCAATGGTATTCAGGAACGCTTCGTTGACTTCTCCACTTCGGAAGTTTTCGGCTCAATGGCGTTTCGCTCTTCAGAAACTGATTCAACTGTTGCCGGATCGGCAGGCGAAGCGCGGTGGACTTATGCTGTGAGCAAGCTTGCAGGCGAACATCTTGCGCATGCCTATTACAGACAATATAAACTTCCGGTGGTTACCATTCGCCCGTTTAATGTTTATGGTCCGGGACAAACCGGTGAAGGCGCAATTCAAATATTTATTAAGCGCGCGCTAAAGAATGAAGACATTCGCATAGATGGCGATGGCAACCAGATTCGCGCATGGTGTTTCGTAGATGATTTTGTGGATTGCCTCATAAGCTGTATTGAAGACAAAAAAGCCATTGGGGAGAGTTTCAATATCGGCAATGCCCGCGCAGTCATCACCATTCTTGGTTTGGCGCAAGCTGTTTGCAGAGTGTTAAATTCAAAATCGAAAATTGTTTTTGACCCGCCTCTTTCCGCTGACATCGCTTTGCGTATTCCGTCTGTAGAAAAAACATTCAAGGTGCTCGGTTTTAAGGCAAAGGTGGATTTAGAAGAGGGAATTTTGAGAACATCAGAATGGATGAAAACGAACGCTTAACCCGAATGGAGAATACTATCAAGCAGAATCAATCGCACGGCACAGGCATCTTCTCTTTTAAAGATTTTAAACTGCTTGGTTCAAACGTGATTTTTGAAAATGGAGTGCTTGTTTTTCATCCCGAAACCATTGAGATAGAAAATAATGTCTATGTTGGGCATCAAACCATTTTGAAAGGCTACTACAAAAGCAGCATGTTCATCGGTGAAAATACCTGGATTGGGCAGCAATGTTTTTTTCACAGCGCGGGTGGAATCCGAATTGGAAAATCTGTTGGCATCGGACCAAAAGTGAGCATTCTCACTTCGCAACATAAACCTGAAAGTTTGGAAACACCTGTTCTATTCTCTCCGCTTGAATTTCAGGAAGTGGTCATTGGGGATGGCGCAGATATTGGCATAGGCGTTATTTTGTTGCCAGGAGTGCGAATTGGCAAAGGAACAATCATCGGAGCTGGCGCAGTGGTTAATACCGATGTGCCCGCGAATGAAGTATGGGCAGGCGTTCCGGCAAAAAAAATCAGAAACAGGTGAACAGCATAGTTATCATTGACTATGGAATGGGGAATGTCGGTTCTATTCTCAATATGTACAAAAGAATAGGCGTCACGGATGTGCAGATGAGTGGAAAACCGGAAGTTATCAATAAAGCAGACAAGTTGATTTTGCCCGGAGTCGGAGCTTTTGATAACGGCATGAAACATTTGAGAGAAAGTGGTCTTATTGAAGTGCTCAACAATAAGGTGCTGAAACAAAAAACTTTAGTATTGGGCATTTGTCTTGGGATGCAATTGCTTACGAAAAAATCTGAAGAAGGCGCGGCATCCGGCTTAGGATGGATTGACGCTGAGACAGTGAAGTTTTCATTTCAGGATAATCAATTAAA